>JBDTNL010000012.1:0-70624 GCA_039933785.1 Acidobacteriota bacterium
TCGACGGCGAAGTCGAGAAGCTGAAGGCGGGCGAGTCGACGCTGGTCGACACCATTTTGAGCGAGCAGCAGCGCACCTCGGCGCTGCTCGATCTGATTAGCGCTCGCCAGCAAGTGGCGGTGCTTCTCGCGCAGCTGCGCTTCCAGACCGGGACCATGGTGCACGAGGTGGCGGACGGCAACACGCAAGTCTCGCCCGAGGATCTGACGACGCTGCCGACGGCGCAGGCCGCGGCCCCCGGAGGGGGAACCCGCTAATGCGCGTAGCGGCTCCCGTTTTGATCCTGCTCGCAAGCCTCGCCGCACAGCCCGCCCTTTTCGGGCAGGCTCAGCCGGAGATCGCCCCGCCCGTGCGGCTCGATGGCCCCCGATTGGCCCTCGCTGCCGCGGTCGATCAGACCCTTCGTGATTCACCGGATCTGCATCAAGCCGAGGCGGTTCTGGCCGAACGCCGCGGCGCCGAGCGCTCCGCCAGAGGTGCTTTCGATGGTGTCTTGTCGGCGTTGCCGCGGTTGAGTTATCAGCGTTTGAGCCTGACGCCGACTCAGTTGCAGGTGGAAGTCAACCGCCGTCTGCGCTTCGAGCTCCCGGCAGAGAAGCTCGACCAGGCCGCAATCGCCATCGTGCAAGCCAAGCCGACGGATGCCAGCCTGTTGTTCTCCGACTGCCGCCTGGCGACTACCGTCATCCGGGTCGAGGTCGGCGCGGGGAAGCCCCCCGCGTTCATCTGTTTCGACAGCAACGAGCAGGTGATCGGATTCGTCCTCGACGATCAGGACCTCGGATTCTCCTCGATCGGGATCTCCGCCCTTCGCCGGTTGGAGCTCTTCAATCTGTTGCAGAAGAACGGGGTCAGCATCTCGCTCGATACCCAGGAAACGTTGGCGGCGTTCTCCGACCTGATCCGCTTTCTTTCGCGACAGTTGCACATCGCTGCCGACTCGTTGCGGGTGCAGCGCGGCTGGCTGGGTTCGGTCCCGATCGATGAGGAGACGATCTCCTTCTCAACCGATTTCTCCTACCAATGGCGCCATCGCGCCGGGATCGCGCTCACCGCGATGCTTTCGCTGCAGAGCAGCGAGGACAACTTCGCGGGCAAACCGCTCGACCCGGTGTTCGGCGATACCCTGAATCCCAATGTCCACACCGCGACCCTCGGGCTGACCTTGGACCTGCCGCTCGGTAAGGGCCGCGGCCGGGTTTCGGCGGATGCCCCGGAGAAGGCCGCCAAGGCGGCGGCCGAGGCGGCCGAGCACCTGATCGATCAGACGGCCTCCGAGCAGGCGCTGGCGACCGTGCAGGCCTACCTTGAAGTCGCCGCGGCCGAAGAGCGCCTGGAGCTGCTCGAGACCTCGGTAGATTCCCTGCAGAGAATCGATCAGGGCACCCGAGAGTTGCAGCGAGCCGACCAAGTGGCCGCCATCGAGGTCACGCGGGGCGCTGGCCGGCTCGCCCAGGCTCAGGCCGGGCTCGCCGACGCGCGCCAGAAGCTCGAAGTCGCGCGCCTCGCACTGCAGCGAGCCATGGGCGCGCCGCCGGTGGCACTTGCGGAGACCCCGCTGGCAGCGCAATCGTTGGCCGATTTGCTGGCCCAGGAGCCGGCCGCGGGAGTGGAACCCGATGCCGTGGTCAGCAGCGCGCTGGCATCGCGGTTCGACCTGCAGGCGGCGACCAAGCTGTCGGAGTCGAACCAGATCCTGCTGGCGGCGTCGCGGGCCGATCTCAAGCGCCAGGTGGACCTGTCGCTCAACGCCTCGTACAACGGCCTGCACGAAAGCTTCAGCGATCGCTGGTACGACACGCGCGGCTTCAATCGCGCGATGAGCGGCGTCATCGCCGGCCCGAGCTACGGCCTGACACTGCGTTTTGCCCTGCCCTTCGGGAACAACGCCGCGTACGGCCGCATGGTGCAGGCCGACGCGCAATTCGCGCGCTCCGAGATCTCCCGCGTCGACCTCGGTCGCACCATTCGATCGCGGGTGCTCCAGACCATGGCGGCGCTCGAGCGTTCGCGCCTCGCGGTCGCGGCCGCGCGCGCCGCGGCGGGATATGCGGACGAGACGTTCGCCTCGAGCGTCGAGCGCTTCAAGGGCGGCGAGCTCTCGATCATCGACACATTGACCACCGAAGACCAGGTCACCTCGGCGCGCTTGGCGCTCGTCGAGGCGAGCCGTAGTCACTTGTCCCTCCTCGCGCAACTGCGCTTCGAGGCCAATGCGCTGCTGCTCGCCGCACCGGGAACGGGAGAGAGCCACGGCTTCCAACTCGCTCCCCTGGGAGCGCCGCTCCGGTAAAGTGACCGCCGGGCCCGGGCGTTCGGGGCCACCAGGTCGCGGGAGAATCGGATATGGCGCAAGAGCAGCTGCTTCGTAAGGCCGCGATCGAGCGTCTCTCGTCCCCCGAGCAGCTCGACACCTTGATGCGGGTCACCTCGCCGATGGGCTGGGTGGCTCTGCTGTCGGTAGGTGCGTTGATCGTCGGCGTCGTCATCTGGGGCTTCGTAGGCTCGCTCTCGGTGCGGGTCGACGGCCAGGGGATTCTCCTGCGCGGCGAGAGCGTGCACGCAGTCGAGGTCGCCTCGGGCGGTACTCTGGCGAAGCTCGAGGTTGGCAAGGGCGATGTGGTCTCGGCGGGTCAGATCATCGCGCGCCTGAGCCTGCCCGACGTCGAAAACCAGATCGTCACCGCGCGTGCCCAGTTGGCCGAGATGCAGTCGCTCGAGACTTCGCAGGGCGGCGACATGTCGCAGCTGCAGGGTAACCTGCGAGCCCAGGTCGGCCGGCTGCAGCACCAGCGCGAGCTCAAGAAGCAGATGGTCGACAAGGGGCTGGCGACCCAGCAGAGTCTGCTCTCGATCGACCAACAGATCTCAGGCATCCAGTCGAGCCTGCTGCAAAGCCAGATGGGGAGTGGCGACCGCGGCTCGCGGGTCGAGGACAAACGCCTCGATCTCAAGGCGCTCGAGACCAAGTTGGCCACGGACTCACTGGTGAAGACCGCCTTCGCCGGCCGCGTTGTCGCGATTCTCGCGGGCCCCGGGCAACAACTCCGTGCCGGCGACAAGCTCGTCAGTCTGGAAGCGGCCGAGGCGCCAGTGAGCTTCATCGGCTTCATCCCGCTCGCTGAAGGCAAGAAGGTCACTCCCGGCATGGAAGCGCGCATCTCGCCCTCGAACGTGAAGTCCGAGGAGTTCGGCTTCATGGTCGGAAGCATTCAATCGGTGTCTGATTTCGCCACCACGCCCGAAGAGCTCAAGCGGACGCTCAACAACGAACAGCTGGCGCAGAAGTTCGCCGAGACCTCGCCGTTCCAAGTCGTGGTCGCGCCGACGCTCGATCCCAAGAGCCCGAGCGGGTTCAAATGGACCTCCTCGCTGGGACCGCCGATTCGCATTGGCAGCGGCACGTTCTGCACGGTGCAAATCATCGTTGAGCGCCGCAAGCCCATCTCCTACGTCATCCCGATGATCAAGCAGGCGGTGGGCGCGACGTAGATGGCGGAAGTGACCCCCGTCCCACCCTCAGCGGAGCCGCCCAAGAGCACGGCTCCGCCGCCCGACCGTCGCGTCCGCACGCCAACCGTGTTGCAGATGGAGGCGGTGGAATGCGGCGCCGCCGCGCTCGCCATCGTCCTTAGCTACTACGGCCGCGTCGTGCCGCTCGAGGAGCTGCGCGCCGAGTGCGGCGTCTCGCGCGACGGCAGCAAGGCGAACAACGTTCTCAAAGCGGCGCGCAAGTACGGGCTCACCGCCAAGGGCTTCAAATACGAGCTCGAGGATCTCTACAAACTCACCTTCCCCGTCATCCTGTTCTGGAACGCCAACCACTTCCTGGTGTTGGAAGGGTTCAAGAAGGGCAAGGCGTACCTCAGCGACCCCGCGCAAGGGCCGCGCGTGGTGGGCATGGACGAGATCGACGCCTCGTTCTCCGGCGTCGTCCTGACCTTCGAGAAGAGCCCCGAGTTCAAGCCCGGCGGCGAGAAGCCGAGCATGTTCAACGCGCTCAAGCGCCGTTTGGACGGCTCACGTCAGGCCTTGGTCTTCGCCATGCTCTGCGGACTGTTCCTGGTCATTCCCGGCTTGGTGGTGCCGACGTTCTCTCGCGTCTTCGTCGATGAGTTCCTGGTTTCCGGTCGTTCCGGAATCGTGAAGCCCCTGGTGATGGGGATGCTGCTCACCGCCGCGGCCCAGATGATTCTCACCTGGCTGCAGCAGTACTACCTGCTCCGACTGGAAACCAAGCTCGCGTTGCGCACCTCGAGCCAATTCTTCAACCACATCCTGCGCTTGCCGGTTGCGTACTTCGCCCAACGCTTCGCGGGTGAGATCGGTTCCCGCGTGCAGATCAACGATCGTGTCGCGGCGCTGATCTCGGGGCAGCTCGCGACCACGGTGATCGATTGCGTCCTGGTGGTGTTTTACGCCATCTTGATGTTCCGCTACGACGTGGCGCTGACCTTGACGGTGATCGGGCTAGCCCTGCTGAACGTGGGCGCGGTGAAGCTGGTGTCGCGCGTACGGACCGACGCCAGCCGCCGCCTCGGCCAGGACAAGGGCAAGGCGATGGGCACGTCGATGAACGGTCTCAGCATGATGGAGACCCTCAAGGCGACCGGCGGGGAGGACGAATTCTTCGCTCGCTGGGCGGGGTACCAAGCCAAGGCGCTCCGCTCGGAGCAGAGCCTGCGGCAGCTTTCCGAAACGACCGCAGTCGTGCCAACCCTGGTCAACACTTTGGTGACCGCGGCGGTTCTGCTGATGGGCGGCTGGAAGGTGATGAACGGCGAGCTCACTGTAGGTTTGCTCGTCGCCTACCAATCTCTATCCGGCAATTTTACCCGGCCGCTCAACTCCTTCGTCAATTTCGGTTCGAGCCTGCAAGAGCTCGAGGCCGACATGAATCGCCTCGACGACGTGCTGCGGAATCCGCAAGACAAGCAGTACCGCAAGGACACCGGGAAAGAAGAACAACGCGACCAGCGGCTGAAGCTGCAGGGAAGGGTCGAGCTCAAAGACATCACCTTCGGCTATAGCCCACTCGAACCGCCGCTGATCGAGGGGTTCTCGCTGACCATCGAACCTGGGCAGCGCGTGGCTCTGGTGGGCGCGTCGGGTAGCGGCAAGTCGACGGTCTCCCGGCTGGTCGCCGGACTCTACGAACCCTGGTCGGGATCGGTACTCTTCGACGGCGCGCCGCGCGACAAGCTGCCCCGTAGCCTCTTGTCCAACTCGATCGGCATGGTTGATCAAGAGGTCTTCCTCTTCGGTGGGACGATCAAGGACAACATCACGATGTGGGATTCGACCATCCCAGCCGCGAGCTTGACGGTCGCCAGCCGCGATGCCGCGATCGCCGAAGCCATCGAGAGCCGTGACGGCGGCTATCAGTCGCTGGTGCAGGAGGGCGGCTCGAATTTCAGCGGCGGACAGCGTCAACGGCTGGAGATCGCGCGCTCGATGGTCTTTAATCCCACGGTACTGATCCTGGACGAAGCGACCAGCGCGCTCGACCCGGCGACCGAGGCGATCATCGACGACAGCCTGCGCCGCCGCGGCTGCACCTGCATCGTCATCGCCCACCGTCTGTCGACCATCCGCGACTGCGACGAAATCGTGGTCATGGAGCGCGGCAAGATCGTGCAGCGCGGCACGCACGACGAAATGAAGGACGCCGACGGCCCCTATGCCCGCCTCATCAAGACCCACTGACGCCACCGTGACCTTCGCGGTGCGGGTCCTCGAGACGGTGCCCGGCGGGCCGGCGAATCGCGAGATCCTCCTCGCCACCGCGCCGCTCTGGGTCGGGCGCGGCGCCGACTGCGATCTGGTGATCCCGGACCCGGGTGTTTCCCGACGTCACGCGAGGCTCGAGGCGACGGCATCCGGAGTTCGGCTGGTGGACAACGGCAGCGCCAACGGCGTGCTGGTCGACGGCCAACGAATTGCCGGCGAACGGAACCTGGTGCCGGGGGAGCGCTTCAGTCTCGGCGCGACGATGTTCGAGGTGGTGGCCGCGCAATCTGCGGTAGTGCAAGCCGAGCCTGAAACGCCACTTTTCGAGCGCACGGTGAGATCGTCCGACATCGCCGAGATCGCCCGGCAATTCGAGCGCGCTCAGGCACTCGAGGAGCTCGGCGAGAAGGTCGTGATCGCGGCCAACAAGCCGTTGATCCTGAACGATCCCGAGTCTATGTGGCTGGTCGTCTCGGGCAAGCTCGAGATCTTCACGGTCGCGGTCGAGGCCGGGCAGCCGAGCGGCACCCGCACGCATTTCCTGACCCTGGAAACCGGCCAGGCGGGCTTCGGCATGGACACCGACCGTTTCGGCATGGGTTCTGGATTTCTCGCCGTCGGCAAGGCGGGTTCGGAGCTCCGTCGATTCACCATCGACCGCCTAGTGGCCTTGACCGCCGTCGCAGCCCATCGCGAACGACTGGCGATCCTCGTCGCCAAGTGGGTCGAAGGCCTGTCGCGTCGCCTGACCAAGGACTTCCCCCCGTTGCCGGGCGGCGAGTTGGCGCTCGCCCCGGGCGCTTCGAGCGAGCTGATGCCCAAGCAACGCGCGGTCGCCGAGCGGGCAATCTGTTGGCTCGATATGCCGGCTGCGCGCTTGTTGTTCGATGACATGGCAAGCCTGTCGTGGGAGGTCGAAGGCGTACTCTTTCCGCTCGCACCCGGCAGCTGGCTCGAGTTGCTTGCCGGCGGCGAGCGTCTGACGCTCAAGCCCAAGTCGACCAGCGAGGCGGTTTCGGATCCACGCCTGTGGGCCGGGCTCGACGCCTTCCATCGGGTGCTCTGCGAGTGCGAGTTCATCAACAAGAAGCTCGCCACGGTCGATGAGTTCAACCGTCTGCGTGGCAAGGAGCAACAGGTCGAGGCGGCGAAGGAAGCGGCCTACGGCGCGATCGGCTCGGTGCTCGGCGGCACCGGCATCTGGAAGGTGCAGATGCCCGGCACCACCGATCTCGAACCGGTGTTGCGGGCCTGCATGCTGTTGGGCAAGAGCCTCGGGGTCGAGTTCCGCAGTCACCCCGAGAGCAAGGAGCGCCGAACCTTCGAGGACAGCGTCGGGGCGATCTGCACCGCCTCGCGCTTGCGCAGCCGCCGGGTGGCGCTGACGGGCACCTGGTGGGCGTTCGACTCCGGGCCGCTGCTTGGCCAGATCGAGGCGACCAAGGCCCCGGTTGCCTTGCTCCCGACGAGCAATCGAAGCTACGAGCTGGTCGACCCGGCGAGCGGCCGGCGGCAACCGATCGATGCCCAAGTCGCCTCGACGCTCGAGCCCTTCGCCTACACGTTCTACCGCGGCTTCGGCGACGGCGTGGTGACGGTCAAGGACATGGTGCGCTTTGGCCTCCACGGGCTCGCCCCCGAGTTTCGCCAGGTGGCGCTCATGGGCATCGGGCTTGGCCTGCTGGGAACTTTGCCGCCGATGATCACCGGCAAGGTTTTCGACACCGCGATTCCGCAGGCGGAACGCGGTTTGCTCGTGCAGTTCGCCATGGGACTCTTCCTCGTGGCGCTCACGCAGTCGGCATTCAAGATCACGCAGAGCATCGCGATGCTGCGCGTGCAGGGCAAGATGGACTACTCCGTGCAGGCAGCAGTCTGGGACCGGCTCCTCGAGCTGCCTTCGACGTTCTTCCGCAAATACGCCTCGGGCGATCTCGCCGATCGTGCCGGCGGCGTCGATCAAATCCGCAGCATCATCGCCGGGGCTGGTGTGGCAGCGATTCTCGGCTCGCTCTCGTCGATTTTCAACGTTGGCCAGATGATGACGTACAGCTTCAAGCTCGCGGCGGTGGCGATTGGCCTCACGGTCGCCTATGTCTCGGCCACCACGGCGGCGAACCTCGTGCAGCTGCGGTTCCAGCGCGACGAAGCGCGCCGGCGAGGCCGCATCTCGGGCTTGGTCCTGCAGCTGATTTCCGGAGTCGCCAAGATTCGCGTTTCGGGCACCGAGAACCACGCCTTCCGCGTCTGGGCCACCGAGTTCGCCGAGCAGCGCCGGGTCACCTTTCGCACCGGCCGCATCAAAAACATGATGGCGGTGTTTAACTCCGGCTTCCCGATTTTCTCGTCCATGGCGATCTTTCTGACCATGGTGTCCCTCCAGGAAGCGAGCGCCGGCAAGGGCGCCGAGGCCTTCCACCTCTCGACCGGCGACTTCCTGGCGTTCAGCGCCGCGTATGGAACCTTCCTTGGTGCCATGCAGGCGCTGGGCGACGCCTCGCTCAGCCTGCTGCGGGTGGTTCCGGTCTGGGAACGGCTGAAGCCGATCCTCGAGACGCTGCCCGAAGTCGATGCAACGAAGGCGTACCCAGGCAAGCTCAAGGGCGAGATCGAGGTCTCGCACGTGCACTTTCGCTATTCCGAAGACGGTCCTTGGATTCTGAAGGACGTGTCGCTGAAGATTCCGGCCGGTCAGTTCGTGGCTCTGGTGGGCGGCTCGGGCTCGGGGAAGTCGACGCTGCTCCGCATCCTGCTCGGCTTCGAGCGACCGGAGCGCGGTTCCGTGCTCTACGACGGGCAGGACATCTCGACCCTTGACGTCCGCATGCTGCGCCGCCAATTGGGTGTGGTGCTGCAGGACAGCCGGGTGCTGCCGACCGACATCTATCGCAACATCGTCGGCGCGAGCTCGCGGACCGTGCAAGACGCCTGGGACGCCGCCCAGCGCGCCAGCCTCGCGGACGACATCAAGGCGCTGCCGATGGGGATGCACACTTATGTCAGCGAGGGCGGCGGCGGCTTTTCCGGCGGCCAGAAACAGCGCCTCATGATTGCCCGCGCGATCGTCAACCAGCCCAAAATCATCTTTCTCGACGAGGCCACCAGCGCGCTCGACAACCGCTCGCAAGCCGTCGTCACCGAGAGCATGAACAAGCTCCTCGCGACCCGCGTGGTGATCGCGCACCGTCTGTCCACGATCGAAAACGCCGACTGCATCTACTACCTCGAGGACGGCGCGATGAAGGAGTCGGGCACCTACCAGCAGTTGATGGACAAGAACGGCGCCTTCGCGCAGTTGGCGCTCCGGCAGCTCGCGTGACCCTGGCGCCGATGAGCGTGGAGGATCGAGCGCGAATCCTGCGCTCGCTCGGCGCAGCCGGGAGCCTGCTCCCGGAGCTTCTGGCCTATACCGAAAACCCGTACCAAGGCCGCAGACAGGATGTCGAGCAGTCTTTGCCGCTCGGCGTCGAGGCGCAGCTCGACGCTTGGCGTACCTATGCCGAAGAGGCTCGCAGCGCCGGAGTCGTGGAAACTCTCCGGCGGCGTCTGGTGCAGTTGCGCTTTCCGGTCGAAGCCGGCATCAGCCAGTACGGGGACTATCGCGCCGCCACGCGCCGTGGCGAGATCCCGCCGGACAATGGCCTTGGCCTCGTGTTCGCCGATGCTGACGGCATCCAACTCACGATCGAGGGCAGCATTGCCGGGCCGATACCTGTTCTGGTCACGCGAGCCCGCGAGGACTTCGTGACCTTGGTCCGCGCCTTGGCGGGCCGCAACGAACCGATCGATGTTCCGCCCTCGATGGGCGCCTGCCTGGTGAAGGGCCTGACCAACTGGCATCGGGTTGCTCTCCACCGCGAACGCTGGCAGCAGCAACGCGGTGAAGGCAACGATTCGAGGGATGGCGAGGCTGCCTGGAGCGAGGAATTTCAGCGCCTCGCGGCGCACAAGGAGCTCTACCAGGATCGCTTACTGCTGCTCAGCAGCGGCCCCTACAGCAACGTGCCGGCGCAAGAGCTTGGTCTGCCCGCCGACGCGTGGCGGGTCCGTTCACTGCGTATACGCCGCGAGCACGAAGCGTTCCACTACCTGACGTTGCGGCTCTACGGACAGATTAGGAGTAACCTCCTCGACGAGCTGCTGGCGGACCTCGCGGGACTCTTGGCCGCGGATAGTGCGTACAGCCCGGAGCTGGCCCTACGTTTCCTGGGCACCGATCACAACGCCCAAATCCGAACAGACGCCCGGTTGCGGCTGTACGTTGGCGAGCCGCCGCTCAGCACGGAGGCGGTGGCCGTGCTTGCGCATCTGGCCGTTCGAGCGAGCCACAATCTCGCGCGGGTGGCCACGGACAGCGGCCGCGACTTCGGCGATCCGCTCGAACGCACCGCGTTGCTGCTCGCCCTCGCCGACGGAGCGCTAGAGGAACTGGCGGACGAGGCGGCGATCCGGGACCGCGCGCAATTCGCGTCGGAGTTGCGGGTTTGTTTGAGCGAACCGAGGAGCTAGCTACCGGCCCTGATAGACGAAGCGCGCGGTGCCGACCTGCACGCGATCGCCTTCGACCAGCAGATGCATCTGCGCGCGTTCGCCGTTGACGAACGTGCCGTTCTCCGAGCCGAGGTCGCGCAGCATGTAACCCTGCGGGGTCTTGGCGATCTCGGCGTGACGGCGAGAGACCGCGCTCTGCGGCACGCGGAGGGTGTTCTGCGGTGTGCGGCCGATGGTGGTCATCTCGAGCAGGACCACCTCTTCGAAACCATCCTCAGGATTGCTCGGCACCAAGCGGCCAGGAGCCGTCGTGGCCGTAGAGGCCGCGCTCAGGATCATGGTCTCGCCCTCCTTGGGCAGGGTGGGGGGCGGCACGACATCGAAGGGCGCGGTGACGACCACCCGCGCCGGAAGTGCGTCGGAGACCGACCCCTCTGCGGGTGCCTCGGGGGCAACTGCAGGCACGACTGGAACCGGAGCCACTGCGGGTGCCGGCGGTGCCGCAACGGGTGGCGCTACGACGACCGGGGGAGTGGGTTCCTCGACCGGCAGGGACAGCTCGGCCTCGGAGTCGAATGCGGCGAGGAAGCGCTCGTTGACCACCGAGATCTCGGCGAGATCGGCATCGTGTCCTGAGATCAGGCCGTCGAGCGCGTTTCCGCTCTGTCGAAACACTTCGTCTTCGAACTCGCCGAGACCGTGGCGGAAGATCAACTCCTCGCGATCGAGCAGCGCGGCCTCGCGGGCCTTGCTCACGCGGTCGCGATGCGCGCGCAACTTGGCGTGCTCACGCCGCGCCTGGGCCTTGAGCGGAGCGGCCTTTTTCTCGAGACTGAGCCGGCGCGCCTCGTAGTCCCCCTGGACGCGGGCGAAGACCGTCGGTGTCACCTTTTCGCGCTCGCTCGCCATGCGGGCGAGGCGTTCGACGAGCAGCTGGCGTTCGCCCTTCAGAGCCATCAACTCGTCGATGACGGAGCTGTCGATCTGATCCAAGGGAACTGGCATATGGGATGCGGGGATTCTAACGCAACTACGCCCAGGGCCGCGAAGTCCGCGCTCGAATCGGGCGATTCTTGACTTGCTCGAGTGCGGCTGTTACAAACGCGCGAGTACAGCCTACGGAGTCTTGATTTTCCCACCGCCGCGACTTCCGGCGAGTGACCCCCAACATGCGGGAGAGACGTGATGACGAGGGGACTTGGCGCGACGGTGATTCTCATGACACTCGGCACGATCGTCGTTGGCCCAGCATGGGCCCAGGATGGCCGGGTCGAGGGGCGCGTGACGCGCCCGAATGGAACGGCGCTCGGAGGCGTCAGGATCTCGGTATCCGCGATCTCGGCTTCGACCCTGACCGACAGCCGGGGCGCATTCGGAATCGATTTACCGCCCGGGAAATACACCCTCGATTTCGTGGCCGGGGGTGAACACGACTCGGCCAGCGATGTGGTGGTGAAGCCGGCCCTGGTCACCCGTCTCGACCATGTCGTCGACTGGGAATTGCTTCCCGAGCTCCAGCAAGTCGTCTCGGCGCCCGCGGCCTGGCCTGAGCGCCGGCTGAGCGCGAGCGCCAACGTGAACGTTTTCGGCGCCGACGAGGCGGACGACACGATCGCCTTCGGGCAGCTGCCTCGCCAGCTGGGCGCTCTGCCGGGCGCCGACTCGGCGCAGTCGGGCTTGTTCGACTTTGCGTTCAATGCCGGTGGCCTCAATCATTCCCCAGCGCAACGCCTGGCCGTCCGAATTGACGGCCGCGACCCCTCGACGCCGTTCTTCGGCGGCCAGGACTGGTCGGTTGTCTCGCCGGCGCCGGGCGATCTCAGTCAGGTGGAGCTCGCGGCTGGGAACGCCGGCGCAACCTACGGCCCGAACTCGACCGGCGGAATCCTGGATCTGGTCACCAAGCGACCCGGCGAGCGTCTGGGCCTCGACCTTCGAATCGGCGGCGGAGACGTTTCATCGCAGAACGCCGAGGTCGCTTGGGGGCAAACTCTGGGGGCGGGGTGGGCGGTCAAGGTTCTCGGCGGAGCGAGCAAGAGCGGTGACTTCGCCGAATCCCGGAACGGCCATGCGGAGTACTCGGTGCCTTGCACGGTGGCCGGTCAAACCGACTGCCTGCCGCAGGAGAGCGTGGCGCTTGAACGCCGCGACGACGACCGCCTGACCCACGCCGCTGTGCGCGTCGACCACGACTTCTCGAACGGCGGACTCTTCGATATCCAAGGCGGCTACGCCGATGCGAAGGGGCCCGTCCTCACCACCGACCTCGGCCGGCTGCAGCTTCTCGATCTCACCCACAAGTGGGCGCGCGCCGCCTACACGGTGCAGCACTGGGAGCTTGCGGGCGCCTACAACAACCGCTCGGCGGATCAGCAAATCGATCTGGCGACCGGCGACAACCTGTTCATCGGCGGGCGAAACTTTACCGCCGAGATCCGCACCCGCTGGGACTTCCTGTCGGATCGGCTGCATCTGCTCGGGGGACTGTCGCACGAGGACACCCAACTCAACAGCAACGACAAGTCGGGAATCCTCCGGCCGACGCTGATCCAGCCGCTCAATCGCGAGACCTTGCTGGTGCGAGCGGTGAAGACCAATGCGTATGGCGAGTATGCGCAGCTCGCCTACGACATCAGCGATCGGCTGCGTGTGTTCGGCGGCGCCCGCTACGACAAGAGCGACTTGTTCTCGTCGCAGGTCTCGCCCCGTCTCGGACTGGTGTTCGCGGTGCAGCCGACGCAGATCCTGCGGGTCTCGATCGGTCGCGGGTTCCAAGCGCCGACCGAGGAGCAGCGCTATCTGGTGCACGACATCGCCGCGCCCGTGCAACTTGCAACCCTGGAGCAGATCTGTAGCTTGCAGGGTGTGCCGTGCGGTTTCGATCTTGATTCCAAGCCCGGTGAAGACCTGACTCTGGACCCGACGCCCGACACGCGCATCGTTGCGATGGGGAATCGCGACCTCAAGGTCGAGACGGTCAAGGGCCTCGAGGCCTCATATCAAGGATCGTTCGGCGCCGACGTGTTCGTCTCGTTCGGCTATCACTATGCGCGCCACGAAGACCTGATCACCGACCTGGTTCCGGCGTTCGGGACGGCACTCGGGCGCTTCAATGCCGCCCTGCCCCAATACACGCCGCCGAGCGCGTTGCCGGCAAATTCCGGCGGCGCGTTCCTCCATCCGCGTCAGGACTTGTTGAACGCGTTGCAGGCCACGCTCGGCGCGTACTTCCCGTTCCTCACCACCGGGTTCGACGGGACGCCGATCGTGGCGCTCACGTCGTACACGAATTTTGGAGCGGTCGACATCCAGGGCGCCGACCTCGGAGTTCGCTGGCGGCCCGCGACGGGATGGTCTGTGGATGGCCAGTACTCCTGGCTCGATCTCAAGGTCAAGGAGGGCGCCCCCGGCCTTGACGGCCTGCTCAGCCTCAACGCCCCGTCCAGCCGCGCCGGAGCCTCGGTCGCGTACGCCGGATCGCGTTTCGATGTTGGCGTGGGTTACCGGTGGGTAGGCAGTTTCCGGTGGGTCTCAGGGCCCTTCGCCGGCGAAGTGCCCTCCTATTCGACGGCGGACCTGCACGGGCGGGTGCATCTGGGCCGCCACATCGGGTTGAGCGTCGACGTGGCGAACCTGTTCGACAAGCGACACTGGGAGACCTTCGGCGGCGACCTGATGGGTCGCCGGGCGCTCGGAAGCCTAGATCTGTCCTGGTAGCCGCTCTCTCCCGCTCAGTCAGCCGAGGAGCTCGCGCTTGGCCTTGGCGAGCTCCGCCAGCTGGACCTTGCTGAGCTCCGGATAACAAAGATCGAGGGACGCCATCGCGTCGATGACCGCGGCGGCCACCACCTTGCGGGTGAACCACTTGTTGTCCGCAGGGACCGCGAACCAGGGCGACTCCTCGGTCGAGGTTTCGCGGATCATCTCCTCATAGGCCGCCATGTACTGCTTCCAGAGCGCGCGCTCGCCGGCGTCCTGGGCCGAGAACTTCCAGTTCTTGGCGGGATTCTCGATGCGCTCGAGAAAGCGGCGCTTCTGCTCCTCGAGTGAGACGTGGAGGAAGAACTTGCGGATCACCACTCCACTCCCGCTCAGATGTCTTTCCCAAGCGCGGATGTCGCGGAAGCGGCGCTTCCAGATGTCCTTGGTCACCAACTCGGGCGGCAGTTTCTGCTTGGCGAGGAGCTCCGGGTGCACCCGCACCACCAGCACCTCTTCGTAGTAGGAGCGGTTGAAGATGCCGATGCGGCCGCGCTCCGGCAGCTGTTTGCTGCACCGCCATAGGTAGTCGTGATCGAGCTCTTCGGCCGAGGGCACCTTGAATGACGTGACCTGGCAACCCTGAGGATTCACGCCCGACATCACGTGCTTGATCGCGCTGTCCTTGCCGGCGGCGTCCATGGCTTGGAAGATCAAGAGTAGAGCCCAGCGGTCCTGCGCGTAGAGGATGTCCTGCAGGCGCGACATGGCGCGAAGGTCATCCTCGCGGTCTTGTTTCTCGCTAGCCTTGTCGCCCTCCTCGAGGCCCGCCGTGTCCCCCGGGTCGATCTGCTTGAGACGGAAACTGGAGGGTTTGTCGACCCGATACTGGCGAGCCAGCTTGTGCGCCTCGTGCCTCAGCTTGCGCAGCTTCCCCATGTCCGCCTCCCCCTTGTCGGCCTCCCGCCCTGCGGCGCTTGTAGCGCCCTTGGCCCTTGTATACACTCGGTCCCGTCCCGCACGTTTGCCTACAAGGAGATTACCGCGATGAGCCAGCCGATGGTTCCCCCGCCTGCCGGGGGTACGGTGTCCCAGAACCGCACCGTCATGATCATTCTTTCGTACTTGGGGCTGCTCGCCCTGATTCCGTTCTTGATCGAAAAGGACGACAAAGAGGTTCAGTGGCACGCCAAGCACGGCCTGGTCTTGATGGTGGCTGAGATTGCGCTCTTCATCGCCCTGAGCATCGTCATGACCCTGCTCGGTTTCATCACTCATGGATTCGGCTGCATCGGGCTCTTCCTCTGGCCGATCATCTCCCTGGGGATCTTGATCGTCCACATTCTTTGCATCGTCAAGGGCGTCAACGGCCAGCGATTCCTCGTCCCGGGGGTCAGCCAGTTCGCCGATCGCTTCTGAGGAGCAAGAACCATGAATATGCCCACGTCCGGAGCCGCACCGCAGGCGACGAGCAGTCGATCCACCACCGCGCTGGTGCTGGGCATCATCGGAATTCTTTGCTGCCAGCTGTGCGGCCCCTTCGCCTGGTGGATCGGCAAGCAGGAGCTCGATGCGATTCGCGCCGGAAACGTCGCGGCGAGCAACGAGGGCATGGCCAAGGCGGGAATGATTCTCGGCATTGTCGGGACAGTGCTGCTCGGCCTGTCCTGCGTGTGGATGTTCTTCGGCGGCATGGCCGTGCTCTCCGGCATCTTGCGCGGCGCACATTCGCTGTGAGGTTCTGAGTCCTTGCGGCGCATGCCGCGTATCGCCTGGGCCAGCGCGGGGTTGACAGCTCTCCTCGCCGCGCTGGCTCTTCGTATTTACCCCCTGGCCGAGGACGGCAAGTCGTCCCTCTGTTTCGTCCGCCGCTTCGTCGGGCTCCCGTGCCCGGGGTGCGGCATGACACGCGCGTTCGCCGCCCTGGCGCATGGAGATCTGGCCGCGGCTTGGCATTGGCACCCGCTCTCGCCCGCGGTCGCGGCCGAGCTCTTTCTCGGCTGGCTGGTGTGGGGATTGTGGGCTCTGAGCGGTCGATGGCTCTTGACCCGCCGCGCGGTTAACCTGACCCTGGCCGGCAACGGCGTGGCGCTGCTCGTCGTCTGGTTCTGGCGTCTGGCAACAGATAGCCTGCCTTGGTGAGTGCTCCCGTGCCTCAGCCGATGCCGGCCCGACGGATTCGGCAATGGAAAGCCGGCCTGGTTCTGATCGCACTGCTGTTTGGCGTGGACCTCTTCCGGGCCCCGGAGAAGCAATGGTCGGCGCGGCTCCTGCTGGGGTCTATCCATGCCTATCAGGCGACTCTTTCCCCCCTGATGCCCAAGCTGGGCGTGCGCTGCCGCTTCACCCCCAGCTGTAGCCACTACGCCGAGGGCGCCGTAGCCAAGTACGGGGCCTTGGTGGGGTCTGCCCGGGCAGCTTGGCGGGTGCTTCGTTGCGGGCCGTGGACACCCGCCGGCACCAGCGATCCGCCCTAGAGCGCGTCCCGTGGCATCAGGCGTACAATTTGAGGCCTTGCGCGGTCGATTGAACACACGCTGGGTCGCAGCGCTGCTGTGCCTGCTGGTCGTCGGATTGCTGTATTTCCAGATCCACGACGCGGCGCGCAGCGCCGGCAGGCGGATCGGCTTCGATTCACAACCTGAACAGGGCGGGATCCGGGTCGGCGTCGTCCAAACCAACATGGCGGGCGAACGCGCCGGCCTGCAGCGGGGCGACTTGCTGGTCGCGGTCGACGGACAGCGGCTCGAGAACCAGGACGACTACGACTTCGTGGCCTCTGGGTTCGAGCGCGATCGGATCGCGAAGTTCGACGTTCTGCGAGCCGGGCATCGGCTGGAGCTCGCGGTCTTGCCGGGCGCTCCGTTCCCCTGGCGCGACATCGCCACCAACCTGTTGGTGTGCCTCGGGTATTTCGTGCTGTCCCTTCTGGCGCTGCCGCTGGCAATGACCGACGCCCGGGCGCGGCTGCTTTTCCTGTTTGCCTTTGCGGTGACTGTCGAACTCGCCATACCCGGAAATCCGATCGGGAATCCGACGCTCAAGATGGCAGTCGATGTCTTCATGTACGCACTGACCGGCGCGCAGATCGGCCTCGAGTTGCATCTTGCGTCGGTCATTCCTGCGCCGCCACAGTGGCTCGAGCGCCGGCGCTTCATCATTCCCGGTTTCTACTTCTGCGGTCTGGTGCTTTCGGTCTTCCTGATTTTCTCGTACTTCCTGGAGCTTCGTACGCCCAACCCATGGCCGTGGCGGTCGCTCACCGCGTTCAATCTGCTCAACAACGGCATCTTGCCGGTGTGGGCGGCGTCCGTCGTCGGGCTCCTCTTGCACAATGCCATCCGTGAACCGACGCCTCGCGGCCGTCAACAGGCCGCATTGGTGCTGCTCGGCGTGCTGCCGTGGTTTCTGTACGTTGCCGCGGGTCTGATCTTCACCCTCCGAGCGGTCGAGCTCCCGATCTGGATCTCGAATCTTCAGCCATGGGCCCTGCTCACCTATCCGGTGGCGGTCTTCGTGGCGATCTTTCGCTACCGATTGTTCAATCTCGAGGCCGTGGTGCGGCGAACCCTCGTCTACACGCTGCTCACGGGGCTTTTGGTGCTCGTCTTCTACACCACCGTTGGCGCGGGCGGCGTGCTCTTCTCCGAGTGGCTCGACGCTGGCCGTGGATCGGTATGGGTCGTATCCGCGGCGACCCTCCTGCTCGGCCTGCTGTTCGCACCCCTGCGCCGCATGCTGCAGCGCATGATCGAACGACGATTCTTCCCCGAGCGCCATGCCCTGCGGCAGCGTCTGATCTCGCTCGCCGAGGAACTGCCTGCGCTCGGTCAAGTGCCGCGCATGGGCCGTCACCTGGCACAGCGGCTGGCGGAAATCTTCGAGCTCAAGAGCGCGTCGGTGCTCCTCGCGGATCCCAAGAGCGGGCTCCTGGTGAGTGTGGCGACTGGCGGCGAGGCCCGGGTCAGCGACGGCGAGTTGTCGCTCCTGCTCTCGCCCGAGGATCCGGGCATGGATCTGCTCCGGGTCAGCCGGCGGGCATTGCCGGTCGCACAGCTGGCGAAGAAGAGCGCGGCGCTGGCGCAACGCATGAACGCAGCGAGGGCAGTGCTGGCGGTGCCCCTGCTCAGCCACCACCGCTTGGTCGGCGTGCTGCTGCTCGGCGAACGCAAGACTAGCGCCGGCCGCGACGTACCGGCCGACGAGCTCGAGCTCTTGGATCTGGTGGCCAAGCACGCCGCGACGGTGTTCGAGAATGCGCGACTGTTCGAGTCCGCGACGTACGAAGAGCTCACCGGCCTGCTGCGGCGCGAGGCGATCCTCGAGGTGCTCGACAAGGAGCTCCATCGCGCCTTGCGGTACCAACGGCCGCTCACTCTGGGCATGGCCGACCTCGACCACTTCAAGCGTGTGAACGACACCCACGGGCATCTGGCCGGCGATACGCTGTTGAAGCGAGTCTCACTCGCGCTGGTATCCGGACTGCGGGGCACGGACTCGATCGGGCGCTTTGGCGGCGAGGAGTTCCTGATCGTTCTCCCAGAGACGCAACTCGAGGGCGCAACCGCGGTGGCCGAGAAGGTTCGGGGCCTGGTCGAGAGCACCTCGACCTCGATGGAGGACGGCGCAGAAGTCCGACTGACGGTTTCGATCGGCCTCGCGACCCTGTCGGACGTCGAGGGACCGATCACGGCGGCGACACTCCTCGCGGTCGCCGACCGAGCGCTCTATCGAGCCAAGAACGCCGGGCGCAACCGCGTCGAGAGCGCCCTCGCCGTTTGATTGGCTTTGGTAGCATGCGGCCGACATGGATTCGGTCGTTCTCACGGAGGTTCGTCGCCTGCCCGCCTCGCACGCCCTGCGGCTGACCTGGAGCGATCGCCACGGGGCCGAGTTCGACTACGACTACCTGCGCGGTTGGTGTCCGTGTGCCCTGTGTCAGGGGCACCACAATCTAGAGGTTCTCTTCCACGCGCCGCCCGGGCCCGTAGCCGCGGGATCGATTGAACCGGTCGGCAACTATGGGATTTCGATCGTGTGGTCCGATGGCCACGCGACCGGCATCTATCGCTTCGATTTCCTGCGCGAGCTCTGCCCCTGCGCGGACTGCCGGCGCTCTGGGCCGCCGCGACCTTTGGCTGCGGCCCCTGTTCGCTAGTTGAATCTGTCGTCCACCTCAACCGCTTTACCAAGGAGACCCTGATGAGCGTACTTCTTCTCCTCGCCGCGTTGGCCATGCCGATGAGCGCCGCCGACGCATCCGCCGCGGCTCCGGCTGCGAAGCCCCCCCATGTGCTGCTCGAGACCTCGGTCGGAAGTATCGAGATCGAGCTCAACACCGCGAAGGCGCCGATTTCGGCGGAGAACTTCCTGCAGTACGTGAAGGCTGGGTTCTACGACGGTGTCATCTTCCACCGGGTGATCCCAGGTTTCATGATCCAGGGTGGCGGATTCGCCGCCGACATGCAGGAGAAGGCAACCCGCTCGCCGATCAAGAACGAGTCCAACAATGGCGTGTCGAATGCCCGTGGCACGCTCGCCATGGCGCGAACCAACGCGCCGGACAGCGCCGCGGCGCAGTTCTTCATCAACTTGGTCAACAACTCGAACCTCGACTACCCGCGCGCGGCGGGGTCGGGATACGCGGTGTTCGGCAGGGTCGTTTCAGGCATGGACGTGGTCGACAAGATCGCCAAGGTGCAGACAGCCACCCGCGGATCGTATGGAGACGTCCCGGTCGAGGCGGTGGTCATCAAGAAGGCGACCGTACAGTAGTCGGTCGCCAAACGACGGGAAAGCGAATCGAGGCGCCGGTCGAGGGTCGGTGCCTCGCCTCGCTCAAGAAATGCGCGCGACGTTGCGAGCCTGCAGGCCCTTGGGTCCGTCGACGACCTCGAAGCTCACTCGATCACCCTCGTTGAGACTACGAAAGCCATCGGCGAGGATCGCCGTGTGGTGCACGAAGACATCCGCACCGTTCTCGCGCGAGATGAAGCCGTAGCCCTTCGCGTTGTTGAACCACTTCACAGTGCCTTGCTCGGTCATGCGTCGACTCCCAGTGCAACGGGTTGTTGAGACCCGCCATCGCGACTAGGGACGGTCGCGGCGCTTGCTACCGTTCATGCTTGGCTGCGGGAAACAATCGCACCCCAGGCCCCAAAAAGCAATACGGAACCCCCAAAAACGAGGTTCCGCGGTAACTCAGGAGGGATGGTGCCGAAGACGGGACTCGAACCCGTACGGGTTACCCCACACGCCCCTCAAACGTGCGCGTCTACCAATTCCGCCACTTCGGCGCTGCTTTTGAAACCAATCTACTTCGGCGGCTGAGCCGGCTGAGGAGCCGGGGCCACGGGTGGGGCCACAGGTGCGACTGCGGGAGCACTCGTCGGAGCGGTGGCCGGCACGCTGACCGGCGCACTTGCTGGCTTGTCTTTCAACCCGCTCATGACGGAGCCGCGGCTGCCGCCCTGCAGGATCGCAAGCGTCAACACCGTGAAGATGAACATCACGAACGAGGCCACGGTGAGTTTGTGCAGGAGCGTCGATGCTCCCCGGGCGCCGAAGGCGGTCATGGTACCGCCGCCACCGAACACCGAAAGGTCGGCACCCTTGCCCTGCTGGACCAGCACGACCAGGATCAAGAACACGCAAACGATGACGTGAAGAAAATACAGCAGATAAATCACGATGCCCGGGGCCTCCGCTAGCTGGGGTTCGCTCCGCCGATGCTCAGGCGGAGCCGGAAACTCCAAGGATATCAAGGAACTTGCCGGCGTCAAGGCTGGCTCCGCCGACGAGGAAACCATCCACCTCCGCCGAACGGTAGAGCTCGGCCGCATTGACCGGGGTGACCGAGCCGCCGTAGACCAGCCGCGTCTGGCTGGCAATTCGCTCGCCGTAGAGTGCCGACAGCCGGCGGCGCAGGAAGACGTGGGTTTCGGCGGCGATCTCAGGTGTGGCGGTCTCTCCCGTCCCGATGGCCCAGACGGGCTCGTAGGCGATCGCGAAGCGCGACGGCCGCGACACCAGACCCGCCGCGAGCTGCCGCTCCAGAACCGAGAACGTCTTGCCGCTGTGACGCTCTTCGCGCCGTTCGCCGATGCAAAGCAAGGGAATCAGCCCGGCACGCTCCGCCGCCGCGACCTTGCGCCCCACCAGATCGTCGCTCTCGCCATGGTCCCGCCGTCGCTCACTATGGCCGCAGAGGACCCACGAGCAGCCGGCGTCTCGGAGCTGGGGTCCGGCAACATCACCGGTGAAGGCGCCGTGGTCTTCCGGATGCAGATCCTGTCCACCGAGCGCAACGCCCGGCGCATGGGCGCCGATCGCCCACGAGGCGCTGGAAAGCAGGGGGTGAGAGGGAAAAAGCACCACCTGCGCGACCGGCGTTCCGAGGCCTTCGCCGAGGATACGGCAGAACGCCTCGACGTCCGCGCGCAGCAGGTGCATCTTCCAGTTGGCCGCGATCAGCGGGCGCCGTCCTCCCGAGCTGCTCATTCGCGCTCCAGAATCGCCACGCCGGGGAGAGTCTTGCCAGCAAGGAATTCGAGCGCTGCGCCGCCACCCGTGGAGACATGGCCAAGTTGGCCGAGAACACCCGCCTGGCGCGCCGCGGCGATGGTCTCGCCGCCGCCTGCGACCGTCCAGCCAGCGCATTGACCGACGGCATCGGCCGCCGCGCGCGTGCCGGCGTCGAAGGGCGGCTTCTCGAACACGCCGAGCGGTCCATTCCAGAACAGGGTTCGGGCTCGGGCGATGGCGGCGGCGAAACGCTCGCGGGTCGCCGGCCCGATGTCTACCGCCTTCATCCCGCCGGGAATGGCGTCCACCGCGACGACTTCGATTCGTCGTGGCGCACCCAGGTCGTCGGTGACCACCAGGTCGTTGGGCAACAGGACCTCAGTGCCCTGCGCCGCGGCTCGGACGAGGATTTCGCGCGCCAGGTCGAGCCGGTCGCGCTCGAACAACGAGTCCTTGAGGTCCAAGCCTCGGGCCGCGAGAAACGTGTTCGCCATCCCTCCGCCGACCATCAGGCAATCCAATCGCGGGAGCAGGTTCTCCAACGTGTCGATCTTGTCCTCGATCTTGGCGCCGCCGAGCAACGCGGCGAAGGGCTTCTCCGGCGAGTCCAGGAGGCGCGACAGGGCAACGACCTCCCGCACGAGCAATCGACCCGCGGCTTTACTTGCACTGCGCGCCGCGACACCGACCACCGAGGCGTGCGCGCGATGCGCGCTGCCGAACGCGTCGTCGACGTAGACACCGCGTGGCCCGATGAGCGCCATCAGCGCATCCACGAAGGCCGGATCGTTCTTCTCTTCGCCCGCGTGATAGCGCAGATTCTCGAGCAGGCAGACGCCACCGTCAAAGAGCGCCGCCGCGGCGCGTTCGGCAGCCCCGCCGACGGAGTCTTCGGCAAAGGAAACCGCGGAGCCCAACAGCTCGGCAAGCGTGCCCGCCACAGGCCGCAGGCTGTACCTCGGATTGGGCTCTCCCTTGGGGCGGCCGCAGTGGGAGGCGAGCAGGATCCGCCCTCCGGCGGCGATCAATTCACGCAGCGTCGGCAGCGATTCCTCGAGCCGCTGCACGTCGAGCACGCGCCCATCCTTGAACGGCACGTTGTAGTCCACGCGCACGAACACTCGCCGCCCGCGGAGCGTCGAAAGGTCGAGATCTTCCAGAGTGAGCAAGCGGCGCATCAAGCCCCTCCCATGTGACTCACCAGATCGAGCAGACGATTCGTGTAGCCCCATTCATTGTCGTACCACGAGACGATCCGCACGAGGCGGTCGCCGGCGCGCTGCAGCAGTGGCAAGTCGACGACCGCGGAAAGCGGCTCGCCGATGAAATCCGACGAGACCAGGGGCTCGTCGGTGACTCCGAGAATGCCGGCGAGATCCGTCGCCGCGGCGAGGCGGTAGGCCGCCGCCAGCTCTTCCAGTGTGGCGGCGTTCTGCAGCTGCACCGTCAAGTCCACCAGCGACCCCGCCGCCACGGGCACGCGCATCGCGAGGCCCTCGACTCGACCCTCGAGCTCCGGCAGCACCAAACCGATCGAGCTGATGGCGTCGCTCGTCGTCGGAATGATGTTGGCTCCGGCGGCGCGGGCGCGGCGCGGGTCGGCATGCGGCATGTCAACCAGATTTTGGCTGTTGGTGTAGCAATGCACGGTGTTCATCAACGCAAAGTCGACGCCGAAGCGGCGCAGCGGCACCGCGATGCTCGCGGCGAGGCAATTGGTAGTGCACGAGGCGTTGCTCACCACTTGATGGCGTCGCGGGTCGTAGTCACGGTGATTGATGCCGACGCAAAATGTGGCGTCGACGTCGTCCGCGGTGGCGGAGACGATCACGCGCTGCACTCCGCGTGCGAGATGAGCCGCCGCCATGGCTCGCGAGCGGAATCGCCCGGTCGCTTCGATGACGATCTGCGGCGGGCCGCCCTCGATGCGATCCCAGGGAATCTCCGCCGGCACGCTGCCACGGAAAATCCTGAGCGGACGCCCATCGATGCGCAGGCCGTCGGCTTCGATCTCGAGCCGACCCGGGAAGCGACCGTGGATGGTGTCGTGTTGGACCAGTCGGGCGAGCTGTTCGGGGTCGGCCTGGTCATTGGCAGCCACGAGCTCGAGGTCCGGGCGCTCGCGGGCCACCCGGATGAGTGCCCGACCGATGCGACCGAGACCGTTGATTGCGAAGCGGATTCCCATGGCTTTTGGGCTTTGTTGCGGAACGGCGCAAGTGTATCAGGGGGTTGCGCTCCCCAAGCTCAGAGCTTAGCCTCCAAGAGTGGAGAAACAGTCGCCTTTGGTGCTGGCCATCGAGACTTCCTGCGACGACACCGCGTGCGCGATTCTCGATGGTGCGGGCCGGGTTCTCTCGTCGATCGTGGCGAGCCAGCTCGTGCATCGCCCGTTCGGTGGTGTGGTGCCGGAGCTCGCCTCGCGCGAGCACTTGCGCAATTGGCCGGAGGTGAGCGCCGCAGCGCTCGGCGATGCCGGGGTTGTGCTCGAGGAGATCGATGTAGTGGCGGCCACCCGGGGCCCAGGCCTCGTCGGCGCGCTGCTCGTTGGTCTTTCCCTTGGCAAGGGGCTAGCCTATGGATTGGGTCGCGAATTCCACGGCCTACACCACATGGAAGCGCACCTGTTCTCGCCCTTTTTGCGCACCGGAGGCGGGACCGCCGAGGAGCCGCCGCGACGTTTCACCGGACTAGTGGTCTCTGGCGGTCACACGCTGCTCCTCGGAGTGGATCGCGGAGCGCCGGGGGAGGAAGCTCTCCGAATCGCGACCCTCGCCGAAACCCGCGACGACGCCATCGGGGAGGCCTTCGACAAGGTCGGCAAGCGTTTTGGTCTGCCCTACCCGCAGGGACCGCGCGTCGACCGCTTGGCCGAGCTCGGAGACGCTGCACGATTTCCCTTGCCGGTCGCGGCTCGGAGCGACGATCTGTTCTTCTCCTACTCCGGGCTGAAGAGCCAGACGTTGCTCGAGCTTGACCGCCTCACGAGGCGAGGCGTCGATACGGCACCGCGCCCGGACGACAAGGACGGCGAGATGACCTTCGGCCAGGAAGTTCTGGATCTGCTCGCAGGCTTTCGCGCGGCGGCGGTTGCCCAGCTATTCGATCGCCTCGAACGGCTGCATCGCCGGGAGCCGATCGAGCTACTGGCCGTTTCGGGCGGTGTCGCCGCCAATCGCTTGCTGCGCCGCGAAGTCGGCTCGTGGTGCGAGGCCAAGGGCGTCGAGATTCGCCTGGTGCCGACCGCGTTTTGCGGCGACAACGCCGCCATGATCGCGTGGCGGGCCATTCTCAACCATCGCGCCGGTCTGACCGACGATCCGCGGCGCTGCGAAGCCGTCAGCCGCTTGCCGTTCGACGTCAGGTAGCGACGCACCGCACGCCCAACCCGTACCATCGACCGGCTTCTGGTTCGCCGGGGGCCGTTCTTGCCCTGGCGCCGGTCTGGCAGCAGGTGCCGTCGAGCCGGGAATGCTGCACAATTGAAGCCGGAGGGTCCCAGCCATGGACGACTTCTTCCAGCCCGGACCGCAGCTCGGCAATCAGTACGAGAGCGACAACCTGCTGCGCTCCTTCCTGCAGCGAACGCTGCCCGACGACCTGATGCACGAAGTCGAGCCACGGCTTCGACGCATGGGAGCGCGGGCGGTCGGCGACCTCCTCGAGCTCGGAAACGCCGCCGAGGAGCGCCCGCCGCGGCTGATCCAGTACGACCCTTGGGGACGTCGAGTCGACCGCATCGAGATCAGCCCGGCGTGGCGTGCCCTGCATGCCGTCGCAGCCGAAGAAGGCTTGGTGGCGACCGGGTATGAGCGCCACTACGGACCCTACTCGCGGCTCGTTCAGTTCGCGCTGCTCTACCTCTTTCACCCGTCCACGGCGGTCGCGACGTGCCCGTTGGCGATGACCGACGGCGCTGCCCGCGTTCTCGAGCTCTGCGGCGACGAGGCGCTGCAGAACCGCGCGCTGCCTCATTTGCTGTCGCGTGACCCGCGCACATTTTGGACCTCGGGCCAGTGGATGACCGAGCGCGCCGGCGGCTCTGACGTGTCCTCGACGCACACGGCGGCGAGTGTTGCGGGCGCCGGCTATCGACTCTCGGGCAGCAAGTGGTTCTCGTCGGCGACCACCAGCGAAATGGCACTCACCCTGGCGCGGATCGAAGGCGCCCCGACAGGCAGCCGCGGCTTGTCCTTGTTCTACCTCGAGACCCACAACGGCAATGGCGAGCTCAACGGGATTCGGATCCTGCGCTTGAAGGACAAGCTCGGCACCCGGGCTCTGCCCACGGCCGAGCTCGAGTTGGTCGGTGCGGCGGCGCGGCGGATCGGCGCCCCCGGCGACGGTGTCCGCACGATCGCCTCGATGCTCAACATCACGCGCCTGTACAACGCATGCTGCGCGGCCGCATCGATGCGGCGGGGAGTCGCCTTGGCGCGGGATTTTGCCCTCCGGCGGGAGGCCTTCGGCCGGCCGCTGTCGACGCACGCGCTGCACCGCTCGACGCTCGCCGGGCTCGAGGTCGAAGCGCGTGCCGCGCTGCTGCTGGTGCTTCGAGCAGCGGAGCTCCTGGGTCGCGACGAGTGCGGCGCCGCGAGCGCGGAGGAGCGCGCCGTTCTGCGCTTGCTCACGCCGCTCGCCAAGCTCTTCACCGGCAAGCAGGCGGTCGCTTGCGCCAGCGAGACCCTCGAGTGCTTCGGCGGCGCCGGGTACATCGAGGACACTGGCTTACCGCGCCTGTTGCGCGACGCGCAGGTTCTGCCGATCTGGGAAGGCACGACCAACGTGCTGGCCCTGGATGTTTTGCGGGTGCTGCGGCAGGACGAGGAGTCCTGGGGCGCTCTCCTCGCCGACGTGGCCCGGCTCCTGCCGAGTGGCCTCCTTCCCCATCAGCTCGCCCGCTCGCATCAGAGTCTGGAGCGCGCGGTTGCCGGGCTCCGAACCTACCGTCAGCAATGCCTCGACGAGGGCGAAGAAACCCTCCACGCCGCCGCCCGCGAGTTCGCGTTCGGTGTCGGGCGCGTGTACGCCGGCGCGCTGCTCCTCAACCAAGCCGCTTGGGAGCTCGGTGAGCAGGACTTGGCGCCGACCGCAGCGGCGGCGGACCAGTGGTGTGCCCGCCTGGCGGCGCCCTCGACTCTGCCGAACCTGGCGGCCGAGCGGCTGCTGGCGCTATTCCCGGGCTGAGCGGGCCGCATCGGCTCCGCGCCGTGCGTGGTACGATTCGCGCTCATTCACGCGCCGCGGCGCCTTCATTCAGCAGCGCAGGGCCCGCGCAGCAGCCACTCCGCACGAGACCGATCGCCGTATGCATCCTCCAGAGCGCATTCGCAATTTCTCCATCATCGCCCACATCGACCACGGCAAGTCGACGCTCGCCGATCGCATTCTCGAACGCACGGGCGCCCTCTCACAGCGCGAGATGATGGCCCAGGTGCTCGACAACATGGATCTCGAGCGCGAGCGCGGCATCACCATCAAGGCGCGGGCGGTCCGGCTGGAGTATCCGGCGAAAGATGGGCAGGTCTACCTGTTCAACCTCATCGACACGCCCGGGCACGTCGACTTTTCCTACGAAGTCTCGCGCTCGCTCGCCGCGTGCGAAGGTGCGGTGCTGGTGGTGGATGCGGCGCAGGGTGTCGAGGCGCAGACGCTCGCCAACGCGTATCTGGCGGTGAACGCCGGGCTCGAGATGGTGCCGGTGATCAACAAGATCGACCTGCCCTCCGCGGACCCGGATCGTGCCAAGGCCCAGATCGAGCAGGTGATCGGGATCGACGCCAGCAATGCGGTCCTGGCCTCGGCGAAGACCGGAATCGGCATCGATGAGCTGCTCGAACGCATCGTCTCCGACATTCCGGCGCCCAAAGGCGATCGCAATGCGCCGCTCAAGGCCTTGCTGTTCGATTCCTGGTACGACGTCTACCGAGGCGTGGCCTGTTTCATTCGCGTCATGGACGGCACCGTGCGGCGCGGCGACAAGATCCAGTTCGTCGCCACCGGGCGCACGTACGCGGTGGAAGAACTCGGCACCTACCATCCGAAGGCGCGGCCGGTGGACGAGCTCTCGGTGGGTGAGGTGGGCTATTTCTTCGCCAACATCAAGGACATCATCCAGGCGAAGATCGGCGACACGGTCACGCATCTCGACCGCCCGACGACGGATCCTTACCCCGGCTTCCAGGAAGTGAAGCCGATGGTGTTCGCCGGCCTCTTCCCGACGGTCTCGGAAGACTACGAAGACCTGCGCGATGCGGTCGACAAGCTGCGCTTGAACGACGCCTCGTTTACCTTCGAGCCTGAGTCTTCTGCCGCTCTCGGCTTCGGGTTTCGCTGCGGCTTCCTCGGGTTGTTGCACATGGAAATCATCCAGGAACGCCTCGAGCGCGAGTTCAACCTCGACCTGATCACCACCGCCCCTGGCGTGCGCTACCGGGTGAATCTCACCGAGGGCAGCCAAATCGAAATCTCGAGCCCCGCGCAGCTGCCGGACGGATCACGCGTCGACAGCATCGAGGAACCCTACATTCGCGCCACCCTGGTGACGCGCGACGAATACGTGGGCGCCATCCTCGCCCTGGCGCAGGATCGGCGCGGGATTCAGAAGAGTCTCCAATACCTGTCGAGCGACCGCGTGCTCATCGAATACGAGCTGCCGCTCGCCGAGGTCATCCACGACTTTTACGACAAGCTCAAGTCGGTGTCGCGCGGCTACGCCTCGTTCGACTACGAGCTTTCGGACTATCGCCAGAGCGAAATCGTGAAGCTCGACGTGCTGATCAACGGCGACCCGATCGACGCGCTGTCGTTGATGGTCCACCGCGAGAAGTCGTACTACAAGGGCAAAGCGCTAGTCGACAAGATGAAGGAGCTCATCCCGCGCCAGCTCTTCGAGGTCGTGCTCCAGGCCGCGATCGGCAGCCGCATCGTGGCGCGCGCGGTGGTCAAAGCCCTGCGCAAGGACGTGCTCGCCAAGTGCTACGGCGGCGATATCTCGCGTAAGCGCAAGCTGCTCGAGAAGCAAAAGGAAGGCAAGAAGCGCATGAAGCAGGTGGGGAACGTCGAGATCCCCCAAGAGGCCTTCCTGGCCGTCTTGAAGACCGACGACTGATTTCGTGAGCTCGGCGCAGTCCGGCGCCCGGGAAACGCCCCTCCCTATTCCAGGAGGGTGCCCTCGATGCTCACAATCGCCTCTCCCTGCCGTCCAATAGCATCGACATGGCTAGGGAGGACCTCGGTGCCGACCGATGAGGAACTGATCGCCGCGACGCTCGCCGGCAACCTGGCGGCGTACGACGACCTCATGCAGCGCTACGAGCGGCTGGTGTTCAAGGTCGCGTACGGATCCACGGGGACCCGCGACAGCGCTCTCGACGTGATGCAGGTCTCGTTTCTCAAGGCTTTGCGCAACCTGGCGAAATTCCGCGCCCAGAGCCAGTTCAAGACCTGGTTGCTGCGCATCGTCCTCAACGAAGGTATGGACTGGCGCCGGCGCGCCCAGCGTCAGGAGTTTCGCCACGATTCGCTCGACGCCGCGGCGGAGCTCGCCGCCGGCGGGCCGAGTCCAGAACAGATGGCGCTCCTCGGCGAGGATCGCGCCCGCTTGCGGCGCGGGCTCGAGAGCCTCAATCAACGCCATCGCCTGGCGGTCGTCCTGCGGTATTTCCAGGGCTTGCCGGTGAGAGAGATCGCCGCCACTCTGGGTTGCAGCGAATTGACAACCCGCAACATCCTCTTTCGCAGTTTGAAGCGTCTGCGATCCAACCTCGAGGCCAGCGTCTGAGCCCACCATGAGCCAAAGACCGATCGATTCGAATGCCAACGACCGCGCCGTCACCTGCGCCACGTTCCGCGATTTCATCGAGCGCCGCTCGCTCGAGGAGGAACATCCCGCGGACTGCCGCACGATCGAGATGCACTGCGCGACATGCGCCGACTGTGCCGCGATCGAGGCCGCCGATGCGAAGCTCCGTGCGGTCGCTCGCGAGCTCGAGCCCGAGCCTGGAGAGCTGGCGGAGGTTCGCCGTGCGGTGCTCCGTCAGGCGCGCCTCGACACGCCCTCACCGGTCGCGCAGCATTGGAACTGGTTGAGCTGGCGCCTGCCGGCAGCCGCGGCGGCTGGGTTGGCGATGCTCGCAGTGGCTTTCCTTGCCGGTCGCCGCGCGGCGAGTACCGAGGTCCCGAGAAATCCGCTGGTGCGCGAGTTGGGGCGCATGGCGCTTGTGAGCTACGGCTCTCACGATCCGTTGGAATCGCCATTCACGTACTCCAACGTGCGCATCGAAGCCGCGACGGGAGGGCGGTTGCGTCTGGATTTCGACGTCTCGACCCATCTCGCGCTCGAACGCCCGGCAAACGACAGCCTGGTGGCCGAGGTGGTGGCGCAAACCCTGCTCACCGGCGCCGCCCCGGTCGGCGGCCGCCTGGAAGCCGTGGCAGCGGCCGATCGCCTGCTCGATCCCAGAGTTCGCAAGGCGTTGCTGCAGGCGCTGACCGAGGACCCGAGCTCGGTAGTTCGCCTGAAGGCCTTCGCCGAGCTCGCCCGGCGCCGAGGTGACCCCGCGGTCGAGAAGGCCGCGCTCGATCTGCTCGGGCGTGAGACCTCGGTGCAGATCCGCCTGGCGGCCATCGACTATCTGACCGGAAACGGCGTCGACCGCGGCGCGCTCCAGCGAGCGCTCCAGGCGACCGATCCAGCGACCCGCGGCCCACTCATCGTGCGTGCGTCGCAGTACCTTCAAACCAACTAGGACTCCAAGAGAGTACGAGGAGACTTTATGAACTTCCACCGACTGAGCACGCTCGCGGCCGCAGCCGCGTTCATCGCCCTGCCTGTCGTGGCTCGCGCGGATCAGATCCACAAGGACATTCCAGTGACCGCCGGCGGTGAACTCGAAATCGACCTGCGAACCGGCGGCGCGATCACCGTTGTGGCGGGCGACGAGGGCACGGCGGCGATCACGGTGAATCGAGCGGGCCGCGACGCGTCCGAAATCGAAGTGACGGTGGAGCCGAGCGCGCACGGCGCCCGCGTCACCGCGCGCTACACGCATTCGTTCAACAATCGCAGCTCCGATCTTGCGATCGAGGCGCGGGTCCCGAAGCGCTTCAGCGTCTCAGTGAAGACCATGGGCGGCGATGTGCGCCTCGAGGGACTGGAGGGCAAATTCGAGGGCGAGACCATGGGCGGCGCGCTCGAGCTCACCGACCTGCGGGGTCAGGTCGACCTCTCGACCATGGGCGGTGAGATCCACGTCAGCAGGTCCAAGCTCGACGGCAAGGTCTCGACCATGGGCGGTGACGTTCGCGTCGAGGATGTCGAGGGCACCCTGAAGGGCTCGTCGATGGGGGGCTCGGTGACCTATCGCAACGTGCGACGCGGCGACGGCAAGAGCGGCGATTCCAAGGGCACCCCGGTCGTCATGTCTTCGATGGGCGGCGACTTGAACGTCGATGACGCACCGGACGGCGCTGAAGTGAAGACCATGGGCGGCAACGTGCACGTGCGCTCGGCGGGGACTTTCGTCAAGGCGGAGACCATGGGCGGCGACGTCAAACTCGATCGAGTCGATGGCTGGATCCGGGCCGGGACCATGGGCGGCGACATCACTGCCACGGTCACTGAAGGCATCGGCGGTGCGCGCCGCGACGTCGAGCTCGACTCGAAATCCGGCGAGCTGCGTCTGACCGTTCCCGCGAGCCTGGCCATGGACATCGACATCGAGCTCCAGTACACGCGCAACAGCACGCGCCGCTATCGCGTGGTGAGCGATTTTCCCTTGACCACCACGGAATCGAGCGCGTGGGAGGGCTCGTTCGGTACACCGCGGAAGACGATTCACGCGACCGGAAAACAGGGCGCTGGCACGCATCGCATCGTCTTGCGTACGGTGAATGGCGACATCTATCTCACGCGGGCCGCGCAATAGGCGTCCACTCGGAGCGAGGGGCTTTGTAGAAATGACCCCGTCGGCACGGCCCTCGATATTCATGTGTTTGAGAGGGTAAATGCCCTGAAAGGACCCTGAAAACACTCGGCATGCCGCTTGCACTTTCGTCTGACGCCGGTCCTACACAGGAAGCCGTTGAGTTGTTCCGGCGCCAAACGAGAAGGAGGCATGTCATGAAGGTGATCATTCGAGTTCTTGCCCTGACGCTGACCCTCTCGGCCAGCACCTTGTGGGCTCAGGCCGAAGAGTACACGCAGCAGCAGCAACCGACGACCAGCGCGCAGACGGACAACCCCGCGCCGGCCGCGCCGGCTGAGCCGACTGCAATTGCTCCGCCGGAGATTCGCCAGGCGGTGGGAGCGGTGGCCTCGGTGAGCTCCACGAGCCTGTTGCTCAACTCCGACGCGGGTGCGCAGCTGAACTTCGTCGCCGATGACAAATCGACGGTTCCCGCGGACCTCAAGGCCAACGATCGGGTGAGCGTCGACTACACCGAGCTCACCGACGGCTCGCTGCACGTTGAGCGCGTCAGTCTCGTGACCGCCGCTTCGGCGCCGCTGGAGAGCGCTGCATTGGCCTCCGCAATCTTGGCGGAGAATCCACCAGAGGTTGCGACCACGCCCGAAGCAACCCTGCCTGCGACAGTGTCCGACGAGCCGCGGCCGCGGACCACTCCGGCCAAGGCCACGCCGCGCCAGACGCTCACGAACTCGGTGAAGGCAGCGCCCGAGCCCAAGGAGGCACAGAGCACGCTTCCTCAGGCCTCCGCGACGACCCCAGTTCCCTCCACGGTGGCCTTGAGCACTGAGACGGAGCCCATCCCGCCGACCGAAGCGACCGATCAGAGCGCTCTGCCGACGCCTTCGGTAGCGCCCGTCGATGCGAAGCCGACCGTGCCACCGACTTCTCCGATGCGCCGGGCCTTTCCGTTCGTGCTGTTTGCGGGAGGCTTGGCCTTCCTCACCTTCTTGGGTATTCGTCAGGCCCGACACGAGGCCTGAACCCCCAAGCCCGCCGGTTACCCGATCGGCGGGCTCTTTTTTCTCAAAGCTTGGCCCGTCGCTGAACGATCGTGAGGTCGCCGACTCCCGAAGGCACAGCGAGCGGTCCGCGGGCCTCCGGGAATCTGCCCGCGGCCGGCGGTAACCCGAGATTCCAATCCTGCAGCAGCACCTCGACGGCCTCCGAGTGCGCGATCGTGGCGGTGATCTCGATCGCCTCCGAAGAAGCCGCCGGGAACGTGAACCAACGATCCTGACTGGAGGCGCCGCGGTCGCGCGCCGTGGGCGCCGGAAGAGGCCGGCCGGCAACGAGGATCTCGCTCAGCTCCGCTTGCCCTGGCACGAAGAGTCGAAGGTGTCCAGCCCCGCGAACCGAACGGACAGAGAGGCGGACGCGACGCCCGCCTGGAACGTTCGTGCGCTCGAGAACGAGAAGCTCCGGCGCCTGGACACCCAGAGGTGCCGCGCCAGTTTCCAGGGCAGGTTGCCGCTGCCAGGGAAACTGACGGGTGGCGGGGCGGGTGAAGGCTGCCGCCGCGGAGAGCCCACTCGGCAGCGTCCCGGACGCCGGCAAGGCGAGAACCGAAGCGCGGCCGGTATCTCGATCGTCGAGGTACCACAGGTTCACGGACTCCGGATGATCGGCGCTGCGCGCGGGTACCCAGATCGCAACCGACGCCGCCACCAGCACCAGGAGGAGAGCAGCCGAGCGCATTCGCGGCGTCGCGCGCGCGAGCGCCGGCGCAGCGGTCGTGACGACAAACGCAACGGCGACCGCGATGCCAGCCAGCACTGGAACTCCCAGGCCGTCCCACAAGCCCCAGCCGAGCGGAAAGATCAGCGCCGCCGAGGCCACTGCCGGCAGGAGCACGACCATCGAACGCAGGCCGAGCTCGCGTCTGGCCGGCCGGACGACACTGCCGCAGGCGCCGGCTACCAATGCGGGCACAACGAACAGATAGCTCGTTCCGGGAAAGGTCATTGCCAGGGTGACCCCGATCAACGCGCTCACCGTCCAGGCACCCACCCAGAGACCGCCTTCTCCGGCGCGGCGGCCGACGAGCGGTGCCAGCCAAAGTCCGACGGCGAGCGGAGCCACCCAGATTGCGAGCAGCGTCGGCGCCGGATGTGCGACCCAGCTGAGGGGCAATGCGCCGAGCGCCACCAGCGCCTTGTGTACGGCGAAGGCTGAAAGCGCGCTCGCCACAACGATCGCCAGCCAACCGAAGATGCCCCAAGCCACTTCAGCCGCACGCAGCTCGATGCCGCGGCGCAGCCGAACCGTTGCGGACAGGACGAGGGCGAAGGCGAAGATCGCGAGCCCGAGCGTCCATCCCGCTGGCCAGTGAACGACGGTGAGCGACAGCAGGTCGAAATACACCTCGTCGCCGGTCGGCGGACTCTCGAGGTCAGCGCCGGCGAACGCGCGCACCATGGCGAGAGCGTTCTCCCCGTGATGCTGCAGCGAGCCTCCTGACACGTGCGCAAGATCGTCCAGCGGGGTGTGGTAGTGCGTGACGTCGCCGACGAACGCGAAATTCACTCCCTGCAGACCCTCACGCTTGAAGACCGAGAAATCGGTGTCGTTCGGAAGGTACTGGTAGATCGTGTAGAACACCGAATTGGTCGCCGGGTGCGGCAGCGCGCGCGCCAGTAGCCGAATGACCCAGGCGTTGTCCTTGCGGGTCTCGAACATCAGGCTGGCGCCTCGCGTGCCGCGGGCCTCGAGGTTGACGACGGCGCCGACGCTCTTCGCTTCGGGGAGCGTGGCGAAGGCCTCGGCGCCGAGCAAGCCGGACTCCTCGCCGTCGTCGATCCACACCACGACACTCCGCGCGAGCGGTGCTTGCGAGCGCAGTGCGCGCACGGTCTCGAGCACCGCTGCGACGCCCACACCGTCATCGCTCACGCCGGGGCCCGCCCCTACCGAGTCGTAGTGCGCCGCCAGCAGGACCTCTTTTGTCGACTCCGTCGTGCCCGGCAATCGCGCCCAGACGTTCTGGGTCGTGGCGCAGGTGCCCCACGAATCGCAGGCGAAGACACTGCGGACCTCGGGCTCGGCGCCCACTTGCCGCAACTCGGCGAGGATGCGCTCTCGCACGGCGTCGTGGGACCTGCTGCCGATCGGATGCGGGGATCCGTCTCCGAGCACGCGGCCGAGAACCGCCCGGGCGCGGGCCGCTGAGAACTCGCTCGGCGGCGCCTCGGCTCCGCGGGGCGCTGGCGGTTGGCTGCGTTCGACCACCAGAGCGAGGAGCAAAACCAGCAGGACGATGGCGCTCCAGGCACGAGCCGGAGTGCGCGCGAGAGATGGCGTAGACATGAACTCGAGCGTATCTCACGGCTGAGAGCCAGGAGGTTCTCCGCCGTCGGGCGTTGGGTGTGGGGCTAGGCCGACGGCGATGCGAAGTGGATGGTCGCGAGCAGAGTCGAGCCGGAGAACTCGAGAGCGAAGTTGGGATAGATCAGCACCACCCCGCGAGCGGTCGAAAGTGTGCGCAGGGGCGGGCCGTAGCGTTGCTCGGCGGTGCCGCGGGCGACGGGCTCGCCCGGCACTGACTCGACAAGCTCGAGAACGCCGCCGATCACCAGCGCGCTGAGGGCACCGGGGGCGCCGGCGTCTCCCGCCCGCAAGAATGCCCCGCGAAAATCACCGAGCACGAAGTCGTGCCGAGCGAGCGCGCGCAGGCGCTCGGCCGTGGCCGGAGTGATGGCCCCGATCGCCAACGGCGAGCTCGGCGGGTTCGCGGTCCCCCTCGCGACGGGTGGCGACGGTAGCGTGAGCCTGTGCCGCGCGCTCTCGGAGTACGGGCCATTGGGCTCGAGCGCCAGCAGCGCGACCCAGGCAGCGCGGGCCGCGGCGGTGCGACCGCGTTGATCCAGGATCACGGCTTGGTTGTAGATCGGCGCCGAGGACGAGGGGTCGGCTCGACGGGCCTCGTCGAGCAGCGCGAGCGCAGTGTCAGTGGTGTCCGTGCGGGTATCGAGCCCGAACTGGAAGAGGCCGAGCGCCTTGCCGTTGAGGGCCTCGGACGATCGCGGGGCAAGCTCGAGCGCCTCGTCGGCGAGCTCGAGCGCGCCGGCGTACTTGCCGTCGAGCAGCATTGCAGCCAGCAGATCGACCCGGGCCGGCAGGTACTGCCCGTCGCGTTCGCAGGCGAGCCGCAAGTAGCGTTGGGCCGTGGCGATCTGCTCGCGGAACGCGGGCGCATCCAGGCATGGGTCCAAAAGCGCCGGACTGGAGCCCGCCGCCCCTCGCTGCCGGCGACGCTCCGCCAGGGTCGCCGGATCGGCGATGAGCGGCAACGCGAAACGCATGACCGCCTGGCCATCGCAGCGGGCGAGCTCGCGCAGCGCCAGCTGATAGTGCGCGACGCCGATATCGGTGAAGACCTCGCGACTCGCGAACAAGTCCTTGAAGCGTTCGAGAAGCAATAAGGCGTCTTCGTACCGGCCGAGCTCGAGCAGTCGAACGCCGAAACGGAAGAAGTCGAGATCGTCGGCGACCTGAGCGAGCTGACTGCGCAAGAAGGCTCCGCGATCGCTGGCGCCCGGGTGCGCGAGGTCGCCGACTTCGCCAGTCGCGACCGACCACTGGTCGAAGAAGGACGCCTCCTGCGCCAGCAGGGTTTCCGGCGCATACCCCGCCCAGGTCATGTAGAGCAGACCGTAAGCATCCGCTTGGAGCTCAGCCGACTGCAGATCGCGCGGTGTGGTGCGCAAGAGCCCGAGCGTCGTCTGCCGGGTTGCCTCCCGGGAAAATCTCGTCACCGCGCTGAACGCCGAGGCATGCCAAAAATCGTCCTTGGCGAGGTGCGCCAGTTCGTGTCCGAGCACGAAGGCCAGCCTGGCGTCTCCGGCGGCCGCATCGTGGCGGTCGCCCGCCTCGAGCGTCAGGCGCAGCGCTCCGCGGGTGAGCACGATGCTGCCGTCCGGAAGGGCCAGGGCCCAGGGCTCGCCCGCGGCGTCGATCTGCACCAGCCGGGGAAGCCGATTGCCACTCTTGTCGGCGGCAGCGCTCACCCGCGCGAAGATCTCGGCGGCGCGCCGCGGTAGTGGCTTCGAAGTGTCGAGGGGCTTGTAGTTCTGCAGCCACCAGCCGGAATGGTCGCGCGGGCTGTCAGCGGCGCGCGCGGGCGTGGTGGCGAGGGCCCAGCCCATGAGCCCCGCCGCCAGCAGCGCCCGGGCGCCCGATCCGAATCCGGAGCGCGGCCGGCGAGAGCTCATGCGCTAGTTGAGCAGCAGGATCTGTTCGAACGAATGAGCCAGCGCCGCGTAGTCGGCAGCGCTCGACGGTGGATGGCGAAGTCCGTCGCTCAGGCGCTTGAGCTCGCGCTCGATGGGTGGCGAAGGCGCGAGATGGAGATCGCGCATGAACCCCCGAACCTCGGGGCGCTCGAAGAACCCCGGGGTGCGGCCGAGAGCCGCCAGGCGGCCGGACTCCGCCCAGCGCCCGAAAGACGCCGGTTGCGCCGGCAGACGTCGCTCGGTGACGATCGCCAGTGCCGTTGCCGCCTCCGCGGCTGAGCCCGCCTCACGCCGCTCGAGCGCCTGGCGCACGGCGGCGAGCGACGCCTGCTCCGCTGGACCGTCGAGCAGGGGCTCGAATCGCGAGACCACTTCGTCGGCGTGAACGAAATCGCCGGCCGCAATGCTGACTTGTAGATCCACCATTCCCACGCCGAGGCGGAAGGACGTCTTGGCGGGGCTGAGAGCGCCGCCGAAGGAACGGGCCTCTCCCGCCCCAGGCCAGAGTTGCAGGGTCAGAGCCTTCATCTCCCCGGCCTCGCCCAGCGCGGATGCGACCTCGTGGGCGGGGGGGAAGTTCAGGGGGCCGCGGTGCGACGGCATCAGAAGCGCGACACCTGCGGCGAGCAAGAGAGCCGCGGCGACTCCGGCGGACCGGGAGAGCCCAGGCCTTGCCCGCGGTTTGACTAGCGCCTGCACCGTTCGCCCGCGCATGGTCAGAATATCGGCCAGGCGTTTCGGGCCGGAGAGGTACAAGTCAGGCGTCGGATTCTGCTTCACTGCCGCCTTCACCGCCGCTGCGCCGGCCAGAACGACGGCGCAGTCATTGCAGTCGGCCAAATGCGCGAGAAAGGCGGAGCGACGGCCGGTATCGAGGGTTCCGTCGAGAAAGACCGCGAGCTCTTCGTCGCTCGGGCAAGGGGAGGGCTGGTCCATCGTCCGTCGTCCGATGTGTCCTACAGGCAGGTTCCAGCCGCGCTCCACCATCTCAAGGAGTATCGACGGACACGGACGAAATATTCACCCCTACAGATAATTCCTTCGAGGCGAAGAGATCGGCGGTGTCTTTGGAACTGACCCCTCGGCTCTCCAGGTCCTCGCGCAGGGTCTTCATGATGCGCTCATACCTCCGGTACAGGGGCTTGGCATCGCGTTTGAGGAGGGTGGCCACCTCGGAGATGGTCAAACCTTGCCAGAACCGCAGTTTGAGCAGCAAGCGATCCTCGGACGAGAGCCCGGCGGTTGCCTCCTCCAAGGCCTCCTCGGCCTGGCGCCAAACCGCCGCTCGCTCCCGCCCTTCGACGAGCGCGTCGGGCCACGGCTCGCTCGATTCGGCCTCGGCGAGACGCTCATCGCTCTCGAAGCGGCGCCGCACCCGCAAGGGCAGTCGTTCGGCGGCGTGCTCGATCTCCGAGCGCAGGGGAGGGTTGGGTCGCCCGACCGTGAGGGTGCGGATCGTCTCTTCCAAGCCGAGCCCGTCGCGCGACATCAACTCCTCGACGCGGAGCGCCAGCGGCCCCATGCGGCGCGCCTCGGCCGAGGGGCGCCATTTGCCCCAGTGCTCGATGCGGAAATCCAGGAGCAATCGCTGCAGGACGACCGACAAGTATGTCGACAGTGCGCTCTTCTGGGCGAACTTGCGCAGGATCGCGTAGTCGTCGCCGACAAAGCGCAACTTCGCCCAGGCGGCGAACTCCTCCGCCTCCTGCGCCGGGCAGTGTCCACGCCGGCACGTGTACTCGATCAACCGCTCGATGAGCGGGAGCTCTTGGAGGAAACGCTCTTCGAACGTCATCGATAGGCCGACCTGTGTGGACCCTTCGATTCTACGCGAGATGGCGGCGTATGGTTCGGGACTTCGAACCTTCCTACGCCTCGGGCGTATCCCATAGAGTCTCCAGGCTCCAACTCTTGAGGGAGATCGCGATGCTGCGCAAGAAAATGATGTGGGCCATGGCAGTTCTGACGGTGGCGGTGGCTGCCCAGGCTCAGACCGTCGACGAGTTGATCGCCAAGAATCTTGCCGCACGCGGAGGCAAAGAGAAGATCCTGGCCATTCAGTCGGCCAAGCTCACTGGGAAGATGAGCGTGGGGCCCGGCGTCGACGCGCCGTTCACCATGGAATGGAGACGTCCGAGTAGCGTGCGCCTGGAGTTCACCGTTCAAGGTATGACGGGCGTGCAGGCGTATGACGGGACCACAGGTTGGATGCTGATGCCTTCCCCGGGCAAGAGCGACCCCGAGACGATGGCGGACGAGGATCTAAAAGACGTCGCCGAAACGGCCGACTTCGACGGCCCTCTAGTCGACTACCGAAGCAAGGGACACTCTGTCGAATTGATCGGCAAGGAAGCCGTTGCCGGCGCTGACGCCTACAAGCTGAAGCTGACCAAGAAGGGTGGCGAGGTCAGCTATGTCTTTCTCGACGCCGAGAGTTCGCTCGAGGTCAAGACCAGTGGCAGCCGAGCCCTTCACGGCGAGGAGCACGAGTTCGAGACCTCTTCGAGCGACTACAAGGAAGTCTCCGGGATCCTCTTCCCGTTTACACAAGAGATGAAGGCTCAGGGCGCTCCCGCCGGTCAAGTCATGACGATCGAGACGATCGATCTCAACACCGACGAACCGGCGGACCGTTTCAAGATGCCGGAGAAGAAGCCGGCGGAGCCCGCGAAGCCGCCCGTCCGCTAGCCCGGCGGCAGGCCCAGCGCACGGCGGATCTCCTCGCGTGTATGCGGAATCGAGAACGCCACGTCGCCCTGCTTGTAGATCAGAACGCTCCTGCTGTTGCGCACGACTAGCCCGGAAGTGCCGATCTCCAGGCGTTCGAGATCGCGTTGGGCTTCGGCGGAGCCGGCCTCGACCGTGCGCGTGGTCACTCGGCCAGGAAATTCCTGGCTGAGCGCCGCCACGCCGGCCAGCCGCGCCGCCAGACCCTCGGAACCCGTCTTGTAGTAGTAGATGACTTCGATGGGCTTGGGAGGGCCGCAAGCCACCAACACGAGCAGGCTCAAGGGCACGAGCAGCGCCAGCAATGCGAGCCAGGCTCTGCGGCGGGCGGCGGCTTGATGATCGGACATCGGCGGCTCCTTTCGGGAAAATCTTCGGGAGTCTACTCTCCGCGCGTTTGAAACCGTGACTGTACAACTCTGTGCGGTGAACGTGGCTCGCGATTTGTTAGGTGGCGAGGTGCCGCGAGGCGGCAATCATGGTGCCTCGAAAAGCTTGGAAATCGGTGGTCTAGCGGATAGCCTTGCCTCGCCATGACCACCAAGATCGCGCCTGAGCTCGTGCTGCCGTTCGACCCACCCGCTGGACCTCGACAGGGTTTGGGAGAGATCGCGAGCACCCTGGTCGGCTCTGAAATCCTCAAGATCGCCGCCCAGGTTCGAACGCTCCGGGAGAGTGGCAAGACGATTTGCGATCTCACGGTCGGCGATTTCTCACCCGCCGAGTTCCGCATTCCGCGAGAGCTCGAAGCGGGAGTCGTGAAGGCGCTGGCCGCCGGCCTTACGAACTACCCACCCTCGGACGGCATCCTCGAGCTCCGCCAGGCGGTGCGCGCCTTCTACGAGCGCGTGCTCGGGCTGCCCTATCCGCTCGAGGGCGTGCTCATCGCCGGTGGTGCGCGGCCGATCATCTGGGCCGCGTTCCGGGCGGTCATGGATGCGGGCGACACGGTGGTGTACCCGGTGCCTTCCTGGAACAACAACCACTACGTGCATCTCTGCCGCGGCAACGGCATCGCAGTTGTGACTCGTTCAGAAAACGGTTTCCTCCCCACCGCCGATGAGCTCGCGCCCCATCTGCGCGGGGCGCGGTTGCTGTCCGTGAACAGTCCGCTCAATCCCGCGGGCTCGGGATTCGGTCGCGCGCAGCTCGAGGCGATCACGCGGCTGGTGGTGGAAGAGAACCGCCGCCGCGAGCGCGCGGGCGGCGACGAGCGTCCGCTGTTCCTGCTCTACGATCACATCTATTGGCTGCTCGCCTCGGCGGCCGCGCCCCACTACACGCCAGTGGGCCTGGTCCCCGAGGTGGCGCCGTACACGATCTTCGTCGATGGCATCAGCAAATCCTTCGCGGCGACCGGTCTGCGCGTCGGGTGGACCGTGGCGCCGCCGTACATCGTTCGCCGTATGCGTGATCTTCTCGGCCACATCGGAGCCTGGGCGCCCAAGCCGGAGCAGGTCGCGACCGCCGAATTGCTCGGTCAAGAGGGTCTCGGCGAGAGGCTCGCGACCGGTCTTCGCGACGGCCTGCTCGAGCGCTTGCGCGCGTTGCATGGCGGAATCCGCTCCATGGCGACGAGCGGTTTGCCGGTGGATGCGTTGCCGCCTGCCGGGGCGCTCTATCTGTCGGCGCGCTTCGACTTGCTGCCGCAGTTGGGCAGTAACGAAGCGATCCGCGTGTTTCTACTCGAAAAGGCAGGGTTCGCCGCAGTCCCCTTCCAAGCCTTCGGCCTTCAGGAAGAGAACGGCTGGTTCCGCCTCAGTGTCGGTGCTGTTTCGGTGGCGCAGATCGAAGAGGCGCTGCCACGCGTCGAGGCCGCCATCCGCGGCCTCTGTGCGAGCTAGCCGTCAAGGGTAGAGGACTCGACGAACGTTCTCGCCTTGCCAAAGATGCCGCCGCTCATGGGCGGTGTGCACCCTCAGGAACGCCAGCATGCTCATGCGGATGTAGCGCGCGATCGGTGAAACGTACACCGCGCGCTCGAGATCGATCCCTTCGAGCGTGGGCAGTCTCGCGGCCAGACACTGCTGGGATTCGAGAAAGCGCGGTAGGGCTTCGGCCGGCCCACTGGCCAGCGTTGGCCGCAGAGCGCGCGGCGCCGGGAGGCGAATCGGCGGCGGCGGTTCGACATACCACACCAACAGACGCCCCCATGCGTTGAGCCGGTAGGGCCCAGGCCCGAGTCGCCCCTTGCTGCGGGCGATGGTCGCGGCCTCATCGAGGCCGGGCAAAAACACCTCGGTAGTGATCTCTAGGTGGCGCAGAATCTCGGCGATCGACCATGCCCCGGGCCGCGGCGACCAGGAGAGTTGCCGCGGGTCGAGTTCCGCGCAGAGCGCGCGGGCGCGGTCACTTGCCTCGTCGAGCTCACGAGCAACCCGGAGGAGCTCTGCCTCGATCATCGGGAGGTAGTGCGGGCGGGGACAGGTCGCTGCCGGTCCCCATCTCGAGCGAAGAGAACCCCGCCTCCTAGGCTCGCGAGGCGAACCCCGTCACGATGTAGCTCCCCGAGCGCTGGTCCTTTTTGAGCTTGACGACACCCCGACGCTCGGCGTCTTCGAGGAGCTCGGAGAACGTCGAGTAGCCGTAGTAGCCCTCGTTGAAGGAGGGCTTCTTGCGCTTCATCGTCTGCTTGATCATCGAGCCCCAGAGCACGTCCTTGTTCTCGCGCTTCAGGGCCTGGATCGAGTCGATCATGATGCCGAAGACCTCGGTCTGCTTCTTGGTCAGACCCTCGAGCTGCGGCCCGCTGTGCTGGTCGCGCCAGACGTCCTCGTAGTAGATGAACTCGTCGCAGTTGTCGACCAGCAGGGCCGACGAGGAGTTCTTCACCCCGATACCGATCACGTACTTGTTGTTCTCCTTGAGCTTGGAGACCAACGGTGAGAAGTCGGAATCGCCGGAGAGCAGAACGAACGTGTCGAGGTGCTCCTTCGAGTACGACAAGTCCATGGCGTCGACGACCATCTTGATGTCGGCGCTGTTCTTGCCCGAATAGTGCTTCTGCGGGATGTCGATGAGCTCGATCGCGGCCTCGTGGAAGGTGCGCTTGTAGTCGCTGTAGCGCTCCCAGTCGCAGTAGGCGCGCTTGACGATGATCTTGCCTTTTTCGAGCAAGCGCTCGAGAACCAGATTGATGTCGAACTTCTTGATCTCCGAATCCCGCACGCCGAGCGCGACGTTCTCGAGGTCGCAAAACAGCGCGATCTTCCGCTCGTCAGCGACACTCTGCGAACGCTCCGGCATCGACATGTAGATCTGGCGGGTAAGGCTCTCGAGATCGACCGGCGGAAGCTCGGTGACTTCATGGCGCTCGTGGCGCTCCTGGCGTTCTTGGCGCTGCGGGCGCTCGAGGGCTGCGACCCGTTCCGGTCGCTCGGCACGCTCGTGGCGCTCCGTGGGACGCGGCGCGGGAACGGCCGCGATCGCGGGCGCCGGTTCCGCATCGCCGCTTTCCGCCTGGTTGCCGCGACCGCGCCGTCGGCGTCCACCGCGGCGTCCGCGTTTGCGCCCCGGGCGCTCGGCGCCTTCGCCGGCCACGGGTTCGCCCTCGATCTCGCCCTCTTCTTCGTCTTCACCCTCGTCGTCGCCATCCTCGTGCTCGGCGATGTCCGCGAGGTTCGAGCCCCGGGCCTCAGCGGCATTCTCGAGCTCCGGCTCGTCCTCGAGACCCTCGGCCTCGTCGTCGTAGGGCAACGAGAAAGGGTCGACCGCGGGGCGATCGATCGCCGGCGCGGGCTCGGCCGCGCGCCACGGCTCGTCGCCGCGGACCTCGGGGCTCACATCCGGCTGCGGCTCGGCGACCGGGTAGCTGGACTCGGGGTACGCCCCAGACTCTGATTCAGACTCGGATTCAGACTCGAAGAAATTGCTTCCGGAAAGGGGCGACGCTGCGGAGACGGGGCCCCTCGGATGCGGTGAGTCCTGCGGGGTTTCGGAATTCTCGGGGTTGGCGGGGTTCGCATCGGCGCCCCCCTCGGATGTCGGTCTCGACCACCATGGGGTCATCGCGCCCCCCCGCTAGATTCTTTGCTTGTTTTCACATGAACTCCTGTTGAGTTGGTCCCCGCTTCGTAAGCGGGGAGGCGAGCCTCAGAAGGCCGGAAGAACCCGGCGAGGCCCGAAGAACTTGACGAGGATTGTACCACCCATCGAGCGGATGTGCTCTAACCCATGTTGAATCAGCTATTTCTGAGGGACAAAGCGGGCTTGCGCCGAGGCTCCGAGCGGGCTACCATCGCCGGGCCCAACCACCACAAACGACGTTTCGGGAGGATGCATGTCGGCGAAGAATCCGGAGACCTTCGAACCTTTCGTTCCGGCCTCGCAAGAGATGGCGGAGTTCACGCCCCGGGCGATCATCCTCGGCTCACTGTTCGGCATTCTCTTCGGCGCCGCCACCGTGTACTTGGCGCTCCGCGCCGGCTTGACGGTCTCGGCCTCGGTGCCGATCGCCGTGCTGTCGATCGCGGTGTTCAAGCGGCTCGGCAACTCGACCATCCTCGAGAACAACATGGTGCAGACCATCGGCTCGGCGGGCGAGTCGGTGGCGGCGGGTGTGGTCTTCACCGTGCCGGCGATGCTCTTCCTCGCCAACGGGGCGCAGTACTTCAACTACTTCACGATCTTCCTGCTCGCGGCGATCGGCGGCACGCTCGGCGTGCTGTTCATGATCCCGCTGCGCCGAGCCTTGATTGTGAAGGAACACGGGACGCTCCCATACCCGGAAGGCACCGCCTGCGCCGACGTGCTGATCGCCGGAGAGCGCGGCGGTGACCTCGCGAAGATGGTGTTCGCCGGAGTGGGGGTGTCGCTGCTCTACAAGTTCCTCTACGGCATCCTCGGTCTCTGGAACGAGACCGGCACGTGGCTTCGCACCAAGCGCGACGGGCTGATCCCCAACGCGACGCTGCAGAGCGACGTGACCCCTGAGTACCTCGGTCTCGGCTACATCATCGGGCCCAAGATCGCGGGCGAGTTGGCCTCCGGCGGCGTGCTGGCCTGGTTGGGGCTGATCCCCCTGATCTGGATTTTCGTACCCGAGGAACGTGTGAGACAGGATCTGATGAATCTGGGCTTTTCGACCGGCTGGATCGCCGGCCACACGGAAGCCGAGTGGGTCTACCGTGCCTACATCCGCTACATCGGCGCCGGGGCGGTGGCCTGCGCGGGCGTGATGACCCTGCTCAAAACTCTTCCGACGATCGTCTCGGCATTTCGCGAATCCGTGAAGTCGATGAAGGCGGGAGCGGGCGAAGCGAAGAAGCTTCGTACCGACGACGACCTAGGCATGGGTGTCGTGATCGGCGGTGCGCTCGCGCTCGCTTTGATCATCGCGCTGTTGCCCCAGATTCCGGGCAAGTTCCCCGGTTCGCTGTTGCTCTCCGCATTGGTGGTGCTGTTCGGATTCTTCTTCGTTACCGTGTCGAGCCGCATCGTCGGAATCATCGGCACCTCGTCGAATCCGATCTCGGGCATGACCATCGCGACGATCATGGGCACCTGCATCGTGTTCGTGCTCTTCGGCTTGACCGGCGATGCCTATCAAGCCGTCGCACTGTGCGTCGGTGCGTTGGTCTGCATCGCGGCTGCCAACGCCGGCGCAACGTCGCAGGACTTGAAGACTGGCTTTCTGGTCGGCGCGACGCCGCGACGCCAACAGATGGGTTTCATCATCGGTGTATTGGTCTCCACCTTGGTGATCGGCGGCACGCTGTTCCTGCTCGACAAGACCTACGCCGCCGGCGAGCTCCACGGCATCGGCGGACCGAAGCTGGCAGCGCCTCAGGCAACCCTGATGGCGACGATCATCAAAGGGTTGCTGGCGAAGAACCTCCCCTGGGCACCAGTCCTGGTTGGCGTCGCGCTCGCCTTCATGGCGCAGATGGCTGGGGCGCATGCGCTCTCTTGGGCAGTGGGCGCCTACCTGCCTCTTTCCACGACCTTCCCGATCTGGATCGGCGGCATGATGAAGGCCCTGGTGGACAAGGTCACCAAACGCAAGGAGGAAGAGAGCGAGCTCTCCTCGGGCATGCTCTACGCGACAGGTCTGGTCGCGGGAGGCTCGCTAGGCGGTGTACTCATTGCGCTGGTCGCTTTCGTCGGCGATTCGATGCTGCATATGGAGAGCCCGACGTTGCTCGAGAAGCTCGATCTCGGCACGCGGTTCTACGGCACCTTCAAGAACGACACGGTCACGGGTGGCATCTTGTGTGCCGTCGTGTTCGCCGGTCTCTGCTGGCTGCTGCTCAAGAACGCGCGCAAGAAGCTCGACGCATAGTCAGAGGATGGAGCTCAGCCCCCAGGACCTCGGTCATCTCGCACGGCTCTTGCCGTTCGCGATCGCGGTCCTAGTGTGGCTCTGGAAGCGCTCGAAGTCGCCGGCCTCCACTCCGAGCGCCTCCCGTACACGGCTGGCAGGCACCGAGAGTCCCTCGAAAGGCTCCTCCATCGTGGCCCCGGAGCCGGCGCGTTTCACCGGTCCGGGACCCATCGAGCCGCGCTAGCTCAACTCGTTACCGCTCCTCCGAGCAGCGCTTCGAATCGAGCATCCCCTCGGAGACTGGCGAACTCTGGCTCGAGCGCGGCGCGGGCACGGGTGTAGGCGGGTCTGAGGGCCGCGGCGCGCTCCAGACTCTCGATCGCGCGGTCCTTCTCACCCCGGAGCGCCTCCACGGCGGCGGCGTAGAACCGCGTGAACGGATCGTCCGCGCCCATGGCAATGCGCAAGTCGAAGGCCGCATGCGCCGTCGCCAGGTCCGCCGCGGCCTCCTTCTGATGTCCGAGCCGTTGCTGCGCGCTGCCCAGGCGCATGTGGAGTTCGATGGTGATCCGGCCGCGAAGCGCATGCTCCACGCGCTGCAGGAACGCGAGCTCCTGCTGGAATTGCGCCAGCGCGTCGGCGTGCCGCTCCTGGAGCGCGAAGAGATGCCCGAGGCGCATGTAGCCCCCGACCACCGGCGAGCTCTCCCGCCCGGAGAGCATGTCCTCCTGGAGCCGAATCGCGCGCAGCGCGGCCCGTTCGCCGCGCGGAAAGTCGCGCAGCAACGCCGCGCAGTGCGCCAGTTGCAGCCAGTACCAGCCGGCGTGCGCGTTGTGCTCGAGCGCGCGCTCGAAAAAGCCCGCCGCCTGCGCAAACTCAGCCCGGCCGAGGAACAGGGCGCGCGCCATTCCGGCCAGCATCAGTGGATCGTCCGGCGCGAGCGCGAGCGCCTGCTCGAGACGCCCGATGCCCTCCTCGATGCGGCCGGCAGAGAGTAGCGCCGCACCCAGCTCTCTCCAGGCTCGCGCCGACCCCGGTTTGAGCTCGAGGGCGCGCAGCAGGCTCGCCACCGCGAGCTCGTGAATCTCCGGCGCGCTCAGATACTCGGCCTTCTGCGACAGCGCGGTGCCGAGCTCGAGGTGGGCGCGCGAGTAGCGTGGGTCGAGAGCCGCCGCACGAGTGAAAAACAGGATGCCTCGATCGAGCGCCTCGTAGCTTTCGCTGCGCACGTTGAGCAATCCCTTGGCCAGCGCCTCGTACGCGGCCACCACGCCGGTCTCTTCGCCGGCGGCGGGTGCGTCGTGGGCGCCGCGAAGCCCGGCCGCGAGCGCCGCCACCAGTTGGTCCTGCAGATGGAAAATCGTGCTCACCGCCCCGTCGAGGCGGGCCGAGCGAACGATCACTCCGGACGGCGCGTCGAGCAGGCGGGCCGTCAAGCGGACGTCGTCGCCGAATCGCTGCACCGTGCCCGCGATGACCCAGCGGGCGCCGAGCTGGCGAGCGATCCGCGCGGCAACCGCATCATCCAGCACGCCGAGTGCCTCGTCTCCGAGGCGCCGCAAGGCCTCCTCGACCCGTTGGCGCGGGACGACCTCGACGCTAGCCAAGCCGCGGAAATCCGTGCTCACCGTCTCGGCGACTCCGGCGCGAAGCCAATCGTCCTCGGGCCTGCCGTCGAGATTGGCGAACGGCAGCACGGCGACCGCGGGCAGGCCACCGAAGGCGGGTCCGGTGCCGCCCGTCGTCGCGCCCGAAAGGACGGCGCGGAGCTCTGTATCGACGGCTGCGAGGTCGGGGAAACGTTGCTCACGATCTTTCGCCAGCATGCGACGGACGATGCGATCGAGCCGCGGCGCGCGCTCGTCGGCGAGCCGCAGCGCGAGCGCCTCGGGCTCGGCATGGAGCATGGCATCCAGCGTCGCGACCGCGTTGTCGCCCCGAAAGGGCGCCGCGCCGGCGAGCAACTCGTAGAGCAGCACACCGAGCGAAAACTGGTCCGACCGGGCGTCAACCGCCCGCCCGAGGGCCTGCTCCGGGGACATGTAGGCGACCGTGCCTGCGATAGCGCCGCCAGGATCGCGGCTCCAGGTCGAAACATCGTCGGTGCCGAACGGTGTTTGAGTAGCCAGGCCGAAGTCGAGAACCTTGACCCGACAGGCGTGGGTCACGACCAAGTTGGAAGGCTTGATGTCGCGATGCACGATGCCACGTTCGTGCGCTTGGCGAAGCGCGTCGACAATCTGGAGAACGAGTTCCAGGCGCTCCTCGACCGACGGCTTCAGAGCCTTCGACCACTCGTCGAGTGTGCGGCCCGGCACGTACTCCATCGCCAGGAACGCCAAGCGTCGGCCGTCGAGCTCGGCGTCGTCGATCTCGTAGATGACCGCGATGTTCGGATGATTGAGAGCGGATGCGGCGCGCGCTTCGCGGAGCAGGCGTTGGCGCAAGGCCTCCGTTCCGGGATCGTCGCCACGCAGCAGCTTGAGCGCCACCGGACGATGCAGACGGAGGTCCTCGGCGAGATAGACCTCGCCCATGCCCCCCGCGCCCAGGCGTTCGAGCACCCGGTAGTGCGAAACCGTGCGGCCGATCATGGTCGAGCGATCCTACGCCTCACGCTCGAGCGCGCCCAGAGCCCTGTGGCCTCAGGCGGGGTCGCCGGACGAAGGGTCGGGCAAGCCGCGAAGAAATGTCCAGTCACCCGCCTGTTCGCGCGCCCGACGCTCCACGGCGCTCGCGAAGGAGCCGGCGGCAAATGCGGTCTCCTGCGCCTGTTCGAGCCACTCGGCACGCGCGGTGGCGTCCTCCGGTCCATTCGCGGGTCGCACCCGGCGGCGTAGTCGAGTCAGCTCCTCGATGTCGGCGAGATCCTGGGCTCGGCCCGACGCGTGTTTGAGCTCGATGAGATCCTCGATCCCCAGGGTTCGCACCAGTGCGCCGCGCACCTTGAACTCGACCGACCGCTGCCAGAGCTCGGCGAACGGTCGCGGCTCGTCGAGACTAAGATCGATCAAACAGAGCGGGTCCTCCGGATCGAAGAGCGAGAACACCTGCATGTGCTTCTCGCGCTGCCAAGTGCGCCGAATCGAGGGGTTGGCGAAGTTCCGGGCATCGACGGGAGCGCGCGGCAGCAATCCGAACGCGGTGAGCGCGCGGATCCCCTGCCCAGCTTCTTCGGGAGAAAGATCGAGAATCAGGTCCACGTCCGTGGTGAAACGAGGAGCCCCGTGGAGGACGACCGCCAGTCCCCCGATCACCAGATAGCGCGTTCCCGCCTTGTCGAGCGAGGCGAACAAGCCGTCGGTCGAGCGCATCCGGCCAGTATAGCGACGCTCAGTGCGGCGGCTGGAGCTCCGTCTCGAGCTCGGCGCCAGAGAATCGCGCCTGGCTGGCGGTCTCGAGGAGCACACGCACTTCGCGGTACGGCAGCCTCCGGTCGGCACGAATCGCCAGCCGCGCGTGCCCCGACTGCAGCCGCCGAAGCTCCGCCAAAAGATCGCCGGCATTTAGCGGATGGCCGTCGAGCGTCAGCGAGCGATCTAGGCGCAGAGTGAGCTTCTTGGCGGCCGTCTCGACCGCTGTCGGATGACCGGCGAACGGCAACAGGACACCCGGATCGTTGACCAACATGGGTGTGATGACCATGAAGATGATCAACAGCACCAGGCAGACGTCGACGAACGGGGTGACGTTGATCTCGCTGCGCAGCTGGGCGGTTTGAAACAGCGCTCGGGTTTGCATGGTGTCTTCGACCTGGGTTCTAGCCAGCGAGTTCCCGCGTAAGATCGCGAGCATGCCGCGACGTATCGCGCTCCTGGTTTCCGGCGCTTCCGGAATGCTTCTCCCGCGCTATTTGGTGCGCGCGCTCGCCGAGCATCCAGGGGTCGAACGTGTCCATCTGGTGGTTTCGAGTGGCGCGAGCCAGGTGCTGAAGCACGAGCTCGGACCGGAGCAGACCGGCGTCGCCGACCTGCTCGCCGCGGCCTGCATGCCGGGCGCCGCCGAAGCGAAGATCGTTACCCATAGAGACAGCGAGCTCGATGCTCCGATCGCCTCTGGTTCCTATCGACTCGATGGCACCGTGGTGCTGCCCTGCAGCGCCGGCACTCTAGGCGCCTTCGCGACCGGCGCCGGCCGCACTCTGATTCACCGGGCGGGCGCGGTGGCGCTCAAGGAGCGTTGGCCCTTGGTGCTGGGCTTTCGCGAGACCCCGCTACAAGTCATCCACCTCGAAAACCTTCGCCGACTGGCCTACGCCGGGGCGGTGATCCTGCCGCCAATTCCTGCGTTTTACATCGGTGGCGAGACGATCGAGCGTTTTCTCGAGCATTACACCCTGCGCGTGTTCGACCACATCGGCCTACACGAGGCCGGCAGTCCCGGCCTGCGCTGGGGCGAGTCCTAAACGTCCATTTCCAGGAGGAAACCATGAAGATCACAGTCCGCAACAACGGCCCCCTGCGGGTCGAGGGTGAAAATCTATTGATCACGGACGAAACCGGAGCGCTGTTCGGTCTAGCAGGCCGCACCGTGGTCTCGCTCTGCCGCTGCGGTGGCTCGGAGACCAAGCCGTTCTGTGATGGCTCGCACAACAGGAACGGCTTCCAATCGGAATGCCCGGCCCGGGACTTACCGGCGCCGAAGCCCAAGGCCTAGCGCCGGCTCAGTGACCTTCGCTCTCGACCGTGATCCATTTCGCGCTCAAGAAGATCAGCCCCATTACGGAATACCCCGCCGCCCACGGCCACGCTGGAGAGAGTGCCACCGCGGTGTCTCCGGACGTGAAGATGTAGGAGTGCATCAGTCCCGCAACCGAGAGCAGGGCGCCGATTGCGCACCACAGGGCGGCGAGCGGGAAGCGGCGTTCGATGACCGCGACAGTCGCGGCGGAGAGAATCATCGCGGTGAGGATGAACCCTTGCTCGAGCGCAAAGGCGCCGTGGATCCAGGTGTCCGAAGCGGCGAACGCGGGGATCAGTTGCGCGGCAAACGGCGGCCCGTCGGGAAGACCAACCCCAGCGGCGCGCAGGCCGTTCTTGGCCAGGAGCGCTCCCCAGGCCGCGACGCCAGGTAAGAGGCCCATGACCACGGCCGGGGCATGCTCCCTCGGGGTAGCCTGAAACGCCTGCGCCGTGATCACCATTCCAATCCACAGCACGATCGCCATGCCGGCATCGATCGGCACCGCCCACGCGATGTAGGCGAGAGTGCCTGAGAAGCAGACCAAGGTGAAGAAGGCCGCATTCAGCACCGAGTATCCAGCGCGCGCCCCGAGCGCTTTCCACCCCGGATGCCCAATGTAGATCGTGGTCGGGAAGCACGAGCCGAAGAGCGCCGCCGCGAGCGTGCCGATGCCGTTCACGGCCAGCGCCGGGCGAGTCGCGAAGGAATCTCCGGCGGCCTCGGCGGACTCAATGTTCTGCAGCGAACCGATGACGCTGAACAGACCCATGGGCAGGATCACAGAGAGGTAGGCCAGCCATTGGCCGTGGCTCACCGACGCCAGGAGATCGCCGAAAACAGGTATCGGAAGCGCCAGATGGGGACCCACCTGTGGCGGAGCACCGACCGGGGCGACGCCCGTGGCCCATGCGATGGCCGTCCCAAGTGCGACCGCAACCAAGCCTCCAGGCAGGTGTCCACGGAATCGAACCCGACCGAAGTACACCAGCATCACGATGGCGAGCGTCGTCAAGCCAATCACTGGACGCGCGAAGGTGCGAAAGAAGAACCCGAGCGAGATGAAGGTGAGCGCGATGCCTGCCAGCGTCGAGAGCAGCGCTGCGCGCGGGGTGTTGCGACGCACCCACTCGGCCACGAAGGCGCCGGCGAGCTCGATCAATCCGGCACCCAGGCAAGCGGCCAGGCCGGCGTGCCAGGCCACGAGCGCGGGGTCCGCGGCTCCGGCGGCCTCGGCGGCGAGCTTGGCGGGCAGCATGACCAAAAACACATAGGCGAACAGCGAGACCGTATTGATGCCGTAGGGCAGCGCGCAGATGTCGGTGCGGCCGGTGCGGCGCGCCAGCGTCATGGCCTGCTTGGCATAGTAGAGATTCCCCACCACCAGCGAGACCGCGGCGCCCGGGAGGATGCGCCCATAGATGAGCTCGCTCGGGAAACCGAGCACCGTGCGGCAAAGACTGTCGATCAGCAGCAGTTGGACGAGATTGTCGAGCGCCAACCCGAAGAACCCGTCGATGTCGCCGCGCACGATCCAGCGCATGGATGCCCCTCCGCAGAGTGCTCGGACCAGGAAAAGCGGAGTTTAGGCTACCGGAATGGAGCTAGGATTGCCCCTATCGTGAATCTACCGTCCGACTCCGCGCAGCCGCCGGCCGCGTCGGAACGGCTGTTGCGCCAGCAGGCCGTGCTGGCGGAGCTCACTAGTGGCCTCATTCGCAGCGAGGCGCCGGGCTTGACCGTGGCTGAGGTCCTCGCCGCGGCCGGGCAGGGTCTCGCAGTGCAGAGGGTCAGCCGATGGCATCTCTCCGCGGATGCCGAGCGGCTGCGCAGCGGCGAAGTCTGGAGCCGAGGTCCGACCATCGAGCTCGATCAGATCGAGCTGACGCTGGCGCTCGCGCCGGTGTATTTCGCGGCATTGGCGTCCTCGGAAGCGCTGGCGATCGCCGACGTCGCGAGCGATCGCCGGGCAGCAGAATTGCTGGGCGAGTACTTCCAGCCGCTTGGCATCGGGGCGAGCCTCGACGTGCCCATCCAGATCGGCGGCCGGCTGGAGGGGGTCCTCTGCTACGAGCACATCGGCCAGGGCCGCGACTGGAGTCCGGGCGATCAGCTGTTCGGGATCGCCATCGCGCACCTGCTGTCCCTGCTCGCGGAACGCGCGGGTAGGGCCGAAGTCGAACAGCGCTCGAGTTCCGAGCTCGAGGCACGGGTAACCCTGCGCACAGCCGAGCTCGAACAGGCGAACGAGGCGTTGCGGGAAAGTGAGCGCCGCCTGCGCCAGATCATCGATCTGGTGCCGCACTACATCTTCGCCAAAGACGAGAACGGGCGTTTCCTGATCGTGAACCGCGCGGTCGCCGAGCTCAACGGCACCACGGTCGAGGCCATGCTCTCGGGATCGCTCGAGACGCTCGCCCGCTCGCCCGAGGAAGGCCGGCGCTACCTCGAAGAGGATCGCGAGGTGATCCGCAGCCGGCGGCCGAAGTTGATTCCCGAAGAGATCATGACCGATGCGGAGGGCCGCCCTCACATCGTGCGGACGATCAAGATTCCCTTCACGTTCCCCGGTACCTCGGGGGGCGCCGTACTAGGTGTCGCGACCGACATCACCGAGAGGAAACGGGCCGAGGCCGAGCGCGATCACCTCGAGCAGCAACTGCGCCGAGCGCAGAAGATGGAGGCGATCGGCACGCTTGCCGGGGGCATCGCCCACGACTTCAACAACATCCTGACCTCGATCCTGGGATTTGCCGACCTGCTGAGCAAGCGCCTGGTTCAAGAGCCGGAGCCCTTGCACGACGTCGAGCAAATTACCCAAGCGGCGAAGCGCGCGAGCGACCTGGTGCGGCAGATCCTCACCTTCAGCCGGCAGCAACGGCAGAGCCGCTCGGTGATTCCGTTGCAGTCCACTCTCGAGGAGGCGCTGCGACTGCTGCGCGCGGCCATCCCGGCGAATATCGAGTTCGCGGTCTACATCGACCCCGACGCTCCGCCGGTGCTCGCCGACGCCACGCAGATTCACCAGGTGATGATGAACCTCGGCGCCAACGCCGCCGCGGCCATGGAGAGTGGCATGGCAGCGCGGCTCGAGGTCGACTACCGGCCGTTCGAGGTCGATGCCGCGTTCGCTGGAGCCCACCCTGAGCTTCGTCCTGGCCCACACGTCTGCCTCTCGGTGCGGGACAACGGCCACGGTATGGACCTCGCGACCGTTGACCGGGTGTTCGAGCCCTTCTTCACCACCAAGGATCCAACCCGGGGCACTGGTCTCGGGCTCGCCGTGGTGCACGGCATCGTGCGCGACCATGGCGGCGTCATCGTGGTCGAGAGCCGACCCGAATCCGGCACTCGGTTCCGCCTTTTCTTTCCCACCCACGCGGAATCGGCCGCTTCGGTGCCGCTCGAGCGCGCCGGCTTGCGGCGGGGGCGCGGCGAACGTGTGCTGTGCATCGACGACGAACCGGCAAACGCGCAGTTGCTCGACCGGATTTTGGTGACCCTGGGCTACGCGGTCGAGAGCTACACCTCAGCCACCGGGGCGCTAGCGGTATTCCGCTTGCGGCCGGACGCATTCGACCTGGTGATCACCGATTTGACGATGCCCGTCATGAGCGGTGTCGAGTTGGCGATCGAAGCCATGGCGACCCGGCCCGACATCCCGGTGCTACTGATCACCGGTTTCTCGGATTCGATCAGCGAAGAAGACGCCCGTGAGGCCGGCCTGCGCGGCCTTCTGTTCAAGCCGTTCTCGCTCGAGTCTCTCGGCGAGTCGGTGGCGCGGTGCCTCGATCGGGTTCGGCTAGAGCACCGATAGACTCCGCTCGATGGACCGTCTCGAAGGGCTTCGCAAGCGCATCCGTCGTCTGGACGCCGCGCTCCTCGCACTGGTGTCCGAGCGCATGGAGCTCGCGGTCGAGATCGGCGCCGCCAAACGCGATGCTGGCATTCCGTTGCGCGACTACGCGGTCGAGAAGCACGTGCTGGCGCGCGCGGCGGACACGGCGGTCGATCTCGGGCTGACGCCCGAGCTGTCGCGCTCTCTGACCGAGCTGCTGATCGAGGAGGCTTGCCGGTTGCAAGAGGAGCAGCACTTCTCCGGCTATTCGGGGGATGCCGAGACCATCCTCGTGATCGGCGGTGCGGGCCAGATGGGGCGATGGTTTGCGCGCTTTTTCGCGAATCAAGGCCACCGAGTGCGAGTGTTCGACCCGGTGGTCGAAGGAGCCGAGTTCACGGTCGCGAAGTCGCTCGCGGCGGGCCTCGACGGCGCCTCGCTCGCGGTGGTCGCGACCCCGCTCGGCCGAGTCGCCGAGGACATCGGGGCGGTAGTGGATGCCGGATTCAGCGGCACGTTGTGGGACATCGCGAGCCTCAAGAGCCATCTCAAGCCGGCGCTCGAACGGGCTCGGGAACGCGGTGTCGCGGTGACCAGCGTGCATCCGATGTTCGGGCCCGGCGCCCGTACGCTGTCGGGGCGCGTGGTCTGCGTCTGCGACTGCGGCGACGCGGCGGCGACCGCACGTGTCGAGGGCCTCTTCCGCGACACCGCGGCGACGTTGGTGCGCTTGTCGCTCGACGACCACGATCGCGCCGCGGCGTACGTGCTCGGATTGTCGCACCTGGTCAACCTGGTCTTTGCCGACACGCTCGCGAAGAGCGGCTTGACGCGCACCGATCTCGAGGCCGTCGGGAGCACGACCTTCCAGTCACAAATGCGCACGACGACCAGCGTCGTGGTCAATAGCCCCGACCTCTACTACGACATTCAGCATCTGAATCCGTACACCGGTGAGGTGCATCGGCGCCTCAGCCAGGTGCTCGAGGATTGGGTGGCGACGATTCACGCCGGAGACCGCGACGCGTTCGCTCGCGCCATGGTCGCCGGCCGCGCCTGGACAGAGAGTCCGCCCGAAGGATGATCTCGGCCATCGATCCCATGGTTGCTCTCGGCCTGTGCGCCGGCCTCATCGTCCTCCAGGTGCCCTTGAGAGGCCTCGCTCGATGTCTGGGCGGGCGGCTGCCCCTGGTGCTTTCGGCGCTTTCGGTGTTGTTGCCTCTGATCCTCCTCGCGCCGTGTTTCGATCGCGACCGCACCCTGGTGCCGACCGGCTATCTGCGCCAGGTCCTGCCCGGGGCGACGCTCGATGGGAAGTCGGACCTGCATGGCGATCAACTGAACGATGTGGTGCTGCAGATCCTGCCGTGGGAGCTCGAGGTGCGGAAGGCCTTTGCTCGCGGGCGGTTGGCGTTCTGGTCCGACACCCTGGATGGCGGCAGCAGCCCGTGGGTCAATCCACAAGCCGGTGTGCTCGCGCCGATTTCGCTCGCGGCGCGCCTTTTTCCATTCCGCTACTTCCTGATCGCCGCCCTGGCGTTCAAGCTCGCGATCGCGATCGCCGGCGCGGGGTTCCTCGCCCGACGGCTGGGAATGGGCACCGCGGCGGCGTCCATCGTCGCGGTGGGTTTCGGGCTCGGGGGCGGGATGCTCGGTTGGGCCCTCTTCCCGCTCAGCAGCACCCTCGCCTTCGTGCCCTGGCTCGTCGCGGGAACCCTGCGGCTAGTCCGCCGCCCCTCGTTCGCGGCGCTCTTGTCCACCGCGGTGGTCGCGGCGGCGGTGCTCTTGTCCGGGCATCCTGAGGTCGCTGCCGCGGGCGGGCTCTTCGCGGGGTTTCTCGGCGCCTTGGTCCTTCGCCGCGGTGCCGGGCTCTCGCGCCGCCTGGGGGCGCCGGCGTTGGCGGCGCTGCTCGGCTTTTGCCTCGCTGCGCCCCAGCTGCTGCCGTTTCTTGCCGCCCTCCCGGGAAGCCTGCGGGTTCGCGACCGCGCTCTCGCTTCGTCGTCGGGCGCGGCTCCTGAGTCGAGGGGTCCGGCAGAGACCAACGCCACGCTCTTCGTACAGGCGGTCGATGGCGAGGGGTTCGGGCGCCCGTACTCGCGCCCGGAGACTCTCTGGCCCATCACTTCGTCGAGCTACGCGGGCGCCGCCGCATGGCTCGGTGTGGCGCTCGCACTGTTGGCGGCGCTCGATTGGCGACGCCGAAGGCTCCTCGTGCTCTGGCTGCTCGCGTTCTGGGGAGCGATCCTGGGAATCTCCTCGATTCCCCTCGTGCTGCCACCGATCTTGCGGTGGATCTCGGTGCCTGAATACTCGCGGTTCGTGCCCGTGGCGGCACTCGCATTTTGCCTGGCGGGAGGATTCGGCTTCGATGCCCTGCTCAAGGGTCGAGTTCGTGCCCGGCGCGGGCTGCTCGCTCTCGCCGCCGCGATCGCGCTGGCGTTTTCCGTGCGACGGTCAGAGCACGCGCAACTCTGCTGGGCGCTTCTGGCGGCGGCTACTCTGCTGGCTCTGCCTCGGGGCTTGCGCTGGCGGCAGGCGGCGGGAGCGATGTTGCTGGTCGCCGCCGTGGTGGACGGAGTCCGTTGGGGCCGCAACTTTCTGCCGCCCGGCGACCCCAAGTATCTCTATCCGCCGACGCCGGTGACGATCGCGCTCCAGCACGAGACCCAGCTCGGTGGACCGTGGAGGGTGGTCGGCAACAACTCGCTGGCGCCCGCCGCGCTGCTTTCGGTCTATGGGTTGGCCGACGTGAGACCGCACAATCCGTTGGTGCCGGCGGAGGTTCTCGCGCCGCTCGATGCGGCATTCGACTTCTCACCCAGCGAGTCGGAGTACTTCGGCATCTTCCACCATCCCGACCACCCGCTGCTTTCGTTTCTCAACGTCCGCGCGCTGGTGTCGAATCCCTACATCGTCGAGCCGACGACAATGGTGCGCTGTGGCGGAGAGGTCTCGCCGCCCTACGAGGTGTGGTGCAATCTGCGCGCACTGCCGCGATGGTTCGTGCCCTCGGGATTCGATGCGGTGCCGAAGGCCGGGCTCGCGGCTTGGATTCGCGGCATGAGCGATCCGCGCCGCGTGGCCTTGCCGCCAGGTGAGGGCGACGACCTGGCCTTGCCTTCGCCAGACGCGGCGCTTCCCGATACGCATCTGGTCGCGCTCACGCCAGGGCAGGTGACGCTTGATGTCGACGGCGAGGGCGAGCGCCTGCTCGCGAGCTCGGTACCCGGCCCCCGCGGCTGGCATGCGCGAGCGCCAGATGGACCGCCTCTGCGGCTGCTCTCGATCAACGGCGCCTACTTGGGAATCCGGGTGCCGCCGGGGGTACATCGCGTGGAGTTGCGCTACATTCCGCCCGGATTGTTCGCCGGCTCGTTGCTCTGCTTTGCAGCGGTGGCGGCGTTGATCGGGCTCGGGTGGAACCGACGCCGCTGGGCCTAGAACCCGGCAAACCAGCCCTCCGGGCCGATATAATTCCAGGGAAGGAGTCGGCCCATGTCCGAAACCAGCACAGTCGCCGCCGCCCAGCCCGCCGCGATCTCGCGCGAGCGCGTGATGGCGGACTATCGCCTGGCGGTGCGCAGCCGTCAGGTCAGTTTGCTCGGCCGGCGCGAGGTCCTCACCGGCAAGGCCAAGTTCGGAATTTTCGGCGATGGCAAGGAAATCGCGCAGCTCGCGATGGCCGCCGCCTGGCGCCCGGGCGACTTCCGTTCCGGCTACTACCGCGACCAGACCCTGGCCTTCGCGCTCGGTATCGCGACCATCGACGAGTTCTTCGCGCAGCTCTATGCCGACCCGGACGTCAGCCGCGAACCGCATTCGGCCGGTCGCTCGATGAGCGCTCATTTCGGCACTCGTTGGCTCAACGCCGACGGCTCGTGGACCAACCAGACGCTGACCGCGAACACCTCGTCGGACGTCTCGCCCACTGGCTCGCAGATGCCTCGACTCGTGGGCCTCGCTCAGGCTTCGAAGCTCTATCGCCAGATCCCGGGTCTCGCCGAGGCGTGCCCTGGCTTCTCCCGGCCCGCGCATCCCGGTGACGAGATTGCCTGGGGGACGATCGGCAACGCCTCGTGCGCCGAGGGCATGTTCTGGGAATCGTTGAACGCCGCCGGCGTGCTGCAGGTGCCGATGCTGGTGTCGGTCTGGGACGACGGCTATGGCATCTCGGTGCCCAACGAACATCAGCTGACAGCCGGGCTCTCGCGCCTGGTCTCCGGTTTGGGCCGGGTGGAGGGCGAGCGCGGTTTCGATCTTTACCAGGTGCGCGGCTGGGACTATGTCGCGCTCCTCGAAACGTACCAATCGGCGGCCGAGCGTGTCCGTCGAGAGCACGTGCCGGCACTGGTGCACGTGGTCGAGATGACGCAACCGCAGGGCCATTCGACCTCGGGCAGTCACGAGCGCTACAAGTCTCGCGAGCGCTTGCAATGGGAAGAGGACTTCGACCCGATCCGCAAGCTCCGCCAGTGGATGACGACCGAGAAGATCGCGACCGCTGTGGAGCTTGACGCGATCGACGAGGAAGAGACCAAAGCCGTGCGGGCCGCACAGCGGCGGGCTTGGGACGTCTTTCGCGCACCGGTTGACGCTCAGCGCGCCGAGGCGCTCTCGCTGATCGACGCGATCGCCGCGAGTTCTCCGGCGAAAGACACGGTGCAGAAGGTGCGCGACGGACTCGCCAGGCAACAAGCCGTGCCTCGCCGCGAGGTGATGGTGGCGGCGCGCGAGGTGCTCCTCGCCACCCGTGGGGAAGAAACGCCGGCTCGACGGGCGCTGATCAAGTGGCAGCGGAGTCTCGATTCAAAGACCGGCAAGCTCTACGCCTCACACTTGACCAGCGACTCTCCGCGCTCGCCGCTCGCCGTGCCGGTGGTGCCCGCGGAGTACGCGAGCGACCCTGCAGCGGTGGTGACCCTCAACGGCTTCGAGATCCTCAACGCCTGCTTCGATGCCGCCCTCGCTCGCTATCCCAATCTTCTCGCCCTGGGCGAGGACGTCGGTCAGCTCGGCGACGTCAACCAGGGCTTCGCCGGCCTGCAGGCGAAATACGGCGAGCTCCGCGTCGCCGACACCGGCATCCGCGAGATCACCATCCTCGGCCAGGCGATCGGTCTCGCCATGCGCGGCCTGCGCCCAATCGCCGAGGTGCAGTATCTCGACTACATCCTCTATTGCTTGCAGATCCTGTCCGATGATCTTGCGACCTTGCGCTGGCGGACCGCCGGCGGCCAGGCCGCACCCGTCATCGTGCGCACGCGCGGCCACCGGCTCGAGGGCATCTGGCACTCGGGCTCGCCCATGGCCGGCGTACTCAATTTGGTGCGTGGCATTCACCTCTGCGTGCCGCGCAACATGGTGCAAGCCGCGGGTTTCTATAACACCTTGCTCCAAGGCGACGACCCGGCCATCGTGGTCGAAGTGCTGAACGGTTACCGCAACAAGGAACGCCTGCCGAAGAACCTCTCTCGCTTCACCGTTCCGCTCGGTGTTCCTGAAGTGCTGCGCTCTGGCGCGGACGTCACGGTGGTCACCTACGGCGCCTGCTGCAAGCTGGCGCTCGAAACGGCCGAGCAGCTCGCCGGCGTGGGCATCGACACCGAAGTGATCGATGTGCAGACTCTGCTGCCGTTCGATCGTCACGGCGCGATCCTAGAATCGCTCAAGAAGACCAGCCGCATCCTCTTCCTCGACGAGGACGTGCCCGGCGGCGCTTCCGCCTACATGCTGCAGCAGGTGATCGACGGCCAAGGCGGTTTCGCCTGGTGCGACACCCCACCGCGGACGCTGGCCGCCAAGGCGCATCGGCCGGCGTACGGTTCGGACGGCGACTACTGGTCGAAGCCCAACCGGGAGACAATCTTCGAGGCCGTGTACGAATTGATGAACGAAGCGCAGCCGGCGAAGTTCCCGATCTTCTGGCGCTAGTTCTTCCGCGCCTTGGCGGACTGCATCAACCAGACGTAGCCATCTTCCAGGCTGGGCCGCGCGGCCTGGGCGTTCGGATGTCCTTCGATACTCCGGCCCACGAACCGGTACTGAATGCTATCGCTGAGGTGAAGCATCGAGACGATGGTGAGGCCGTCTCTGGGCTCTACCATCTCCGTCGTTGTCACACTCCAGACATGACCCTCCGCGGCCTCGGTGAGTTCGGCCGGAGTTCCCCGAAACACCAGTCGCCCCTGCGACAGCACAGCGATATCACGGCAGGTCTGGCCGATGTCCTCGACAATGTGGGTGGAAAGAATGACCGTTCGATCGCCCGCGAGCCTGACCAGCAAGTTGCGAAAGCGGATACGTTCCTCGGGATCGAGCCCGGCAGTGGGTTCGTCGACGATCAGCACCTTCGGATCGTTGACCAGAGCTTGCGCGATGCCAACACGGCGCTTCATGCCGCCGGAGAAGCCCTTGATCTTGCGCTCAGCAGAATCTTCGAGCGCGACCATCTTGAGCACCTCGGCGACTCGCTGTGCGCGCTGATGCCGGTCATCCATGCCCTTGAGGATCGCCATGTAGTCGACGAACTGCTCGGCCGTGAGCTCGAGATACATGCCGAGCTCCTGCGGCAGATACCCTAGGACGGACTTCGCGGCGCGCCTGCCGGCCTCGGTCGCCAGATTCTGCTCGGCGACGTGGAGCGTGCCCGCGCTCGGATGGACGATGCCGGCGAGGATTCGAATCAACGTGGTCTTGCCGGCACCGTTCGGGCCGAGCAGACCGAACATGCCGGGCCCGATGCGCATGTCGACGCCGTCGAGAGCGCGGCTGGCCTTTCGGCCGCGGCCATACGTCTTGCAGATGCCGTTCACTTCGATCATTCACATACTCCGCTCTAGAGAAACCGTTCCTGCCGGTGTAGCAGCGCCCACGCGCCAAGCAGAAGCGCCACCGAAACGACCAGCAAGACGACTCGGTTCATCAGCAGGTCATTTCCCGCGGACCCGAAGACGCCCATGAACAGGAAGACGTACTTGCCGTTGAGCTCGAACCAGCTCTTCATCGTCAGTTGAACCAGCCAGAGAGCGCCCGCCAGGAACGCTCCTACCGCCGACTGCGCGCCAGCAAGCGATCCGAAGGTTGCGACCGCGATCAGGGCAAGGGTCGGAGTGAACCAGACGAGCTGGAGACCGAGGAGTCCTCCGAGCGGCGACAGATCGACGCGGAGCGCGTAGACAACGACCTCGAACCCCAGCGCCGATAGCGTTTGCACGCCGAGGATCAAGCCCAACCGCGTGCCGAGCGTCTCGGCTGCCGACAGCGGAGTCGCGAACCGCAGCTCGATGGCTGGGTCGTCGAGCACCGCATAGGCGGCTGCGATCCCGCCGAGCAGGGGCACCATGAATCCAAGATAAGCCCGGGCGAGGTTGAAACGGATCGCCGGATGTCGCATGAACACGCTGATGAAAACAAAGAGCGCCAGGAAGGCGATCGGGAACCACAACTGCTCTCGCCGATAGGTGAGCCAGGTGTATTTCAGCGCGGACCGATTCATGCGAGTCGCGCCCGGCGCGCAAGGAGGCGTTCAACCAATACGAGCAGGACGACAACCGAGCCACCAAGCACTGCCAGGTTCAGCGTCGCATCGTGGGCGGAATAGATCAGCGGCTCCTTGTTCGTCAACGAAGCACGGCCGTGAAAGAAGCCTTGCAGGGCGAACACTCCGCTCGGCGTCAACAGCGTTCCGTTGAGAGTCGGGAACAGTTTCGGCGGAATGAAATTCGCCCAAAACCAATACCCGGTGAACAGAATCTGGAAGATGCTGGTCGGCATCACCAGCGGGCAGGCGAGGGAGAACGCCACCACGAATGCGAACGCCGGGATGGTGATCACCGCGAAGGCGACGGGCTGCGCCATCAATATCGCGCTGGGAGCGTGCCCAATCCCGATCATCACGCCCACGATGACCATCACCCAGACGAACACCGGCAGGAGCACCGAGGCGAGCACGCCAAAATACTTGGCAAGCACGTACTGAGCCGACCGGAGGGGCGTGCTCTCCTGCAACTCCCGGAGTCCGAGACGGTAGTCGCGTTGCATGCGGTCGGCGCAAAGTATCCCCACGGCTACCGGGAAATAGACATTGAGCGCAACCATGAACCGGCCGGCCACGGGCCAAAGCTGCGCGGAAGAGATCACTTCACCCTTCACCATTTCCCCGATCGGCGGCGGCGAGAACAGCAGGACCGTATAGAACACGAACAGCGCTCCATAGGCAAACCACAGGCCGCGGCGACGAATCGACATCCCAAACTCGTGACGCAAAAGGCCCGTGAACACTGACATGCAGGTCTCCCAGAGGTCGCGTCAGGACGCGAGTTTGGCTCGGCTAGAGGTAAGAACGCCTGTGGAGCGCGATTCTCAACGAGGTGCCAACGAGGTGCCAGGCGATTCGGGCCGGAAGGATCGGCTGTAGCTCGCCGCCCGAGCCGGCTAACGTACCTCGATCGGACTCTCCACCCCGGCGAGCGCTTCAACCGTCGTCGACCAAACACGGCCGTCTGCGGCCACCACGCGCACGGTCCAAGAGCCTGGTGGCACGCCATCGATCGTGGTCGTCCCGTAGCCGAGATTCCAGGTCGAGCGCACATCGCTCCAGCCCGGCGCGCGAAAGTCACGGCCACCGTTTGAGAGAGACGCCTTCGCCGGAGTGCTGCCGGAGTCCAGCTCTGGTACATGAACAACCAACCGAGCCCCAGCCTGCAGGCGAACTGGGGTCGCGGGGCCGCCAGCGACGGCAGTGAAATCCGCAACAGCAGTCCCGACGGCATTCAGCAGGATTTCGTAGCGTCCCTTGGGCACGCTTTGGAAACGAACGCGACCCGTGTCCGTTGCTTGGACGATGCCGCCGGCAACAATGGCCCCGCTGTTGTCGAGGACTGCCGCGCTCACCGATGACGCGGGACCGGTTGGCGTGAGCACATCGAGGACCAAGCCGTCGGAGCGTTGCATTCGAAGCTCGGTCTCCGCGTCCTGGCCATTTTCGACCGTTACCGCCGCTTTCGCGCCGGCGTAGCCGGTGAGCTCGGCGCGAAGGTTCCACGTGCCGGTCGAGATGTCGGCGATGTAGAACACCCCCTGCGAATCCGTGGTCGCGCTGACGGTGAAGAGGTTGGTCATGCGCGATGCGTCGGGAACTGCGGACTCGAGGGTCAGCATCGCGCCGCCAATCGGGCTGCCATCCTCGGCTTCGAGAACCCTGCCGTGCAGACTGCCCGAATCGAGCGCAATCTCGAGCGAGCTGTCTTCTCGCAAGTCGACCGTGTCGGTCCAGGAGCTGCCACGCCCCAGGACCGAGATGGTGTAGGTTCCAGGTTCGAGTCCGTCGAACCGAAAGCGGCCGTCGGCGTCGGTCTCTCCTGAGACCCGGGCGGAGACACTCTGGCCGGTGAGGAAGACGTTACCGGCGGCAAGCGGCGCGCCGCCGCGCAGGACATGGCCGGAGAGGCCGAGGCCCTTCCCGAACTCGAGATCGACTACCGTATCGGCGGCCGAATCGGCCACCGTCGTATGAGCCGTGGCTCGTCGGCCGCCTGGCACACTGGCCGACACGGACCAATCGCCGGAGGAAACGTCTCCGACGGTGTAGTGCCCCGTGGGCTCGACGATGCCCGGCAGCCAGGAGAACGCTCCGCCGAGTCGATGTGCCATGACACGCACATTCCCCAGCTCGTTGAGATCGAGACCGCGAAGGGCACCGACGATTCGACCGCCCTTGAGCAGCCGGAGCTCGAGGCCCGCGACAGGCGCGCCGGCGACCGTGAGTGGAGGGGTAGTGACGCTGGCGTAGCCGCCGAGGCTCGCGGTCAGGAGATATTTGCCATCGCGCACGTCGTTGAGCACGAAATGTCCATCGGGTTCGCTCGAAGCGGTTCGGCTCTCGCCGCCTCCAGACCGGCTGGCCGAGTAGAGGTCGACTCGCGCCTTGGCGAGCGGCTCTCCTTGTTCGCTCACGACCGAACCCGAAACCTCAAGCCCTGCTTGAAACCGCAGATCAAGCTCATTGTCGCCGGCCTTGATGTCCAGCTCTCGCGCCGTACGACCGCCTCGGGTGGGGGCCTGAGCGGAGATCGTGGCGTGTCCCGGTGCGGCGCCTGAGAGCAAGTACTTGCCGTCGCCATCGGTCCTGGCCCAGTTGGAGTACCCGGACCCTGCGCCAGGGTCCAATTCAACGGTCACCTGCGTGTCGGGGGATGGAGCCCCTGCCGAATCGAACACCGTTCCGTGCACGGTGCTCGCCGCGCGGAGCACCAACTCGACACCTCCGAGATCTCTGCCTGGAGGTACCCGCAGGTCCTCGATCCCCGAGAGCTGATAGCCCTCGAGCGAGGCCGACATGCTGTATTCCCCGACGGACACATCCGAGAACACGAATTCGCCGTTGGAGCCGCTTCTGCCTTGCCACGTTCCTGAGTCCTGTGGGTAGCCTTCACGATACTTCGCTTCCAGGTAGACCAGGGCACTTGAAAGCGGCTTTGAGTCAACATCGAGCACGCGTCCTCGCACGTGGACGCGGGGCGCCATGACGATCCGTAGCGGCTTCTCGGACGGAACGACCACGCGCAGAACGGACGTATTGCTCCACCCGACGCGCTGCGCAAGTAGATCCACCGGTTTGCCCGCGGTGAGATCTTGAATGCGGAAGGCCCCGTCGGCATCAGTGACCGCCGCGGGTTCCGAGTCGAGCCCCTTTTCGGACGTGAGCACTTCGACCCCGGCCAACGGAGTGCCGGAGAGATCGACGACCGCGCCCTCGAGCACCGCGCCAGGCGAGAGGCGGACGGTACCGAAGTCGACCGCCGCGCCGGCGTTCATGGGCTGCACCACCGCGACTCCGGCGAGTCGCAGCGGAGCGAACCCCGAGGCCTCAACGAGAATGTCGTATGTGCCCAGAGCGAGGTGCTCCCACGCCACGCTCCCGTGAGTATCCGTCGGAGAAGCCGGCAACGGCTCCTTCGCGATTGGGATGCGACGGCCAGACTGAGCATCAAACGCGGTTGCTCGCAACTTGACGGACGCTTCTGCCACGGGCTTTCCACGCGGGTCCGCCACATGCAGCACGGCGTGTTCTCCCGGTGCCAGAACGATCGTTACCGGTGGCAGGCTGCTCGAAAGTGCCGGCGACCGCACTGGAGCCGCACTGGCGGCGTAGCCCGCATGACTGGCGCGCACTTGGTACGAGCCGTCCACCAACAGCCCACTGAGGCGAAAGTGCCCCACCGAGTCGCTGCGTGTCGACGGGTGACCGTCTCGCGCCACGAACCAGCTCACTCCGATGTCGGTCTCCACAACGACCTCGGCGCCGGAGATCGGTCGCTTCGCTTCGTCGATCACGCGCCCTTCGAGCGCCAGCACTGGCGCCAGGAGAAATGTCCGCCCACGCTCGCCTGTCATTCCCCAGTCGTTGACCGCGATGTGGCCGGCTGCCTGGGCCGAGATGCCGTTCGAGGTACTGAGCGACAAGCTGTAGCGCCCCTGTCCGTCCGTGCGAGAGAACTCGTCCGGCGCGCCCGGTTCCCAGACCAGCGCACCCGCCAGTGGAGTGCGCGTGCCCTTCTCGATCACCCGCCCTGACGCCGTGACAAGAGCCTCCAGGCGTACGGAGTCGGCCGTCGGTCTCGCAGGATTCTCCGCGCTCGGTGGAGCGGCGGGTTGCGGATAGAGGTTGAGATCGAGAGGTTTCAGGCCCCGAGCCAGAAACCTCAGCGCGGCCTCGCCCGTCGAAGAGACGGGAACTGTGACGTCGCCGTCGGTGGCGGTCACGGCGAGGGGAAGCTCAGAACGCGTGTCGAGCACGACCGCTCCCGCCACGGCGTCGCCGTGCGGGCCGCGAACCGAGAAACGGTGTGACAACCCCGGGCGAAGAATCAGCGTAGCCGGGGCCGAGCCCGTCCCGGAGGCGATTCGCTCGCCCATAGCCTCGGCCGACGCCCGAGTGATGCCGTGCGCTCTTATCTCCAGGCGCTCTCCCGCACTTCGCGGCAGGCGAGCCATGCCGTCCTTTCCGCTCGCCGCCAGGCGATCGACCTGGCTCCAGTGGGCGCTCCAGCGTCCCTCTGAGCTCCAACGACCCTTGGATCGTCCGCGCACCAACGCCCCAGCAACTGGGACCCCGCTGGCGTCCGTCACTTCGATCGACAACCCAACGTCGGAGTTCAGCCGAACCTCCTCCAGTGAGGTGTCTTCCAACAGCGGGTCGAGCGGCCACTCCATCGGCACAAAGCCTTCGGCGCGCACGATCACGGAGTAGAACCCAGTCGCCGGAGCATGGAGAAGGAAGGCACCGTCCGCTTGGGAGGCGGTTCTTGAAAGAGTCGGCGGTGTGAGCTTGCCCGCGAGTATTCGGCGGCTTCGCTCAAGCTCGCTTTCGGCTCCCACGAGCTCGACCAACACCCTGGGGATCGCCTTGCCGCTCGCGTCGAGGACGATCCCGCGAACGGCCAGACCTTCCGCAACCGCAGGCGCCGCCAAGACCAACCCCGAAACCAACGCACACCCAAACCCCATGGTTCGCCAGCTGGTCATGGATCGGCGCCTCCGGCGCGTTTCACGTATTCAATGAATACGACGCCAGCGTACTTCCTGTCTACGACGAGAAGCCGTCTACTTGCTGAGCTCCGCCGCCTGCGTGTAGACCGGCCGAATGTCGACCGGAACCTTCTTGAGGCGCTCGAACGCCGCCATCATCTCGGTGCTCGGCTCGCCGTAGGTGTCCAGGAACTTCTTGGTGCCGTCGTAGTCTCCCGTCGCCTGCAGCATGAGCATGTCGTGCAGCAGGTCGCGGATGCCACCAGCGAACTTGGCCGGGTCGGTCTTGTACTTGCCGCCGTCGCTCAGGATGGCGCCCTTCTTCATCAGGTAGTTGAACTGCGCCACGACACCTTTACCGTGCGCTTCGTGTACGCCGAAGCGGGCCGAGCGGAAGAGCCCGGCGACGTAGGTCGGCTCGAGCGATTCGAGCAGCGACTTTGGCATCACGCCCTTGTCGATCAGCGCCATGATGTCGTAGACACCCATCACGTCGGCCTTGGCTTCTTCGAGCGCCGAATAGAGATCCTTGAGCTCGAGACGCACCTCGGTCTCTTGACCGTCCTTCTTGATGGTGCCCGGTCCGAGGCCGTGGCCGAGCTCGTGGTGCAGCACCTCGTCGAAGTAGGCATCGAAGCTCACCCGCTTGGCGTCCGCGGCGCTCAGCACCTGGCCCGCGATGGGGACCAGGATCTGGTCGTACTTGGCGCGCATGATGTTGCGCAGCATGATCTTCTTCGAGCCCTTGGCCTGGCGCACGCGCTCGTCGTTGGGCAGGTTGAAGGCGATCGACTGCACGCCGCGGTTGCCATCGCCGGAGGTGAACACGATGTCGACCACGCGCATCGGGCTATCGGTGCCGCGCTTGAAATTCTTATGCTCGTCCGGGACCGGCAGGTTGCGCTCGAGCCACGGCAGCTCGCTTTTGTAGAGATCGAGCGCCTTCGACTCCTTGGGCAACGCTACGGTGACGTAAGCCTCATAAGAAGCCTTGTAGCCGAACATCTCGTCCTCGTAACTTTCATAGGGTCCGATGGTCACCTCGACCGGAGCATCGAGATCCATCCACGCCATGTCGCTCGCGAAATAGTCGTCGGAGAGAAACGCATCGGCGCGCAGATCGAGGAACTTCTTGAGCGAGGCGTTGGAGGTCTTGGCCGCGGCCGCATGGAGAGCCTTGGCCGCGGGCACGAGCCACTCGCCGTAGGCCTTGGCGTACGGCACGATCTCGGGACGGCGCTCGGCGTCGCGACGGATCAAGGTGGTGAACGACGTCATCGCCTCTTGCCGCTCCGGGTAGGCCTTGACCCAGTTCTCGAACTCGGCCTTGTCCATGTCCTCGGGATAGAAGCCCGCACCGGCAGGCTTGGTCATCGAGCCGATGAAGGGATGGTTGGCATCGAGGCGATCCCAGGGGCCCTTGTTGACCTCGAAGTACTGCCTGGCGGGCTCCGCGAGCGGGCCCTTGAGCGTCTTCAACTGCTCGCGCATCGCCGGGTTCCCCGTCCACACCTGGCGGTAGAAGATCTCGTCCATCTCCCGCGCCGCGCGGAGAAGCTCGACGAGCACCGAGCGGTCCTCCTTCGACAGCGCCGAAAGATCGGCCGCGAGCGGCGTGCGCGCGAACTGCGCCAGCCGGTGCTCGACATCCGGAGCGATTGCAAGTGCGGGCGCATCGGCGGCCCCCGCGGCGGAGCCGGAAACCAGCAGCGAGGCAAACAACAGCGACAGACCGTACAGTAGACAGGAAGTCTTCATCGGTTCTCCTTTGCGTTCAGCCATTGGGGCGAGTGTAAACGGTTTGCGAGTCTCGATGCCTCTTGATGAGTACATGACCGTCACTGACGCCGCCGGGGCCCCCGGGGTCTCGGGATCAAACCTGCTCCTCGAGTCGCGAAACGCGGGCTGGGTTCGAGCCGCGGCGAGCGGTGACCGCGAGGCCTTCGGCCTGCTGGTGGAGGCTCATTGGGCAGGCCTGGTGGCGCTGGCCCGCAGTGTGCTCGCGGGGAGGAATGAAGGCGAGGACGTTGTGCAGGACGCGCTCGTTCTCGCCTGGCAGAGGCTAGCTACGCTGCGCGACCCCGAACGCTTCCCGGTCTGGGTCCGCCGGATCGTGGTGCGCGGCTGCCTACGATTCTTGCGACAGTCCCGCAAGCTATCCGAATTGCCCGACCTGATGGTCACCCCGCCGACGGGTGTGGATCGCGTGGATCTGCAACGAGCGCTGCGCATGCTGTCTCCGCGTCAGCGAGCGGTCATGCATCTGACCGCCGAGGGGCGAAGCGACACCGAGATCGCGGGCATCCTGGGCATCTTCCCTTCGACCGCGCGCGTTCACCGCTCTCGCGCTGCGCGGAGGCTCCGGCAAATCCTGGGAGGCGAACCATGAGCGACCGCTTCGACGCCGAACTCTTGCGGTGGGCGCGCAAGCCAGGACGTGTGACCGCGGAGCAAGCGCGCGCCTCGGTCCTAGTACGCCTTGCAGGGCAAGAGCGCCGGGTGGCAAGGCGTTTGTGGCCGGCCATAGCGGCGGCGGCGGCGCTCCTTCTTGGGCTCACTGCAGGCCTACGCGAGCCGCCGGCGGTACTCGACTCTTCTGCTCGAAGGCCGGCCGCAGCCGCACACGACGGTGTGGTCGTGCTCCGTCTGAGCTCCGGCACCATGGTCTTTGTAGCCCTGCCCGCGCGTCGCGCGCACGGCGTTTCCTGAGGAAATCCACTCATGACCACCCGCCCCTGTAGAAGCCTTGCTCTCGCCTTGACCCTGTTCGGCGCCATGGCCGCCGCGCCGTCCCCGTGCGTGGCGCATACTCCAGCCGACCCGGTGCTGTTGATGCGCTTCGCGTTCCTCGTCGGCACTGAGGGCCCCTCCGCGGCGCCCGCTTCGGCGGGAGTGCTCGCGCCACGCGACCTTCAGGCGTACTTGCAGAAGTGGGATTTCAATGCCGACCGCGAGGAAGTGCGACGGGTCTTTGCGCTCAACCACCTGACCGAGGTCGCCCGCCAGGCCACCGAGTTGCCGGCCAATGGGGGCAAAACTCAGGGTCTCTACACCTTGGCCAGCGGGCAGTACGAGATCCACATGTCCGTGATTCCGCTCGATCGTGACGTGCGCGTCGAGGCCGAGCTGTCGAAAAACGGGCAAGTTCTGTCGGCTCCCACGGTGCTCGTCAAACTGGGTGACGTTGCGGTCATCAGCACGGCCGAGGCCGGAGGCGGGAAACCGACGCTCTTCTTTGTCATCGAGATCGAGCGCCGGAGCGTCGAGTCGCGTCCCTAGTGCCGCAGGAAGTCCCTGTGCCGCGGGGTTTCATGGCGTGGAAGGAGAACCACCATGAAGATTCGATCCGCAATCGGCAGTCTGATTCTGGGAGCGGCGCTGGCCGCCTCCTTCACGCTCGCAGCTCCTGCAGAGGCCGGCGTCCGCATCGGCGTGCACGTCGGCATCGCGCGACCCGCGCTTCGGCGCGAGGTCGCCGCAGTGCGTCCGAGCTCGCACCATGTCTGGGTGGCCGGGTATTGGCACTGGCCTGAAGGCGGCCGCGAGTGGGCCTGGGTTGGCGGCGCCTGGACCCTGCCGCCGCATGCCCACGCGACCTGGGTCGGACCGCGCTACGTGCGTCGCGACGGCGAGTGGGTCTACACCAGCGGCTACTGGCGCTGACGAACGCCCGACCCCCCATCACGCGGCGATCCGGGTAGGATCGCCGCGATGTCCTCGCCCGATCAATCCGCGCGCGCCGACTCGCCCGAGCTCACCGCCATCGTGGTGGTGGGCTCGCGCCGCGAATACGCCGGCGTCTGTTTGCGCACGCTACTCGATCAGGGCCTCGGTGATCGGCTGGAGATCGTGCTCGTCGATGTCGCGCTTCTCGGTGCGGAGCCCGTCGCAGGTTCGGAGGCGCCGCAGGTTCGTCGCCTTCCCCTTCCCGAGGGCACGCTGTTCG
>JBDTNL010000013.1:0-68664 GCA_039933785.1 Acidobacteriota bacterium
CCCGATGACTTTCTCGGCTTGAAGGAGTGGTCTCCGTCGGGGATCCATCCGATCTCGATGGCTGCCGAGAGGGAGTACGTCGCGACTTCTTCCTTGGTGCCGAAAGGATCTCGCTCGCCTTGCAGGATGAGGCTCTTCGTACGGAGCGTGGCGAGGTGGGCTGTGCGCAGGCGTTCCGGCGTGCCGGGCGGATGGAATGGGTAGCCGAGGCATAGGAGGCCGGCGACATTGGCTTCGTCGGCGACCATGCTGGCGATGCGGCCGCCGAGGGATTTGCCGCCGATGACGGGGTTCTCGACCCCAAGTTGCACGGCTTCGCTGATTGCTTCGAGCCAGGTTTGACGCAGGACGTCGGGGCGATCGGGGCCGCGGCGCTTGCCTTCGCGTCGGCCTGCCATGTACGGGAACTCGAACCGCAGGACCTCGATGCCACGGTCGGCCAATTCCTTGGCGAAGACTTCCAGGAAAGGCGAATCCATCGGCGCGCCGGCGCCGTGGGCGAGGATGACCGCGCCCTCGCGCGGGGTGCGTCGGGCAGGAGTGTGTAGGAGCCGGACCATGGTCGAGTTGGTGTTGCCCGACTCTAGCGCGTCGGCTAGGCTCGCCAAGCTATCTCAGGGTTCAAATCTCGTCAGCTCGCGGAGGATGGATGGACGAATCGGTGGGTGCGGTGAACGTCTCCGACTTCGAGGACTTGGCCGCGAAGCGGATGCCGCGCGGGGCCTTCGACTACTACGCCGGCGGCGCCGAGGACGAGCAGACTCTGCGCGCCAACCGCGAGGGCTTTGGAGAGATCTTTCTGCGGCCGCGGATGCTCGCCGGTTTGGGTGCGATCGATACGCGAACGACCGTGCTCGGCACGCCGGTGAGCTTGCCCGCACTGGTGGCGCCGACGGCGTTTCAGAAGCTCGCGGATCCAGCCGGGGAGTGCGCGACGGCGCGGGCGGCGGGGCGCTGCGGCACCCTGATGACCTTGAGCACGATCTCTTCGACCGGTCTCGAGGAGGTGGCGGCGGCGGCTTCGGGGCCGCTCTGGTTTCAGCTGTATGTCTACAAGGACCGCGAGATCACGCGCGAGCTTCTGCGACGTGCGAAGCAGGCGGGCTACAAGGCGATCGTGCTGACCGTGGATACGCCGGTGCTCGGGCGGCGTGAGCGCGATGTCCGCAACGGCTTCCGTTTGCCGCCCGGCATCCGGCTGGAAAACCTGGCCTGGCTCGAGAGCGAAGTCCAGGGCATCACCGGGTGGAGCGAGGCTTCGAGCTTCTGGTCGTACGTGCACGAGCAGTTGGACGCATCCTTGAGCTGGGACGTGGTCTCGTGGCTGCGCAGTGAGACGACGTTGCCGGTCCTGCTAAAGGGTGTGCTGACCGCGGAGGACGCGCGCCTCGCCATCGAGCACGGTGCCGCGGCGGTGATTGTCTCGAACCACGGTGGACGCCAGCTCGACGGGGCTCCGGCGACGATTCGCGTGCTGCCGGAGGTGGTCGACGCGGTCGCCGGTCGCGGCGAGGTGTTGGTCGACGGCGGCGTGCGCCGAGGCACCGACATTTTGAAAGCGGTGGGCCTCGGTGCGCGGGCGGTGTTGCTCGGGCGCCCGGTGCTCTGGGGATTGGCGGCGGCTGGTGAAGAAGGGGTGGTGAGGGTTTTCGACCTGCTGCGGGCCGAGCTCGAGGTATCGATGGCGCTTTGCGGGGCCTCGAACGTGAGCGACATCGGGCGCTCGCTGATCGCACCGTTCGATCCGGCCAACCCGGGCGAATGAGCGCCGCTCCAGAGTCCGCTCGCGGCGTCGATCTCAAGCTCGGGCGTTGGGCCCTCGCCATCCTGCCGGCGGTCGCGGTCTGGCTGCTGCCGATACCTGAAGGCATCACTCCCGCCGGATGGCGACTTCTGGCGGTTTTCATCGCCACCATTCTGGGCTCGATCACGCGGCCGATGCCGGGTGGAGCGGTGGTATTGCTGGGGGTCACCGCCGCCGCGGTCACTGGAGCGTTGCCGGTCGAGCAAGCCTTACGCGGCTATTCGGATCCGGTGGTCTGGCTGGTGCTGGCGGCGTTTTGTATCTCACGCAGCATGATCAGCACCGGGCTCGGTCGACGGGTCGCGCTGCTCTTCATTCGCGCTCTGGGCAAGAACTCGCTCGGCCTCGGCTACGCGTTGGTATCGACTGATTGGGTGTTGGCGTCGGCGATTCCCTCGAACGGCGCGCGCAGCGGCGGCATCCTATTTCCCATCGCGCGCTCGATCGCCGAGACCTACGACTCGCGCCCCGGAGACACTGCGAAGCGCCTCGGCGCCTTCCTGATGATCCTGCTCTATCAGTGTGACGTCGTGGTCTGCGCCATGTTCCTTACCGGCCAGGCTTCGAACCCGCTGATCGCGAAGCTCGGCCAGCAGACGACGGGCTGGACCCTCGACTACTCGACCTGGCTCCTGGCCGCGCTGGTGCCGGGCCTGGTGTCGATGCTGGTGGTTCCATGGATGCTCTACAAGCTCTACCCGCCGGAGCTGAAGGAGACCCCGGAAGCCTCGGCGTTCGCGGCTCGTGAGCTCGATCGAATGGGACCGCCGTCGAGCCGTGAGCGCATCATGCTGCTAGTTTTTGGCCTAGTGGCCGTCCTCTGGATGACCACGGCCTTTCACCACGTGGACTATGCCGTGGTCGCCCTGCTCGGCGTCGCGGTGCTCTTGCTCAGCGGTGTCTTGACCTGGGAGGAAGTGATCACCGAGCGCTCGGCGTGGGACGTCTTCATCTGGTACGGCGGCCTGGTGCGTCTGGCGCTTGCACTGGGCGAGGCGGGTATCACCCGCAAATTCGCCGAGCGCGCCGGCAGCCTGACGACCGGCTGGCCATGGTGGATCGCGCTCACCGTGCTTTGCCTGATTTATTTCTTCGCCCACTATGGCTTCGCCAGCATCACCGCCCACGCCACCTCGATGCTGACGCCGTTTCTGCTCGTGGTGATGGTGGCCGGCGCGCCGCCGCACTTGGCGCTACTGCTCCTGGCGTTCCTATCGAACCTTTGTGCCTCACTGACGCACTACGGAACGACCCCGGGGCCGATCTACTTCGGCGCGGGCTACGTAAGCCAGGCCACGTGGTGGCGGCTTGGCTTGATGGTGGCGCTGGTGAATCTGGCGATCTGGACGGCGTTGGGGCCGTTGTGGTGGCGAGTCATCGGTTTTTGGTGACTGGCAAAGGGCGATATTCGCGGCCGGCGGCGATGCGCTCGAGTCGCAGGCCGACCGTGTCGGTCAGATACGAGTAGCCGATCTCCTGAAAATCCCGCGTCGGATCGAGTGCCTCGTAGCGTTCGCGCCGACCCTGGCGATCCTCCGCGGTCAGCATGCGCAGGTGGTAGAGGAAGAGATCGGCGCGAGGAAAGTCGCCCTGCGACCGGCTGTTGAGCGGGGCCCAGTGGCTGTGCAGTCGCTGGCTGTGGAACTCGTGGTCCCGGCGAGCGGCGAACAGCCTGGCCGAGCTCTTCTGACCCCAGATTCCGTCGACGCGGAAGTGTTGGTCATCGTCCCAAAGCTCGCGGACCTCCACGCGATACGCGCGCTCACCGCAACGGCGGCCTGCCGCGATGATGGATTCGGCTCGTGAGCGAAAGTCCTGTTCGAGGCGTTCGTCAGCGTCGACGCCGATCAGCCAGTCGGGAGCAAAGTCCGACGACGCTTCGATCAGGCGCCGATGGTTGCCGGCGTCGTCCCACGAATGGTCGGGAGACCGTGGCGAGCGCAGAAGACGCAGGACTTCCGGCTGCGCGGCGACGAATTCGGCGGATCCGTCGATCGAGCCGTCGTCGAGCGCGACGATGCCGTCGACCAGCGAGCGCAGGTTCTCGAAATAGTCCGGCAAGAAGCGCATCTCATCGCGGAACGCGAGCAGCGCCAGCAGTCTGGGCCGCCGACGCCGAACCGCGCCCCAGGCTCGGCTCAAAAGATTCATGGCGCCTCCAGCGCCGGTCTGGCGCGCCAGGCTCCGTACGCATACGCCAGGGCGGCGGCCGGCAGAATCAAGCAGGCCGCCGCGACCCAGCGGCGCTCTCCCGGTTGTGCCGCCCGCAGAGCGCGCAGGGCGCCTCCGGGCAGGCGAGTCATGGCATTGGCGGCGATCGTTCGCGGCGGCGGGCCGTCGAGATTTCGCCAGGCGCTCGCGCTGCGCCGGCCACGATGAAACTGATCGGCAAAGAGAGCCTTGAGGGTCTCGGGGTGACGGTGTGCGGTGCGCACCGTGGGCGCCCATACGATCTCGCCCGAGCGGACCAAGCGCGCATGAAGCTCGGTGTCCTCGCCGGTGCGGAGGTCCTCGCGAAAGCCGCCGTGGCTCGCGAGCAATGCGCGGCGATAGGAGACGCCATAGCGCAGGGCGACGGCTGCTGGAGTGCCCGGCATCCGGCGGTTGAACAGCGCGACGTACGAGGCCCACGCGGCGAGGCTGCTCGGCGAGGCGTTGGTGACCGCGCTCGCCACGGCGTCGGCGCCCGCCCGGTGGGCGGCGAGACGGGCGGCCACCCAGCCGGGTTCGGCAATGCAGTCGGCGGCGAGGAAGGCCACATAGGGGGCGCCGGTGACCGCAACGCCCGCATTCCGGGCCGCGCCGGGGAGCAGACGGTTGGCCGAGTGTTCGATACGGAGGGAAGGGAGGCCGGCCGCGTGGAGCCGCTGAACGGCGTCGCCACCGGCGGAGTTCACCACGACGATCTCGGCCGGCTCGCTTTGCTCGACCAGCGAGCGTACCGCGCTCGGCAGCTCGCGCGGAGCGCCGAGCGCGAGCACCACGCAGGCGAGCTCTGGCCTCGACGGCGAATGTTCGTCGATCGCGCTCACGCGCGGGCACCCCAGGGCGCGAATCGAGGCCGGCGAGGGAACTGGACCAATCGATGACTATTGTATGTTTGACCTCGAGACCTGGACCGTGCGCGGCGAGAAACTGACCGTCCTCATCACCTGCCGCGAGCTGGTGTTTCGCGCCGGGAGCCAGCTGTACTCGCGCGATGTCGCCGAAGTGCTCCGCGGGCACGGCCACGCGCCGGTCGTGTATTCGCCGCGCCTTGGCGAGGTGGCCTCCGACCTGCGACGGCGCGGAGTGCCGGTGATCGACGACCTGGCCCGGCTCGGCGAGACGCCGGATGTGATCCACGGTCAGCACCACTTCGAGGCGATGACCGCCATGCTGCGGTTTCCGCTGACGCCGGCGATCTTCGTCTGTCACGGTTGGCTTCCTTGGCAGGAGGCGCCGCCGAGCTTTCCGACGGTTTGCCGATACGTAGCGGTCGACTCGCTGCGGCGAGACCGGTTGGTGCTCGAACACGGTATCCCGCCGGCCAAGGTCACGGTGCTGCCCAACTTCGTGGACCTGACGCGCTTCCGTCCGCGTTCACCCTTACCGCCGCGTCCGGCGCGGGCGCTTCTGTTCAGCAATCAAGTGAGCGGACGTGACCCGGTTTCGCAGGCGGTGCGCGAAGCGGCCGAGACCAACGGCCTGACCCTCGACATCCGGGGGCAGGGCTCGGGCCGCCCGGTGGCAGCGCCCGAGAGCCTCTTGCCCGAATACGACCTGGTGTTCGCGCGCGGCCGCGCGGCGCTGGAAGCGATGGCGGTCGGCGCCGCCGTGGTGCTCTGCGACATCGAAGGCTCCGGGGCGCTGGTTCGCCCCGACAACTTCGACGCGCTGCGCGACGCGAACTTCGGGCTGCTCACGTTGCGATCGCCGGTATCGGCCGAAGGCTTGTCGCGGGAGTTGGCGAGCTACGATCCCGCCGACGCGGCGCGGGTCAGCGAGCGGGCGCGGCGAGAGCTGGGCCGCGAAACGGTGCTCGAACGCCTGGTGGCGATCTATCGCTCGGCGATCGCCGAGGGTTCCAGCTGGCCGGCGGCACACGAAGCGGACTGCCTGGCCGCGGCGTCCCGCTACGTGGCGTGGGCATCGAAGCAGATCGACGGTCGGGCGATCGAGACTCTCGAGGACCTGGCGGCAGCTCGCGCCGACGCCGCTTTCGCGGTCGGCCGGGCGGCGGAATTTCGCGTCGCGCTCGACGCCCTCGAGCGCTCGCCGTTCTCGCGCTTGCGCGCGCGGCTGCTGGGGATGGGCGGCGTGGTGAGCGCCTACCGACGGTTGAAGGGATTGCCCGAGAGCTGAGAGTTCAGGCGGTGCCGTTCGTGATCGCGCGGAGCAGCGCGATGTTGTCGCGGTGTCCAGTAAGCCGCGCGGTGACCCTGCCGCGGATCGGGTAGCCGATCAGGTAGAGGTCGCCGATGATGTCGAGGATCTTGTGGCGGACGAACTCGTCGGGGAAGCGCAACTCCGTGTTGAGCACGTCGCCCTCGCCCACGAGGATGAAGTTGTCGAGCCGGCCGCCCGAGCCGAGTCCGAGCTCGGCCATCATCTTGAGGTCGCGCATGAAGCCGAAGGTGCGGGCGGGCGCGATCTCGCGCTTGTAGGCCTCGGAGTCGGTGAGCTTGAATTCGTAGAACTGCTCGCCGATCGGCGGCGGATAGCGCAACAGGTACGAGACCGAAAAACCCTCGCCGTCGTCCGGGGGGTCGATCGAGAGACTCTTGTCTTTTCCGCTGCTCACCTCGTAGTGCCGGTCGATGACCAACTCTTGGCGTGGCACGGCTTGATCTTCGATGCCGATTTGTTCGAGCGTGCGGCAGAAGTCGGAGGCCGAGCCATCGAGCACCGGCAGCTCGCCATGGACTTTCACCAAGAGATTGCTGATCCCATAGGCGTGGAGTGCGGAGAGGAAATGCTCGACCGTCTTCACCTCGGACCCGTCGCGGCGGAGGGTGGTGGCGTATTCGGTGTCGCCGACCGAGCCTAGGTGCATCGGGATATGAGTGCCGCTCGGCAGCGAGATCAAGTGCAGGCCGCTGTCGGGCGGCAACGGTTGGATGACCATGCCGGTGCGGCCGCCGGAATGCAGGCCCAGGCCATAGATCACTGTGCTGTGCTGGATGGTGCGTTGCGGGGTGTCGCTGAGGACGAGCTGCGGCAGCGCGGGGGCCGGCTTGAGCTCCCGTTCAGCGGCGATGCTCGCAGTCAGTCCCGCCGCGGTCGCGAGCGGCGATTGCCGTTGGCGAAGGGCCCCGGCCGCCGCCTCGACCGCTTGGGCATACGACAGCGGCTTCTCCAGATACTCGAAGGCGCCCATCTTGATCGCCTTCACCGCGGTCGAGGTGGTGCCGTGCCCGGACATCATGACGACCGCGGCCGTCGGATCGTGGGCCCGCAGGGCCTGCAGAGTTTCGAGCCCGTCGCGATCCGGCAGCCAGACGTCGAGGAAGACCAAGTCGGGCTTGTCGCGCTGGTAGATCTCGAGCGCTGCCAGGCCGCTGCGCGTTGCCACGGTGCGATAGCCCTGATCCTCGAGCACGCCAGCGAGCGTGAGGAGAATTCCGGGCTCGTCGTCGACGATCAACGCCAGCGGCGGCATGCCGCGATGCTATCTCAGTGGCGGCAGGAACCAGCTGATGTGGCCGCAGCGAGAGCAGATCTGATTCTCCGCCCGCTTGCCGGCCCAGCCGAGCTCGAGCAGCAGCTGAATTCTGCCGCCGTGCAGGACCGTCTTGCGGGTCCAGAACTGATCGCCCTCGCAAACCGGACAACGCAGTTCCTTCCCGTTTACGTAGCGCTTGCCGACTTCAAGGCTCATCGTGCTCTCCGTTCTTGGCGCGGCGCTTGGTGACGGCGCCAGCCGTGGGCGACCGGCCGGCGCGCGCCAGGCTGTCGCGCAATAAGAATTCGATCTGACCGTTGACGCTGCGCAACTCGTCCCCGGCCCATTTCTGCAGGGCATCGAGGAGCTCCGGGTTGATCCGAAGGAGAAAGGGCTTGCGCTCCGCCATGGCTCGAGGGCTCGCGGCCTCAGTTGTGCAGCGTGCCCGTGTTGATCACCGGCTGCGTGTGACGGTCGCTGCACAGGACGACCAGCAGGTTCGAAACCATGGCCGCCTTGCGTTCCTCATCCAGGTGGACGACCTGCTTCGCCGACAGCATCTCGAGCGCCATTTCGACCATGCCCACCGCGCCCTCGACGATCTTCTGGCGCGCCGCGACGACGGCGGTGGCTTGCTGGCGCTGGAGCATGGCCGAGGCGATCTCCGGTGCGTAGGCGAGATGGCTGATTCGAGTGTCGATGACCTCGACTCCGGCCTGCGCCAGGCGCTCGGCCACTTCATCCTTCAGACGGAGCGAGATTTCCGCCGTGTGGCTCACCATGTCCACTTCGTCGCCATGGGCGTCGTAGGGGTAGCGGCTGGCGAGGTTGCGCAACGCCGCCTCGCTTTGCACCGCCACGTAGTTTTCATAGTTGTCGACGTGAAACACCGCCTCGGCCGAGTCGACCACGCGCCACACGATGACGCAGCCAATCTCGATGGGGTTGCCGCGCTGATCGTTCACCTTGAGCTTTGCGGTCTCGAAGTTGCGCACCCGCAGAGAGATACGGCGCTTGCTATAGAACGGGTTGGCCCACCGCAGGCCCGCCCTCTTGGCCGTGCCGCGATAGTCGCCGAACAGCTGCAGCACGCGACCCTCGTTCGGATTGACGATGAAGAAGCCGGCGGTGCAGAAAAACGCCACGAACGCCAGAAGGCTCGCGGCGACCGCGGGGAGCGTGTTGCCCAGTCGGATGTTCTGGCCGGCGAAGACCAGCGAGCCGACGATGACCAGCAAGAGAATCACGAGAACCCCGAGACCGTTCGGGGCATGGAACTCGCGTTCGCGCATCATGGGTGAATCCCTCCGCTAGGTGCCGCGGGTTTGCGGCACTGACTGCTAGCGAAGTGATATCACTGTGAAATCTCGACTGTCAAGGCGCTTTCGTTGCGGGCCTCAGTCTCGCGTCAGGACCTCATGGTGGTAGTTGAGTGTGATCTTCTTGGGCTTTTGAGGCAGTTTCACGTGCAAATCAAGCTCACGGGGCGTGCGACCGATCAGGGGGACGATCGAGAAGCGCAGCGGCGCGCCCTTCGCAAGCTCGGCGTAGACCGGCACCAGAGTACGGAATGTCTCGGAAACACCTTCCTGATGGATCGAGCCGGTGACGTGGTACTCCTCGCCCTGTTTCTCCACCTTGAGGTCGTTGACCAGCTTGGGGATCTCCGTCCCGTCGACCCATTGATGGAAGAACCAGTCGAGCTTGCCGTCGCTGGTAGCGTTCATCATCGGGACCATGTGTCGCTCGGCGACCTTCTGAAAATCGGCCGTCGAGGCGCTCAGTCCGGTGTAGGTCTTGGCGAAGTCCTGCATCAGCGCCATGAATGCCGCATCGGGGCTCGGCGATTCCTGTTCGCGCATCATCATGCGCAGCATGTGGAGCACGAACGCGCCCTTGTAGTAGACGATGGCCTGCGCCGCCCAGGGCGTGCGATCGGTCGACAGGCGCGTCCCCAGGGTGATCGGTCCGGCGAGATAGTTCGGCACCGCGTTCCCGGGCGGTGATTCGTCGATGAATCGGCGCGCCCGTTCCCAGTGGTCGTCGTAGCGCGCCCAGCCCGCCGTGTGCTGCAGCGCCAGGGCGGCCGAGAACTGCGCGAAGCCCTCCGAGAGCCAGGTGTCGCGGTAGCTCTTCCAGCCCACCTGGTGCCCCCACCACTGATGCGCCAGCTCGTGGAAGCCGACTTCGTCGATGAAGGCCTGCGCACCCGTGATCCCGAGTTGGTTGCGCAGGGTGCTGTTCATGAATGAGACGTAGGGCAGGAAGACCAAGCCCGGCCACGACTGGCCGAAGTTCCACTGCGACTGCTGGGTGATGGCGACCCGCTTGCCGCCGAGGGCTCCGAAGTAGCGGCTGCAGACCCGAGCGGCGTTCATGCCGTCGACGAGCGCCGACTCGGCGAGCGCTCCCGTATTGATGCTCTGCACGGTCGGAGCCTGGATGTTCTCCATCGCGTCTGGATCGAAGCCACTCTCGGACATGCCCGAGTCGTTGATCGTGTTGAGGTCGGCGGCGAGCTCGCGCACGATGTTGGGCGTGCCGGGATTGGTGTAGACCGCGATCTCGAGCCCGGTCTGCGGATCGCTCCGCGCCAGGCGTTTGAACCGGCCGTAGTTGAAGCCGGCGACGCGAATCGGGGCCTCCGCTTTCCAGGTGCTGACGTTGGCGCCGGCCTCGACGTGCGATTCGACGAGCTCGCCGACCGCCACCACCTCGTTCTTCTCGGGCACGCGGAAACGCAGATCGAAGGTCGCTGGGTCGGCGAAGAAGCCCAGATTCGGATACCAGCTCTCGCGGGCCTTGACCTCGAAGCTGCCGTCGCCGGCGTCGGTGAGCACGTCCGTGCCGCCGTAGGCGATCCGGAGCAGCGTTTCGCTGCCTTTTGCCAGGGCCTGCGGCAACACGACCGAGGCGTCGCCGTCTTCGTCTCGATCCTCCTGCACGAAGGCCGCGGCAGTCCACGGGCCTTCAGGAGCCGCCGCGAACTCGGCCGTGCGAATGCGGAGCCGGGGCATCAAGTACATCGGCAACACGCGTAGCCCGGCGACCAGCGCCTTGAAACGAATCGTGGTGACGCCCTCGAGATCGGCGTTCTTCTTCACCGTCGATTCGATGTCGTAATGCAAGGCGTCGGTCAGCGCGCTGACCGGCAGGTAGCGTCCGGCTCTGACCTCGCCTGTGCGGTGACTCAGATACCAGAGCCCGCCGCGGGTCGGATGCTGAATGGCGAGCGCCACTTCCTCGCCGCCGGAAAAGGGCTCGAGTCGGGTGGCGTCGACGCCGAGCGGATCGATCACCAGCATCGCGGGTGGCAACGTCTTCCCGGAAACGAGGGCTACAAAGACGCCGCTGCGCAATGTGGGCTGGTTCAACATGTCCTCGAGCAGCCGTGCTTGCAGGTTGAGCTTCCACGGCTTGCGCAGCGAGACGAGCGCGTGTTGATAGATGTCGATCGCTTCCGGCAAGGGCGCGCCGGCGACCGCCGGGCCGCCCAGCTGAAGCTCCTCCGCGGTGTCGTCGTAGAACATCAGCACCAGGCGATCGAACTCGTCGCGCAGCACCTCGAGCTTGTCGTTGCCGGTGAGCAACGCGAGGTGCGCGCGCTCGGTTTCGCTCGCCGGCTCGAGGGTGTAACTCCCGTGGCCGACGAACACCGCGCCCACGGTCCGCCCGCCAACCGGCGTCAGCAGGTGGAAGGCGCCGCTGTCGAACTTGAAATGGAACGCATCGCGGTCGAGGCTCATGCCCGACACCGCGACCACCCGGCCGTCGGGGCGCGCCGCGCGCAGCGCGTCGTACGTCGGATCGCCGGCACCATGGGCCGCCGACGCGGCGAGGCAAAGCAGGATTGACAGGCCACACGCCGGCCGGAGGAATTGAAGCATGCGGTTCTCCTTAGGAAGCGGGGCGGAGCATAGCGTTGCCGGCCGCCAAAGTCCTTCCCGACAACGTTTGCTGCCGGTTCTTCCCAGCCGGTACAATGGGCTCTGGCAGTCTTCCGGAGTGAATCCCATGACCTCGACCCCAAGCACGTTGCGGATTCGCCCGCTCGACGAGACCGATCTCGGGGAGATCGTCACGATCGACGAGACCATTTCAGGCAAGTACCGCCCGAAGGTATGGGAGGACCGTGTCCTCTACTACCTCCGCCGCGACCCCGACGGCTGCTTCGTGGCCGAGCTCGAGGGCAAGGTCATCGGCTTCATGCTCGGTGAGGTGCGTTCCGGCGAATTCGGTCTGGAAGAACCCACCGGCTGGATCGAGGTCATCGGCGTCGACCCCAAATTTCGCGGTCACGCCGCCGGCCGCCGCCTGGCCGATGCCCTGCTCGAACACTTCCGCTCGCGCGGCGCCGTGTCGGTCCGCACGCTGGTCGACGAGAGCATGGCCGGGATCGGCGAATTCTTCACCGCCCTTGGATTTACTCCCGAACCGCTGCGGCCGTTCGTGAAGAAGCTTTGAGGCTCCGCAAGGCAGCCTCTGGAGATCGATCATGAGCACCGAGACCAGCACCATCCCAAAGCCCTTCCACGACGCCGTCGAGCGTTGGCGGGAGCGCTTTCTTCCGGACTTCGATTTCCTGCTCGACAATTGGGAAAAGCATTTTCCGAAAGAGCCGATGTACAAGTTGTGCGCCTATCGCGAGCAGGGGATGTGCTCCGAGATCGAGTGCGGCGATCAGAAGGGGCAGGCGAAGTACACGCAGGCGTGCTCGATGCGCGAGGAGCAGGCGCATCACCTGTTGGCGGCCATTCGCGCCCAGGCCTCGACGGAGTTCGGATCGATCCAGCAACACCAGTTGACGTTGGCGCGGGCGCAGAGCGAAGAGGATCAAATCTGGGTCCTACGCATGATGGCCGAGGAGCTTCGCCACGGCTATCAGATGTTGCATCTGCTGCTCGCCGACGACTGGACCAACGTCTCGAAGCAGAGCGGCGCCGACATGGTCGAAGAGACTCTGTCGATGACCACTGGCTCGCACCTGCTCGGCGCGTTCAACATCGACTTCGATTCATTCGTCGACAACATCATGTTCTGCGCCCTGATCGACCGGGTGGGCAAGTACCAGTTGTCCATGCAAAAAATCAGCGCCTACAAGCCGATGGCCGAGAGCATGCCGCAGATGCTGCGCGAGGAAGCCTTTCACCTCGCGACCGGCGTCGTGCCCATGAGACGGTGGATGGAGCAGGCGGCGCGTGGCGAGGTCTACGTCACGGTGGCGATGCTGCAGAAGGTGCTCAACAAGTGGCTGCCGCGCGGTCTCGAGATGTTCGGCGACGAGCGCGGCGGCGCCACCAATGTGAAGTACGGCTTGAAGCCGATGAAGAACGACGAGGCGCAGAATCAGTACTACGAGGAGATCCGCAAGGTGGTCGCGGACCTCAACATGCGCTACCTGCGGGCTCGTTTTCCCGAGCTCAACCACGGCGAAGCTGAGTCGATGCTGCGCGAGATCACCGTCGAAGGCCTGGTGGTGCGCGGGGTGAAACCCGAAGAGCTGTTGCACATCCCGCACAAGCAGTTCTTCCGTCGCCGCGGCATGCCGTCCTACAAGAAAATCGGAGCCGACGGACAAGAGTTCGCCGATTCCGCTGCCTATGTGCGGCATCTGTCGCAGGTCCTGCCGGAGTCGTATCTCGCGGGCCGCGATTTTCGCGACTTCCTCGAGGCGCTGGGGAAGGTCGAGTCCGGAACGCTCACGCCAGAACAGGCGGCGGGACTGATGCCCGAGCTGCGGCGCGTCGGCGGCGTCTGCCCGTGCTCGAAGTCGGTGCGCTGGGTGCAGGACGTCCCCGCCTGAGCGCCGGCCGACCATGAGCGTATTCGGCCGCCTGCTCGTCACAGCTCTCCCGCTAGTGCCTAAGTTCGTCGTCGGGCGAGTCGCCTCGCGCTACGTCGCGGGGGAGACCCTCGACGATGCACTGCGCACGGTGAAGGCGCTGAACGACATCGGCGCCATGGCGACGCTCGACATCCTCGGCGAGGAGGTGCAAGCGCGCGAGAAGGCGACCTGGGCGGTCGACGAGTACGTGCGCGCCTTCGAGACCCTCCGCGACCGCCGTCTGGACAGCAACATGTCGATCAAGCTCACCCTGCTCGGGCTCAAGATCGACGAGAATTTTTGCCTCGACAACGTGCGCCGGATCGCGGCGACGGCCAAGGCTTGCGGCAACTTCGTGCGCATCGACATGGAGGACCGCTCGACCACCGACGCGACGCTCCGCATCTACAAGACCGTGCACGCCGAGCACGGCAACATGGGCATCGTCCTGCAGGCTTATATGCGCCGCACGCCTCGCGACATCGCCGACCTCCCAGCCGACAAGCCCAACGTGCGGATCTGCAAGGGCATCTATATCGAACCCCGCGACACCGCCTGGAAGGGCCACGACACGGTGCGCCAGGCCTACCTCGGGGCGCTCGAGAAACTCCTCGCCGCCGGGATCTACGTCGGCATCGCCACCCACGACGAATTCCTCGCCTGCGGCGCCACCGCGCTGCTTGATCGCTACCAGACACCCCGCGACCGCTACGAGTTCCAGATGCTCCTCGGAGTCGATCCGGAGCTTCGCCGCATCCTGATCGCTCAGGGTCACCGCCTGCGGGTCTACGTGCCCTACGGCGCCGACTGGTACCCGTACTCCATCCGCCGGTTACGAGAAAACCCGGAAGTCGCCACGCACGTCATGCGGGCGATGTTCGGGCGGTAATTCAACCCCGCAGCGCAGGAAGGACCCGGGTCGGGTGTTTTTAGGCTCATGGAGGATTCGAGCCTGTTTGACCCCGGATCGGGCAGGGTGCTACCTTCATGCGGATTTGCCTCGCAAGTCCCGAGGAGCCATGGCGGAACGTTCAGGAGGGATGGGATCGTCGTCGGGCAACCGGAGGAAATTCTCCTCGGGCGGCCGCAGTGCGCGCGATCCGAGCACCGACAGTCTGGAGTTGGCGAGCCTGGATCCCAGCCGACGCACCCAGACCATCGACAACACCGACGGCTGGCCGACCCGGGAGGACGAGCGGGTCGACGTCGAGGCCAACGTCATCCTGATCGCCCATCCCGAAAACAAGATGCTCGGCACGCGCTTCCGGCTTTCCTCGGGCGCGGCGATCGAAATTGGCCGTTCGCCAGCCGCCGAGATCAGTCTTCCCGAAGTGCTCTCGGTATCGCGCGCGCACGCCCGGCTGCGCTACGAGAATGGCGTCGTGATGCTCGAGGATCTGAAGAGCACGAACGGTACGCTGCTCAACGACCAGCCGCTCGCCGGGCGCAAGGCGCTCAACAGCGGCGATCGATTCCAGGTCGGCTCGGTGCATTTCAAGTTCCTGCAAGAGCGCGATCCCGAGCATGCGTACCACGAAGCGATCTACAACCTCGTCATGCGGGACGGGCTGACCGAGATCTACAACAAGAGGAAGCACGACGAGGAAGCCGAGCGCGAGTTCGCGCGCGCGGCGCGCCACGACCGTCCGCTGTCGCTGGTGATCTTCGACCTCGACTCGTTCAAGAACGTGAACGACAGCTACGGCCATCTGTGCGGCGACTTTGTGCTCAAGCAGGTGGCGACCCTGGCCGCCGAGCTGCTGCGCCCGGAACAGGTGTTCGCGCGCGTCGGCGGCGAGGAGTTCGCCATCCTCTGCCCAGAGACCAATCTCGAGGGCGCCCTGCAGCTCGCCGAGAAGCTGCGCGAGCGTTTCGAGACCTACGAGTTCCAGTACGCTGGTTTTCGTGTGCCGGTGACCTGTTCCTTCGGGGTGGCGGATCGGCGTTCGCGGATGCGCGGACCGCAGGAGCTCTACGAGGAAGCCGATCGCGCGCTCTACGTCGCCAAGCATTCCGGGCGCAACCGCGTGAGCCTCGCCGAACCCGACGAGCCGAAGACGCCGGCCGCCGGCGGCGCGCCGGCTTAAGCCCGCGGCCGACCTTGACGCTCGGCCGGAACCTCCGATGACTGTTTCGCTCGGCCAGACTCTCGGTCGCTACCGCCTCGAATCGACACTCGGCCGCGGTGGTATGGCCGAGGTCTTCAAAGCGACCGACACTCGGCTGGGCCGCACGGTGGCGGTCAAGGTCATCCAGACGGCCTACGCCGCACAGCCGCAGTTCGTCGATCGATTCCTCCGCGAAGCGCGGTTGGTGGCAGGCCTCGAGCATCCCAACATCTTGCCGGTGTACGACTCCGGCGAGCACGAAGGTACCCCGTACCTGGTCATGCCCTTCCTGGACGGCGGCACGCTGGGCCAGCGTATGGACGGCACCCCGATTCCCTTGCCGCAGGTCGTGCCGTGGATTCGCCAACTTGCCGATGCGCTCGACTTCGCGCACCGCGCCGGCGTGCTGCACCGCGACGTGAAGCCCGCCAATGTCCTGGTGGGTCTCGGCGATCGACCGATGCTGGCGGATTTCGGTATCGCCAAGGCGGCGGAATCGGCGACTCGGCTTACCGCCACCGGCGTGGTCGTGGGCACGCCGGTCTACATGGCTCCCGAGCTGGCGCTCGGCAAGTCGGCCTCGGCGCAGAGCGATCTCTACGCGCTTGCCGTGCTGGCGTACGAGCTGCTCACCGGTACGCCGCCTTTCGGTGGCGAGAGCGCGCTCGCGCTCATGCACCAGCACGTGCAGACGCCGGCGCCCGCGCCTTCGACTCGAGTGGTCAACTTGCCGAGCGACATCGATGCGGTCTTCGACGCGGCGCTCGCCAAGGACCCGGAGCGGCGGCCGCGCACCGGCCGCGCCTTTGCCGAAGCCCTGGCCTCGGCGCTCTCGACGGGAGAGCGTCAGGCGGTCGCCGAGGGCACGCCCGGACCGTGGTCCTCGCTCGGCGCGCAGCCGACGTTGCATTTGGCGAACACCGACGAGGCGCGCATCGCCGCCCGCACCACCATGGCGCGCAAGCCTGGAGTCTCCGGGATGCTCACCAGCTACGCCGCGCCGCCGCGTCGCTGGCCTTGGCTCGTGGCCGCGGCGGCCGGCATCGGAGTTCTGGTTGTCGGCGCCCTGGCGTTCGATCGCCGTTCGACGAGCTCGGAGGGCACGGCGTCGACCGAGGTGAAGGCGGCAGCGGCCGCTCCGGCCGCCGCGCCGCAGAGGCCCCCGACAACTTCGCCGGCGGCTCCCGCGGCTCCCGCGGCTCCAATAACTCCGCCCGCAACTCTTCCCACGGCGGCGATTCCAAGGGCCACGCCTCAGCCGGCCTCGGAGCCAGCGATCGAGACGGGCTCCGCATCGATCGCCGGCGGGGCGGCCGAAGGATCGACCGTCGACGAGCATTTCGCGAGGTGGCGGACCATGGACCCGCACGTCGGTCCTCGACGCCTGACCCGGCCGGAGCTCGAGAGCATGGCCACCACGGCTCGCGAGGCCGAGCGCCGCCGACCCGACAATCAGCAGGCCAAGCTGGCCGCCGACTATGCGGCGGGCGGACTCGCGTACGTCGAAGGCAATATGGCGGAGGCTCGCCGCCGGCTGGGAGAAGTCCGGCAGCACTCCGGCACTCTGGGTCCCGCCATGGGCACTGGCGTTCACTTCGTGCGGCAAGCTTCCGCAGGCGGCACCCGGCTCGACGATTGGGTCGTGGCGGTGGCGTATCTCGATCCACGTCACGAGGCGGCGGCGCTCCTCGATACGGAGTTGCGGCGCAATCCCGCCGATGCGGCCGTTCGCCTCGCGCGCGCCTTCGTGCGCCATCTCGATGGCGAGCATCAGGCCGCGCTCGACGACGCGTCGGCCCTCTACGAGACGGCGCCGAGTCCGCACGTGGCCGAACTTGCCGGCGAGGAAGAGCAACACCTGGGGCACTACGAGAAGGCGTTGGACTGGTACCGCTTGGCGATCTCGACCTCGACCGGCGATCCCGGTCCGGTTGCGGCGCAAGCGGCGCAGCTCGCGGCGCGCGAGTTGGGCCGCAAGGATCAAGCCCGCGCGATCCTGGCCGACGCCTGCGCCAAGGGGAACCAGACCGCGTGCCGCGAGCAGGAGCGCTTCGAGACCTTGCGCAAGAACGGCGTCCGTCCGGTATTCGGAGCGCGACGCAAGCCGCCGGCCTAGGCGAGCCGCGCGGGCGGTCAGGATAGTGCTCGCCGCCATGGCACGGGCGCGCTAACATGGTCCGATGTCGTCGCAGCCCAAGTTCTACAACTGCTCCAACTGCCCGGCGTACTGCTGCTCGTACCCGCATATCCCGGTCAGCGAAGCCGACCTGCAGCGCCTCGCGCGCCATTTCGAACTCGACGTCGAAGAGGCGCGCTCGCGCTACACCAAGCGCGGCGACGACGCCACGCCGATGGTGATGCGGCACAAGGCCGACGAAAACTTCGGCACTGCCTGCCAGTTCCTCGATCGTGAGACTCGACGCTGCACCATCTACAAGGCCCGCCCCGGCACTTGCCGGGCATACCCCGGAACCGTGCGCTGCGGCTACTACGACTTCCTCAGCTTCGAGCGTTCGATCCAGGAAGACGAGACCTTCGTCGCCAAGGCCTACAACCCATAGAGATCCGTCTCCGCCGCGTTTGCGAGGGTGAATCGGCGGCCGTAACCCGCACTAGGGCGTAGCCTCCCGGCACGGCGATTCGGCCGGTCGGCCCATTTCCGCACCACGTTGGAGCGCCGCGTGCGATAAGACGCTGCATGGACAAGATCGGCGCGTTGACTGCTGAAGCCCCGTCGCTGCCCGCGGCATCCACACGAGGTCCGTCCTTCACTTGGCGCGGCCTGCTCTACGGCGGGCTCACCGTCGGGGTGCTCGATGGTACCGAGGCCTGTCTGTTTTACGGCGCTTGGCCGAGTCGAGTCTTCCGTTCGGTCGCCGGCGTCTTGATCGGCCGCGAAACCGCGCTCGCGGGCGGACCCGAGATCCTGACTCTCGGCCTCGCGATGCACTTCACGGTGGCCTTCAGCATCGTGGCCGTGTACTTGCTGCTCAGTCGCGCTCTGCCGGCACTGCACAGATACGCGGTCCCGGTCGGCATGGTGTACGGACTGTGCGCGCTCTACGCGATGCAGTGGATCGTGGTTCCGGCGATGCGGGGCCAACCCAATTCGCAGCTCTGGCCTGAGATCATCAACGGCATTCTGGGGCACATGTTCCTCGTCGGCCTGCCGGCGGCTCTGTGGGCGCGGTGGGCTTACAACAAGAGGAAGCAGGCTGCCACGATGAGCGTCGGCGCCAGCGCTCCGGCGAACAGATAGACCGGCGACAGCCCGTCATGGAAGTAGCGTTGGAGCGCCGACTGACCGGCGGGGTTGGGCGCGTTGGCGATGACGGTGAGCCCGCCGCCGGTGACCGCGCCGGCCACCACCGCATACTGACGCGCGGCGTCGAACCCCGGCACGAGTGAAGCGAGGTAAGTGATCGCCGCGTTGTCGTTGAACGCGGTGAGCACGGTCGAGCCGATCATCAACGGCAGCGCCGCGAGCTGGCTCAGGACCGGAGCGATCCACCATTGCTGCAGCGAACCGTGCACGACGAGACCGGCGAGGAAGAAGCCGACGAGCAGCGGTGAGCGCAGTCTAAGGTCCTCCTGGTGCGGCTCGGTGACCTGGAGCACTCCGAGGAAGAACAGGAAGCCGCCGATGAACAGCACCGGCACCTGCGCCGTGAACACCGTCCAGGCCAGGAACAGCAGGTGGAGCAGGATGAGCCGCTTCGGCACCGGCCGCTTCTTGCGCTCGGTGTCGGCATGGTGGGCCTTTGCGGCGAGGCTCGAGAGCTCGCGTCGAAAGATCAGCCAGTAGAGCGCGGTCGAGACCGTGATTCCGACTACGGCCTTCCAACCGAAGTGCTCGATCATGTGCAGGAAGCCCCAGCCCCACTTGCCCGCCACCATCAGCACCGGCGGCGCCGCGAAGTGGGTGAGCGTGCCACCCACCGAAACGTTTACGAACAGCAGCCCCACGGTCGCGTAGCGCAGGCGTTGGCTGGGATGGAGCTCGAAGAACTGTCGGCCGAGCAGGAGCGCGCTGATCACCATCGCCGCGGGTTCGGTGATGAACGAGCCCAGCAGCGGGCCCAGGGTGAGGATCGAGAGCCACCACGCGACCGGCGATCGATGCCCGAGGCCCGCGACCGCGCCAATCATGGACTCGGCGAACGCCATGACCGGTCGGGTGGACGAGATCGCCATGATGACGACCACGAACATGGGCTCGGTGAAGTGCACACCGTGTCCGATCCATCTCTCCGCCATGCTCCAGCCGTGCTTCCAAGTGACGAGCCCGATCAACGGCACCGTCCAGAGGCCAAAGATCGCCTCGACCTCGCCGAAGAAATGCAGAACCTCGCCCAGCGGGCTGACCGGTGCCGGTTCGCCCGGCCGGTGCGGGTGCCGCGCCGCGTAGCGTTTCTTCACGCGATGCGCGAGCTCCAGGAACTTCGGCGCCGCGAAGGTGTGCAGTACCGCCATGAGAAAGATGACTGTGGCAATCAGATTGAGCGGCTCGAGCGTGGCGCGATGCGCCAGCACCTGGCTCAGGTTCATGCCCTCCTCGCCGGTGTAGGCGGAAAGCGGCGGCGGGAAAGTCGAGCCCGGCGAGGCCGTAGCCGCCGCGCCGTCCGCTAACCCGAGACCGGGCAGGCCAAGGGCCAGAAGGAGGGCGAAGGCTACGCTGCGCGGACGCATGCTGAGAAGCGAAAGACTAACACCGGCCGTCTGTTGGGAGATACGCGGACGCCGCCGCTGGCTGAGCGTAGCCGAAGCCAGCCAGCGCGATTGCCGAAGCTGCCTTCTGTTCCCTTCGACTCGGCTCAGGGAACGGGCTCTCGGTGGATAGCGGACGGTCTCGGCCTCCTTTGCGGCGGCTTCGACTCAGGTACCTTTGATAGATTGCACCATCTGCTTACGGACCTCCTGCGTCCGAGCGGAAACCTCGCATGCTGCGCGATCTGCATCTGCGGAACCTGGCGGTCCTGGCGAGCGCGGAGGTCGAGTTCGGCCGGGGCTTCAATGTCCTGACCGGCGAGACCGGCGCTGGCAAATCGATCGTCGTCGATGCCTTGGCATTGCTCGCCGGAGCGCGCTCGAGCACCGATCTGATTCGCAGCGGCGTCGATACCCTGAGCGTCACCGGTGTTTTCCACGTTCCCGGCGCCCCCTGGCGCGAGGCGCTCGAAGCCGCGGGACTGGAAGTCGTCGGCGACGAGCTCGTGGTGCGTCGCGAGGTCGGCCGCGAGGGCCGCAACCGGGTGTTTCTCAACGATCAGCCCGCGACGCTTCGCCTGCTGACCGATCTGGCGCCGGATCTCCTGCGCATCCACGGTCAGCGCGAGGAGCTCGGGCTGGTCGAGCCCGATCTGCAGCGTGCCTGGCTCGATCGCAGCGGCGGCGCCGAAGCCGCGGCCGTTCTCGACCGCACCGCCGCTTCATTCGATTGCTATGCGACGCTCGCCGCAAGGCTCGAACGCATCGCGGGAGACGAACGCTTGCGCCGTGAGCGCCTCGATCTGCTGCGTTTTCAAGCCGCTGAGATCGACGCCGCCAAACCGCAGGCCGGCGAGGAGGAGGCGCTGCGCGCCGAGCGTCAGGTGTTGCGCCACGTCGAAGCGATCACACAGGGGCTCACCGGCACGCTCGACGGACTCGAGGACGAAGAGGGCGCGGCGCTCGAACGCCTGGCCCATGCGGGGCACCTCCTCGAGGGTATCGCGGACTACGAGCCTCAAGCCAGAGCCTGGCAGGCCGAGATCGCGGAATGCCGCATCCGCCTGGTCGAGCTCTCGAGCGCGGTGCGCCACCGCTTGGATCACGTCGAAGCCGATCCTGGCCGTCTCGACGCGGTCGAGGAACGGCTCTCGGTGCTCGAACGTCTGCTGCGCAAGTACGGGCCGGGCACCGTCGAGATGCTGGCGCGGCGCGCTGAGATCGCGCGTGAGCTCGACGAGCTCGAGGGCGACGCCAGCGACCGCCTGGGCCTCGAGTCCAAGGTCGCAACGGCGCTGGGCGAGTATCGCGCCGCGGCGGAGGAGCTCTCGCGGCGACGAGCCGAGTGGGGGCGAGGGCTGGCCGAGAGAGTCCAGGTCGAGTTGCGCGACCTGGCGCTCGAGCGAGCGCAATTCGCCGTCGGCCTGAGCGCGCGTCCCCGCCAGGGAAGTCCCCTGATCGTGAAGGGCGAGCCGGTAGAGTTCGCGGCCCACGGCTACGATCAAGTGGTCTTCGAGCTCAAGGCGAATCCCGGCGAAGAAGCGCGGCCGTTGCAGCGTGCCGCGTCGGGGGGCGAGTTGGCGCGCATCTATCTGGCGTTACAACTGGCGCTCACCAGTAGCCAGAAGAGCGCCCCGGCGAATTCCCTTCCGACGATGGTCTTCGACGAGGTCGATACCGGGCTCGGTGGTGCCGAGGCGGCCGCGGTAGGCAAGAAGCTGCGCCGGCTGGCCGCGCGAGGGCAGATTCTGGCGGTGACCCATCTGCCGCAAGTCGCGAGTCAAGGGCATCTGCAGTTCAGAGTCAGCAAGCGGGTGGATGAAGGGCGCACCCACGCCACGGTCGCCGAGCTCGGTACCGACGAACGCGTCGCGGAGGTGGCGCGGATGTTGGCTGGAGAGCAGGTGACTTCGCTTTCGATGTCGCACGCCCGTGAGCTGCTCGACTCGGCGATCGACTCGCCGGGCGACCCGCCGGGCGAGTCCCCCGCCCTTTCTCGTGGCTCCCGAACCGAACGACCCGCGCGAGCGGCGCGGACCGCGAAGGGGAGTCGGGCTTGATTTCCACCGAAGCGGGTTCGGGAGGCAACGTTGCGACCTGGCGCTTCGGCGATTCGGTAGTCGAGCTCGCGGCGGCCGTGGCGCGCGGCATGGTGCTCGCCATCCCGACCGAGTCGAGCTATGGCCTGGGCGTCGATCCGCGGAACCGGAACGCCGTCGAAACGGTCTACCGCATCAAGCATCGCGAACCGCGCCGGCCTTTGCTGGTCGTCGTGGCCGACGCGGCGCAGCTCGGGGACCTCGGCGTGGACGTCGAGACCCCTGCCGTTCGCAAGCTGCTCGAGGTGTGGCCGGCGCCGCTCACCGCGGTGCTGCGGGTTCGCGAGGCACTGCCGGCCGGCGCGGGCGAGGCCACGCTCGCCGTACGGATACCCGATGACGCGCGTCTGCGCGCGCTGCTCACTGCCGTCGGACCGCTGACCGCGACGAGCGCGAATCTCGCGGGCGAGCCGCCGCTGTTGGCGCCGCTCGACTTGGCGAGTCTATTGCGCGGCTACGAATCGACGATCGTCGATGCTGGCTCGCTCTCGGGTGGCCCGCCTTCGACTCTCGTCGATCTGACCGGTGACGCACCGCGTGTATTGCGCGAGGGAAGTTTCTCGGTGGCACGATTCTTGGAGTTGTTCTCATTAAACGATAGTTTGAATTCCACAACCCCTGTGGAAGACGTTGCGGAGAACTCATGGCGAAGCTAGCTGGATGGGGCGTGCTAGCGCATTGCACAGGATCCTGTGCAATGCGCCGTCCGCCATCGCGCACGGCGCTCGCCGTTTTGATCCTCGCGCTGTCGATGTCCTCCGGCGCTTTTGCCGCTGCCGTGGCAAGCGATACGGCGGCGCCGATTCTCCCCCTGTCGGAGATCCGTATCGGTCAGCACGGCTACGGACTTTCGGTGTGGCAGGGCAGCACTCCCGAGCGTTTCGAGGCCGAAGTTCTCGGTGTGATGCGGAATACTTCTCCCGAAACGAGCTACATCGTCGCCCGGCTCTCCGGCAAGGATCTCGAGAAGAGCGGCGTCATCGCTGGCATGAGCGGCAGTCCGGTGTACATCGACGGCAAGCTGGTCGGCGCGGTCGCGTTCTCGTTCCTGTTCGCGCAGGACGCCATCGCCGGCATCACTCCGATCGAGGCCATGCGCTCACTCGGCCGCTTCCCGACCGGCGAGCGAACGATCCCGCCGTCCATGCCCGCCGCGAAGAGCACCGACGGAGCCGCCACGACCCTAGCCGCCCAGTTGCGGGAGCAGTTGCTGACTATCACCAACCCCGCCACGTCCGCGTCCCGGTTGCAGGAACAGTTGGCGTTGTTGCGCGCTCCAGCGAGTCCGCTGGCGAGCGGAACCGCCTCCGGACTACTGTTCGCCGGTGCGGGTTTCGGCGAATCATCGCAGAGCATTCTGCGTCAGGCCTTGGGTGGCCTCGCGGCAGCGGGAGAACCGTCGCCCACGAAAGAAGCGAACGCCGATCTCGTTCCGGGCGGCGCCGTTGCGGGCATTCTGGTCGATGGCGATCTGAGGCTCGCGGTCACCGGCACGGTCACCGATCGCATCGGCGATCAGATCCTCGCCTTCGGTCATCCGTTCCTCGGCTCGGGCCCGATGCGGCTGCCGATGGCTCCCGCCGAAGTCGTCACGATCGTTTCCAGTCGGATCAACTCGTTCAAGATCGCGAACTTCGGCAGTCCGATTGGCGCCTTCGACCAGGACCGTTCGGTCGGCGTGCGCGGCCGGATCGGTCTCGCGGCGCCGATGGTGCCGCTCTCGATCAAGGTCAAAGAGCGTACGTTCCACATGCGGCTCGCCGACGTGCCGGCGCTCCTGCCGCAAATGCTGGCGGTGTCCACGTTGGGCTCGATCGACGCCTCCGGCCACGCCAACGGCCCGCTGAATCTGAACCTGGAGGCGCGATTCAAGCTCCGCCACTACGGCGAGCTGCGACTGGCCCAGACCTTCGACGGCGACGGGGCGGGTGTCGAGAGTGCGCTTTATCTCCTCGCGGTAGGGGCATTCCTCACCCAGAACCGACTCGCCGACGTCGAGATCGAGAACGTCGAGGTGACGCTCCAGGTCCGAGACGGAATTCACTCGGCGATGCTGCTCGCGGCGCACGCCGACCATGCGGTCGTCCGACCGGGTGACCGCGTTGGGATCGACCTCGACTTGCAGGCCTATCGGGACGGCCCTTTCCGTCACGCCCTGGCGGTCACCGTGCCGAGCGATCTACCCAATGGCCGATACTCGCTGCTCATCGGCGACGGCGCCAGCGTCGACGCGGCACGACTCGCGTTCGAGAACGCTTCGCCCGAGACGTTCGAGCAGGTCCTGGCGCTGCTCGCGACGCTGCACTCGCGGCGCGATCTCGTGGTCCTCGGCTTCTCCGCCGCCAAGGGGCTCGAGGTTGCGGGTCAAGCCATGCCGCGCCTGCCCGGCTCGATGCGCGCGGTGTGGGGTGCGGCGGGCTCGTGGAGCGCGTCGCCCCTGCGCTTCGCGGTGGCCCAGCAGGAAGTCGAAACGCTGGACGTGCCGGTGCTCGGAGCTGTGCGGGTCGATCTCGACGTGCGCCGTCGCGAGCCGCTCGATGCCGCCGGCCGGCCGGTGCAGGCCCGCCCGGCAGCGACCACTCCGAAGCCCGGCGCCAATCCAAGGTCCGTTTCCCAGGGAGATCGTCCATGAAGAGAAGTCCAGGATCGCCGGCGGCCGCTGTCGCGCTCGCTTGGGTAGGCGGGTTGCTCGGCGCCCTGATCGTCGTCGGCTCGCTCGAGGCGACCGAAACCAAGGTGTTGCGCGTACAGAGCGCGTCGGCATTCGTCGCCGGCCGTCTCGAGGGCGTGGCCCTCGACCCGCTCGGGGCGCTGCTGCTCGCCGATCGCATGGACAAGCTCGCCGGCATCGACGAGCCCTTTCTGTTCTCCGCGGCACGCCTACCCGACGGTTGGGTGGTGGGTACCGGAAACTCGGGCCGCGTGCTCAAGGTCGACGAGCACGGCAAGGTCACCGTGCTATTCCAAGCGCCGGAAGCCGTGGTGTTCGCGCTGTGGAGCGACCCGGACGGCACCGTATTCGCAGGCACGTCGCCCAAGGGCAAGGTGTACCGGATCCCGCCGGGCGGCAAGGGCGCGGTGTTTTTCGATCCTCAGGAAATCTACATCTGGAGTCTCGCGCGCGGCGCCGACGGCGGTTTGCTGGTCGCCACCGGAACGCAGGGCAAGCTCTACCGAGTCGACTCGACCGGCTCCGGCAAGGTGCTCTATGACGCCGCCGACACGCACCTGCGCGCGCTGCTCGCGTTGCCGTCCGGCGACGTGCTGGTGGGGACGGCGAGTCAGGGGCTGGTGCAACGGGTATCGAAGGACGGCACGGCGCGGACCCTGTTCGACGCCGGCGGCCGTGAAGTGGTGGCGTTCACCGCGGCGCCCGATGGAACGATGTACGCGGCGGTGGCCTCGTCCGAGTCCGGCCTGCCCGAAGCCGATCTTCTCGCCATGCAGGCGCAGGCGATGCAGCAGCAGGTCCAGGGTTCCGCCGGCCCCGGTGGCGCACCCGGCGCCACGGGGGGACCGGGCAGCGCCACGGTGACCGTGACGCCGCAAGATGGCGCCGCGAAGACGTCGCGCAGCGAAGTGTTCCGCATCTCGCCGAGCGGAGTCGTCGAGAGTGTTTGGGCTTTCACCGACGACACCGTCTACAGCATGGTCTGGGCGCGCGGCCGGCTGTGGGTCGGCACCGGTCTCGAAGGCAAGATCTTCAGCTACAACGCCGCCAGCGCCAGGATGGTGCTGGAGAAGGATGCCGACGAGCGCCAGATCATGGCGCTCTGGATCGAACCGGCCTCGCAGCGCCTGATGTACGCGGCGACCAACGCCGCGGCGCTCTATCGCTCGACCGGCGAGTCCGAGCGTCATGGTACCTACACCAGCCCCGCGCTCGACGCCGCTCAGGTGGCGCGCTTCGGCGTGCTGCGCTGGCGTGGCGACCTGCCCCGCGGGGCGACGGCGCGTTTCTCGGTCCGCACCGGTGTGAGCGCCGAGCCCGATCGCACGTGGTCGGCCTGGAGCGAAGGCAGCAGTGAGCGCGAGATCTCGCTCGCCGATTTGCCGCCGGCGCGCTATCTGCAATGGCGCGTCGAGCTCGGCTCGGCGGGCGATGCTTCGCCTCGCATTACCGCCGTCGAAGCCTCCTTCCGACATCTCAATCTGCGGCCGCGGCTCACCAAGTTCGTGGCGCTCGATCCGGGTGAGGTGGTCGTGCCGGCGAATTTCAATCCCGGCGCGCAGATCTTCGAGCCCACGCACGCGGCGAAGGATGGGATGTTCACTACCCTGCAGCCCGCGACCGGAGTGAGCGACGCTTCGAAAACAGTCTGGAAGAAGGGGTACAGAACGCTGCGCTGGGAGGCGAGCGACGCCAACGACGACACGCTCTCCTACACGCTCGAGTTTCGCCGCGAGGGTAACGCGGAGGGCTTTTTGCCGATGGCCCAGGAGCTCGTCGACACGTGGTACAGCTTCGATGAGACGGCGCTTCCCGATGGCGCCTACCGGTTCCGGTTGCGAGCGTCCGACCGCAAGGGCAATCCCGACGAGGCGCTGGAGGCCGAACAGGTGAGCGAGCCCGTGGTGGTCGACGCCACGCCGCCGCGTCTGGCCTCGGTTGCCTGGGAAGGCAAGCGCATTCGGGTCATCGTCGAGGATGCGCTCAACCCCGTCCGTTCGGCCGAAGTGAGCCTCGACGGTGGCATGTGGCGGCCGGCGAGGGCCGTCGACGGACTGCTCGACGGCCGACGCGAGGCCTTGGTGATCGACCTTCCGACGCCGCCCAGGCTAGTGGTCTTGCGGGTTATGGACGCGGCCTATAACGTCGCGACATTCGAGTTGCCGACCAAGGGAGAATCGCAATGACGCCGATGCCCCCGCACGGAGATTCGAAGCTCGCGCTCGGCGCGATCGAGATCGCGCCGGCGCCGGGTTCGCGCCGCGTTGCGGTCTATCCAGGCTCGTTCGATCCGCCGCACAACGGCCATCTGGACGTCATCCAGCGTTGCCTGTCGATTTTCGACGAGGTCCTGATCGCGGTGTTGCGCAACGAGGAGAAGAAGCCTCTCTTCAGCATCGAGGAGCGCCGCGAGATGTTCCACGAGATTCTCGGCGACGATCCCCGGGTGCGGGTCGAGAGCTTCTCCGGGCTGCTGGTCGACTTCATGGACAAGGTAGGCGCGGTGCCTATCGTGCGCGGCCTGCGCGCCCTTTCGGATTTCGACTACGAGTTTCAGATGGCGCTCATGAACCGGCGGCTCAATCCGCGGGTCGAGACCCTGTTCATGATGCCCAAGGAGGAGTACAGCTATCTGTCGAGCCGCCTGGCCAAGGAAGCGTTCTCGCTCGGCGGTGATATTTCGGGGCTCGTGCCGGCGTCGGTGCTGCGCCGCCTGCACGAGAAGATGCCGAACCGCGGGGGTGAATGATTGGCGACCGTAGGTGATGACCGGGCCGTGAACCTTTCTCAGTTCCTGCTCCGCATGCCGAAGGCCGAGCTGCACGTGCATCTCGAAGGCTCGATGAGCCCGCAGACTTTGCTGACCTTGGCGCGGCGTCGTGGCGTCGACTTGCCGGCGAACGACGAGGTGGGACTGCGCGACTGGTTTCGCTTTCGCGATTTCGATCATTTCGTCTCGGTGTATCTGACCTGCTCTCGCTGCCTGCAGCATCCCGAGGATTTCCAGCTCTTGGTACGCGATTTCTGTGCCGAACAGGAGCGTCAGAACGTGCGCTGGAGCGAGGTGCACCTCACCATCGGCACGCATGCGCTCAACGGCGGCAATCCAGGTGAGATTCTCGATGCAGTAGCCGAGGCCATTCGCGAGAGCGAGCGGGCCCGCGACGTGCGCATGCGCTTGATCTTCGACATCGTACGTAATGTTCCGCGGCAGGCCGACCTGACGCTCGAGTACGCTCTGCTCGGCGCGACCCAGGGCGGGCCGGTCGTGGCATTGGGGCTTTCCGGCTTCGAGGCCAGCGCCCCGACGGCGCCATTTCGCGAGCACTTCGCCGAGGCCAAACGCCTGGGCCTCCATCGCGTCGCGCACGCTGGCGAGCACGGGGGCCCGCCGGTGATCCGCGAGGCGCTCGAGATCGCTCTCGCCGAACGTATCGGACACGGGGTGCGCGCAGTGGAGGATCCGGCGTTGATCGAGGAATTGGTGACGCGCGGAATTCCGCTCGAAGTCTGCCCCTCGTCGAACGTCTGTCTCGGGGTGTTTCCGGACATGAAATCGCACAGCTTCGATCGGCTCTATCGGGCCGGGGTCAAGGTCTCGGTCAACTCGGACGATCCGCCGATGTTCGAGACCACGTTGACCAAGGACTTCGAACGCCTGGGTGAAACCTTCGGCTATTCACCTGCCGAGCTCGCCGGTTTCGCGATCGCCGGGTTGCGCCAATCGTTCATGCCCGCCGGCGAGAAGGCGGCGCTCGAGAGGGAGTATCGCGCCGAGATCGCAGCCCTGGGTGAAGAGCTCCTGGGAGTGCCGGTCATTCCCGCCGAAGGCCCGGAGGTTCGAGATGACCGATCCTGACAAGACCGGCTTCCCGGGCCCAGGTGGCCGTCCTGGCGGGCTCGGGACGTTCCTCCTCGGTTTCGTGATGGCGGTCGCCGGCGGTTATCTGCTGCTGCAGCAAGTCACGATCACCGGCGGCTACTGGCAGCTCTGGGGAGTGAATGCCTTCGGGCTCTCGCTCGTGCCGCTGCTGTTCGGCGTCTTCCTGCTCTTCTTCAGGGGCGATTCCAAGCCCGGCTGGCTGTTGCTCATCGCCGGCGCGGTCATCATTCTGGTCGGGATCCTTTCGCACATGGACCTCTACTTCCGGCCGACCAGCCTCTACAACACTCTACTGATGCTGGTCCTGCTGGTCGGCGGGTTGGGCCTGATCGCGCGCTCGGTGAAGACGGGCAACGGCGGCTGAAGGCCGAGCTCGGGCGATGACCTCGCAGGAAGTACCGCGCCTGCCTCCGGGGCAGGCCCTGACCCGCAAATTCCCCGTGGTCGGGGAGAAGTCCCCTGAGTCCGGCGCTCTCGACCTCTCGGCTTGGGGACTGGCGATCGGCGGATTGGTGGCGAGGCCGTCGCTGCTTCGATGGCGCGACTACCTCGCGCTGCCGCATCGCGAGCGCGTCGTCGATATCCACTGCGTCACTGGCTGGAGCCGGCTCGGCACCCGTTTCCTCGGGCTGCCGCTCAGCGAGTTGCTCCGGGAAGCGAGACCAACGGCCGAGGCGAGATTCGTCCGCTTCGAATCGGCGTCGCCGCGGCGTCACGACACCTCGCTGCCGCTCGACCTCGCGCTGGCCGATACCTGGCTCGTGCACGCGGTCGATGGCGAGCCGCTGTCGGTCGAGCATGGATTCCCGCTGCGGACGCTCACGCCCTCGCGCTATTTCTACAAGAGCCTGAAGTGGCTGCGGAGAATCGAACTGTTCGCCGAGGATCGTCTCGGCTTCTGGGAACGCGATTCGAGCTACCACAACGTCGGCGACCCCTGGCCTGGCGATCAGCGTTTCACCACCGGCTCGCTCGACCCCGAGGATCTGGCGCGCTTCCGCGACGCGGAGTCTTTCGCGCCCTGGCGCACGGCGCGGCGAGTGATGCTGGGTCTCGCGCTGCCCAACTGGCGGCCGAGGTCCAAGGACCTGTCGCGGCTGCGGCTCAAGAACTGCGACCTCCGGGGCGCGGACCTCGCTGGGTGCGACTTGCGCGAGGCGAACCTCTCGCTGTCCAACTTGCGTCTGGCCAATCTTGCGGGAGCCGACCTGCGAGGCGCCGACCTCGAGGGCGTCGATTTCAGCGGCGCCGACCTTCGCGGTGCCGACATTTCCGGTGCGGCGTTGTCGGCGACGCGGTTCTTCGACGGATCAAAGACTGATCCCGAGCCGGCAAGGGTCGAGGCGCTGCGCTGGGAGGGCGCGTCCGGCCTGCTCGAGGATCAGGAAGAGTTTCTTCTCCGAGCGAGCCGCGAGACCTGAACGCTCGAAGGCTCGTACCGCACCCATGAAACGAGGCCTGCGGGGACGGAGGCCTCCGTCCCCGCATTGGATCTGACTGGCGCGGGCGCTAGTTCCCGGCCTCCGCCAGCGCCTTCTTGCGGGCCGCCTCGAACTCGTCGCCGGGGTTCCAGGTCGGTCCGACCGGGCGATTGGCGAGGGCGAGGGTGCAGAGGAATCCGAGCCGGGCGTCGTCCACCATGCCATCGAAGTTCCAGGCCGCCGTGAGCTCGTCGCTCGGCTGGTGGTAGTCGTTGGCTTCGTACGCCTCCGACATTTGCTTGCCGTAGCCGGCGGGTTGGCCGATGACCTCGATACCGCGCTTGAAGTAAAGCGCCGGCACGCCGATCTTGGCGAGGTTGAATTGGTCGGAACGGTAGAACGAGCCGCGATCGGGGAACTGGTCCGGAACCACGATGCGGCCCTGGACGGCGGCCATCTCGGTCGCGAGGTCGTCGATGTTGGACTTGCCGTTGCCGATCAGGCCGATATCGTGCGTCCGGCCCCAAAGCGCGCCGCCGTCGTAGTTCACGATCGCGGTAATGCGGCCGGCGGGCACGGTCGGGTGCAGGGAGTAGTACTTCGATCCCAGCAGGCCCTGTTCCTCGGCCGCCCAGGCGATGAAGACCAGCGACCGCGCCGGACGCTCCGGCAACGCCACCATGGCGCGGGCGATCGACAGCATCTGCGAGATGCCGGAGGCATTGTCCTCGGCGCCGTTGTAGATGGTGTCTCCCTTGGCGTTGGGTTTGCCGATGCCAAGGTGATCGTGATGGGCCGTGACTAGCACGGCCTGCGCGGCGAGTCCGTTCGGGCCGAGGCCGCCGCCCGGGAGAACGCCGATCACATTCGCGGTCTCGACGCGGCGGATGGTGTTGTGAAGCTCGATCGAGGTGGTGATACCAAGCGGCACGGGCTTGAAGTCTTTGCGATGCGCCGCGGCGACGAGCTTGTCGAGGTCCTGGCCAGCCGAAGCGAGGAGTCGGCGAGTGGCCGCCTCGGTGGCCCATCCTTCGAGCTGCACCCTGGGCTCGTTCTCGGCGGGCAGCCCGAAGCGCTCGCCCGTCCACGAGGTCTGCACCACTTGGAATGGATAGCCCGCCGACGGCGTCGTGTGGATGATGATGGCGCCGGCCGCGTGTTGGCGCGCCGCGCTCTCGTATTTGTAGACCCAGCGGCCGTAGAACAGCCGCGTCTTGCCGGCGAACATGTGGTCGTCCCAGTCGGGGTCGTTGTTCAGCATGACCAGGATCTTGCCCTCGAGATTCGCGCCCTTGAAGTCGTCCCATCCGTACTCCGGCGCCTGGATGCCGTAGCCCACGAACACCAATTCGGCGTTCTTGAAGCCCGCGGTCTCCGATTGCACGCCGCTGGTCGCGATGTAGTCGTCGAAGAACTTGAGATCGGTTTGAGCCCCGTTGGCGGACTTCGCCTTGAACGACCAGATCGCCGGCGCTCCGGTCTTGATGCCGACCACCGGTACGGGCTGCTCCCACGAGCCGTTGGCGCCCCCGGGCCGGAGGCCCAGAGATTCGAACTGGGTCGCGATCCAAAGGCGCGCCAGCGAATCCCCGCGCGTCGCTGGGCCGCGGCCTTCGACCAGGTCGTTGGCGAGGAAGGCGATCGACGAGCGCAGGGTGGCGGGATTGATCTGCTCGGCCGCTTTCTCCCAGTCCTCGGGCACTCCGGCTGGAGGAGCCGCCAACAGCGGCGACGTGACGAGGGCGAGGGCTGCGACGGCTGACACGAACGAGTATCGAGACATGGCGTTTCCTCCGGATTCGGGGAGTTTCGGGCAGCTCCGTGGGTGTGGGAGGCCTGAGAGCGCAGTGTCTCACGCTTGCGGCGCCTTTTCCGAGCGCGGTATCTTGAACCAACGCCGTCCTCAGAAACGCGATGCGCCTGCAAACCGTCGTCCGTGACTGCCTGTTCCTGAACTGGGCTCTGCCCGTCGAGCGCCTGCCCGCGCCGCCGGAGCCGCTGCGCTATGAGCTGCACGCCGGTCCTGACGGTCCATCGGCTTTCGTCTCGGCGGTGTTGTTCCGTCAGGAAGGGATGCATCTGCCGAGCCTCCCGCTGCCGCGGCTCTCGTATTCGCAGTGCAACGTGCGGGCCTATGTCTTCGACGGCGACGACGAGCCGGCGGTGTGGCTCTGGCGCGAGCTCGTGCCGGCCTGGGTGGTCCCGGCGGCGCGTCTGCTCGGAGGGCAGCCGGCGAGCGCAGCCTCGTTCGACTATCCGCGGCCATCGCGCGAGCCCAATCTCCCGTCGTGGTCCTGGCGCGTGCAGGCGGGCGAGCGGAGGCTCGAGGTACGCGCCGAACGCGGCGCCGCCGCGCCGCTCGAGAAGCCGTCGTTTCCATCGTGGAACGGGCTGGTCGAATCGCTTCGCCAGCGCTCGCGCGGCTACGCGATTTCTGGGTCGAAGGGCTCCTCGGGCTCGGGCCTGCAACGGGTAGCGGCGTCGCATCCGTCGGTGCCGGTTTGGCCTTTGAGAATCGACCTCACGGACACTTCCCTGGTGGCAAGCTCGGCGCCCGGAAGCGCGCCCGGAAGCCTTGCCCTGCCACGGCTTCACTCGGCATGGCTTTGTCCGGAGATTCCGCTGGTTTTCGACCTGGCGCCGATGCCTGTGGCGCTGACCTTGCCGAACCAGGTCCCGGCACCAGGTTGATCCATGGGGCGAAACATGCCCACGACAGACTGAGCCCGCGCCGACGGGCTGGTATCCTCCGCCGCGATGGAACCCACCGAGCTCGTCCGCCCGCAGGACCGCCGACCGCAGTGCATCGCCATCGTCCCTGGAGACGGCATCGGCAAGGACGTGACCGCCGAGGCGGTGAAGGTGCTGACCGCGGCTACCGAGCGTTTCTCGCTGCCCATCGTTCTCGAGCACTTCCCGTGGAGTGCGGATCACTATCTGGCGACGGGAGTTACGCTGCCCGCCGGGCAGTTGGAGACTTGGCGCGACGAGTACGCGGCCATCTTCATGGGCGCGTTTGGAGATCCACGGGTTCCCGACATGAAGCACGCGGCCGACATCCTGCTCGGCACGCGGTTCGGGCTCGATCTTTACATCAACTTCCGGCCGGTCAAGGTCTACGACGAGCGGTTGTGTCCGCTCAAGGACAAGACCTGCGAGCAGGTCGACTTCGTGGTTTTTCGCGAGAACACCGAAGGCGCGTATGTGAACGTCGGAGGCACCTTCAAGAAAGGCACTCCGGATGAAGTCGCCGTACAGGAGGAGATCCACACGCGGAAGGGCGTCGAGCGCATTGTCCGAGCGGCGTTCGAGTACGCCGCGGCGCGCGGCAAGACGCGCGTGTGCATGGCGGACAAGTCGAACGTGATGCAGCACGCGCATGGACTGTGGCAGCGAGTGTTCAGGGCAGTGGCGGCGGAGTATCCGGGCATCGAAGCGCAGCATCTGTTCGTGGACGCGCTGACGCTCCTGATGGTGCGTGAACCCGAGAGCTTCCAGGTGATCGTCACCAACAACATGTTTGGTGACATCGTCACTGACCTCGCGGCGGCGCTGCAGGGTGGATTGGGCGTCGCGGCATCGGCGAATACCCATCCGGGTCGCTGTTCGATGTACGAGCCGGTCCACGGTTCTGGGCCGAAGCTTGCCGGCACCGGGAAAGCGAACCCGGTGGGTGCGGTACTGACCGCGGCGTTGATGCTCCAGGATCTCGGCCACGCCGAGGCCGCGGATGCGATCGAGCAGGCCGTCGGCGCAAGCTTGCGAGCCCGCCAGTGCACGATCGATGTCGGAGGCACTTGGACCACGGCCGCGGTTGGCGATCTTCTGGCGGCTCGGGTGCGAACGAGACTCGACAGGAGCTAAGAATGGCTGTGCCAACTCTCGACAGGCTCGCAGCTCTCATCGAAATGGAGAGCCCGGCCATCCTGTCGACTTGGCGTCGCCAAGTCAGGGAGCTACCCTCGGCTCAGCGCCTGGATCTTCCGACGCTCAACGATCACATTCCTGCACTCCTCGAGGAATTGGCGCGCGCGTTCCGCACGGTTTCGGACGCGAAAATCGCGCAAGCGCTTCTTGCCGGAAGTCCACCGGCGCATGGCTTGCAGCGCTGGGCCGATGGGTTCGACATCGTCGAGGTCGTGGCCGAGTACGGCATCCTTCGTGGCTGCATCCACGATCTCGCCGATCGGCACGACATCAGCTTGCGAGGATTGGCGTTCCACATTCTGAATCGCGTCTTCGACGAGGCGATCGGCTTGGCAGTGCAGACCTTTGCGACGGAACAGGCGTTGGAAGTCCAGAGGCGCCGTGAAGAGCACTTGGCCTTTGTCGCGCACGACCTTCGTACCCCGCTCAATGCCATCGCACTCGCGACGCGACTTCTCGATGACACACTCGCGGACAGTCGAAGCCCGACTGCTGAGAAGATGCTGCGGACGTTGGATCGCAGCGTCGCCAATCTGGCCCTACTGGTGGACAACGTGCTCAAGGAGAACGCCAACGTTCAATCCGCGATCGGCTCCAGCCTCGAGCGGCGGGAATTTGAGCTCTGGCCGCTCGTCGAGCGGTTGATTCAGGACCTCCTGCCGGTGGCCGCGACGGCAGGCACCACCCTGATCAACGCAGTTCCGGATGAGCTCAGGGTCTATGCGGACGCCAGCCTCCTGCGCCGGACTTTTCAGAACCTGATCGCGAACGCGGTCGAATATTCGCCGCGCGGCCAGGTCGAGATCGGCGCGCGGCGTACCGCCGACGGTTCGACGGGGTGCTGGGTGCGTGACAACGGCGCTGGAATCCCCGCGGACCGCCTGGAGAGTATCTTCGTCAAGGGAGAAACTGACCCAGAGCGCGACGGTGGCCTGGGCTTGGGGCTCCCGATCGTCAAGACATTCGTGGAAGCGCACGGCGGAAGCGTCACGGTTGAAAGCACTGAGGGAGAGGGTGCGGTCTTCAAGTTTACCCTTCCGCATCGTGCTCGAGCCTGAACCCTGGCGATGATCCGTCAGATCGCACCGGCTCCTGCGCCGTATACTTCGCTCGATTCGGCCCGATCCAGGAGATCCCCTCGATGCAGCTTGAAGAATCCGATCTGATCTACGACTGGAATCGCGCCGATGGCGTGCATTCCGTGCCCGCCCGCGGCCGGGTCGAGCTCGATGACGAGACCTTGCGCGATGGCCTGCAGAGCCCGTCGGTGCTGTCGCCGTCGATCGAGGACAAGATCCGCATCCTGCATTTGATCGCCGACCTCGGCATCGAGTCGGTGAACATCGGCCTACCGGGCGCGGGTCCGCACGTGATGCGAGACGTCACGCGCCTGGCGCAGGAGATCGCGGATCATCGCCTGCCACTGCTACCGAATTGCGCCGCGCGCACGGTCGAGGCCGACATCCGGCCGGTGCTCGAGATCACGCAGAAGACCGGCGTAGCGATCGAGGTGTCGTGCTTCCTGGGGTCGAGCCCCATTCGGCAGTATGCCGAGAATTGGGACATGGACCGCCTGCTGAAGCTGACGCGCGACGCGGTGTCTCTCGCCGTGGGCGCCGGCAATCCAGTGATGTACGTCACCGAAGACACCACGCGGGCCAAGCCAGAGGACATTCGCCGGTTGTATTCGGCCGCTGTCGAGGCGGGGGCAGAGCGGGTCTGCATCGCCGACACCGTCGGTCATGCGACCCCCGATGGGGCACGCGCCCTCGTGCGGTTCATCCGTTCGGTGGTCGGCGAAGAGGTGAAGATCGACTGGCATGGGCACAAGGACCGCGGGCTTTCGATCATCAACGCCTTGGCCGCAGCCGAGGCGGGCGCCGATCGTTTGCACGCCACGGCGATCGGCATCGGCGAGCGCTGCGGCAATTGCCCGATGGAGCTGCTGCTGGTGAACCTCCACCTCCTCGGCTGGTCGACGCGCGATCTCTCGAAGCTCACCGAATACTGCGAGCTGGTTTCGGCGACCACCGGCGTGCCAATTCCCGACAACTACGCCGTCGTAGGAAAGGACGCCTTTCGCACCGGCACAGGGGTGCACGCCGCGGCGATCATCAAGGCCCGCGCCAAGGGCGACGAGTGGCTGGCCGATCGCATCTACTCCGGGGTTCCCGCGAGCCTCGTTGGCCGCCACCAGTTGATCGAGATTGGGCCGATGAGCGGTGAATCGAACGTGACGTTCTGGCTCAAGGAGCGCGGCATCGAGGCCGAGCGCTCCCTGGTCGAGGCGATCTTCCGCCGCGCCAAGGAGTCCGACCGCACGCTGGAGGAGGGCGAGGTTCTCGGTGTTTGCAGGAGTCACGGAGCGGCTCTACCTTCCTAAAGTGCGGTGACTGCAGTGGTCGACCTCGATTCTGCGCCGCCCCCTGCCGCTCGGCCGCCGAGCGCTCCGTGGCGGCGCTTGCTCGATCGCTACCTCGAGTCGTTGGCGCTCGAGCGCGGTCTCTCGCGCAACACCGTCGAAGCCTACCGGCGCGATCTTTCTCGTCTCGGCGCCGATCTCGAGCAACAGGGCGAAGCGCTCGAGAGCGCGGGACAGGAGGCGATCGCGGCGCATCTGCGCGCACTGCGCCGCGGCGATGCCGCGCCGCGCTCGATTGCTCGCGCTCTGGTCGCCATTCGCGGCTTCTATGCCCACCTCGTCGAGAGCGCGGAGCGCAGCGACAACCCGGCGGTGAATCTTTCGCCGCCGAAGCTCTGGCGGCGTCTTCCGCATGCCTTGTCCGAGGCTCAGATCGAGGAGTTGCTGGCCGCTCCCAAGCTCGATCATCCACTCGGCTTGCGCGACAAGGCCATGCTGGAGCTGCTCTATGCCACCGGCTTGCGGGTGAGTGAATTGATCGGTCTGAAGCTCGCGCAACTGCGCCTCGAGGTCGGTTTCCTGATTGCCTTCGGCAAGGGTGAGAAGGAGCGCGTAGTGCCGGTCGGCGAGGTGGCCGAGAGTTGGGTCAAGCGCTACCTTTCCGAAGTGCGGCCGCGATTGGCTAAGGGCCGGCACGAGTTCGTCTTTGTGAACGCGCGCGGCGGCGGGATGACCCGGCAGGGATTCTGGAAGATCCTGCGCGATCATGGCCGCACGGTGGGCATCGCGGACCTCCATCCGCACGTACTTCGCCACAGCTTCGCGACTCATCTGCTCGAGCACGGGGTCGACCTGCGGGCGGTTCAGATGATGCTCGGGCATGCCGACATCTCGACCACCCAGATCTACACCCACATCCACCAGCAGCGCCTGCGCGGGCTCTATGACAAATTCCATCCGCGTTCGTAGACCCTTCGTCCGCATGTCGAGCTCAATCGCGCGTAGCCTCGTATTCCTCGCTTGCACCTTCGCGACGGCTGCTTCCTTGCACGCCGAGCTGGTGGTGCTGACCGGCGGCGACGTCATCAAGGTCAAGTCCTTCGAGGCGGACGGAGAGCAAGCCCACCTCGAGTTCAAAGACGGGGGCATGATGACGATCTCCATGCTCCGGGTGGAGCACGTGGTCGACGACGAGATCGAGGACAAGCCAGAGCCGCTTCCGGCGGCGCCGGCGGTCGTGGCGTTCCCGCTGAGCTTCGACGCTGGCCAGGAAGTGCCGGCAACTCGCTACGGCGACTTCATCTATTCGATCGCCCGTGAGAACGCCTTGAACCCGAAACTCGTCGCCGCGGTGGTCAAAGCGGAGTCGGCCTTCAACGCGCGGGCCTATTCGAGCAAGGGCGCCTGTGGCCTCATGCAGCTCATGCCCGCGACCGGGCGCCGCTTCGGCGTCGCCTGGGACGATCTCTTCGATGCGCGGAAGAATCTCGCGGCGGGCACGAAGTACCTGAAGTGGCTGGTCGACCGCTTCCAGGGCGACTTGCCGAAGGTGCTCGCGGCCTACAACGCCGGCGAAGGCTCCGTCGACCGCTATGCCGGCGTGCCGCCGTACCGCGAGACTCGTGAGTACATACGGCGCGTCTATGCGCATCTGGGCCTGACTCCAACCCCCTCTTGAGCGAGCGCCGAGCGTTGCTCGCTCGAGGAGCGGGATGTATTCTCCTCGGACCATGGGAATCCCCATCGAGAAGAGTTTCATCGTGCAGGCGGATGCCCCGGCGGTGTGGAACTTCCTGGTCGATCCCTATCGAGTGGCGAAGTGCCTGCCGGGAGCGGCGATCACCGAGAAGGTGAGCGATACCGAGTACGCCGGCACCATGACGGTGAAAGTCGGGCCGGTGACCGCGAGCTATCGCGGCAAGCTGCGCTTCGAGCGCCTGGATGTCGCGATCCGCGAAGCCGACCTCGCGGCCTCCGGCCAAGAGACGCGCGGCAAGGGCGGAGCCGACATGCGGATGAAGAGCCGCGTGGTCGAACGCGGCCCGCTCGAGACCGAGGTGACAGTGACCTCGGACGTGAACGTCTTCGGCATCCTCGCCCAGTTCGGCCGCGGCATGATCCAGGACGTGAGCGATCAGATGTTCCAGAAGTTCTCCGACGCGATGCGGCGCGAGCTCGAGATCCCGGTAACGCAGCCGCTGCGGATCGCGGCTCCCGATGCGCCGTTTGACCCGCCCACCGCTGTGACCGTCATCACCAACCCGGAGCGATCGTGGGCGCCGGTGCCACCCGCGCAACGGCCCGCCGAGCCAACGCAGGAGGCGGTCCTCGATGTGGGGGCGATCGGCGTCGCGGCCGCCGGGCGAGCGGCGGGGCGGATGCTCCAGCGGCCCGCGTTCTGGGTGGCCGCATTGGCGGTCGGTGCGCTGGTCTTCTGGTTGCTGCGCAGAGTCTCTCTCGCCTGAAGGGCTAGTCGGGGTCAGTCGACCGAAGCCCTGCGTTGAGCTTCCAGCGGGCTCAGCCGCGCTGCCCGCAGAGCCGGCACCAGGCTGGCCAGCAGGGCAACAGCCGCGAGCAGCGCGGCCGCCGCGCCGAGCGTGAGCGGGTCGCCAGGCGAGACCGAGAAGAGTAGTGACCTCACCAGCGGCCGGCTCCCAGCGCTACGACCAGCCCCACGGCGACGCCGACTGCGGTCATCGCGGCGCCTTGGCTGAGGACCAGCCGCAGGAGGTCCCGGCGAGTGGCGCCGAGCGCCATGCGCGCGCCGAATTCCTGCGTTCGCTGTGCGACCGAGAACGACATCACGCCGTAGATTCCGACGCCGGCGAGCAGCAGTGCGAGCCCTGCGAACGATCCCAAGAGAAGGAGCGGGTAGCGTCTGAGAAAGGTCGCCGGAGCCGCCGCGATGAGATCGTCCATGCTGATCGTGTCGGTGACCAGCGTACCGGCGTCGAGCGCTCGCGCGGTGGAGCGAATCGAGGATCCGAGCGACGATCCGATCAGTCCCGGAGGGCCGGCGGTGCGCACCACCATGCCGGTCGCCATCGAGGAATCCTGCGTCATCGCAAAGTAGATGACGGCCGGGGTAGGCTGTCGAGCGCCACGAGGTTCTCGTCGCCGACCACGCCGACGATTTGGAACGGTGGATGATCTGCCGAGAAGGCGAACGTGATCGCCTGGCCGACGGCGTTCTCGCCCGGGAAGATGCGCTCGGCGAGCGCGCGATTGACCACCACCACGGGCTGGGTTTCCGTGCGATCGTCGAGAGAGAACGTCCGTCCCGAGACGCGCGGAATGCCCATCACCTCGAAGTACTCGCGACTCACCGTACGGAGCTCCGCGCTGGGGTCGTCGGCGCCCGCCGGTTCCCGGCCGACGATGCTCGGGCTGCCGGTGTTGCCCGAGCCGAGCATCGGCAGCCGGTCGACGAAGGCGACGCCACGAACTCCAGGCAGGGCTCGAGTGCCTTCGGCGAGTCGGTCGAAGAACACCCCGCGGGTGGCCGCGTCCTGATACTTGGAGTCGGTTGCAGTCACCCGCACGGTCAGGATGCGGTCACTGCGAAAGCCCGGATCGACGTCGAGCAGCCTTTTTGCGCTGCGCGCCAGCAAGCCGGCGCCCGCGATCGTCCTGCCGCCGCTGCCGAGCTCGGCCGACAGCGAGGCCTTCGCCGCCCGCATCGCCGGTGCGATTCCGCAGAGGAGCGCGGTCGCCAGCGAACAGGCGAAGGCGAAGGCGAGCACGCCGCGGTCGACGTGTAGGTTCCTGAGGTAGGGCATGCCTTGCAGGAGGCGATTGGGGATGCCGGCCACCAGCACACGGACGGACACGACGGCGAAGGCGACACCGGCGATGCCGCCGAGGCTCGCCAGAAGCAGGCTCTCGGTCAGCAACTGGGCGACTAACTGAGCTCGGCTTGCGCCGCGCGCCGCGCGCACACCAACCTCCCGGCGGCGGGCCGTGCCGCGGGCGAGTAGCATGGCGGCCGACGGCATCCTCCGTTTCGGCGAAGGAGCGCCCGAGCTCGGGTTCGACGCCAAGGACGGTGCCGATTCCCAAGCCTAGGGTCAGCACCGCGAGGATCGTGAAGGTGCGCTGCTTGCCCAGCGAACGCGCGGCGAGACTGAGGTCTGGCACGACCTGCTCGAATCGTTCCATGGCCCGTTCCCCAGGCGCACCGGCGCCGTCCAAGGTCCTCTTGGCTGTACTTGAGCGGGAGGAAAAAGGTTAGTGAATCGGGACGACTGGTGCTGCTGGGTCGACGGCCCGGGGCCGGAACTGCATCACCACCAGAGTCTGGTCGTCTTCTGCCGGCTGCTCGCCGCAATGCAGTGCCACGGCGCGCAGCAGCCGATCGCGGGTGTCCTCGGCGCTCTGCGCGCCGGCAATCGCCGGCGCGACGCTCTCGTAGCCGAAGGGCTCGGCTTCCTGGTCGGTCGCCTCGATGAGGCCGTCCGAGAGCCAGACCGCGATGTCGCCGGGCTCGAGCTGGCGCTCGCTCCGGCCGTACGCGCCTCCGATGCCTCCGAGGGGCGATCCGGGAAGGGCAATTTCCTCGCAGTTGCCGCCCCGCAGTAGATAGGTCGGCGGGTGGCCGGCGTTGATCAGCTCTAGCCGCCCGCTCTCCGGATCGAGCAGCGCGAGTGTCGCGGTGACGAAGGCTCGACCCTCGCCGCTCGACCGCACCAGGCGGTCGAGGCGGCGGAGGATTTCCTCCGGATCGCGACCCTGCTCGATGAGAATCTGCAGGCCGGCCTTGAGCATGGCCATGCGCAATCCGGCCGACAACCCATGCCCTGAAACGTCTGCGATGACCACGGCCAAACGGCCGTCGGCCATGCGCAACACGTCGAAATAGTCGCCGCCGATCGCCGCGCTGGGCGAGAAGTGGGTCGAGAATTCGACGCCTGCTCCGGGGCCCGCGCTTTTTGCGGGGTCGCTCGGCAGGAGGCTCTTTTGCACCCGGCGGGCAATCTCGAGCTCCTTCTCGATCGCCTCCTTTTGCGCCTGCGTCGCCACTAGCCCCTGGAGATGCTGTGCCATCTGGTTGAAGTCGCGCTGCAAGTCGCCCAGCTGGTCCTTGCGCTTCACCGGAATGCGGGTCGAGAAGTCGCCCGCGGCGACCGCCGAGGTGGCGTGAGACAGGTGGTTCACGGCCCGGCTCAGGCCGAAGATCATGTAGAGCGCCATGGCGACGGCGACGGCGTAGATGTCGAAAAGGAGGAACGCCAGTCCGATCAGCGCCGCCCAGATCGCGGTCCGGACTTCGGCGTTGCCGGCGAACAGCAGCTCTTTCAAGGCATGCGGCGAGGCGCGGAGAGCAGCCGTGCGGGACTGTGCGGGCGTCGATCCATCGGCCAGATGGCGCGTCGGCGCCGAAAGATCGCCCCAGTTGAGGAGCGGACGCTTGGAGACGCTGTCGCCCTTCTTCCAACCGTAGAACGCCTCGGCCCCGAGGTCGGCGCCACCGGCGTGGAGTGTCTTGAGGTCGTAGGTGCGCGTGCCGACCGTGAGTTGCACGCCCTTGGACTTGGCGGAGCTCAAGGTGACGAATTCGAGCCACACTCCAGCGCGGTTGCGCACCGCGACAGAGGCGTCGGTCGAGGTCAACGCCAGCACCCCCGACTGGGCGTCGCCGGCGAGCGCCGCGAAGGCTAGCGAGCCGTCCGCGGCCTCGAGGAGCGGTGGAAGCTCGCCCTCGGCGTGGGGTTCGCCGAGCCAGGCGGGCCAGGTCTCGGGGGCCCGGACATCGCCGACGATCTTGCGGCCGGCGCGGTACGTGGTGAAACTGAACTCGCCGCCCGGGCCGGGGCGAATCGCCGAGGCCGAGGCGGAGATCCTGGCCTCGGCCGCCGTCCGCAGCTCACCCTCGAGCTCGTTCACCGCCGCGCGGTAGCGGCTGCCCATGAAGAACCCAGACACCACGATCATGATGACCAGGAGTAGTAACGCAACCAGCGGGATCGGGAGCACCCCGATGAGGAAATAAGAAAAGGCGAGCCGACGCCCGACCCGCCAGAGGAAGCGCCGTACGGCGCGTACGACCAGCCAGCCCACGGCCAGGACGACGCCGGCCGCCACCAGCGCCGTGGCCCAGGCGCTGAGATATGGAATCCCAGCCCCCGCCAGGATGGCGAGGCAGACAAACGCCGCCAGGGCGGCGACAGCGACGATCAGCTTTCGTTTCACTAGATGCGCAGTTTCGGCCCGGAGAGAATACGCATCCGGCGCCCCGTAAGTTCCGGTCACGGTAACAGCTTCGCCCGGCCGTTCCTACCGTCTTTGCTAGACTCGCGAACGAACGATCGAGAGGAGTCACCACGTGTCCAGAATTCCGCGCGACTGGGAGTACCTGAAGACCGGCTTCAATGCCGAGGCGGCGAGCGCCGCCCGCTTTCGCGCCTACGCGGCCCGCGCCCAGCGTGACGGGCAGCCCAATCTGGCCAAGCACTGGCTGGACCTCGCGGTCGACAAGGATCAGCTCGCGATGCGCCAATTGGACGCCGCCGAGGCCGAGCGCGGCAGCCTCACCGACCTGGTCGCGGCGATCGCCGAGGAGCAGTACGAGAATGACGTGATGTACGCCAAGCTGATCGCGAGCTCCGGCGCCGAGGCCGCGGACGTGTTCAAGGACGTGGTCGTCGAGCAGCGCCGCCACCTCGAGCGCATGGAATCGCTCCGTGAAGGCCTCACAGCGAGCCGCGGCGACGCTCCCGCCGAGCTCGCGAAACCTGCGGTTTCGCGGGTCTGAAACGATAGACTTGAGTCGACCCGGCGGCCCGCATTTCGGGTGACACGCCGCGGGTTCCCGGAGGAAGCATGAGCGACAACATGGTCGGTGAATCCTGGCTCACCACCAAGATCGATGCCCTCGCGGAGTGGGGCCAGAGGAACTCCTTCTGGCCCTTGCCGTTCGGCACCGCCTGCTGCGCCATCGAGTTCATGGCGGTGGTGGGGGCGCACTACGACATTTCCCGCATGGGCTATGAGGTACCGCGTTTTTCGCCGCGGCAGAGCGATTTGATGATCGTCGCCGGCACCATCACCGACAAGATGGGCCCGGTCTTGAAGAGGATCTACGACCAGATGCCCGAGCCTCGCTGGGTGGTGTCGATGGGCGCTTGCGCCTGTTCGGGCGGTTTCTATCGCGCGTACCACGTCATGCAGGGCATCGACGAGATCATCCCCGTTGACGTCTACGTGCCGGGCTGCCCGCCGACGCCCGAGGGGCTGATGTACGGCATCCTGCAGCTGCGCGAGAAAATCTTCCGCGAACGGCAAAAGACGTCGGCGAAGGCGCAAGCGAGCGCAGCGAACCCGGTGACGGACAAGGAGATCGCGAGTGTTGCTGGAAGCGCCGCCTCAGTCTGACCTGCTGGGCCGCCTCTCGGGCGCCTTTCCCGCCGGCAGCATCCAGCCGCAGGAGGGCTACGACCAGCCGACCTGGATCGTCGATCGTGCCGTGCTGCCCGCGTTGGCGCGTGAGCTGCACGACAATCCGGCGACCCGGTTCGACCTGCTGCTCGACATTTGCGGCGTCGACTATCCCGATCGCGAGCAGCGCTTCGAGGCGGTGTATCACCTGTATTCGGTAGCCCGCGCCGAGCGCTTGCGGCTCAAGGTCCTGGTCAGCGAGAGCGATCCGGTGATTCCGTCTCTGGTGCCGGTGTACCAAGGCGCCAACTGGTTCGAGCGTGAGGCGTTCGACATGTTCGGGATGCGCTTCGAGGGGCATCCGCACCTGCGGCGGATCCTCACCCACGAAGCGTTCGTGGGGCACCCGCTGCGCAAGGACTACGATCCCGCACGGCGCTGGATCCTGTCGGAGGATCAGATCTACAAGCCGGTCCTGCAGACCCGTCTCCCGGAGACCGGTGGCGAGGACATGTTCGAGCGCATGCGGATCAACCTCGGACCGTCGCACCCGGCGATGCACGGCACGTTCCGGCTGATCGCGGACCTCGACGGCGAGACCATCGTGGCGAGCGACCTCGAGATCGGCTATCTGCACCGCTGCTTCGAGAAGATGGCGGAGACCCATAGTTACCAACAGGTCATCCCCTACACCGATCGGCTGAACTACTGCTCCTCGTTCATCAACAACGTGGCGTATTGCCGCACGGTGGAGTCGATGCTGGGCGTGGAAGTACCGCCCAAGGCGGTCTGGGCGCGGACGATCCTCTCCGAGTTCTCGCGCATCATGGACCACTGCGTGTGCAACGGTACGACCCTGGTCGACGCCGGCGCGCTCACCAACTTCTGGTACGCCTTCACGGTGCGCGAAGAGATTTACGGCCTGCTCGAGGCCTGCTCGGGCGCCCGTCTCACCGTGGCCTACGGTCGTATCGGCGGTCTTGCGAACGAACTCCCGCCGGACTTCATGCAGCGCTGCCGCAAGCTGCTCGAGATCATTCCGCCGTTCATCACCGATATCGAGAAGCTGGTGCTCAAGAACCGCATCTGGATGGAACGCTCGATTGGAGTCGCGGCGATCTCCGGAGAAGAGGCTTTGAATTGGGGCTGGACCGGCCCGTGCCTTCGTGCGAGCGGTGTCGCCTACGACGTGCGCCGGGCGCATCCGTACGATTTGTACGACACTGTCGAGTGGGAAGTCCCGGTGCTCACTGGCGGCGACGTCTACGACCGGCTCGCCATCCGCCAGCTCGAGATTTGGGAGTCGTTGAAGATCATCCGTCAGCTGCTCGATCGCGGCATGCCCGAGGGCGGCTACATCGTGGACGATCCGCACGTCGCGCTGCCGAGCAAGGAAGCCTGCTACAACCAGATGGAATCCATGATCTACCACTTCAAATTGATCATGGACGGCATCAAGGTGCCGGCCGGCGAGCGCTACTTGATGACCGAGGGCGCCAACGGCGAGCTCGGCTTCTACATCGTGAGCGACGGCAGCGCGAAACCCTATCGGGTGAAGGTCCGGCCGCCGTGCTTCGCGATCTTCCAGGCTTTCACTCGCCTGATCACCGGCGGCTCGATCTCGGATTCGATCGTCTCCCTCGGGGGCCTGAACGTCATTGCAGGAGAGTGCGACCGATGAGCACGATCGCGATCCCGAAGGAAATCAAGCCGCGCAAGATGTCGTTGGCGGAGCGGCTGTGTCTGCCGCTCCTCACCGGCCTGGGCGTGACCTTCAAGCACCTGCTGCGCAATCTCTTCAATCCCAAGTCGCGCTACACCATTCAGTACCCGGAAGAGCGCCGTGACTACAGCCATCGTTTTCGCGGGCACCACATCCTGACCACGCGCCCGGACGGCTCGGTACGCTGCGTCGCCTGCTTCCTTTGCGCCACCAACTGCCCGGCGGAGTGCATCCACATCGAAGCCGGCGAGTCCTCGGACGTGAACGTCGAGAAGTATCCGGTGGTGTACGAGATCGACATGCTGCGTTGCGTGTTCTGCGGCTACTGTGTCGACGCCTGCCCGGAAGATGCCATCATCATGTCCAACAACTACGACATGGCCTACTTCAACCGCGAGCAGTCGATCGCCGGTAAGGCCGATCTCGTGAAGCCCTTCACCTTCGACGAGGACCGTCTGGGCTACCGGCCGCAGTTCCCCGAAGAAGACCGTATGCGCGGTGAAATGCGCACCGCGGCTTTCGACCTGGTGAGCGCCGCCAAGAAGGCCGGCGCGGTCGCGGCGGCTCCCAAGCCCAACTAGGCGGTTCTTGCCATCCACTCAGTTACTGCTCGACGGACCTGGCACGCTCGGCGCGAGCGAGCGCAGGAGCCGGTCGCCGCGCTGGCTTCTGGTGGGCGATCTTGGCGGCCCCGCTGAGTTCCACGTCGGCGACGAGGCGATGTTCGAGGCCAACCTCGATGCCTTGCGAATGCTCTCGCCGGGAGCGGCGGTGGTGGCCTACTCGAGCGCTCCGGAGTGGACCCGGCGGCGGTATGCCGTCGAGGCCATAGCCCCGCCGTCGCCGATCGACAGACCGCCGGAAGCCAGCTGGGATGTCGACCGCGACCTGCGCGAGCGCACCAACTGGCTGATCGGGGACTCGTGGGTGAGAGCCGTCGAGTCCGCCGATGCGGTCCTGATCTCGGGTGGTGGCAACCTCTGCTCGACCTGGCCGCACAAGATCGCCGAGCGCGCGGGTCTAATCCATTGCGGGCGCGATCTTGGCAAGCCGGTGATCGTCGTCGGTCAAACGCTCGGCCCCCAGCTCTCCGAACGCGAACGTGACTTCCTCGGTGCGGCGCTAGTCCGCGTCGACCTGCTGGGCGTGCGCGAATTGCCGTCGTGCGAGTTGGCGCTTGGGATGGGGGTCTCGCAGGATCGTCTCCGTCTGCAGTTCGACGATGCGTTCTTCCTCGCCGGCGCCGACGGCGGTGCTTGGCGCGAGCCGCTGGCCGATCTCGACAGGCCTTGGATTCTGGTCACAGTGGATGCCTCGTGGGGCAGTTCGCAGAATCGCCTACGTCTGACGGGTCTCGCTACCCAGCTGGCGGGCGTGGCGTCTGCGCTCGACGGCGAGCTGGTATTCGTGCCGCACGTGGGCGGCGAGTCGGTGCCCGAGGGACAGGCCGATCTGACGGTGGGCAGAAAACTGTCCGCGCTGCTCGGTGGCCGGCTGACGCTTCTCGGCGTGGGCACCCCCGCGGAGGTTCGCGGTCTTGTCGGCGAGGCCGCGTTGGTGATCTCGACTCGCTACCATCCCTTGGTTTTCGCGGTCGCCAGCGGCGTGCCGGCGATCGGTATTCACGCCGACGAGTACACTCGCGTCAAGCTGCAAGGCGCGATGACGCACGCCGGCCAGATCCGTTGGACGGTAATGGCGGACGCCGCGGCGCAGGGCCAGCTTCTGCCGATGGCGCTCGAGTTGTGGCAACTTCGCGAAGCGGTCTCCGCAGCGAGCAGAAGCGTTTCGCGCGACGCCTTGAGGGAAGCGCAGGCGCGCTGGAAGGAAATCGGAGACCTGTTGGGGATCGAGTCGGCAGATTCCCCCGAGAGCCGGTCCACACCGGAAGTCTTGAAACCGTCACAGCCTGGAGCCGGAACCATGTCGAGGATGTTGAGCGAGGATGAGTGGCAGGAATACGAGGAGAAGGGCTACCTGCGCTTGGGGCGAGTGCTCGACGATGCGGCGCTGGCGGCCCTGCAGCGACGGATCGACGAAATCATGCTCGGGCGGGTGACGTATCCTCAGCTGCAGTTCCAGATGGACACGGGAGGGGCCTACGAAGAGCTGCCTGATCCGGTGAACGGATTGATCACCTCGACCCTTGCGTATCGCAAGGTCCAGGGACTCGAGGCCGACCCGCTTTTCCTCGCCCTGTTGCGGCAAGAGCTGTTCCGCGAGATCTGCGCTCGTCACTACGGTGCGCACGCGGCAGTCTCGATCTTCAGGGCGATGATGATGAACAAGCCGGCGAATCAGGGAACGTATCTGCCGTGGCATCAGGATGCGGGCGATGTATGGAAGCTCGACCGTGACCCGGAAGTGACGCTCTGGGTCGCGCTCGACCCGGCGACCAAGGCGAACGGCTGCGTGCAGGTGGTCCCGGGGACCCACCGGCTCGGCCTGTTGAGCAAGAACGGCAGCACCATCAGCGACGAGAATGTGGCGCGACACTGCCCGGATAGCGCCGTCGAATACCTGGAGATCGGAGCCGGAGAAGGACTGCTCCTGCACAACTGGCTCTTGCACAGGAGCGACGTGAACCGAACCGACCGGCCGCGGCGCGCCTTCACCGCCTGCTACATGGACGGCCGTACGCTCAACACGCTGACCGGGACGCGCTTCCCGATCATCTTCGGCGAGTACGAGGATGTCGAGGACGCAATGCTCTTCGTACGCGCCATGAACGAGGACAATCGAAATCTGCGCCAGACGGCGGAGGAGGCAACCCGCTACGCCAAGTCGTTGGAGGAAGCCGTCCTCCACATGCGATCGAATAGCCTCCGCGCGCGAGTGCGTCGCCTGCTCGGCGGTTGAACGCCAGCCGAAACCTTTTGGGCCTCTAACTCGTTGTAGCAGACAGGAGGCTCATCATGGCCATTGGATCGTCCTCGTCGCTGAAGCTCCGTCTACCCGTCGCCGCCGCGTTGCTCGCCGCCAGTTTCGCGATTCCCGCATCCGCGGCGGACTTTCGCCTGGAGAAGTCATTCACCTTGGCCAGTGGAGACCGGTTCATTCTCGACTCCGATCTCGGAGGCGTCACCCTGCGCGGTGTCGGAGGGAGCCAGGCTTCGATCCTGGTGACCTCGGATCGCGAGGATCTCGCCACTCTGTACGACTTCAAGTTCGACCAAGGACCAGGCCAGCTGAAGATGAAGGTGGAGCGCCGGCACCAGGCCTTCTTTGGCTGGTTCGACTCGTTCCACGGCACGGTGCGCATCGAGGTGCAGGTGCCGCGAGAGACGCCCGTAGATCTCGGGACGTCCGGCGGTGGAATTGATGTCGCAGATCTGCTGGCGCAGGTGAAGACCAGTAGCTCCGGCGGCGCGGTCGCGGTGCACCTGGTCCACGGCGCCGTGCATCTCGAGAGCTCCGGCGGCGGTGTGAGCGCCACGGACATCGACGGCACCGCGTATGCCGACAGCAGCGGCGGTTCGGTGAAGCTCGAGCGCGTCACCGGCGACATCGAGGCCAGCAGCAGCGGTGGCGGCGTGCACATCGAGGACGCGGGCGGCCGGGTGAAGGCCGACAGCTCGGGCGGCCCGGTGAAGGTGCGTTTCGCGGCGGGCAACTCGAAGGGCGGCGACCTCGACTCGTCGGGTGGCGGCGTCGTGGCAGCGGTCGACGCCGGGATCGCGGTCGATATTGATGCCAGCTCTTCCGGCGGCTCGGTGCATTGCAATGTGCCGGTCACCATCCAGGGGCGGATCTCGAGCGACCGCGTGCGTGGCAAGCTCAACGGCGGGGGAGCGCTGCTGCGTCTGCGCTCGAGCGGTGGCGGAATCACCATCGAGTCGCGCTGAACGTACCTCCCGGACCTAGCCGGGGCGCGCAGGATCGATGATGCGCAAGCTCCGGAAGGACTGCCGGAAGAATCCGCGATCGCGAGTGAGGAGCGCGTCAGCCCGGTCGAGCGCGTGGGCCCCGATGAGAAAGTCCGCGATGACTCGCGACCGCTGAGAAGCTCTGTCGCGAGGGCGGTCTCGCCACAGCGTTCCGGAGGCTTCGGCAGCGGCCGCGGTCATGGCGTCGTAACGCACGCCGAGCTGGTCCAGGGCTGCGCGCGCGGCCTCGACGTCGCCGAGCGCCGAACTCACCTCGGCCCACACCACCTCGCAGGCCAGAAGCGCGCCGCGATCGTAGGCGGCGCGCAGCGCACGTAGAGACGCGGGCCCGAAGACCCGGTCCGCGCCCAGGACATCGAGGAGGATCGACGAATCGACCGCGGTCTTCAAGTCGGTCGGCTCACTTGGATCGCGGCCGAGGCGCCCGACGTGCTCGCTTCGGCTCGGCCGGGGCCGGACCGCGCAATTCTCGCAGCATTTCGTCCGTCGTCCCTGGAAACTGGAAGCGCCCGTACAGGCGATCGACCGGGTGCTCGCCGTCGACGCTCTTGCGCACCAGCACGCCCTGCTCGTGGAGCTCGAACTCGACCGGCGTGCCTGCGTAGAGACCCAACTGCTCGCGCACTTCGCAGGGGACGGTGATTTGCCCCTTGCTGGAGATGCGACTCTTCATGAGTAAAGCATAGGCTACTTTACCGTTTGAGTAAAGAATCGAATTGGCGGTGTACTATTGCCTCGTTGGCGACTTCCCCGAGCGATTGAGCTAACATTTGAACGGCTGTTCAAATAGCGATTGTAGATGCTGGGGCTCGAGGTAGAGCCCAGTCCACCCACGAGGCCTTTTCATGAGTCATCCCCCGGTCGGTACCGACCACGAAAGCCCCCGCGCCGTCGGGCACCAGAAGCTCGACGACGTCGTCATCCGCTTCGCCGGCGATTCCGGCGATGGCATGCAGATCAGTGGCGGCGAATTCACCAACACGTCGGCGCGTCTCGGCAACGACCTCGCGACGTTCCCGGACTTCCCGGCCGAGATCCGCGCGCCCGCGGGCACTCTGCCCGGTGTTTCGGCGTTCCAGGTGCGCATCGCCGACTACGACATCCACACTCCGGGTGATGCGCCGGACGTGCTGGTCGCGATGAACCCGGCGGCGCTCAAGGTCAATCTGCGCGACTTGAAGTCCAACGGCGCGCTGATCGTGAACGTCGACGAGTTCGACGAGCGCAACCTGAAGAAGGCCGGCTATGCGAGCGACCCGCTCACCGACGATTCGTTGTCGGCATACCAGGTTTTCCCCGTGGAGCTCAGCACGCTCACCAAGCGGGCGCTCGAGGACAGCGGTCTCGACAACCGCTCGCAGGAGCGTTGCAAGAACTTCTTCGCCCTCGGCATGACCTATTGGATGTTCTCGCGCCCGATGGAGGGCACCGAGACCTGGCTGCGCAAGAAGTTCAAGGCGAAACCGGAGCTTGCCGAGGCGAACGTCAAGGTGATGAAGGCGGGTTGGAACTACTGCGACATCACCGAGCTCTTCCATACCCGCTACGAGATCGAACCCGCCAAGCTGCCGGCCGGAACGTACCGCAACATCACCGGCAACAGCGCTCTGGCGTTGGGCCTGATCGCCGCCAGCCGGCGCAGCGGCTTGCCGCTCATGCAAGGCGCGTATCCGATCACGCCGGCTTCGGACGTGCTTCACGACTTGGCCCAGTTCAAGCAGTTCGGCGTCACCACCTTCCAGGCCGAAGACGAGATCGCCGCCATCTGTGCCGCGATCGGCGCTTCGTTCGGCGGCGCACTCGGCGTCACGACGACGAGCGGCCCCGGCATCTGCCTGAAGAGCGAGGCCATGAACCTCGCGGTGATGGTCGAGTTGCCCCTGGTCGTGATCGACATTCAGCGTGGCGGCCCCTCGACGGGCTTGCCCACCAAGACCGAGCAGGCGGACTTGCTGCAAGTGATGTTCGGCCGTAACAGCGACTCGCCGGTGCCGGTGATCGCCGCGAGCTCGCCCGCCGATTGCTTCGACACCGCGCTCGAGGCTTGCCGGATCGCGCTCCAGCACATGGTGCCGGTGGTGATGCTGTCGGACGGCTACATCGCGAACGGCTCCGAGCCGTGGCGCCTGCCGAACGTCGAGGATCTGCCGGATCTGCGGGTCGAGTTTCGCACCGACGCGAACGGTTTCAAGCCCTACCTGCGCGATCCGAATACTCTGGCGCGGCCGTGGGCCATTCCCGGAACTCCGGGGCTCGAACACCGCATCGGCGGCATCGAGAAGGAAGACGGCAGCGGGAACGTGTCCTACGACCCGCAGAACCACGACCACATGGTTCGCCTGCGCGCCGAGAAGGTGGAGCGCATCGCCGATCGGATCCCGAACGTGGAGGTGCACGGCGAGCAGGAGGGCGATCTACTGGTCCTCGGCTGGGGCAGCACCGCGGGTGCCATCACCGGGGCGGTCAACGTGGCGCGCAAGCAGGGGATCAAGGTGAGCCGCGCGCATCTCCGGCATCTCAACCCATTTCCGAAGAACCTCGGGGACGTGCTCTCTCGGTTCACCAAGGTGCTGGTGCCGGAGATGAACCTCGGCCAGCTCGCCTTGCTGCTGCGCGCGAAGTACCTGAAGGACATCGTTTCGTACAGCAAGGTCCAGGGCAAGCCGTTCTACCGCCACGAGATCCTGGAGAAGATCGAGCAGGTATTGGCTGATGTTCATCGCACGAAGCAGGGGAGGCCTGTCGATGTCCGCTGACGCGCCGGTGCTCACCAAGAAGGATTTTCAAACCGATCAAGAAGTGCGCTGGTGCCCGGGCTGCGGCGACTACGCCATCCTCTCGTCCGTGCAGGCGGTGTTCCCTGAGCTCGGTATCCCACGTGAGAATTTCGTGGTGGTGGCAGGCATCGGCTGCTCGAGCCGTTTCCCGTATTACATGAACACCTTCGGCTTCCACACCATCCACGGTCGCGCCCCCGCGATCGCGACCGGCTTGAAGATCATGCGGCCGGAGCTCGAGGTGTGGCTGGCGACCGGCGACGGCGACTCGCTGTCGATCGGCGGCAACCACCTGATCCATATTCTGCGTCGCAACGTGGGCGTGAAGATCCTCATGTTCAACAATCGGATCTACGGCCTCACCAAGGGCCAGTACTCGCCGACCAGCGAGCTCGGCAAGCGCACCAAGTCGACGCCGTACGGTTCGCTCGACAATCCCTTCAATCCACTTTCGGTCGCGATCGGCGCCGGGGCGACCTTCGTGGCGCGCTCGGTCGACGTGTTCCAGTCGCACCTCAAGGAAGTGCTGCACCGCGCGGCCAAGCACAAGGGCACCGCGTTCATCGAAATCCTGCAGAACTGCAACATCTTCAACGACAAGGCCTGGTCGAACGTCAGCGACAAGGAAGCCAAGGAAGAGCACGTGCTCTATCTCGAGTCCGGGAAGCCGATGCTGTTCGGCAAGGCCAAGGACAAGGGCATTCGGTTGAATGGACTGACGCCGGAGGTGGTAGCGCTTGGCAACGGCGTCACGGCGGACGATTGTCTGGTCTTCGACGACCGGCGCGACGATCCCGCGATGGCCTTCATCCTGGCGCAGATGCTGCCGCCGGACTTCCCGACTCCACTCGGTGTGATGCGCGCCGTCGATCGGCCGAGCTACGAGAGTCGGGTGGTGGGGCAGATCCAACACGAGATCGAGGAGCGCGGCGAAGGCCGGCTCGACGCTCTGTTGCGGTCGGGCGACACCTGGACCGTGTTTCCCGACGGAACCGTGGGCTGAGGCCCAACCGGTTCCGTCGATCTCACGCTTCTACTCCGGCCGCTTGCCGGCGGTCACCAGGATCGACTTGCGACGCGGGAACGAATCGGTCTGCAGGCGCAGGTTCCGCGTGCCGCCGTCGGTGAGGCAACTTGCGATGGTGAATGTCGGCGGATTGTCCTTCCGCCGCAGCATCGTGCCCGATGCGGCGAGCGCCATGCACTCAGCGGTCGCCGCCGGCACGCTCATCTCGATGCCGCGCAACGGCAGATCGTTGTTGTTCGAATTCACCACCCATAGCTTGCCGGCATCCTCCGACGCCGTCGCGGCCTCGGTGAACAGCCGCCCCGGCTCGATGAGATCGTAGGTCAACTTGTCGCCCTTCAGGCGGACGACCAGGTACTGGGAAAATCCGCCATCCTCCGGCCCTGCATAGAGCGGAGCGCCGGCCCCGCCGAGGATGAAGTAGTCGATACCGTCGTGGGTCTCGCGCCAGTAGAGATGCTCGTGACCGGAAAACACGGCCTTCACCGGATACTGCTTGAACAGGGCGTGGAGCGCGTCGCGGCTCTTGACCGGGGGATGGCTACGGCCCGCCTCCGGATCGATCTTCAGCGACGAGTAGAACTCGGTGTGGGTGTAAAGGAAGATCGCGCGCGCCTTCTTGTTGGCCTCGAGATCTCGCTTCAGCCACGCCAGTTGCTCACCCTTTATGTCGTCCTCCTGGCCTTCGAGGTCGGTGGACAGGGCGATGAAGTGCGCACCCGCATAGTCGAAGGAGCCGTAGGGCCCGCCGTAGCGCTCGACGTACTGCTGCATGGCGCAGGGACCGCCGCAAAGCTCCGAAGCCGGGGGTTCTTTGCAGGTCTGTTCGCCATGGATCTCGTGATTGCCTGTGGTGTTGAACAGCGGCACCTGGCCGAGCTTGGCGAGGGCCGCGAAAGCGTCGTGCTCCCGGCGTAGGTCAGCGCCTGAGTCGCAGTAGCCGTACACGGTGTCGCCGGACCAGATCACGAAGTCGGGTCGGATCAAACCGACCTCTTCGAACACGGTGCGAACCACGTGCGGCATGGGGGCGCCCCATCCGGTGGGCCGATTGTCGCCGGCCGCGACGAAAAGCACATCGGCGCCGTCCGCCGCCGGAGCGAGGTCGGCGACGATGCTCTTCAGTGGCTTGTCCGAGGATGCATGCACGGCTCCGCAGAGCAGTGCGAGGAGGGTAAACCCGAGTGCGATGCGATGGGTCGGGGTGCCGATCATCGTCAGTCTCCTTGGAGTCGATGGTTCGAGATAGAGCCTCAGGCCAGACGGCTCGAGTGCGCCGCCCACACCAAGCCCGAGAACACCTTGGGCAGGAAACGGGTGGATTTCGGCGGCAGCAGATCGCCGTTGGCGATCGCGGCGCTGAACTCCGCTGGTGTCATCGGCGGGATGAAGAAGGCGATCCGCACCTCGCCGCTCGTCACCATGCGGTGGAGCTCTGTCGGATCGGAACGATAGATCACCGTGCCGTCGAGGCTCGCGGACGGTTCGAGCTCGAGGCCGGGGAGGAGAGCCTCGGCGAGCAGGACCACGGTGAGATGCGCCGCGCTTTCGGTACGGCTCTTCGGTGCCGAAGCGGCATCGAGCTGCCAAATCTCGGGGCCTGCGCCGCCGCGCATCCAGACTCCGAGCGCCGGTTGCTCCGCGGCCGCGACTTCGGCGGCGAGCGCGGCGCCGTCCTTGGCGGAGGAGGTCCGGCGGCTGCGCAAGGTCGAGTGCAGACGCTTCAAGTCGTACTTCTCGTGCGGATCGGCGAGCGCGCGATGGATGGGCTCGATGGCGAGGCTCGGCGCCGACAGGCTGGTGATGACCGCGAGCTTCGCCGCCGCGGCGGTGCCAGCCTTGGCCTTGGTCTCGCTCGCGTACAGTGCGCCGGTCTTGTAGCGATGGTGTCCGTCGGCGATCGCGGCCGGCAGGTCGGCCAGCAGCGTCTTGTATTCACCGATACGCGCGGCGTCGTCCACGCGGAAGATCCGGTGATGGTGCCCGTCGGCGTCGAGATGATCGGCGAGTGGCGTCTTGCCCTGGATGTCCTCGGCCAGCATGGCGTCCAGCCGCCCGCCGTCGTCGGGGAGCAAGAGCACGGGCTCGAAATCGACCTTGGTCTCACGCAGCAACTCGAGGCGATCGGCGAGCGGCTTCTCCAGTGTCTGCTCGTGCGCGCGGATGATGCCGCTTTTCGGATTCTCGAAGCCCACCAGGGCGGTGAGCCCCAGCCGCACTCCGCCGCCCGCGAGCACGATCTCGTAGGGGTAGAGCGCGGGAGCGGAATCGACCACCAGCGTGCCATCGCCGAGCCACGCCTGGTGCAGGCGCGCGGCCTTCACATACGGAGTCGTCGCTTCGCCGGGCTCACCGGTCACGGGCTTGATGAGATGGGCGAATTGATGCGGCGCCGCAGCGTGCAAGCGGTCGCGCAGCGCGTCATTGATCTGATCGTACGGTGGCGCCACGAGCGCGCCGGCTTCGTCGGGCGTGCCGCTGTAGTGAATTCCCTCGAACGCGTACACCCGCATCAAACAATCTCCACGGAAGCTTCTCCAGTTAGCGTTTCACCGATCTCGGCCGCGAGATGTCCACTCGCCCGCAAGGCAGCGAGCAGATCGACTCCACGCGCCGCGGGGACCGAGAACAACAGGCCGCCCGAAGTCTGTGGATCGAACAGCAGCTCGGCGTCGACGGTCGACATCGAGGAGGGCATGCGCAACCAGGTCTCGATGCTGCTGCGATTGCCGCGCGTGCAGCCGGTGGTGACGCCCTGCGCGACCAGTACGCCAAACCCGGGATGCACCGGCAGCGCATCGAACGCGATGCGCAGGCGTAGATTCGAGTTGCGCGCGATATTCATGGCGTGACCGACGAGACCGAAACCGGTGATGTCGGTCGCCGCGCGCACCCCGTGAGTGAGCGCCAGGCGCGAGGCTGGACCATTTAAGCGCTCCATCTCGCGGAGCGCCGGCTCCAGGCCCTCGGCATCGATCTTGTCAAACTTGAAGGCGTTGACGAGCACCCCTGAGCCCAGAGGCTTGGTGAGGATCAGGCGCTCGCCGGGAAGCGCTCCGGCGTTGGTGAACAGCGTGTCCACGTTGCCGCGACCGATGACCGCCATGCCGAACTTGAGCTCGGGATCGCGAATCGAGTGCCCGCCGAGGAGCACGGCGCCCGCCTCGCGCAGCGCCTCCGCGCCGCCGGTCAAGATTCCCGAGAGCACCTCCTCGGGTACATCGCCGGTCGGGAAGCAGCAAAGGTTGAGCGCGAACAGCGGTTCACCGCCCATCGCCCAGACGTCCGACAATGCATTGGCTGCCGCGATGCGTCCAAACCGGCGCGGATCGTCGCAGAGCGGAGGAATGAAATCCGCGGTGGCGATGAGCGCCAGGCCGTCGATCAGATAGACCCCGGCGTCGTCTCCGGTCTCGGCGCCGACCAGCACGCTGCCGCCGTGCCGCGGTTCGAGGCCCATGCCGATCAGGGGTTGAACGAGCGCACGCAGGTCCGCGAGGCCGATCTTGGCGGCGCAGCCGCCGGCCTTGGCGGCCTTGGACAGGCGAAAGGTGGTGTTTCCCGTCGAGCTCATGCGGGGATTCTATCGGGCCCGGCGGTTGGGGTGGTGTCCGGTACTACCCCGTCGCGCGTTGTTGGGGTTGTGCAGCCTGCATAGCCTTCAAGCGTCGCCGGCCACCGCGGCCGCTGACCTTCTGGGAGGGAACCCGCATGAAGTCATCCACACTCATTCCTATCGGTCCCCTGGCCGCGCTCGTGGCGCTGCTCGCGGCGGGCTCGAACGCCACCGCGCAGGAGTACAAGGTCGGAGACCAGGTCTTCGGCATGCCGGCGGCGGAGATCTTTACCGAGGACTACCAAGGGCCGCCCGTGGTCGGCGCCGAGCTCACCCATTTGCCGTTTCTGGCACCGCTCGCCGCAGGCAATCACGATCATCACATCCGGGTCGACATCGTGGCGGAGGAGATCGAAGTTGCGCCCGGCGTGCGTTACGCGGCCTGGACCTTCGGCGGCAGCGTGCCGGGTCCGGTGCTCCACGTGCGGGAAGGCGACCGCGTGTTCTTCACCATGAAAAATCGCTCCGCCGACTCCGTGCAGGTCACTGCACCGGCGGCCGATGCCTCGCCGTTCCTGCAACAGCTCGCCGCGAACGACTATCAGAAGGCGACGCCTTCGCCCATGGGAATGCAGCACTCCATCGACTTTCACGCCGCCACGGTAGCGCCGTCCGACAAGTGGCGCATGGTCCCGCCGGGGAAGAGCATTCGCTTTCAGTGGGTAGCCAACTATCCCGGGGTCTACATCTATCACTGCGGCGCGCCGCCGGTGCTCCAGCATATTGCCATGGGACAGTACGGTGTCGTGGTGGTGTCGCCGCGCGAGGGCTATCCAACGGACAAGGAGGTAGCCCGCGAATACGTCATCGTGCAATCGGAGTTCTACCTCAAGAAGGCCGACGAGGGTGATCTGTATGAGTTCGACATGCCAGCGGCGCTCGCCAAGCAACCGACGCAGGTCACTTTCAATGGCCACACCCTGGAGCTCACCAAGCACCCGCTGATCGCCAACGCTGGCGAACGTGTCCGCCTATACCTCCACAACGTCGGGCCGAACGATACCGCCAGCAACCACGTGATCGGCGCCATCATGGACCGCGTGTGGTACGAGGGCAATCCACACAACGAGATGCGCGGCATGCAGACCGTGCTGCTCGGCGCGAGCAACGGTGCGGTGGTGGAGTTCATCGCGTCCGAGGAGGGCGACTATCCGATCGTCGACCACGAATTTGCCGACGCCAGCAAGGGAGCGCTTGGTCATCTCAGCGTGCGCAACCGGAAGGGCGAGATCACCACTCCCGTGGCTCCGATGGCGCACTAGACTGCAACCATGAAATCTACTCAGGAGATCAATCGAATGTTTGCCAAGTCAGTCAAGTCTTTCGCCCTGCTCGTCACGGCGGCGTTGATCGTGATGACCGTGGCGGCGCCCGTCCCCACCCTCGCCGATCCGCCGTCGCGGTTGATCAAGATCACGGCCCAGGAGACTCTCCAGTGGGACGTCACGGAGATCTCCGCGACGCCAGGCGAGAAGCTGCGCGTCGCCTTGACCGCCCAGGGCGCGATGCCCAAGATGGCCATGGCACACAACTTCGTGTTGCTCGACCTCGGCACCGACGTGAAGGCCTTTCTCAACGCCGGTTCGACGATGCCGGAGCTCGAGTACATCGCGCCGGCGCAAAAGTCCAAGGTGCTGGCGAGCTCGAACTTCGCGGCCGGCGGCGAAACGGTTTACGTGAGCTTCGTGGCGCCGGCGAAGCCCGGCAAGTACCCCTATCTTTGTACCTTCCCCGGCCACTACGCGGGAGGCATGAAGGGCTATCTCATCGTCAAGTAGGACTCAGCGCGCGTACTTCGCGGTCGCTCGCAGCGGTTCGATCAACCGCGCGAGCGACCCGGCGTTCAGCAGGGTGGCGATCCCCAGGCTCGAAGCGCCGACCCGCAGCCAGGTCGGATCCGCAGTCAGAAAGCCCCCCGCCAGAGCCGCGACACCGCAGAACCAGAAGAGCCAGCACCAGGGCTGGAGCACGGCCCGCGCCAGCAAGTGGGGAGGCGGTGGCGGTGACGGCCAGAGTGTCCCACCGAACGCGGAGAGCCAGGTGAAGACCGGCAGCATGCGGGTCGCGACGCCGACGATCATCTGGCCGAAGAAACCCAGCAACCCAAGCGTGGCGTATGCCGGCACCAGGCGCAGGCGATCGTCACCCGGCGTGCTCCATGCGAGATAGAGGCCCAGCCCGATCGTCAGGGCGAGCCAACCGAGCGCGGCGCCGAGGTGACGCAGACCCCAATCGGCGCGCGGCAAGGCCGCCGGTCGCGGCTTCGCGTGGCGCAGCCGCAGCATCAGCACGCCGGCGCCTAGGAACACCAGGGCCCCGCCCGCGAGCGCGGCGGCGATAGCGCTCGCGGTGCGTGCCCCCGGAGTCGAGAACGGGAGCGCGAGCGCCAGGCCGAGCACTCCCAGCTGAAGAACCACGGCGGCGCTGACGATGGTGCGCGCCCCCGGCATCGCGGCCGGCAGCAGCATCGGGATGAGCCGCTGGCCGAATCCGAGGAGCAGCATCGCCATCCAGCCGAGTGCCGCGAGATGGGCGTGCGCAGCGACGTTCGAGAGGACCGAGCCGGGAAGAAAGTGCACCAGCCTGTTCATCGCCAGGGTGACGCCGACCAGCGCGGTGAGCGCCAGATTGAGTAGCGCCAGTCGGATCGGGAGCAGGGTGTCTGGGGACAGCGGCGAAGCGGGCAGGCGGCGCCAGAGTTTCCATCCCACCCAGCCGAGCGCCGTCGCGGTGAGCAACGCAGATCCCGCGAGGCCCCAGGCCTCGCCGATCCAGAAGTGCCCCGCCATGCCGGTGACGCCGATCGAGTAGGCGATCGCGGCGATGCGGTCGGCGCGCCGCACCGGCATGGCGATGCGCAATGTCGTCGGCGCGATGGCGTACAGGGCGCCGAGGATCGAGCCGGTGATCCAACCGAGCGTCACCAGATGCACGACCGCCAGGGTTCGCCCCTCATACCAGGGGCCGAGGAAACTCCGCGGTGAGGCGGCGATCGCCGCGCAGGCGACGCCTAGGCAGAAGTGCGCCAGGCCGAAGTACAGAAAAGGGAGAAAGCGAGGGCGTTCCGGGTCGCTCGCGGCCGGCCTCAAGGAGACCGGCACGCCATCCCCAGGCAGCCCCAACCTCAGTTCCTGGAGTCCGCGAGCTGGCCGAGCCGCCGTTCAAAGCCTCGCCGGAACACGGATGCCATCGCCCGTAGCTTCAGCGTTTGCCAGGGGAAACGGCGCGAGCTCAGGCCGCGGCACTCCTCGGGCAGCATGACCAGGCTGACGTGCACATTGGGGGCGCAGCCGATCGGCAGGCCACGCTCCATGCAGGCTTCGTACAGACGGCGAAAGACCGGCACGAGATCCTCGGTGCGCGGCGGTTCGGAGTCTTCGAGATCGGTCCCGGTGAGCGGCCGAAACACGCATACCGTGGGAATGGCGCCCACCGAGGTGATCCAATCGATGGCACGAATCGACGACTCCGCGGGTTCGAGCCCGGCGATGATCTCGCCGTTGGTGACCCAAGGCTCGTGGCGTGGACCCTGCTTGCCGAGCGCCGCGCAGTAGCGAATCGCCTCCAGGTAGAAATCGAGCCCGTACTCGGCGTCCTTGCCCGGGCAAATCTCGGCGAACAGCTTGCGATCGTAGATCTCGAAGCAGAAGGAGACCCGGTTGACCCCGAGCTCGCGCAACCCGTCGTAGCGGCGCAAGTCGCGATGCGGCGGCGTCTGCACGCCAACCAGCAGCCCGAGCTCGCGCTTGATACGCACGATGTAGGGTTCGAGGATGTCGAGATAGGTGTCGCCGTCGTAGTGGCCGGTGTTGAAGTCGACGTACGTGATGCCCGACTGATCGCGCGCCGCGCGCACCACCTCCAGTACCTCGTCCACCGACTTCTCGTCGGCGTCGTCGATGCCGAGGTTGAGACCCACCGAACAGAACTTGCAGTTCAACTTGGTTGGCTTCTCGGTCCAGTACTCACAGACCTTGGCCTGGTAGATCCCGAGATACGTGCCTTGCAGCGTGCCGATGCGGGTCATCGGCTTGCCGGTCGCGGTCGAGCTGTCGTACCACTCCGGCCGTGGCGAGAGGTCGATCGGCACCACGTCGTCGCCATTGCGGCGCAGCCAGTATTGGCCGCGCTCGCGGTGGACCGTGTACGGCGAACGTTTGGTGAACGCCTCGCTTACGGGGATGTTGGTCCACAAGCCGCCGGGCAGGACGACCTCCAACCCGCTGCCGAGCCCGGCGCGGGTGCGCAGGATCTTGCGCCCGCCGTCCTCCTCGATGAAACAGGAGTCATCGAGCTGGGCGCCGTTGCAGTAGAGGTCGAGCTTCAGTAGGGCGGGGTTGGTGCGGAGGTCGTCGAGCACGGTCGTTCTCAGCCCAGGAGCGCGGCGGCGCGCGGAAAGAGGATGTTGTTCTCCAGATGCACGTGCATCTGCAGGTCGCGTTCGAGATCCGCCAGCCCGACGTAGAGCCCGCGGAAGGTCATGCACGCGTCCGGCGGCAGATTGAATCCGCCGGTGAGCTCGCGCAAATGGGCGAGGGCATCGCCCGCCTCCTGGTGGTCCTCACGGAGGTGCGCGAGCTCGCCCTGGATCGTTTGCAGCGCCGCGGGCTCCTCGGCGAGCTCCGTTCCGAGCCGGGCGAGGCGCGGGAAGATGCTGCGCTCTTCCTCGGCGATGTGCTGCTCGAGTTCGGTGCGCATGCCCTGTACGGTCAGTAGCAGATCGGGAAAGAGCTCGGGATGACGGGGACCGTGGCGTTCGTTCACCTTTGCCGCCATGGCCTCCAGGCGCGGCAGCTCGTGGCGCAAGTCGTCGTGATAGCGGCTGACGATGTGCTCGATCAGCGTGCCTAGCGGCTCATGGTTCCAGTCGGTACCCTCCGGCGACGGCGCCAGGGCGGCTTCGAGCTCGCCCTTGAGGGCCGAGAAGGGTACCTGGTGGCGGTCGCAGGCTTCCTGCAGTGGCAGCTTCCCGCCGCAGCAGAAATCGATTCCATGGCGCTGAAAGACACGAATGGCGGCCGGAGCGGCGGCGGCGAGCTCGCCGACGCCGGTGGTGGGCGTGATGTTCATGAAGCCTCCTTGAGGTAGTGCGGAATCGCGGCCGTGTTGCAACGCAACGCCCACGCCTTGCCCAGGCGTTCGAGATCGGCCACCGGCAGCAAGTGTTCGGCGAGATGGAAGAGCACAGCCTCTTCCTTGGCGAAGTGGACGCGGGAGAGTTGAGTCACCCGGCGAAGCGCGCGACGGCCTTGTTCGGCGTCGGGCGCTTGTTCGAGGCTGGCAAAGGCTTGGTCGATCTGCTCGTGTTCCTCGCGCATCACGGCCACCGGGCCTTGCTCGCCGAACTGCGGCGCCAGAGCGGAGAAGAGCAGGTCATCCTCGACGGCCGCGTGCGAGAGCAGCGCTCCGGCGATGGTGGCGCCGGCGGCGCGCAATTCAGCCAGGGTCCAGTGCTCCACCCGGTGGTCGGCGTAGTCCAGCAGGCGGCGGAGCACGGCGTGTTCGGCAGTGAGCGCATCGGTGAGTTTCATGACGGGGTCTCCAGGCCTTGCTCGGACTCGTGCAGAGCCGCTATCTCGGCGAGCAGCGTTTCGATGGGGATGCCATAGATGAGCGCGGCATCGGCGAGGGTGTCGAAGCAGGACATGACGCAGCCCACACAGGCCATGTGGTGCTCGAGGAAGATCTCCGCCGCCTGCGGAACATGCAACAGCGTGTCTTCGACGGTCATCCCGGCATCGATGGGTGTGGACCAGCGCGCTTCCATGGCAAGCCCAATCTAGAGGCGGTGCGCCGGACTGTCTTTGCGCCAGCGCAAGGACCACGCGTAGCGGTGTGCGACTAGCTGGGCAAATCCTCGGCGATGGTCACCAGTCCGTGCGGCGACTTGATGAGCACGCGCTCGCGGCCGAGCTCGACCAGGCCCTGCTGCTCCCATTCCGAGAGCGTGCGGCTGATGGTGAACAACGTGGTGCCGGTGAGCTCGGCGAGATCCTGGCGGCTGAGCGGCAGGTCGAGCAGAACGCCACCCTCGACCCGGCGACCCGTCTGGCGGGCCAGGCGCAGAATGGCGCGGGCGACCCGCTGCGCGACGCGCTCGGTGGCGAGCTCGCGGTAGCGCTCCTGAAGCTCCTGCATGCGTTCCGACATCACTCGCGCCGAATTCATGCCGATCGCGGGGTAGCGTTCGACCAGAGCGGCCACGTCTGCCGGAGTCCAGGAAAACGCCTCGCACGCTTCGACCGCCTCGGCGGAGACCGGGTAGCGCGCGCCGGCCAGGATTGCGATCGCTCCGAACGGGTCGCCGGGAATGAGAAAGCGCACCACGATCTCCTGTCCGTTGCCCCCCAGCTTGGTGAGCTTCAACCGGCCGGCGCGCAACATCCACAGCGCCCGCGCCGGCTCGCCTTCGTGGAACAGCAGGACCTTCTTCTCGAAACGCTCGACGGCGGCGGCCGCGCCGAGCTCGGCGATGGCCGCGGGCGGCAGACCGCGAAACAGCGCGCAGGTGCCGATGAGCTCGAGATCGGAGGGCATTCGGGTAATTGTGGCAGAACCTAGGTCTTGGCCAGTGCCAGACCGGACAAGTCCGCCAACGGCAGGCGAATCTCGAAGATCGCACCGCCGTCCGGCGCGTTGCGCGCCGCCACCGAACCGCCGTAGGCCCGCACGATGCCGCGGACGATGGCGAGCCCCAGGCCGGAATGCTGCGTCGCGACCGCCGCCGGGATCGGCGGACGATAGCTGAAGAAGCGGTCGAAGATGCGGTCGAGGTGCTGCTCGGGAATCCCCGGGCCGCGATCGCGCACGGTGAGCACCGCGGTGTCGTCCTGACGGTTGAGCTCGAGCGTCACCAGGGATCCGGCCGGAGAGAGGCTGATGGCATTGTCGATCAGGTTCTCGGTAACCTGCACCAGGCGGTCGGGCGAAGCGAGCATCGACATGGAGGCCGCGGCCGCCGGCGCGTTGAGCTCGACCCTGCCCGGGGCGCGGCGGGCGTAGTCCTCGACGAGCGCCGCGAGGAGAGCCGCGAAGTCGAGCGGCGCGCGGGCCTCGTCGGCGATCCGTTGATCGATGCGCGCCACGTCGCGCACGTCGCCGAGCAGCTTCTCGAGGCGGACGATCTCGCCTTGGAGGAGCGCGGCGAAGCGCCGGCGCTCGGCGGGTTCCTCCACCTCGGCGAGCATTTCCGCCGCGCCGCGAATCGCGGCCAGCGGATTCTTGAACTCGTGCGAGACGTCGGCCACCACGGTGCTGGCGAACTGGAGTTGCTGATCGAGCCGTTCGGAGAGTTCGGTGAGCGTGCGTGCCAGGTCGCCGATCTCGTCGCCGCGCGTCGCTTCGGCGAGCGGCTGACGAGTCCGTCGCTCGAGCAACGCCGCGGCTTCGCGCCGCAAGCGCCGTAGCGGACGCACCAGCGTCGCGGCGTACCAAAGGCTGAGCGCGGCAGCGACTAGGAGGGAGGCGAGGCAGGCGAGGAGAATTCCGCCGCGGACCTTGCGCAGCTCCCGCTGCAGGCCGGCGGTGGTCTCCGACGCGAGGACGGCGCCCACGACTCGTCCCGCGCTGCGCACGGGCACTCCCGCAACGAGCGTCGAGGTCTCCGCGGTGTCGGATCGCGTCCAAGACTCCTCATCACCCGCCAGCACACTGCCGAGGCCAGAGCCGGATCCTGGAGCGAGCGGCTCGGCCGGGCCGCTAAATCGTGAATCGGCGAGTAGCGCGCCGCTCGCATCGAGCACCTGCAGGCGGGAAGTCGAGCCCTCGCCGAGCTGTTTCAAGATCAGCCGCGCGCTCTCCGGCACCAGCGGCCCCGACTCCGAGAGCGCCGCGCCGAGGATGCGACCCTGCTGCGCCAGGGCGCGCTGCTCGGAGGCCAGGATCTGGCGCTCGAACACGCCGAGGACGAGCAGCGCGGCGACCGGCAAAAAGACCAGCAGCAGGTTGAAGGCCAGCAGGCGCAGGCCGAGGCGCGACAGCGGCGGTGGGGTCATGGCAGCGCGCGACTCAGCCGTCGCGCCAGCGATAGCCCAGGCCGTACGCGGTGTCGATGCCGTCGAAGGCCGAGTCGGCGTCCTCGAACTTGCGGCGCAGGCGCTTCACGTGACTGTCGATGGTGCGATCGGCGAGGTAGGTGTCGTGCGGATAGGCTTCGTGGAGAAGCTGGTCGCGAGTCTTCACGTGCCCCGGGTGCCGCACCAACGCGTGCAGCATGCGGAACTCGGTCACCGTGAGGCGAAGCTCCTGCTCCCGCCAGCGCGCCTGATAGCGGCGTAGGTCGAGACACAAGGGCCCGATCGAGAGCAGCGCCTCCTCTTCGCCGGTGCCGGCGGTTGGCGGCAACGCGGCGCGACGCAGCAGCACCTTCACCCGCGCCACCAGCTCGCGCACCGAGAACGGCTTGCACAAATAGTCGTCGGCGCCGAGCTCGAGACCGAGCACGCGATCGAACTCTTCGTCCTTCGAGGTCAGGAAGAGGATGGGCAGCGTTTGCGACCGCGTCCGCAACCGTCGGCAGAGCTCGAGACCGTCCATCCGTGGCATCAGGATATCGAGCACCACGAGGTCGGGCAGGGCCTGCGAGAACATCTCCCACGCGGCCTGGCCGTCGGGGTGGCTCTCGGTGCGGAAGCCCTCGCGGCGCAGGGCAAAGGTCACGGTCTCGACTAGCGCCGCCTCGTCGTCGACCACCGCAACGAGCCGGTTCGAGGCCCTGGCGGGCGTTTCGGGGTTGGGCACGCGCGAATCTTAGCGGAGTGGCTGCAGCGAGCCGGGGCCGGCCTCGCCATGATTTCGCCACAATGCGCCGCGGCCTTTCCTTCCCGGGGTCGCAGAGGGGTCGGCTGGCGTTGATGAAGTTGCGCCATGGACAACAAGGCGCGCGACACCTCATCCAGTCCCGGTTGGCTCGAATCACTGCTGCTCGTGCTGTTCACCCTCCTGGCGCTGCTGCTATCGGCCGCGCGCTCCGAGGGCCGAACCCTCGCCCTGGCGACCGATCAGAGCGCCGGGGGGTCGGCCCCGCAGTCCGTTGTCCGGGGTCTCGAAGCGCTCGGCGCGCCGATCGACCTCGATCACGCCCGGGCGGGTTCCTTGCTGCTCCGGACTTCGTCGGCTCGGGTGTATTTGCCGGCGCCGGTCCTCGAGACCGAGGTCGAGCTGCGGGTCACGGGATTCATCGATTGCGCCCGGGTGCGCCAGCGCTTTCACAATCCGACCAGTGTCTGGGTCGAGGGTGTGTACGTGTTCCCGCTGCCCGAAGGCGCGGCGGTCGATACCCTGCGCATGACCGTCGGCGAGCGCGTCATCGAAGGCGTCGTCCAGGAGCGCCAGGAAGCGAAGCAGACCTACGAGGCCGCCAAGCGCGAGGGGCGAAAAGCCTCGCTGGTCGAGCAGGAGCGCCTCAACATATTTACGACTTCAGTGGCGAACCTTGGTCCGGGCGAGGACCTCGACGTCGAGATCGAGTACCAGGAAGAGTTGCGCTACGACGCCGGGCGCTTCGAGCTGCGCTTCCCCCTGGTGGTCGCGCCGAGGTACGTGCCCGGGCGAGCGGTGGGGCCGGTGACGGCGTTGGGGTGGTCACCCAACACGACGGCGGTGGCCCACGCGTCGCGCATCACGCCGCCAGTGGCGGACAACGCGGGTCTCAATCCGGTGAAGCTGCGCGTCGATCTCGATCCGGGTTTTACTCTCGAGAGCGTGACGAGCCCTTCGCACCGGGTGACTGTGGAGCCGGGATCGGGAACCGCGCTGAGGGTGACTCTGGCGGACACGACGGTGCCTGCCGACCGCGACTTCGTGCTCGATTGGCAGCTGGCGCCGGCGACCGAGCCACGGGCCGCGGTGTTCACCGAGGATCGTCCTGAAGGCCGCTACGCGCTACTCATGATCGTCCCCCCGCTCGGGAGTGCCGGATCGGAGCTGGCAACGACCGCGCGCCTCGGCCGCGAGGAGATCTTCGTGGTCGACACCTCGGGGTCGATGGCCGGTGCGTCGATCCGACAGGCGAAAGACGCGCTGCGTTTCGCGCTCTCGACCCTTAAGCCCGACGATCGCTTCAACATCATCCAGTTCAACTCCGGAGCCTGGCGTCTGTTCGACGTTGCCGAGATGGCGTTCCCGGATGCGATGGCGAAGGCTCTGGCCTATGTCGATCAGTTGCAGGCGACGGGCGGCACCGAAATGGCCCCGGCGCTGCAGCTGGCGCTCGGGGATCAAGAGTCGCCCGAGTCGCCAGTTGGCCGTCTTCGCCAGGTGGTCTTCATGACCGACGGCAGTGTCGGCAACGAAGACGAGCTGTTCACGTATATCCACAACCATCTCGGGGAATCGCGCTTGTTCACGGTCGGGATCGGTTCGGCGCCCAATTCGCATTTTCTACGCCGCGCCGCCGAGTTCGGTCGTGGCACGTTCACCTATGTCGGGTCACCTCAGGAAGTCGCCGCGCGCATGGGGGCGCTGTTTCGCAAGCTCGGCAGCCCCGCGCTCACCGATCTCGAGGCGTCGTTCGACGGCCAGGGCGTCGTCACCGCGGAGACGTGGCCGTCTCGTGTTCCGGACGTTTACCTTGGCGAGCCGGTCACGATCGCGGTGAGACTGTCCAAGCCGGCCTTCGAGATGCGCTTGCGTGGCGTGCGGGCGAGCGAGCCATGGGAGCACCTGCTGGCGCTCTCCGGCGGCGCTCCAACGGCAGAGGCGGCCGGGATCGAGAAGCTCTGGGCTCGGCGCAAGATCGGCGCCCTGCTCGACGGCGAAATCGAGGGCCAAGATCCGAGCGCGGTGAAATCGGAGGTCACCGCCGTGGCGCTCGAGCATCATCTAGTGTCCCCGTTCACCAGCCTGGTCGCCGTGGACGTGACGCCCACCGCACCGACCGGGCAGTCCCCCAGGACCGTGGCGCTGCCGGTGAACCTGCCCGCGGGCTGGGTGAACGAGGCGGTCTGGGGCGAGGTTCCGCAGACCGCCACCCCCCGCGATCTGTTGGCCCTCGTATCGATGGTGCTGGCCGCGATCGCCGTGGTGCTGCGGCGGGGAGCACGGTCGTGAAGAGTCGCGGCCGGGTGATCGCCATGGCGCTCTGCGCTGCGCTCGCGCTGGGCTGTGGGGCGGGTTCGCTCTGGATCGAAGCCAAGGCGGTGCTCGCTCAGGTGTTGCTCGAACGGGCCTGGTCGAACACGGCGGGCGCCCGCGATCGCATCAAACCCTGGCCGTGGGCCGACACCTGGCCGGTGGCGCGGTTGTCGGTTCCCCGACTCGGCGAGCGCTGGATCGTGCTCGCCGGCGCCAGCGGTCGCACCCTAGCTTTCGGACCGGGACACCTGGACGGGACCCCTCTGCCGGGTGAGCGCGGCAACGTGGTGCTGGCCGGCCACCGCGACACGCAGTTCGCGACCCTCGAAGCGCTTCAGCTGGGCGACGAGCTGTTGGTCGAGACGCCGGCGCGGAAGATTGCCCGCTTCCAGGTGAGCGATCTCGAGATCATCGACCAACGCGAGCTGGCGCGAGTGACCGCTCGCGGCGAGGACGGCCTCACCCTGGTGACCTGCTGGCCCTTCGGCGCCCTCGTGCCGGGCGGCAACCTGCGCTACGTAGTGCGGGCCTCGCCGGTGATCGACGAGTCGATGCATCCCCAACGCTTGGCGATCCGGGGCTGACCGTGCAGGTCGGCCTTCTACTGGAGATCCTTCGATGATTCGCATGACCAGAACGTCCGAGCCCGAAGCAACCCTCATGCCCCACCTGTTCGTTTCACTCCACAACGATTGGGGCGTGGTGCTCGACGAGTCCAAGGGCTGGGTGATCGGCTA
>JBDTNL010000014.1:0-67608 GCA_039933785.1 Acidobacteriota bacterium
CCTGCTGGCCTGCGAGCGTTTCGATTGCCGGGCACTTCGTCGGTCTGACCGGCGGCCTCACTGGGGACAGGTTCCGTGGGCGTATCGACGCCCTCTGCGTCACGCAAAGTACCTGTCCCCTCTTCGCAGTCCACGCCCGGAGCCTGCGGGGACAGGTTCTCTACGAAACGGCGCCGGCATCGAAGCTGCCACGGAACCTGTCCCTGCTGGCCTGCGAGCGTTTCGATTGCCGGGCACTTCGTCGGTCTGACCGGCGGTCTCACCGGGGACAGGTTCCGTGGCCGCATCGACGCCCTCTGCGTGACGCAAAGTACCTGTCCCCTTTTCGCAGTCCACGCCCGGAGCCTGCGGGGACAGGTTCCCTACGGACGGACCGGCGGGCGGAGTTGTCGTGCGGTGCTAGCCTCCGTCCCGCGGGTGTTCCACCACCGAAAGGAGGCCTTTTCATGGATGTTCTTCGCAAGTACCAAGGACCGATCTACGCGGCGCTCCGCATCGTCGCGGGTTTTCTGTACGCCTGCCATGGCGCCCAGAAGCTGTTCGGAGTTCTCGGCGGGACCCAGGTGACGCAGCCCTTGATGATGGTCGCCGGCGTGATCGAGTTCGGCGGCGGCTTGTTGATCGCGCTCGGATTGTTCGTCGGGATTGCGAGCTTCATCGCCAGCGGGCAGATGGCGACCGCGTATTTCATGGCGCACTTCCCGGGCGGGTTCTGGCCGATTCAGAACCACGGGGAACTCCCGGTGCTCTATTCCTTCCTCTTCCTCTATGTCGCGGCGAGGGGTGCGGGCATCGCCAGCTTGGACGGCCTGCGAGCCGCCAAGTCCCAGGTCACTGCGCTCCCAATTCCTTGACGTAGGCGATCAACGCTGGAAATTTGTCCTCCGGGATGACCCCTTCCCAGGCGGGCATCTTGGTGTCCGGCTTGATCGCCTGCGGGTTCTTGATCCACGCGATGAGCTGCGAATCGGTCGGGTAGTGCGCCACCGCCTGGCGAAGGTCGGCCACGCCGACGCCGTTCTTGCCGTGGCAGCCGACGCACCCATACGTGAGGTAGATCTGCTTGCCTTCGTTGGCGTCCGCGACCACCGGCCTGACCGGCGCAGGAATCCGGTTCTGGATCTTCGGCACGGTGCGGAGGAAGGCGTAAATCGCTGAGGAGTCTTCAGCGGTGAGCTCCGGCCGGAGCCCCATGGGATAGCGCAGCACCGTCTTGTCTGGCCGTATGCCCGTGCGCAGGGCACGCGTCAAATCCTCCTCCGACCATTTGCCGATGCCAGTCTCGTCGTCCGGCGTGATGTTCGCCGACCGCACCACCTCGCCGTTCATGTCCTCGAGCGGATTCCCGCCGCCGAAGTAACCGGCTGACTTCTCGGGCTCGAGGTCATCGAGGGTCTTGAAGTCCGCCGAGTGGCAGGAATAGCAACCGAGGTTCGAAGTGAGATAGCGACCGTACGCGACCTTGTCCTCGACCGGCGGCGTCGCGATGACCTTCTGAGGGTAGGGCAGGGGCTTGAAGGCCGTGTGGGTGAGCAGCTTGGTCAGGAATGAGGGCTGCGTCGTGCCTGCCGGATCGCTGGGGACCGCCGCGACCATCGGATCGTCGGAGCGCAGAAACGCGACGATCGACTGCAAGTCTTCGTCCGACATCAGGGGCAGCTTCACCATCCAAGGCGGCAGGTACTGGCCCTTGCGATCGATGCCGGTGCGCAACAGATAGATCAGCTCGCCGTCCGTCCAGGTGCCGAGGCCCTTCTGCGCGTCCTGCGTGATGTTCTTGGAAAACGCGACACCGAACTGGGCCGGAAGATCACCGAGCTGCTTGCCGGTGAGCTGCCGGGTGGTCGGGTTCATGTGGCAGTCGGCGCAGAGCATCTTGGCGAACTTCCTGCCGCGCGCGACACGCTCCGGTGTCGGCTCGACCTTGATCTGGACGTTGCCGGTGGGGTAGCGCGGGATGCCGGTGGCAGCGACGTACGAAGCGAACGCGCCCGCCGCGACCAGCACGAGGAGCAAGGCGTAGCCGAGGACCTTCAGAACCTTCTTCATGCTTGAGGTTCCCTAGTGAAATGACCGCATCGAGAAAAAGGCCCTGCCTCGAGAATGCTTCGAGGCAGAGCCGAGTTGACGACTACTGGCGGGTCTCTACTGACGCTGCTCGCGGCGCAGACGCGTGACCGCCACCAGCAGGAGACCGAGGATGAGGATCATGAATCCAGTCGGCGAGAGGGTGGGCACCGCCGCGACGGCGAGGCCGGGCACGTCGAACGAGGTCGGGTCGTTGGCGCCGCCGACGCTCGGATCGTCGGTCGTGCCCGACGACTCATTGGTGCCATTCAGATCGGCGTCGAACGAGATCGTTCCCTGGTTGCTGATCGTGGTGCCCTCGGTTCCGGAGTTGATGGTGGCCGTGATGGTGATGGTGACGCTACCGCTGGCCGGCACGCTGCCATTCCAAGTCGCCGTGTTGGCCGCAGTCGCCGCGGTGCCGCTGGTGGCGCTTGCGCTCACCAGCGTGAGGCTCGCTGGCAGGGTGTCGGTGAACTCGTTGCCGGGGTTGTCGAGCGTCGCGGAGCCGCCGCTGTTCGAGAGCACGACGGTGTAGGTTACGGTGCCGCCGACGCTGAAGGTGCCGCTCACCGTCTTGGTGGCCGTCAACGCCGCGCTCGCGACGCCGAAGACGGTCGGGTCCGAAGCGCCGCCGACGCCGGGATCATCCGTCGTGCCGGAGGTCTCATTGGAGCCGCTCACGTCGGCGTCGAAGGAGGTGGCTCCCTGGTTGCTGATGTTGGTGCCCTGAGCGCCCGCGTTGACGGTCGCCGTGATGGTGATCGTCACGCTGCCGCCGAGAGGGGCGAGTGCGCCGTCCCAATTTGCCGTGTTACCGGCGGTGGCGGCGGTTCCACTGGTGGCGTTTGCCGAGACCAGCGTGAGGCTGGCGGGCAGGGTATCGGTGAACTCAGGTCCGGCGTTGTCGGCCTGGGTGCCGGTGCCGTTGTTGGTCAGGGTGACGGTGTAGGTGATGGTGCCTCCGACGCTGAACGTACCGCTCACAGTCTTGGTCGCCGTGACCGCGACGGCGGAGGTGAAGCCGCTGCAGACGAAGTGCACTGGCGTGACGATGATCGACCAGGAGTTGAAGCTGGCGTTGCCCGCCGGGCAGCCGCCGGTCGCGGCAGAGAAATTGTCGGCGACGAGCGCCGACCATGTGCCCTTGGTGCTGCTGCCGTCGAAGCGCGAAAGGTCGCCGATCGGCTCGGCGGGCCGAGTGGGATCGACGAGGGCTGCCCATGGAGAGTTGTACACCGGCAGGAAGGACTGGGTGTAGGGGGCGTCGGCGCTCGTCGCCTGGACCATGTCGTTGGCGCTGACCGCTGGGAGGTCGTCATCGATCACCATGTTCGCGATGCCTGGTCCGCCGCAATCGTTCAGGCCGTCGAGCAAGCTCATGAGATCGGTGCCGAGGCCCGAGGGCGAGTGCAGCATGGCGCTCAGGTCGCCCACGGCCGGGCCGGTGACATCGTCGACGCGGAAGTCGATATCGGCGATCTGGAAATCGTCCGTCACGTTGATCTGATGCAGAGCGCCGCGCGGCCTGTTGTCGGTGACCACCAGGTCCGGATTGGGATCACCAGTGTAGGTGACCGCGGGGTCGGTGCCGCTCGGTGCGCCGATCCGCACGCGGAACGTCGTCGAGGTCGTTCCGAGGCTCGAAGTCGTCGTCAAGGTGAAATCGATCGCGCTACCACAAAGCACTGTGGGCGCGACGGCAAAGAGGAAGCTGTCGCCGGTTGCCGAGCCTTGGGGCGCGATGGCGCCGTAGGTCGACGCATTGTCGAGGATCGAGATTCCGGGCGTCGAGGTGCTCAAGGTCGCGGTCGCGGAGGCAACGGCCTTGCCCGCGGCGCGCCATGGGTTCGTCAGCTTGACGGTGAGCAGGATCGGCTCGCCGGGGTCGATTGCGCCGTTGTTGTTGGCGGCGCTGTCGTCGATGGTGACATCGGTGCTGGGAGCCGCGACATCCAGGAACGGCGAACTGAATGATTCGTGGATACCCTCGTGGCTGCGGACGTATCTGCCGCTGACACGGTACGGAGCCGAGGCGCCGTAGCCGAGGCCGCGATCGGCGAAGCCATCCCAGATCGACGCCTCGTTGGCGCAGGCGTTGGTGACGCAATCGGCCTGGATGATGGCGTCTCGGGCATCGGTGAACGTCGGGTTGACCGGCGTCATCTTGAGGCCGTTAATCACGTCCTGCAGCATGGTCTGGTTGCCGGTCGGTACGTCGCCGTTGGCGCCGGCGGGATCGGCGATGACTCGAGCGCGCACACCCCAGAGGGTCAGCGCCCAGATCTCGCCGGAGTTGTGAACCTCGGCGCCGCCATTCAGGTTGAAGCCCAGCGGATCCGGAGCGATGCCCCCAGACAGGTCGTTGGTGACATCGTCGACGTCCGCCCAGGTCATCGGGTTGACGGTGTGGTCAGTGGTGTACGGGAAGCGGCGGATGCCGTACAGGTAGTTGTCGAGGAGGCCGCCCAGCTTGTAGGTGGCGTAGGCGCCGCTGCCGTAATGCCCGCTTGGACCATCGGCGTTGGTGTTGTTGAGCAACGACATGGCCACGAAGTCGCTCCAACCTTCACCCATGCCACGAGCGGGATCCCAGTTGAGGCCCACGGCGTTTCCGACCAAGCGATTGCTCGTCCCGTGGGTGAGCTCGTGCATCAGGATTTCGGCATCCAGGTCACCGTCACGGTCGATCGTCGGTCCCGTGAAGCGAAACATTTGAGCGCGCCCCGACGTGCCGTCCGGAGGAGTGGCGAAGTTTGCGTTATTGACTCCGGAGCCATCTTCGGCATCGGCATTGACTCGATCGTTGCCGAGGCCCATACCGCTGAAATTGGTCTGCTGGAAGTTCGCCGAGGCCTCGTCGAATCCTAGGGCGAAGAGCTTGTCGTGATACCAATTCGTCACATAGAACAGTTGGGTCACAGCGCCGCGGCGGTACTGGTCGATCGCCAGCGTACCGTTGTTGCCATTGCCCGTTGAGGTCTGGCCGGCTTCGGGGTTGCCTCCCTGTGGCGGAGGCAGGAAACCGGTCTGAAAATCGCGCGGAGCGGTGCCGAGGAAATCACGGTTGCGCGCGTTGGCGTCGGGATTTCCCGTGGGCCGTCCGTTTCCATCGAGCACGCTAGCGGCGCTCGTATCGCAAACGTTGTTGCCCGTGCCGTCGCGGTCGAGGCAGGCGAGAACGTTGTTGCCGAGCGTCTGGGTTTCGTTCGCCGTGCAAACGCCGCCCGGGCAGTCGTCGATCCAGCCATTCTGGCTGGCCGCTGCGTCGTACGCGGTGTGCATGCTGACGATGGTCGCCGCGATTTCGGGGAACTGGGTTCCCGATCCGACCGCTACCGTGTTTGGCGACTGGGGAGCCGGACTGTCGGCCGGGGTCGTGCCGTCTGCCTGAACGTAGACCCGGAACCGCGCGTCGTGCGCCGAGGCGTAGTCGCGGATGTTCTTGCGCCACAGCAAGTCGCCGGTCTGCGCGTCGACGAGGGCATACCAGTCCTGATCGCCAGAGGTGAACACCACCAGGGACCAGGCCGGCACGAGGACGCCGGGAGACAACGGAAACAGCATTTGCCGGGCTGTGATCGTGCCGGCGACGAAGTCGTCGGTCTCGTCGAGCTCGATCCGTCCGGCCTTCTCGGACGCCACTGTGAAGTCCGCCTTGGCGGCGCTCCTGCCGCTTGCGGTCAACAAACGTACGACGGCGTCGGCGGGCGATAGAGTCTCGTTCGCCGCTGAGACGACCGTTCCCCGCGCATTCGGCACCATGTCGCCGAGAGTTTGGATCAACCTCCCGCTACGATCGAGGATGAACCGCGTTTCGCTCTGAAAGACTGGACGACCGTCGATCTGCTGCTCCAGGCGCAACATGCGAAGACCACTCTCGCCGCCGGAGCTGTCGCCCAGGACGACCAGATCCGCCAGGTCTCCTGAGGTCAATCCGTAGATCGCCCGATTGGCGCTCAGGAATTGCCGGACGATCTGTTCGCTGCCGGCGCCCGACGGGCCGGTGAGTGCCCCCTGTTTGTTGCTCACCGTGCTCGGCGCACCCGTGAGGTTCGACAGGCGCACGTCGAGACCTGGCATCGAGAGCTGGCGGGACGCGATGGCTGCCACGACGCTCGCGGCAGTGGTCTTGGCGCGCGCGATTCCGGCGGCCTTGCTCGCTGGCCGAGCGGCCATGGCGCTCGCGTAGGAGGCTTTGAGGTTGACGCGGGCATCCAACATGTTGCCGTCCCGGCCCGACTGGTCGGTCGGAGCGACGATCGCCGACGCCAGCGTCGACTGGCCGAACGTGGCGAACGTGACGAGCATTGCGATGGCGAGCGAGATGCGGCTGGAGCCGCGGCCCATGCATAGAGACATCGAAATCCCTCCAAGAATGAATTCGGTGCACTGCGGTTTCGGTAGGAGATTTTTACCACAGAAACGGCGGTCGCAGGCCGCTATTCGCCCCCAAGAAACGCCGTGGTGAGGAGTGGCACATAGGTGATGAGCAGCACCCCTCCGAGGAGGACGAGCAGCATCGGCAGGACCGATCGATAGACCTCGAGTATCGGCCGCTCGAATCGATACGACGCGAGATACAAGTTGAGCCCCACCGGCGGCATCAGATAACCGAGCTCCAGGTTGGCGATGAAGATTACGCCCAGATGCACGGGGTGAATGCCGAACGCGAGCCCGAGCGGCACGATCAGCGGCACCACCACGGCGATGGCCGAGAAGATGTCCATCAGGCAGCCGACCAGCAGCAGGAACACGTTGAGCCCGAGTAGGAAGACGTATTTGGAGTGCACGTGCTCACGCGTCCATTCGAGCATGTGGGTCGGGACCTGCGCGTCGACCAGGTAGCTGGTAAGGCCCACCGCGACGCCGAGGATGACCAGCACGCCGCCGACCAGGAGGGCCGAGCGCCAGAGCACGCGGTAGAGATCGCGGCCCAATCCGATATCGCGATAGATCACGCACTGGATGATCAGCGCGGATAGCGCGGTGAGTGCCGAGGCCTCGACGAGGGTGGTCTTGCCCGAGAAGATGCCGAAGAGCACGATGACCGGGAGGAGCAGCTCCCACTTCGCCGCCCACAGCGCGCGGAGCGCCTCGCCGCGATCGAACTTTCTCCGGACGGTCTGGCCGCGCGTGCCTTCGCGCACGCCGAGCGCGGCGGCGATGGTGAGCAGGAGGAGCCCCGGGAGCTGGCCACCCTTGAAGAGATCGGAGATCGGGGTCTTCGAGACGATGCCGTAGAGGATCATCGGCAGGGCCGGCGGAAACAGCAGGCCGAGCGAACCCGACGCGGTGAGCAGGCCGATCGAGAAGCGCTCGCCGTAACCATCCGCGCGAAGTGCTTTGTAGAGGAAGGGACCGAGGGCGAGAATGGTGACGCCCGAGCCACCGGTGAAGGTGGTGAAGAACGCCGAGAGCACCACGCACATCACCGCCGTGCCGCCGGGAACCCAACCGAAGAGGCCGCGGAAGAGTCGCAGGAGCCGTTCCGGCGCCTTGCCTTCCGCGAGCACGAATCCGGTCAGCGTGAAGAGCGGAATGGCAGGCAGCGCCGCGTTCACCGCCAGGCGGTAGGTTTCGATCGGCACCGCCGCGATGGGCTCACCCGCGGCCATGAAGAGCAGAATGGCGGCGCCGCCGAGCGCCGAGAAGAGCGGCGCGCCGAGGAGTGTGGCGACCGCAACGATGAGTAGTCCCGGCCACGCCGCATGACCGGCCAACCATTGCGGTTCGAAGCTGAGCAGCAAGCCTGCCGCCGCGCCGACGGCGGCGACCGTGCGCTCGCGCCAGGTCGGCCCGGTGCGCCGCACCAAGCGCCAGGCGATGAGGGTGAAGGCGAGCGGCAGGACGCTCTGGATGACCCAGATCGGTGCGATCGCGATCCGCTCACCGGTTTCGTACTCGAGCTTGACCAGGTCGAACCCGGCGCGCGCGAGGAGCATGGCGACTCCCGCGCCGACCGCCGTCGCGGCCGCCGCGGACCAGCGTCGAATGGCGCCCTGGGGAAGGAACTCACCGGTCGCGAGCGCCAGCAAGCGGCCCTCGCGCGCCGCCAACGCGGCGCCGAGGAACCCCACCCAGAGCACCAGGTTCTGAACGATCGGCTGTGAACCCGAGATGCCGGTGTGGAAGATCTCTCGCGCCACCATTTCAGCGAGCGGTAGCACCACCATCACCGCCAGGGCCAAGGCGGCGAGGCCCTGCTCGGAGCGCCGCAGGAAGACGTTCAGCGCGAGGCTCCCGGCTTGGCTGCGGGCTTGGTCGTCGGCTTGGGGCCGGACTTTCGATATTCATCCCGCAGTTTGAGCGCGGTGTCATAAGCGTCTGCCGGCACCACCACGCCGCGCATGGTGGTGAGGAGCTGCTCGGCCTCCTTGCGCCAGACGCCTTCTTGCGCCGCATCGATCGACACCACCTTGAGTCCACGCTTGACCATCTCGGCGGTCGCCACCTTGTCCTGCTTGCCAGCCTCCTCCTGGAGGCGTTTCTCGGCGTGGCCGGCGGCCTCGAGCATCTTCTTTTGATCCTCCGGTGAGATTGCGTCCCAGGTCTTCTTGGTCAGAATCGTTCCGCCGAGCAGTGGGCCCATGCCGAGCTCAAGCATGTTGGGGAGCTGGCGGTACCACTGCAGGGTCAGCGCGGCGAGTGGAGTCGTCGGCATCGTCTGCAGCATTCCAGTCTGCAGGGCCGTCGGGATGTCGGTGGTCGAGATCGCGACCGGCTGGAAGCCTTGCTGCTTCCACCAGCTGGTCATCTGGTCATCGCCGGCAAAGGAGAACATCTTTGAGCTCTTCAAGTCCGCCACGGTGGCCACCGGCTTGGCGCTGAACAGGTAGACCCAACCGACCTCACTCCAATTCAACAGCACGAAGCCCTTGGCCGCGAGTCGCTGCTCGAGCACGGGAGTCATCGCGGCCAGCACGGCGCGCATTTCTTCGTAGGAGGCGAAGAACAACGGCAAGCGGAACACCTTGAACGCCTCGTCGATTTCCGCCAGCCCATTCATCGAAATCACACCGGCTTGGAGCTGGCCGACGCGCATCTTGCGCAGCATGTCGGGATCGTCGCCGGCGATGCCGCCGGCGTACAGGCGCATGGTGACGCGATTCGAGGTCGCGGTGCCCCACTCCGTGCCCATGTCTTTCACCGCCTGATACCAGACCGTGCCCTCCGGCAGTACGGTGGCGGTCTTGATCACTGTTGGGATGGCGGGACCTGCGTGAGCGGCATTGGTTGCGAGTATGGAAAGGGCCGCGATCGCGGCCGAGGTCGAGAGCTTCATGGTCGTTCTCCAGGTTGATCGATCAGAGGAACAAGTCGTCGGCCCGCCCCTGGAGCAGGCGGGCGCGGTACTGCGCCACCAGGTTGGCGAGCCGGTTGGCCGGGAACGCATCCGGATCGATCGCCAGCGCGCGGGCGAGCGCGGCGTCGAAACCGGCGCGATCCTGGGTGGCGACGGCGACGCTCGCGGCCCAAGTCACGAACAGCGAGGCATCGTGCCCGCCGCTGAGCGCCAGCGCTCGTTGGTAGTGCTGCTGGGCACGCTCCGGATTGCCTCCCATCATCGGCGAGAGGGCGTCGAGAGAGATCAACGCGGCGTGGAGCGCGCCGGCCTGGAAGTCTTCCTGCAGCGCCAAACCGCGCTCGAGCAGGGCCCGCACGGCCGGCAGATCGGCGAGCAGCTCGGGGTGGTCCTTGCCGGAGGCGATCGCAGCGCCCCATGAGGCGCCCGTCCAATAGAGGAGGGGCACGTCGGCGAGGGTGCAGGCGGCGACGGCAGCCATGGGATCCTTGCGCAGCGCCTCGCCGATGCCCGGATGAGCAAGCTCTAGACCGCGCAACGCGTAGTCGCGCGCCCGCACGTACATGCGCCGAGCGCGCTCGCGCGCCGCGGCGGCGGCGGCGGGGTCATGAGCCTCCGCCTGCAGCACGTCGGTCTCGAGGAAGGCGTAGGCGTATTGCGTGAAACCGCCCGCCGCCGCGAGCAACAGGTCCGGGTTGCGCGGATCGGACGCCAGGAGCGACTCGACGGTTTTGAGGGTTGTAGGCAAGGCCTCGCGGACCAGCTCGAGGTCGTCGTCCGAGGCCCAGACCGAACCGCCGGTGGCGAGCGACTTGGCCACGGAGCGCACCGCGACGCGGCGCACGCCGGCGCAGCCGCCGAGCAGCACGACCAAGAGGACAATTCCTGAGAGAACGCGGCTCGGGTGCCCGCGGGGAGGGACGCGCTTCATTTCGATTCGCCTTCGGTTTGCAATGTACCGGCGCCAAGCACCGGGGTCAAGCCGGCCACCCCGGGCGGCTCGGCCTCGCTCCGCCCGACCCGTGGCGAACGGCGTTGACGGATTGCCGCCAGCCGGCCGCTCCCGAGCCCGAGGATCAGCGTGACGACGGCCATGAGCGCGGTAAGCCACGCGAAGTGACCGGTGCTGTGCCAGCGCTCGAGGACCGCGACTGCGAGCACCGCCGCAGCCAGGATCGAGATTCGGTTGGCGCCGCCGAGCTCTGCGGCGAGCTCCGCGCGGACCTGGAGCAAGGAACGCAGCAACAGTGCGCCGAACGCGACTTCGAGCAAGGCCAGCGACAGGGCCAAACCATGTGCCTGCCCGAGCAGACTCTGGGCGCCAGTGAAGAGTAAGGCTACCGCCGGAACGATGGTTTGAACCGCGCGTATGGAATCGACCCGCTCGCGGCGCCGCGAGCGCTGCGGAATCGACCGGATCTCGGGGCCTGGGGCGTCGGAATCGTCCGTCACTGGCGAGTGAGCCTACTGTGGGGGGCGTCCGGCTCCAAACCGGCGATTCCTGGCCGCGCGCAAATGCGCCAGAATAGCTCCACTGCTATGAGCGCCCCCGCCGACGGGCTCGTCGACCTGCTGCGCGATCTCGCGATCGCGTGGAAGAACCTCGCCGCGTATCCCCCGGCGCATCCCCTGCGCATCCAGGGCCTCGAGCAGGCTCAGAAGCAACTCCAGCGGGTGGTGCCTTCCGGCGACACCCTGAGCCTGGGCGTCTTGCGTGACGGCTTGCTGCGCGGCGAGGAGAAGCACTCGGGGACCGCGGCGCAGCGCCTGGCCGAAGCCCTGCACCGCCGGCATGTCGCGGTGCTGTCGCTCGAGGGAGACACCACCGCCGGCGAGCTCGAAGCCTTCTTGCGGCTGCTGGTCGCCGATCCTCGCCGGGCTCCGGCCCCGCTCTGGGACGAGCTCGAAGCCGCCGGAGTGCTACATATCGGACTGCAGCCGGTCGACTACGAGGGCGTGACGATCGACGACGCGCCGGAAAGCGAGCGTACCGGCAAGCCGGCGCCCAAGTCGCTGAACGAAGCGATGGTGCGCGAATTGCTCCTGGGACGCGAGTTCATGGCCTTCGGAATCGACCCGTCTCAGGCGACTCTCGAAGAAGTGCTCGCGCTGGTCGGGGCGCTGCACGCCGAATCCGAGCGCGAGGGCGGCGGTGGCGGCGCTGGCCAAGGACAAACCGGCGGCCCGGGATCTGGCAAAGACTCGGGTCCGGGCCAAGGTCCTAGCCCAGGAGGCGGCGCCGCCGGACAGGCGACCGATGCGGCGGCAACTGCGCTCGCCGCCCTGAGACTGTCGAGTCGTCTAGCGAAAACGATCGAGGACTACTTCTCCCGCGTGAACGGCGCGGCGCGAGCGACCGCGGCGGTCGACTTGGGCAATCTGGTACCGAAGCTGCCGGGGGGCCCGCGCGCCGCGGTCGCCGAAGCGGCGTTGCGGGCGCTCGGCACGATGCGCTCGGGCACTTCGCCCGCCGATGCCGCCGCCGACCGGGACGATGCGCTGGCGCTCGATGTCTTCGTGCGCCGGCTGCCGCCCGGAGAAGTGCTGGCTGCGCTGCGGCGGATGATCACCAGCGGAACACGACTCTCGCCCCGCGCCGTACGCCTGGCGCAAATGCTCGAGGAGGCTTCGCCCGCTGGTTCGAGCGGCCCGCGAGCGACGGCCGAGGTGGTGGCCACGATCGAAGCACTCTTCCGCGACGAGGACATCGACCGGGTCGCGGTCGCGCTGCCGGGCGAGGTTGCGCTTCAAGCCTTGGCACTACCTCGGCCTCAGGAAATTCCGCCGGCCGAGTTGCCGGATCTCGGGCCGCGCCTCGATTCCCTGGCGTCCAGCGCCGTGCTCACGCAGACGGTCTCGACCCTGCTCGAGATGGTCACCGACAAGTCGCCGCGACAAGTGCCGCCGGCGGTGCTCTCGAAGCTCGAAGAGCTCTACCGCGAGCTCCTGCAAGCCGGCCGTTTCACCTCGGCGCTGCAAGTCGTCGAAACGCTCAAGCGGATGCGCGGCGCCGAGGCCCTCGAGGACACCGCCGACGACCTGCGGCGCATCCTCGAGCGGCTGGGCAATCGCGAGTCGGTGCGCTCGATGCTGAGCGCGTTGCGCGACCTTCCCGACCAGGCGCAGGTGGAAGTGGCGCGCCTGATCGAGCGCCTGGGCTCGCCGGCTCTGCGCCACCTGCTCGGTCAGCTGTCGGAGGAGCAGGACCGCTCGCTCCGGCACCGCATTCTCGGCGTGCTGAGCGCGCTCGGCGATGCGGTCGTTCCGGAAGCGACGCTGCTGCTCCAGGATTCGCGTTGGTTCGTGGTGCGCAACATGATCGTCCTGCTGCGCACGGTCGGCGACCAGAGCGCGCTGCCCGCGCTGCGCCGCCTCGCCGAGCACGGCGACTTGCGAGTGCGCATGGAGGCGATCAAGAGCCTGCTGGCCTCGGACCCCCAAGTGCCCGGAGAGTTGCTGGCGCGAGCGATGCAGGATCCCGACCCGACGCTTGCCGAGTCGGCCATCGGTCTGGTGGCGACGTACGGCATCGTGCAAGCGGTGCAGCCGCTGCTCGGTCTGCTCGCCAAGCCCGACCGTCTTGGGCGGCGGCGATCGGTGCGCCTGCGAGCGCTGCGCACGCTCGGCGTGCTGGCCGATCCGGCGGCGCTTCCGGAGCTCGACCGGCTGTACCTGCGCGAGCGCTGGTTTGGCCGCCCGCCGGCCGAGGAACGCTTGGCCGCTTTCCGGGCCTTGGCTGGATTCGCCGCGGAGCACACCCGGCCCTATGTGGAAGGCGGTGGGAAGTCGCGCGATGCCGCGGTGCGCGCGGTTTGCCGAGCCCTCGCCGAGGGCAAGATCCGCGCTCCCGAACGCGAGGCCGAGGAGCGCGAATGAGCGTCGCCGAACGCGCAGCGATCGAGCGCCTGGTCCTCCACGTGGTGACCGCGGTCAACAGTCGCGCGTTGTATCCCGGCAACCATCCCCGCACCCGCGAGGCGATCGACGCCTGGGTGGCCGATCTCGAGCGCGTCCTCGAAGCGCGGGGGCAGACCTCCATTGCTCTGCTCGCCGTCGACGACGACCTGGTGGTCGACCAGAAACCCATCGCGCAAGGCGGGCTTACCGTTCGGGGCTTCGTCCATGCCCTGCGCCGGCTGGGTGTGGAGGGACTGACGCTCTCCCGCGGCCTGACCGTGGACGAGGCCCAGCGCTTCCTCGAGGCCTTGGCCGAGCGGAGCGTCGCGGCTTCGACCCTGCACATTCAGGTGGGGCAGCTGCGGGTCGGTCTCGACGACGAGCGCGGCGGCGAGGGCGGTGGCGCCGGGCTGGCGGGTGGCGTGGGGAGCGATGGCGAGGGTCCGAGCGAAGGAACCGGCGCTGGGCGCCAAGCCCAGTTGCGGAGCAGCGCCGCTTCCGCCGCCGACGCGGGTGCCCGCTTGCTGGTCGCGGCAGAGCAGGCGAAGAGCGCGTTCGTGCGTCAGCGCGAACAGCGCGGCGGCGCGGCCCAGCTCGAGCGCCTGGTGTGGACTGCGATGGATGCGCTGGCGCACTCGGCGCAAGTCATGCTGCCGATGCGCGATCTGCGCACCCACGATGAGCTCACGTTCGCGCACTCGCTGAACGTCTCGTTGCTCGTGCTCGCACACGGCCGGGCCTTAGGCCTGCGCGGCGAGGTCTTGAAAGACGCCGGATTCGCCGCGCTCATGCACGACATCGGCAAGCTGATGCTGCCGATCGATCTGTTGCACGACCCTGGCCGGCTTTCGAACGAACAGTGGGCGCTCATGCGGCAGCACCCCGAGCTCGGCGCCGCGATTCTCTGCGAGCAGCGCGATCTGCCTTCGGTAGTGGTGCTGGCGGCGTACGAGCACCATCTGCGCTTCGACGGTGCACCGAGCTACCCGGTCCTGCGCAGCCAGCGTCGCCCAACGCTCGCCAGCGCGCTCACCGCGGTCGCCGACACCTTCGACGCCTTCTGCGGTCGCGACCCCAGCCCGGCGCGCCGCGACGCGGCCTTCTCCATGCTCCGCAAGCGCGCCGGCACCTGGCTCGACCCGATCCTGGTCGATAGCTTCTGCCGCCTGTTCATGCCTCCGCCCGTGGCGCCGTGAGCGAGCCCTCGCCGCTCGCGCCGCCCGCTCCTTCGCCGAGCACGGCACTCGCAGACCAGGCGTTCTCTCGCGCCGCCGGCGCCGCGCTTTCTCATGGCAACAGCGTTCGGCTCTTGAAAGACGGACGCGAGAACTACCCCGCCATGTTGGAGGCCATTCGATCGGCCAAGCATGCGGTTCACTTCGAGTGCTACTTCATCTGTGATGACGCGGCGGGTCAGGACTTCGCCCGCGCGCTCGGCGAGCGGGCGCGAGCCGGCGTGCCGGTGCGCCTGGTGTACGACTGGCTGGGCGGGCATAGCACCGCCGGCCGAAAGTTCTGGAACGCGCTCCGCGAACAGGGCGTCGAGGTGCGGGTCTACAACCCGCCGCGTTTCGACCAGCCCTTTGGCTGGCTCAGCCGCAATCACCGCAAGAGCCTGGTGGTCGACGACCGCATCGCGTATGTCACCGGTCTTTGCATCGGACAGGCATGGCTCGGCGAGCCGGCGAAAGACATCGAAGCTTGGCGCGACACTGGGATCGAAGTACGGGGCCCGGCAGTGGCCGAAGTCGCCGCGGCTTTCGCCGACACCTGGGCCGCGATCGGTGATCCGCTGCCGCCGGCCGAGTCGACAGCGCCTTCGGCACTCTCGGATCACGCCGGCGAGAGCGCCACCGGCGTCGCGGTGCGTGTCGTGGCCGAGTCCGCAGGGAAAGCCGGCATGTTGCGCCTCGACACCTTGGTCGCTGGTCTTGCTCGCCGGACTCTATGGTTGACGGATGCGTACTACGCCGGGACCGCCGTGTACGTCGAGGCCTTGCGCGCCGCGGCCGGCGACGGAGTGGACGTGCGGCTGCTGGTGCCGGGCCGCGGCAGCGACCTCTCTCTGGTGCAGGCGGTCTCGCGCGCCGGATATCGATCGTTGCTCGAAGGCGGGGTAAGGGTCTTCGAGTGGAACGGCCCGATGATTCACGCCAAGACCGCCGTCGCCGATGCCAAGTGGGCGCGCATCGGATCGACCAACCTCAACCTCGCGAGCTGGTTGGGTAACCGCGAGATCGATCTGGTGGTCGAGGACGGCGCCTTCGCCTGCGCCATGGAGGCGATGTACCTCGAGGATCTGGAGAACTCGACCGAGATCGTTCTGCGGCCGGGGTTCCGAGTGCGGCGCGTCGACGGCGGCCGAGTTCGGCGCCGACGTGGCGCCGGAGGCAGCGCCAGCCGCGCCGCAGCGGGCGCCCTGCGTGTGGGCAACGTCGTCGGAGCCGCGATCACGCGCCGCGTGCTCGGCCCGGCGGAATCGCGACTGATGGCCCAGGCGGGTTTTCTGGTGCTGGTCCTACTGCCGTTGGGGATCTGGTTCCCGCGTCTCCTCGCCTGGCCCTTGGCCATCCTCTGCGGCTGGGTTGGCTTCGCGCTCTTGCTGGGAGCGTGGAAGAGCCGCCGAGGTGCGGCCCGTCCTCTGCGCTCGCGTTCCGCCGAACGTGTTGTCGAGGTGGAGAGCAAGGCGCCCGTGCCTTGAAAAAGCGCGGCGCAGGGCTCGTGTACACGACCGAGAGCGGCCGAACTTGCGGCGTCTGCGGCTGGCCGAAGGATCGTTGCTCCTGCAGCGCGCCGACTGAGCCGCCCGGCGACGGCAACGTGCGCGTGGGCCGCGAGACCAAGGGCCGCGCCGGAAAGGGCGTGACCGTCATCACCGGCTTACCGCTCAGAGGCGCCGAGCTCGAGACGCTCGCGAGCGAGCTCAAGCGCCGCTGCGGCTCGGGTGGCACGGTGAAGGACGGCGTGGTCGAGATCCAGGGCGATCACCGCGACGCCCTGCTCGTCGAGCTCACGGGGCGAGGCTTCTCGGTCAAACGCTCGGGAGGGTGACCGGCCGCCGTTGGGCCTCCCCGCGGTCGCAATTGAGCCCCATCAAGCCCCAAGGCACGCCAAGGCCACCAGTATCTCCTCGACCCGGATCGCTCCGCTGTGGACAAGTCCGCCGGAGCAGAATCCATCGGCAGGATGGCGCTAGAGGCCCCGAGTCGGCCAGTATTGGCTGACGATCAATTTACCGCCGCGCCCTTAGAGCCTCGGCAAGCGACTCGCGGAGAATACCCATGGTGAGATGCAAGACTCTGTTCGCGCTCCTCGTTTCAATTGCTTGGGCGACGGCGGCGCTCGCCGCGGATAGCGCTCCCCACCGCGTCGCAGTCCGCGCCGGGCGTCTGCTCGACCCCGCGACCGGGGCGATGACTCGGGACGCCATCATCTTGATCGAAGGCGACCGAGTGACCGCGGCTGGCCCGGGCTTGGCGATCCCCGCCGGCAGCGAGATCGTGGACCTGTCGCATTCCACGGTCCTTCCCGGCCTGATCGATTGCCATACTCACGTGACCAGTCAGTCCGGTAACTACTACGACGACCTCTTCCGCCGCAGCCCCATCGACCAGGCGGTCGTCGCGCACGTCTACGCCAGGCGCACGCTCGAAGCCGGCTTCACCACCATCCGCGACGTCGGATCCTCCGAGTTCATCGACGTCGCCTTGCGCAATGCGATCGAACGCGGCGATGTCGTCGGCCCACGCATGCTCGTCGCAACGCTCGCCGTAGGGTCGACCGGTGGGCACAACGACCTCTCAGGTTTTTCGCCGTATCTCAAGTTCCAGGGCTTCTCCGGCATCGCCGACGGCGTCGACGAAATTCGCAAGCTCATCCGCTTCGAGGTCAAGAACGGCGCCGACTGGATCAAGGTCATGGCGACTGCCGGTGTGCTCTCCGAGGAGGGCTCGGTCGGCGCCCCGCAATACTCGCAAGCCGAGCTCGACGCGGTCGTCGACGAAGCCGCCATGTGGGGCAAGAAAGTCGCCGCCCATGCCCACGGCGCCGAAGGCATCCGGCGCGCCGCGAAGGCCGGCGTGCGCTCCATCGAGCACGGCGGCATGATCGACGACGAGGGCATCAAGCTCCTGCTCCAGCACGATGCCTTCCTGGTCCCCGACATCTACACTGACGAGTACATCCTGGCCGAGGCCGGCCCCTTGGGCTTGCCGCAGAAGATCATCGACAAGGAAAAGGAGCTCCGCGTCCATCAGCTCGCGAATTGGCGCCGCGCCATCGACGCCGGGGTCAAGCTCGCCTTCGGCACCGACGCCGGCGTCTATCCTCACGGCCAGAATGCCAAGCAGTTTCACTCCCTGCTCGTGCTCGGGCTGACGCCGCAGCAAGTCATCCGCATGGCGACCACCAACGCGGCCGAGCTCCTCGGTTGGAGCGACCGCGTGGGAGCGATCGCTCCCGGACACTTCGCCGACTTGATCGCCGTCGACGGCGACCCGCTTACCGATGTCACCGAGCTCGAGCGCGTCCGCTTCGTCATGAAGGGCGGGGTGGTGGTCAAGAGCACCCCAGCAACTGGGGCCGCGCATGCCCACTGATTCCAGCGCGGAGCGCCGCCTGCTGCGGCACACCCTCGCGACTCTGGCCTATCGCGCCAGCAAGGTCCTCCGCCAGACCCCGCCGGACTTCGGCGCCTTTCGCGCCGCCCCGGGGAGTCGCGCGGCCGGCGAGATCCTGGCCCACCTGGGCGATCTTTTCGACTGGGCCTTGACCATGACGCGCGGAGAACCGGTGTATCGAGAGCAGGCAGCGACCACCTGGGCGGAGGATTCGGCGCGCTTCTTCGCGTGCCTGCAAGAGCTCGATGCCCTCCTCACGGAGGATCAGGCGCTCACCTGCTCGGCGGAAGGACTCTTTCAGGGTCCGATCGCCGACGCGCTCACCCACGTTGGCCAGCTCGCGTTCATGCGCCGCCTGGCCGGTGAGCCGGTGCGCGGCGAGAGCTACTTCCGGGCCGATATCGCGACCGGCCGCGTCGGCGCCGAGCAGGCGGCGCCGAGATTCGAATTCGACTGAAGATGAGGTTCTTCACCCTCCTGCTGCGCGGCGCGCAGTCCTTCCCGCTGGCGGTTCGCAACGGCTTCAAGCATGGCTTCACCGGCGAAGCGGCGCGGCTCGCCTACTTCTTCTTTCTTTCGCTCTTCCCGCTGCTGCTCGTGCTCTTCGCGCTTTCCGGTTACTTCGGCGGCGCGGCGTCTTTTCACGCCTTGATTCGCGCGGTCGAGGACCTGGTGCCACAGGAGAGCGCGCCGATGCTCGACCGCTTCGCCAGCAAGCTCGCGAGCGAACGGCGTCCTGACGTCCTCTCGGTGGGCCTTGCTCTCGCCGCGTGGTCGGCATCGGGTGTTTTCGCGGCGCTCTCCGAAGCGCTCAACCGCATCCACGGCGCGACGCACGAGAGCGGCTGGCTGCGCCGGCGTCTGCGCGCCATCCTGCTGCTCGCCGTGGTCTGTGCGCTGCTCGCGGTCGCCGCGACCGGCCTGCTCCTGCTGCCGAGTCTGCTCGGCGTCGTCGGCGCGGCCGGCCTCGGCAACACGGCGGCTGGGCCAGTGGTCTTCCTATTGCTCGCGGCGACGCTGTTCCTGGTGTTCTATCTCCTGCCCGATCGCGATCTCGCACGGCAACGCATGGAGACCGCGGTCGGCGCGCTCTTCGGCACCGCGCTCCTCTTTCTTGCCGCCTGGGGCTTCCGCCGCTATGTTCACCGCATCGCGAACTTTAGCGCCGTGTACGGGGTCGTCGCGGGCGCCATCCTGCTGCTGATCTGGATGTACGTCGCAGCCTTGATGATCCTGCTCGCCGCCGAACTCGGCGCCGCGATCTCGGGCGGCAGAAAGAAGGCCAAATAGCGCTCTAAATAGTGCTCAGGCGATTCGCCAGTCCTCGCCGGTCAGGCCGACCGGAACCAGCGAGCTTCGGAGTCGGTCGGCGACCGGCTCATGACGTGGGTTCGACCAAGACCTTGGACGCGGCGCGAAAGCCCAGGCTGATTCGCTCGCCGCCTTCGCGCCGGAGTTGGACCGCGTCCGCGGTTTCGTCGCGCTCCGACACTGTCACGATGCGCCCCGGCATCAGCCCGCGCGCCTCGGCCAGACGCAGGAACTCAGGGCTCTGATCGGTGATCCGTGCCACGCGCACGCGGCGCTTCACCGGACAGAGGAGCAGGCTCGGCAGATCAGGTTCCTCGACCACGCCGCGGGGCCCCGGAATCGGATCGCCATGCGGATCGACGGTAGGGAAGCCGAGCAGCTCATCCATGCGCTCGACCACGCGCTCGGAAATCACGTGCTCCAACCGCTCGGCCTCGTCGTGCACTTCGCTCCAATCGAGCCCCAGCACCTTGACCAGGAAGAGCTCGACCAGGCGGTGCCGGCGCAGCACGTGCCCGGCGAGCTGCAGTCCTGCCGGCGTGAGTCGCACGCCGCTGTAGGGCTCGTAGGTGACGAGGTTGCTGTCGGCGAGGGTCTTCACCATCGAGGTCACTGTCCCGTTGGTGACTCGCAGAGCGGTCGCGATCTGGCCCATGCTCACCAGCCCGCCGCCGCCGCGCGGTTGCTCGAGCAGGATGCACTTGAGGTAGTCCTCGACAGTGCTGGTCACCATGGCGTGTGTAGGCTACTCTTTTTGAGTGGTCAAAATCACCTCGAGAGTCGGATGTCTCCTCCTCACTCGTGGTGCAGACACAACCCCGCTTCGGATCGCGGCTTCGGCGACGCCGGCGACCTTTCCGCCATGGTGGTCCTCGATATCCCGCGCAAGCAGGCGAACGACGGCTACGCGCCGGACCTCGTGCGCTCGGTGTCCTCGCACGACCTCTCGCATGGATTCAGCGGCTTCCTCGAGCTCGCTGGATTCCGGAGCCCGAGCGGCGATCGGGACTATCGAGGGTACTTCGACACCGGAGTGACCATGGCTCTCGGGCCTAGCGGTCAAATCGACACCGGGCTGCGCGTCGGACTCACGCGCACTGCGGACGATCTCGCACTCTTCTTCGGTGTCGCCTGGCGAATCTAGTTCGGGCGCCAGGCGCGCTTCATCAAATCGGCGTACACCGCCTTGGAACGTTCCGCGCTGTAGTGCTCGACCTGCTCGCGGCTACTGACCAGCAGTTCCAGGCTCGGCGCCTCGGCCGCCTGGCTGACGAAGTAGGCGAACTGGTGGCCGGTGCCGATCATCCGCATTCCATGAGCTTTGCCGACGGGTCAACGACCAATGGCCGCGGTCATGGATCGTCTCGGGTTCGATGTCCGCCCACTCGACGTAGAGATAGGTCAGGTCGGAGAACAGGTAGAGATCATCGCCGCCGAGAAATCCGCCGCTTTGGTCCTCGAGGTCGGTGGCCTGGGCCGTGTAGTGGCCGGCCACGGCGTCGGTGTCCAGGTCGGGCGACGCCGCCTGGACCGCGGCAACGCGTTTCTGGAGGCCCTTCAGGACTTCGGCCGCGCTGGGCGCGCCCCGCGGACTCGATGCTTGTGGAACCAAGATCCCGAACAGCAGGACGGCGGTGGTGCGTTGTCCTCGCTTCGTCATCCGGAGGGTCATCGCCAATCCTCGCCCCGCGAGAGCGCGGCGTAGTCCTCTGGAGTGTCGACATCCCGCACGCAGCCGGGATCGTCGACCTCTAGGATGACCAGATGCTGCGCGTGACGCTCACGGAGTTGCCGCAGACCCACCTCGAGATCGAGGGTCAAGATCTCAGGGACCAGCGCCGGAGCGATCGCCAACGGATGCCCGCTCTGCCCGCCGTAGCGCGGCTGGGCGAGCCAGGCTCCGGCCGGTTGCGACAGCGCGGCGATCACGCGCTTCACGGTATCGCCGCGCAGCAGCGGCAGATCGGCGGGGCAGATCACCAGCGGCGTCGCCATAGTCTGCGCGGCCGGCCCGCCGCCGAATGCCGCGATGCCCGCCCAGAGCGTGGAGAGCATCCCGCGTTCAAATTGCGGATTCAGCGCGAGCTCCAGGCCTTGGCCCGCTGCGAACGCCTCGAGATCGGAATTCCCCGGGGCCGTGACCACGACGATCCGCTCGACGCCGCCGTCCCGAAGCGCCGACACCGTGGCGCCGATCACGGTCGATCCGCGAAACGGCAACAGCAGCTTGGGTGCCCCCATGCGCCGCGAGCTCCCGGCCGCCGGCAAGATCGCAATGCTCATCGGGGCAATTCTACGCGCCCGCCGAGCGCGGCCGCAGGCGCGCGGAGGCCCTTGATGCAGATAGCATCCGGAAGGTGACGAACTCGCAGGAAAGCCACGCGCTCTACTTCCGCCAACTCCTCGCCGGCAAGCAGGTCGCGCGCTCGCACCCCGTCGCCGGCCAGATGGCGAATTTCATGTATCTACTCGGCGATCCCGCGACGCGCAAGGCCTACGTGGTCGATCCAGCCTGGGACGTCGCCTCGCTGCTCGACGTAGCAGCGGGCGACGGCTACGAAGTCGCCGGCGCGCTGATCACCCACTACCACCCCGACCACGTGGGCGGCGATCTCTTCGGCATTCAGGTCCAGGGACTCGCGGCGTTGCTCGAAACGCATGACGTTCCGGTCTACGCCAACAAGCACGAAGCGCACGGCATCCACGTGATGACCGGCGTTTCCGAGGACGACATCCGCAAGGTCGAAGACAGCGACACGCTCGCGATCGGCGATCACGAGCTCCGCTTCCTGCATACGCCCGGACACACGCCGGGCAGCCAGTGCTTTCTGATCGACGGCAAACTGGTTGCCGGCGACACGCTGTTCGTGCAGGGCTGCGGCCGGGTCGATCTGCCCGGCGGCGATACGGAAACCATGTACCACACGCTGACCTCCAAGCTCGCCAAGCTGCCCACGGACACGGTGCTCTATCCGGGCCATAACTACGGCCCCACCCTGACCTCGACCATCGGCGCCGAGCTGACAGAGAACGCTTACCTGCGCGTGCGCTCGCTCGCCGATTGGCGGCGCTTGATGGGGTGAGCTACACTGGCTGCGTTGGAGAAAGGCGGTTCCCCATGCGGGATCGTGCTGGCTGGCGCTGGTTCCTTTCGTTGGTCGTCCTCTTCGCCGTCACCCTGCCGAGACCCTCGCGAGCCGAGGACGTCTTCCTCAAGAATGGGCGAATCCTTCGCGGCGTTATGGCGAGCCGTGCCGGCGGCATGGTTCGCATCCAGATGCCGGGGGGAGACCTCAGCCTGGCCGATCGCGCGGTTCTGCGCATCGAGAGCTCCGATTCCGCGTACCGCGCATACCTCACCCGCCGCGAGGCCGTGAAGAAGGCTGGCGCCAAAGCAGCTGATTGGCTGGAGCTCGCGCGCTGGGCGCGCGGCGCCGGGCAGGAGCAAGCCGCACTCGAGGCGGCGCTGCTCGCTGCCGGCCTCGACGCGGAGACTCCGGGTCTGGGCGCACTCCTCGGCCAGCTGGGCTATGTTTTCGATGCTGGGAGCAAGAGCTACCTGAGCTTCGACGAGGCGATGGCCCGCTCCGGCCGGGTGCTCTACGAGGGCGCCTGGATCTCGAGCAGCGAGCGCGACGCTCGCGCGGCGACATACCGCCGGGAAGTCGCCGAGCGCGACGCGGTCGCACAGGCCGCCGCCGAGCGCCGTGAACAGCTGGAGCAAAGGAGACGAGCCGCGGCCCAGGCGCCAGCCGACGAGTACGCGAGCACGAACGGTATTCCACTCCAGTATGCCTACGGCTACGGCGGCGGCTACAACGGCTACAACGCCTACAACGGCTATGGCGGCGCCGTGCTGCCCGGCATGGTTCCTAGGTTCCCTCAGCGGCCGTGTACTTTCTGCATGCCGCCGCAGAAGCCGCAGCCGACGCCGTTCGTCCAAACGCCCGTGCCGCAACCGCGGCCGGTGACCGCGGCACCGGCGCCGAGCTCGGCGACCCGGACCTACGCGGCACCGCGTCCGTCGGCGTCGCCTCATCCGTAGTTTTCGATCGGTCTCGATCGAGCGAATGAAGACGCTGGCGCGGGTCGTGGCGTTCGCCTGCCTAGCCAACTTCGCCGCGCTGCAGGGCGCCCAATCTTTCCCACCGGATTTCTTCGCCGGCGACTACGCGCTGGTCGGCCGGGAGCCGGGCTCGGGACCTGCGTACGCCGGGCGCGCCCGCATCGAGGGTCGCGGTGCCACCCTGAAGCTTTTCCGACGGATTGAAGGCGCTGCTACCGAGACCTACACCGGCGCGGTCGAGAAGTTGCCGGGAGGTGAAACCGAGGTGCTGCGCTTCCGCGGTCCCGCGAAGCAGCCGCGGACGCTAACCTGCCTGATCGGCGGCGATCTCGACAACTACGCGCGGCTCAGCTGCTACTGGACGTACGATGCCGACCCGCAGGTGAAGGAACCCGGCCTCGAGACGTTCTTCGCCACCGGTGCCTGGCCCGACGACGCGCCGCATCGGCACTTCGACCGCTAGGCGGCCAGGTCGCGCCTGAGCAGCGTGATCGCCAGGTCGAGATGCGTCTCGGGTGAGAGCGCGGGCCCGAGCAAGGCGGCCTGAAACGTCCGGCTAGTGAGCAAGTCGTTGCGGATCGCGTGGGGACAGCGCTCGCGGAGCGCGTCCCAGAGCCGGACGAAGTTCTCCGCCGCGTTGGGCGCCAAGCGGCCGCCGAGTCCGCGGTAGTCGAGGGTTAACTGGGCGAAATACAAAGGCCGGTGTCCGGCGGAGTAGACGTAGAGCAGACTCTCGGGCTCGCCGCGCGTCAGCTGCCGTTTGCGCTTTTCGGTGCGCGTCATGACCAGGCCCCCGGTCAGGATCGCCCGGCCCAGACTGAGCTTGCGCTCGCGCACGATCTCGGTGGTGGTCTCGGAAATCAGCCGTGAGGCTCGCAACAGCAAGCGGACTGAGGCATAGGGGATGACGTCGCCCGTGGAAGTGCCGCGCGCCGAGAGTCCTTCCGGTTCAAAGGCGAAGGTTGCCACCGCAAGACGCGCGGCCTCGCTCTCGATGTCGCCACGGGCGACTACGAAGTTCGGCAAGCCATCGTCCGCGAGGCGCCGCGAGCAGGCTTCCGCGGCGGTGCGATCGGCGAAGCGGGCGATCACCGCGGGGCTGCTCGCGCTCGCCTGGATGCGCGCCTTGGCTTCGAGCCGCGACAGCCGCAGTGCTCCGGCGAGCACCTCCACGGTGGACTCACCTCCCGGCGGATAGGGCAGCGCGACGACGTACATTGCCCGCTGGCGCGACCTCAGTGCCCGACGCGCGCGAAGTCGACGAAGCCACGCTCGACGTCGGTGCTGATCAGCTTCACCGAAACGCGATCGCCGACATCGAGCCCCTGCCAACCCTGTTCGAGGCGCCCTTCGACCGGCGGCCGCACCAGCCGAACCCAAGTGCCCTTCTCGGAAGCGCCGGTGACGAAGCCGTCGAAACGTTGCCCGACGCGATCCTCGAGCAGCAGCGCGGCCGCGGACTTGCGTACCTGACGCTCGATCTTGGCGGCGTCGTCCTCCTGCTCGGTGCAGTGCGCTGCCAAGGACTGCAGATCGCCCACGCTGTACGGCGATGGTGCCTTCATGAGCACCGACTTCAGCAACCGCTGCGTGATCACATCGGGATACCGGCGGTTGGGCGCCGTCGAGTGGGTGTAGTCCTTGACCGCCAGGCCGAAGTGCCCGGTGGGCGAGCCGCCGGGCAGGTCGACGGCGTACTCGCCGGAGCCCATCAGCTTCACGATGGTGAGCGACAGATCGGGGAAGCGCTGCGGATCGACTTGCTTGCGGCGGAGCAGGAATGCCTCGAGCGCGCCGGCATCGGGTTCGGCGGGCAGCGCCTCGCTTAGGGTATGGGCGACTTCGACGATGCGTGCCCACCGTTCGGGCGAGCGGAGAACGCGGCGCAGCGATGGCAAGCCGTGCTGGTCGAGGAAGCGTGCGCTGACGCCGTTCGCCGCGATCATCAAGTCTTCGATCAGCTGGCGGCCGCGATTCTTCTCCTGCAACTGGAGGTCCTCGATCCGATCGCCGGTGAACACCGCGTGCGCCTCGATGGTTTCGAGGTCGAGCGCGCCTTGACGATGCCGCACGCCGCGGAGTTTCTGCGCCGCCTCATCCTGCCAGCGCAGATTTTCTTCCAGGCCCGGCACCGCGGCGAGCGGCGCCGGCGCCGGACCCTTGCCGTCGAGCCACACGGAGACGCTGTCGTACGCGAGCTTGGCCTGGTTGCGCACCGTGGCGCGATAGACGTCGGAGCCATTGAGCTCCCCGTCGGAAGTGACCACGGCTTGGATGACCACCGCCAGGCGATCGGCGTCCTGGATCAGCGAGGTGAGATCGGTCGACAGGCGTTCCGGCAGCATGGGATAGATGCGTGCCGCGGTGTAGACCGAGGTGGTGTTCACCGCCGCGTGGCGATCGATCGCCGAGCCCTTGGAGACCAGGGCGTCGACGTCGGCGATCGCGATCAGCAGCCTGGTGTCTCCATTCGGCAGGCGCTCGGCCACTGACAGCTGGTCGAGGTCGCGCGAGTCGTCGTTGTCGATCGAGCACCAGAGCATCCCGCGCAGGTCCTTCACCTCGGCTCCCTCAGCGTGGGCTGCTCTGGTGATGGACTGCAGCTGGGCGGTGACGTCGGCGGGAAACTCGGGCTCGAGACCCTTGTCGCGCATGACGCGGTCGGAGATTCGGATCAGGTCGGCACGATCATGGCGCTGGCGAGGTGACATGGAGCGGAATGATACAGCCAGCTGGGATCGTGCAGGGAAGGGCGACACCGATCGAACAGGCGGCGCCCCTCCCTTATGGTTCAACGCGCGAACGCGTACTTCAGGTCCCGCATGCGGTCGTGACTGGCACGAACGCGCGGCAGATAGCGGGCGACCGAGGCACGAAGCTCGGCGGAATCGTCGTGGACAGCCTCTTCGCAGGCGCGAAGAAGCTGGTCTTCGGCTTCCTCCAGCTGAGATATCAACATCGGGTCGAGGTCCAAGGTAAATTTCGCCCGGACCTCGGTATAGGCCTTGCGCAGACCCCCCTTGAGCGTGCTGTCGAGCGCGGGAGGGTCGACCAGCGTGGCGACATGAACCGAGAGATCGTTGATCAGCTCGGCCTTGGCGCTGGTTAGCGCGCGAAACACATCGCGCAACCCCGGGGCGGTGTGTTGCAGAGCCGCCCAGCTGTAGAAGTCGCGCCCATCACGAGCGAGAGGCAGGAGCTCGTTCAGGGCTTCGCTGGTCTTGTCGCGCATTGCGGGCCTCCGCTAAAGGACTCGCCGCCCCTGGATCAGCTGGACCAAGACCATGATCACGGCGACGATGAGAAGAATGTGAATGAAGCCGCCCATGGTGTACGACGACACCATGCCGAGCAGCCAGAGAACGATGAGGATGACAGCAATAGTCCATAGCATTGTCGTTATCTCCTAGGCGCCGACCTGAGCGTGAACTTCGATAACCTTGTTGCCACTGTCGTCCGTGTTTTGGATCAACTTGACCTTGGAACCGATCGCCACTCCGGCATCGATGGTGGCTCGCACCTTGGCGTCGTCGAGGTCGAAGCTGTGCTTGTCATTGTCGCCGGTCATCACTTCGATCTTCTTGCCGGCGGTGTATTCGGTGACCGTTCCGAGCACCGTCTGCGACTTGCTGTCGACGCTGCCATCGGGAGTCTTGATGGTGGTTGACGTCGTCGAGTTCACCGTGTCGCCGACCTTCTCGGTCGCGGACTGGGTGACCTTGGTGCCTTCCGGCGTTTCGGTCTTGGTCTTGGTTTCGCTCTTGATGGTGTCAGGGGCGGTGTTGTTACACGCGGCTCCGGTCCCCAACATGGCAACCAACAGAATCGAACAACTTATGGATCGCATCGCGGCCTCCCGGGACTCGGGTAGTTTGTGTGTGTCCCTGGGGAGTCATAGAGCAGCATTCGTGCCAGAGGGCGGGTGGCCAAACCACGCTTTGAGGAGGCCTGGAGGGGGGCGGGCGGCCCCGCGCCGGATCGTTCGTTGCTCTTTTGTAGAAAGGACGCTCAGCGCCGTTCGCGGAAGCGCACGGCTTCCTCTTCGGTCACCGGGAGGCCCTGCCGGTTGATGATCCGCATATAGATCGCGTACGCGTGCTTGCGGTCGAGCGTTGTCCAGGGGAGCTCGATGTCGTAGCGGTACTTGGCGACCATGAAGGGCGAATCCTTCACCGCCACTGGAGCGGGCAAGTCGAGCATGCGGGTCTGCATGAATACGTCGGAGCGCAGGAGCGAACGCCGCAGTTCGGCGCGCAGCATCAGATTCTCGTCGAAGCGGTAGTCGCTATAGAGCTCGAGCCGCACGCGGCCGCTCGCTGCCTCGCGATACATGCGCCCGGCGCGCAGGCGCGCGTCGGAGGAATCGATCCAATCGGCGTCGGGCACCTTCCCCATCGAATCGCTCTTGCCGACGCCCGTATCGGAGACGCCTCTGGAACCGGTCGCCAGAGGCGTGTGTTGAAAGGGTCCCGAACTGGTGCCCGGCGGTGCCGCGAGGGCCATGCCCGGCGTGGTCGTTGCCACCGTTGCGCCCACCGCGGACCCCGTGTTCGTCAGCCGCAGCGGCCGGAACATCGAATCGGTGAAGATCTCGGCCGCGTAGCCGACGTGGCTTGCGCCCCCCGCCACGCGCACCAGGAGGAGCTCCAGGAAAGCCACGTCGTCGGGGTCGGAATAGAGTTCCGACCAGCACTCGATGCAGCCCCGCCCGGTCTTGCCCGTGCTTCGCAGGTGATCCCAGTGGCGGACGAAGCCCTCGGCTTTGCGGAAGAGGTCCGCCGCCGAGGTGCGGCCATCGAACCCGATGCCGCGAGCTGCCGCCGGGTGGTTGCCGAACCAGGCGTCCAGTCGGCGTGCGATCGGCGGGTCCGTCGGCGGGCGATTGCGGCCGTTCGGGCGCCGCGCCGTCCACCCTGATCGCGACGCCGCGTTGGCCCAGGTGTCCTGGAGTGCGGGACCGAGGTAGAACTCGGCCAGCGCCCGCCAAAGGTAGCGGTCGTCCAGATCCTGCGCCTTCTCGATTTGTGCTCTGCCGGCGTCGATGTCGAGCGACAGGCTGACACCTTCACGATGACTCGCATCCTGGGGTCGCAGATCGGCGACCTCTGGGGTGTGGACCTCGGAGCCCAGGATGCCGCGCAGCAGGGCGGCCAGGCGCCCGATCTTCGCCGAGTCGGCCTCATGGTCGTGGATCTCGAGTCGGACCGAGAGCGTCTCCGGCGGCGCCTGCTTGTCGACGGGAGCGTCCAACGGCTGCGGATCGGAGCGCAGGGTGAGGATCGACCGCCGGCTTCGTTGCCGGTGATGCCACCAGTTCTGGTGCAGGTTCTGATAGCCGGCGCTGGTGGTCTCTACGTAGCGCTCGCTCGGCGTCTGGATCTCCTGCAGGACGCTCACCTTGTTGCGATCGGCCCGGAACCAGGACGGGAAGCGGGCCAAGAACGAATGCTCCCGCCGCTTGCCGTCGCGATAGCTCGAATTCAGGATCTCGACTCCGGCGCGTTGTTCGGCGGCCTGGAGGAGCGGCTTGAACTGCACGCGATGGCCGGTGCCGAGGAGCTGGGTGAACGCGGCCGCGGCGACCGGGTTCTTGAGATCGATGCGATAGACGATCTCCGAGGCTCGAAAGCCAGAGTTGTCGAACCGGTCGTTGAGCAGCGTGTAGCCGTAGTTCAAAAACAGGAGCTTCACTTCTGGGCGGATCTTGAGCGGCGTGGTCTCGAGCCCGCGCGCCGCGACGTTCTTCACTCGCACCAGAACGATGTCGTCGGCGCGCTTGACGATGGTGGTTTCGCGCAGGAAGCGCAGGAAGCCCTTGAAGTTCACTCTCGCGCCCCAGCGATCCATGCCCAGCGACACCGGCGCCACCTCGACGAAAGCCAGGTAGCTCACCGCGTCGCCACTCTGGAGCTCGGTGTTCGAGGCGTTGAACAAATCGGCGCGGATCGGAACTCCGAGATCCGCCCACACGGTGATCGGCTCGGCGAACCCCTCGAAGAAGACCGCCCCCTGCTCGGTGTCCTCGAAGTGGCGGCCGATCTGGCCCGCCAGCAGGCCGATGAAATCCGCCAGCCCGCGCCCGGCGTCATGCAGGATCTGACGGTTGAAATGCACGCCGTGTGTGGTCCAGTACTGCTGCATCTCCTCGGACGCTGTTCCGACGTGCAACCTCCGCGAGCTGCCCTCGGCGAGCGCATGCAAAGGCTCGGTGCTCGCCACGGTGATGACGAACCCGGCCTCGGTGGCGAGGCCGATGCGGAAGGGGTCCAAGCGGTCGCCCAGGTAGTCCACCTTCAGCCGGCCCTTGCCGAGCGCGGAGTTGATGCTCTGGAAGTACGAAAAGTCGTTCGTGCCGACCACGCCCCCGGGCTCGATCTCCTTGTGCCGCTCGACGACCCGGCGCTTGAAATTTGCCAGCAGCGTGAGATCCACTTTGTCGAAGGCGTGCCCGAGCTCGAACTGCAGATCGCCGAGATCCTGAAAGAGCTCGCCGTTGCGGGATTCCTTGAAGATTTCGTCGGAGAGCAGGTCCGTCGCCTCCGGCGAACGCGAGCCGTCGAAGCTGCCGAGCGCTTTCCATTCCGGGTTGCCGGCGAGGTCCGGCATCTCGCGAATCTCGGACGCGGACTCCTGAGCGACCGCCGAGCTGGCCCAGGAGAGGCCGGCGAGCAAGGCGGCAGCACACGACAGGCGCCGACACCCGGCCAGCCGAGATTCCGGAAAAAGCATCATGGACAGACTACCCTCCCATCAGCAGGCGCTGCGAGCCACAAGTGCCGGTGCTAAGAAAGCAGGATTGGTGCCAGCGGCTGGAAAAGGGATCCCGGCGGCACTGCTCTTGCAGAGCCCCGCACAGACCGGGGGTGATTTGGAGACGCCATTGATCGATGTCGAGCCTCAGAGCATCGCAGCTTCGCCCCGCGGCGCGGAGACCGCCCTGCGCGGTTTGTTCATTCTCGCCTGCTTCTATACCGCCTACTTCGCGCGCGATTTCCTGCTGCCGCTCGGCGTCGCAGTGCTATTGAAGTTCTTGCTCGACCCCCTCGTCCGGCGACTCAAGAGGTGGCGCGTGCCGGAAGCTGCGGGCGCCGCCATCGTGGTGCTGGCGATGCTCGGTGTGCTCGGCTACGGCGTGGTCTCATTGGCGCATCCGGCCGGCGAGTGGTTGGCCAGTCTGCCGGCGAGCGCACGCAAGCTCGAGAGCCAGCTGCGGCCTTGGCGCAAGCCGGTCGAGCAGGTTGCCTCCGCCGGCCAGCAAGTGGAGAAGATGGCCAACTTGGGTGCCGAGCCGGCGTCGGCGAGTGCGGTCCCGGCGACGGCGCCTTCCGCTGCCTCGGCGATCGGCCGCACCGTTTCTATGCTCGGTACATTCCTTGTCACCTTGCTTCTTTTGTATTTTCTGCTCGCCTCCGGCAATCTCATTCTGCGCAAACTGATCAAGGTGCTGCCTCGTCTCCAGGACAAGAAGCGCGCGGTTCGCATGGCAGAGCAGATCGAGAGCGAGGTCTCGGCGTACCTGCTGACGATCACGGCGATCAACTTGGGGTTCGGCGCCGCCGTCGGTGTCGCGATGTGGGCCCTGAAAATGCCGAACCCGGTCCTCTGGGGCGTGCTCGCGATGGCGGCCAACTATCTGCCCTACCTGGGGCCCACGGTATGCGTGGCGGTGCTCACCGCGGTGGCGCTGCTGACCTTTGGCACGACTGGAACGGCGTTGCTGGTTCCCGCCGCCTTCCTAGCCCTGCATGCAGTCGAAAGCTACTTCGTCACGCCGTTCCTCGTCGGACGCCGGCTGACGCTCAATCCGTTGGCAATTTTCCTCGGAGTCTCTTTTTGGGGCTGGGTTTGGGGCGTGCCGGGTGCGTTGCTGGCGGTCCCCTTCATGGCCATCTTCAAGATCTTCTGCGACCACATCGAGGGTCTCGGGGGGGTCGGCGAGTTCCTCGGAAGCTGAGGGAGGGGAGCGCCAGTCGGGACGCCGAAGGTTCCCGCGTGACTCGGTGCGGCGGTGCTCAAGGGAGCGATGACGGCGCCCGAAAGCTCGCAAAGTGGAGCTGGCATACGCGATGCAAACAACGATGGCAGAGATCACAGACAATCGAAGACTCTCAATGCCCGCGCGCCTGGAGAACGAACATGAAGCTCGCCGACCCTCTTAGCCCCAGTGAAGGTGTCCAGACGCTCGCCGATCCGGAGTTGCACTGGTTCGAGACCGCGGACCACGTGCCGTCCATGCTCAACGACATTGGCAAGCCCCTGGTCTGCTTTCGTCGCGACCGTGGCATCTACTTCGCGTGCTACCTGCCGGAGAAAGCCTGGTACTGGACCGGAGAGCAGGTCCCAGTTCCCGAGCGCTGGGCGCCTTCCGAGGGCGGCAACAGGAGTTGGCGTCACCGCGCTCGGGGTCGCTCCCCGGTCAGCCGTCAGGAGATGCTGTGAACACGCCGGAGCGCGGTTTCCAGATCGTTCCTCGGGCCGAAGTGCCCGAGAACAAGGACCGCGACACATCGAGTATCGATCCTGCCAAGCACGGCTTGGGCACCGGCTTCGGCGTTCTCGGGGGCGCGGCGGCGGGCGCGGCCGTCGGCGCTGCCGGCGGTCCCGCGGGCATGGCAGTCGGTGGGCTGGTCGGTGCCGTCGTTGGTGGCCTCGCGGGAAGGACTCTCGGCGAGGTGGTCAACCCGACGGTTGAGGAGGCCTACTGGCGCGCGGAGCACACGCGCCGGCCGTATGGCGAGGCGACCTCCTTTGACGCCTATCGCGCTGCCTACCGGTACGGTTGGGAAGAGCGTCTGCGCCAACCGCTGGATCGAAGCTTTCGCGATTCGGAGCCCGAACTCGAGCGCGGCTGGGAGCACGGCCGGGGGCGATCGGGGCTGCCCTGGATCCAGGCGCGGCCGGCGGCCCAGGATGCCTGGGAGCGCGTGGAACGGGCTCGGGTCTAGGACTCTTTCCCTTTGTACATTTTGGGTACGGCTCAGCCTTCGCCGATGCCCGCGGCACTGTACTCGCGCAAGCGAGTGTAGAGCGTCTTCAGACTGATCCCGAGCGTGTTGGCAGCGGCCGGCTTGTCGCCTGCGCATTGTTCGAGCGTCGCCAGGACCACTCGCCGTTCGATGTCCGCAAGAGAGCTCGGAATGGACACCACCACGGTGTTCTTCGCGCCCGCCGCGGGAGACTCGGGACCGCCGTTCGTCTTCGCCGGCGCGACCAGACCCTTGCCCTTCAATTGCACCGGCAGGTGCTCGAGGTGAATCTGTTCTTCGGCCAAGATGTAGGCCTGCTGCATCGCATTGCGCAGCTCACGCACATTGCCGGGCCACGCGTAGGCGCGCACTCCGGCAAGCGCCGAGGGCGAAAGATTCTTTTTGTCGCCGCTGGCGCTCGCGAAGTCGTCCAGAAAATAGTCGGTGAGGGCGAGGATGTCGTCGCCGCGCTCGCGCAGCGGCGGCAGGTCGACCGGGACGACACGCAATCGATAGAGCAGGTCGGCGCGGAATTTTCCCTGGGCTACCGACTCGTCAAGGTTGCAGTTCGAGGCCGCGATCACTCGCACGTCGACGGTGATTTGGCGTTCGGCGCCGACTCGCATGAAGGTTCCGGTCTCGAGGACCCGCAGGAGCTTCACCTGCAAGTCGAGCGGCATCTCGCTGATCTCGTCGAGGAAGAGAGTGCCCAGGTGGGCGCGTTCGAAGACGCCCTTGCGTTGGCGGTCGGCGCCGGTGAAGCTGCCGCGCTCATGGCCGAAGAGCTCGCTCTCGATGAGGGTCGCGGAGATCGCGCCGCAGTTGATGGCGATGAACGGCCGGTGCGCGCGGCGGCTGAGGCGGTGAATGGTTTCGGCGACCAGTTCCTTGCCGGTGCCGCTCTCGCCGCTGATCATCACGCTGGCGTCGGTGGGCGCCACGCGCGCGATGCGGTCGTACACCTGCTGCATCGGAGTCGACGAACCGATCATCGACCCGAAACGGCCGAGCTCGCGGAGCGTCGAACGCAGCGCGGCGATCTCTTGCCGTTCGGCGCCGGTGCGGCAAATGCGTTCGAGCAGGGTCTTTAGTCGCGCCGCTTCCACCGGCTTTTGGAGAAAATCGGTAGCGCCGGCGCGCAGAGTTTCCACCGCGACGTCCACGGTAGCGCGGCCCGTCACCATGACCAGTTCGGCGCCGGCGGCCACGCACTCCGGCGCCAACTCGAGGCCGGTGCCATCGGGCAAGTGGTAGTCGGCGAGCACGGCGATGGGCGCCACCGTCGCCAGGGCTTGGCGGGCGGACTGGAGATCGCGCGCGGTGACGGTCTCCAGCCCCTCGGCGCGCACCAACGCCTCCAGGGCGCTCAGGGATACGGGTTCGTCATCGACGATTAGGATCGTTTGCATGGCGTTCTCTTTAGACTAGCAGTTGGCTTCCGTCTTGCTACCATCGTGTCAAGGGGGACCTCTTGCCATCATCCGAGCCCGATCTCTCATCCAGTCCCACCGCCCGCAAGCTCGGCTTGACCAGTACGAGATTCTTCGTCCCCGAGGTCAGATCTCCGGCGCTGCGGGTGTTGGTTGCTGTTGGGTTGGCGGCGATGATTCCCTTGGCCTACTCGCGGAGCGCTGAGTGGGCGGGGACGGGCTCCTATTTCGTGCTCGCGTTTCTGGCGGTGATCGCCTCGGCTTGGCTCGGTCGGCTGGCGTCGGGTTTGATCACGCTGGTCGCCTGTGCCCTGCTGAGCATCTATTTCTTCCCGGCGCCGAACCCCGAATGGACGGTGGACGCTCACAGGGCCCGCCTCACTCTGCTCTTCCTGATTGGCGGGGGACTGATCTGCCTGGTTATTGAAGCCCTGCATTTCGGTCACTCGGTCACCTCGCGCCTGCGCGCCGAGAGCGAGGCCCTGGCTCGGCAGCTGGCGGCGGAGCGCGAGCGCCTGCATGCGTTTCTCGCCAACCTGCCCGGCGTCGTTTGGGAGGCCGCGCTGGCGCCGGGCCACGCGCGCCCCTTGATGTCGTTCATGTCGCCGAACGTCGAGAGCCGGCTGGGCTGGAAGCCCGAGGCGCTGAACCTGGCCGACTCGGCCTGGCGGGCGGTCCTGCATCCTGAAGACGAGCAGACGCTGTGGAGCGCCCTCCAGGCGGCCCAGCCGGGATCGGTGGGGCGCGTCCGCGGGCGGTGGGTGGATCCCCAGGGTGGTGTGCGCTGGTTCGATACCTATTTCTCGAGCGGCTCCGGTCCCGAGGGAGCGAACCATCGCCTGCGCTGCCTTTCGGTCGACGTCACCGACGCCGAACGCGCCGAGCGCGCGGTGGAGAACAGCGAGTTACGTTTCCGCGCCACCGCCGAACGGGCGCCGATGATGATGTGGCGCGCCGACCCGGAGGGCAACACCACTTGGGCCAACCGCGCCTGGCTCGAGTTTCGCGGCCGGGCGATGGACTTCGAGTCCGGTCTCGGCTGGCTGCGCGACGTTCACGCCGACGACCTCGACTCGGTGGCGCGAGCGCTCACCCGCTCGGCGGGCTCCAAGGACGAAGTCCGGTTGGAGTACCGGGTGCGTAAACACGATGGGACCTTCCCTTGGGTGTTCTCGCTGCGCCTGCCGCAGGCCGACAGCGAGGGCGCGCTCGATGGCTACCTGGGTTTCGCGATCGACATCAGCGAGCGCAAGGAGCTCGAGCTGCAGCGCGAGCGCATGCTGAAGGAGACCCAGCGGGCTCGGCTCGAAGCCGAGATCGCGACCCGTAGCAAGGACGACTTCCTGGCCAAGGTGTCGCATGAGTTGCGCAACCCGCTGAACGGGATCCTGGGCTGGGCGCAACTGCTGCGCCGCGACGACATCGAACCCGAGGAGATGACCCGCGGCTTGGCGATGCTCGAATCGGGCGCGCGCGCTCTCTCGCAACTGGTGGACGACCTGCTCGACGTCTCCCGCATCATCGCGGGCAAGATGGACCTGGCGCTCGAGCAAACCGATCTGCGCTCCGTGCTCGAGGCCGCCATGGCCACGGTAACGCCGGCGGCCGAGGCCAAAGGCGTCGAGCTCGAGGCCGCGGCGCCGGAGGATCTGCCGGTGGTGATGGGCGATCCCCGGCGATTGCGCCAAGTGGCCTGGAATCTACTCGCGAATGGCGTGAAGTTCACCCCGCGAGGTGGGCGCGTCCGCTGGGCGATCGAGCGGGAGGGTTCGCTGTTGGCCCTCCGAGTGACCGACACCGGCATCGGGATCGCACCCGAGTTCCTGCCCGAGGTGTTCTCGCCGTTCCGCCAGGGTGAGTCGACGACGACCAGGCGCTACCAGGGGCTCGGCCTCGGCCTGGCTATCGTGCGTCAACTGGTGGAGCTCCACGGCGGGACCGTGGACGCGCAGAGCGCGGGCCTGGAGCAGGGCTCCACCTTCACTGTCCGCCTCCCCGTGGCGAGCATGACTGCCGCCTCCGCCCCAGTAGTGGAAGCGCCCGAGGAAGACGACGCGGCCGCGTTGTCGGGCGTCGCGGTGCTGGTGGTCGACGACGACCCGACCGCTCGCGAGCTCCTGCACGTCTTGCTGTCGCGGGTGGGCGCGCAGTGTCGCGAAGCCGCTTCGCCAAGCGAGGCCCGCGCGCTGCTCGAAGATCGGCTCCCGAACGTCATCGTGAGCGACATCGAGATGCCCAACGAGGACGGCTATTCCTTCCTCCGCAGCCTGCGCGCTCTCGAGCCTCGGCGTGGAGGGAGCATTCCGGCGATCGCCTTGACCGCATTCGCGCAGGCCGAGGACCGCAAGCGAACGGCGCTGGCGGGCTTTCAAGCTCATCTGGCGAAACCGGTCGACGTCGAGTTGCTGGTCAGCACGATCGCGCAGATGGCACGCACCCCGTAGAGTCGGAATGGGGCGAAGACCCCCGTCGGTGGCACGAAAACTGCTAAATCAAGGACTGTAGCCGCGCGCAGTGCCTCGCGGCCTCTTCCCCAACGAGGCCGGCCGCTGTTTGGCTGGCTGCTCGCCCCCGCGGAGCCGGAGAGAGCCGACTCTCTCCGGCTCCGTCCCTCCATTTTTGGTGTCGCAGTTGACAGACTCAAACAGTCGTTTGATACTCCCGTTTCCAACTGCGGCGAGCCCGGTCGCCTCGCTCGCCGTTGAATGGGCTTAGCAGATCCCGGGGAGGACACGCGGAAATGCAGATGCAGGTGGAAGTGGACAACGAGACACCGATCGATTCGAGCACTCAGACTCGACAGCGCCTGCTTGACGCCTCAGAAGCGCTCTTTGCCGAACGGGGCTTCCGCGGCGCTTCGGTGCGCGACATCACCCAGGCCGCGGCCTGCAACCTCGCCTCCGTGAACTACCACTTCGGCGGCAAGTCGAACCTCTACCGCGAGGTCATCATGCGCCGTCTGACCGAGCTTCGCGCCGGTCGTCTCGGCGCCGTGGATGGTGCCATGCAACGGGCGGAGACGGAGCCCACGGTCGAGCTTCTGCTGCGCTCGTTCACCATCGCCTTCCTCGAGCCTCTGGTACAGAGCAGCGCCGGTCGCCGGTGGGTCAACTTGATGTCGCGCGAGATGCTCGATCCGCAGCTGCCGCGGGACATGTTTCGCACCGAGATGGTGCTGCCGATCCACCAGGCGCTCGGGCACGCGCTGCAACGCCTCTGTCCCCGGCTCTCGCCCGAGGTCACCGAGCTCTGTGTCGATTCCCTGATCGGGCAGCTGGTGTACATCGAGCGCCTGCATCGCTGCACCGAGCTTTCGACGACGCCGGCGGATCTGCTGTTTTCGTTGCCCGCTCGAGTCGACCACACGGTCAGGTTCACCGCCGCCGCCATCGAAGTCCTAGCCTCCGAGAAGGGATGAGCATGCGACCGCGCTGGTTTCGGCGCGCCCTCCTGGGCGCGGTTGTCCTACTCCCGGCCTTGGTTGGCCCGGCGCGACTGGCCGCCGCGACGCCGTCGGTGGCGCCCGCGGCCGATCGGCCGTGGGTCCCCGCGGCGGGTGAGAAGCCGGCCCCTCTGCTGGTGCCGGAGGCCGGCGCCGCGGCGTCGATTCCCGCCGGGACGCAGGTGACGTTGGCGCAAGTGCTCGATCTGGCGCTCCGCAACAGCCCGGTCACCCGCGAGACTTGGCTCGCCGCCAAGGCCGCGGCCGCCGAGGTCGGCGTGCAGCGCGCCCAGTACTACCCGACGCTCAATGCCGGCGCCAACCTCACGCGCGTGCAACAGGCGCAGGTCGGCGGCACCTTCCATGTTCGCCAGACCACGTACGGCCCGACCGCCGAGTTCTCGTTCCTGCTCTTCGATCTCGGCGGCCGCCGCGGCGATCTCGACGAGGCGAAGCAGGCGCTGCTCGCTGCCGACTGGTCGCACAACGCCGCCATCCAGGACGTGGTGTTGAACGTGCAGCGCGCCTACTACAGCTATCTCGGCTCGGTGGGCCTGCGCGACTCGCTGCTCGGATCGATCAAGCAGGCCGAGGTGAGCGTGAACTCGGCCGAGGCGCGGCGCGGTGCGGGGTTGGCCACCATCGCCGACGTTCTGCAATCGCGCACGCTGCTCGAACAGGAGAGGCTCGCGCTCGCCCAGACCGAGGGCGACATGAAGTCGATCAAGGGGGCCCTGGCGACCGCGGTCGGCCTGCCGCCCAACATCGAAGTCGAGGTGAGCACACTCGGTGCGCTGCCCAAAGACTTGCCAGAGCTTCCCGGTCTCATGGGGTCGACGGCCGACATGGGGAAGCTTCTGCAGACCGCGCTCGCCGACCGCCCGGACCTGCTCGCCGAGCGCGCGCGAGTGAACGCCGCCGCGGCGCGCATCGCACAGGAACGCAGCGCCGGTCTGCCCAGCCTGTCCTTCGACACGACTGCGAACCGCACGTTTTACGATCACGTGCCGGGCTCGCGTCCGAGCACCAACTACAGCGCTCAGCTGGCCCTGCGGGTGCCGCTCTTCACCGGCTTCGAGACCAAGTTCAAGGTCGCCAAGGCCAAGGCCGAGGCCGATCTCGAGCAGGCTCGCCTCGACCAGGCGGTGCAGCAAACGATGCTCGACGTGTGGACGAGCTACTACAAGCTGCAGACCGCCGCGCAGTCGGTCGCGAGCAGCCGGGCGCTGCTCGACAGCGCCGGGCAGAGCGCTGATGTATCGGGCGGGCGCTACAAGGAAGGGGTCGGCGACATCCTCGAGCTGCTGACCTCGCAGAGCGCGCTCGCCGACGCGCGGGCGCGCGAGATCGTTTCGCGAGCCCAGTGGTTCATCGCCCTCGCCGAGCTGCAACGGGCGACCGGCGCGCTGCAGCTGGCGCTTCCCGGTACCGACGACCCCGACAATTCCGCCAATCCTCCAATACCGACCGCGACGGAGCCGCAGGCCCATCCATGACGACCCTCTCTCCTTCTTATCGCGCCGCGACGCTGGCGGTGTCCGTGCTGCCGTTCCTTCTTCTCGCCTGCGGCAAAGGCAACCCGAAGTCCGCGGCGCCCCCCAGCATGCCGGTCGTGGTGGGCGCGGTAACGCGCGAAGACGTGCCGGTCGAATGGCGCGGCGTCGGCGCCATCGAGGCGATCAGCGCGGTCGCGGTGAAATCGCAGGTGGGCGGCGAGCTGGTTGGCGTCCATTTCCAGGAGGGGCAGGACGTCAAGCAGGGCGACCTCCTGTTCACCATCGACGAGCGACCTTTCACCGCCGCCCTGCGTACGGCGCAGGCACAGCTCGAGCGCGATCGCGCGCTGGCGCAGAGCGCGCAATCCGAAGCCAAGCGCTACGAGGAGCTGGTGAGCAAGGAGTTCGTGACCCGCTCGCAGACCGACGAGAAGAGCGCGCAGGCGGTCTCTTCGCAGGCCACCGTGCGCGCCGACGAAGCGCAACTGGAACGCGCCAAGCTCGATCTCCAGTACTGCCGCATCCTGGCGCCGCTCAGCGGACGCACCGGGAGCGTGGCGCTGAAGCAGGGCAACGTGGTCAAGGCCAACGACGACAAGCCGCTGGTGGTGATCCAGCAGATGGCGCCCATCCGGGCGGCGTTCTCGCTGCCGCAGCAGTTCCTCGGTCAAGTCCTGGCGCGCTCCAAGGCGTCGACGCTGATGGCGTCGGTGAAGGCACCCGAGGATCCCGGCCCGCCGCACACCGGCGCGCTGGTCTTCATCGACAACGCCGTCGACGCATCGAGCGGCACGATCGCGGTCAAGGCGGAGTTCGCGAACCAGGATCGCCAGCTCTGGCCGGGTCAGTTCGTGAACGTGAACCTGGTGCTCGACACCGACCAGGGCGTGGTGGTGGCTCCGAGCCAGGCGATCCAGGGCGGGCAGAACGGCGACTACGTGTTCGTGGTCAAGGAAGACCAGACGGTGGAGATGCGACCGGTCACGGTGCGCCGCGCCGCCGGCGACAAGACGGTGATCGACAAGGGTCTCGAGCCCGGGGAGCGCGTGGTGGTCGAGGGCCAGCTCCGCCTTCAACCCGGCGCGCACGTCGAGGTCCAGACGCCCAAGGCCCCGGCCGGCTAGGCGAGCGGCGAGAGCGCGGGAGACCTGCCGATGAACATTGCCGAACTCTTCATTCGCCGCCCGGTCGCGACCACGCTGGTGATGCTGGCGATCTTGCTCGCCGGCATCATGGGTTACCAGCGCCTGGCGGTCAACGATCTGCCCAACGTCGATTATCCGACCATCAACGTCTCGGCGGTCCTGCCGGGCGCCAGCCCGGAGACCATGGCGGCGTCCGTCGCCACGCCGCTCGAACGACAGTTCTCGACTATCGCCGGCCTCGATGCGATGTCCTCGACCAGCGTTCTCGGCGGCACGTCGGTGACGCTGCAGTTCAACCTCTCGCGTGACCTCGACTCCGCGGCGCAGGATGTCCAGTCGGCGATCGCCGCGGCGGCCCGCCAACTGCCGCCCAACATGCCGAGCCCGCCGACGTACAACAAGAGCAATCCGGCGGCCTCGCCGATCCTGTATTTCGCCCTCACCTCGAAAACCATGCCCCTGCAGCGCCTCGACGAATACGGCGAGGTGATGATGGCGCAACGCATCTCGACGGTGTCGGGTGTAGCGCAGGTGAGCGTCTTCGGCGCCCAGAAGTTCGCCGTCCGCGTGCAGCTCGATCCCAAGGAGCTGGCGGCGCGCGGCATCGGTGTGAACGAGGTGCAGAGCGCCATCACCAGCAATAACGTCAACCTGCCGACCGGAGTTCTCTTCGGCAAGCAGCGCGCCTTCACCGTGCAGGCGAGCGGTCAGCTGCTCGACGCGGCGGCGTACCGGCCGCTGGTGGTCGGCTATCGCAACGGTTCGCCGGTCAGGCTGCAGGATGTCGCCCACGTCATCGACGGCGTCGAGGCCGACAAGGTGGCGAGCTGGTACATCGACAAGAACGAAGCCCAGCGCTCGATCGTGCTCGCCGTGCAGCGTCAGCCGGGAACCAACACCGTCCAGGTGGCGAAGGACGTGCGCAAGCTCCTGCCCCTGTTCGAGCAGCAGCTGCCGGCGTCGGTGAAGCTCAACATGTTGTACGACCGCTCGGTGTCGATCCAGGCCTCGGTGAGCGATGTGAAATTCAGCCTGTTCCTGGCGCTCTGCCTGGTGGTGCTGGTGATCTTCTTGTTCCTGCGCAACCTCTCGGCGACGCTGATCCCGACTCTGGCGCTGCCGATGTCGATCATCGGCACGTTCGCCGTCATGTACGTGCTCGACTACAGCGTCGACAATCTCTCGCTGATGGCCTTGACCCTGTCGGTGGGCTTCGTCGTCGACGACGCGATCGTGATGCTCGAGAACATCGTGCGCCACATGGAGATGGGGAAGACGCCGCTCCGCGCGGCGCTCGACGGCTCGCGCGAGATCGGGTTCACCATCGTTTCGATGACCCTGTCGCTCACCGCCGTGTTCATTCCGGTGCTCCTCATGGGCGGCATCCTGGGGCGCTTGTTCCGGGAATTCGCGGTCACCATCACGGCCGCGGTCTTGATCTCGGGCTTCGTCTCGCTGACCCTGACGCCGATGATGTGCGCCATGTTCCTGCGCCACACCAAGAAGCGGGACGACGGAACGCCGGCGCACGGTCGCCTGTATGAGGCCATGGAACGCTTTTTCGACGCGCTCCTCGGAGGCTATCGCCGATCGCTCGACTGGGTGCTCGACCACCGCCGGTGGGCCGTGGCGGTGTTGGTGGCCTTGGTGGCGCTGCAAGTCTGGTTGTTCACCCTCGTCCCCAAGGGTTTTCTGCCGCTCGAAGACACCGGCTCGATCATCTGTTCGACCCTGGGACCGGAAGGCATGTCGTTCGAGGCCATGGTCAAGGAGCAGACGAAGGCGGTCGAGATCATCCAGCAGCACCCGGCGGTCGACCAGTTCATGTCGTCGGTAGGTCGCGGCCGTGGCGGCGCCGCTTCGGCTACCAACGGCGGCATCATCTTCGTCCGCCTCAAGCCGCTCAACCAGCGTACCGAATCGGTCGACGACGTGATCCGCGATCTGCGCGGCAAGCTCTCACGGCTACCGAACATCCAGGTCTTCTTGCAGAATCCGCCGCCCATCCAGCTGCCCGGCGCGGCGAGCCGGAGCCTTTACCAGCTCGCGCTCCAGGGTTCGGACACCAAGGAGCTCTACGCTTCGGCGGCGGCGCTCGAGACCACGATGCGCGGCATGACCGATCTCTTGGTGGACGTGAACTCGGACCTGCAGATCAAGAACCCGACGGTGGCGATCGACATCAATCGCGACCGCGCGGCGGCGCTCGGCGTGTCCGCCCTGCAGATCGAGGACGCGCTCTATTCGGCGTACGGCTCGCGTCAGGTCTCGACCATCTTCACCTCCACGAACCAGTACCAGGTCATCCTCGAGAGCCGGCCGGAGGATCAACGCGACCCGGCGGCGCTCAACATGCTCAAGGTGCGTTCGCAGAGCGGCGACCTGGTTCCCCTGTCGACTCTGGCAACGATTCGCAACACGGTGGGCCCGCTGAGCGTGGCGCACGTCGGGCAGCTGCCCGCGGTGACGATCTCGTTCGACCTGAAAAAGGGCGTGCCGCTCGGCGATGCGGTGGCGGCGGTGACCAAGGTGGCGGCGAAGAGCCTTCCGGCGACCGTGACCTATGGCTTCCAAGGCACCGCGCAGGCCTTCCAGGCGTCGGTTCAGGGCCTCAACCTGTTGCTGCTCCTGGCCATCGCGGTGATTTATCTCGTACTCGGTATCTTGTACGAGAGCTTCATTCACCCCATCACCATCCTCTCGGCCCTGCCGCTCGCGGGGGTGGGAGCCCTCCTGACCCTGCTGATCTTTCGCCAAGATCTCTCGCTTTACGCCTTCGTGGGTCTGATCATGCTGGTCGGCATCGTGAAGAAGAACGGCATCATGATGGTCGACTTCGCGATCGAGGCGCGCAAGCACGGCGCGACCGCGGTCGATGCCATTCGCGAGGCCTGCACGGTGCGCTTCCGACCCATCACCATGACCACCATGGCGGCGTTCATGGGCACCCTGCCGATCGCCCTCGGCCTCGGCGCGGGCGCTGAGTCGCGGCGGCCGCTCGGTCTCGCGGTAGTCGGCGGGTTGGTGTTCTCGCAACTGCTGACGCTCTACATCACCCCGGTCGTGTACCTCTACATGGAGGCCTTCTCCGGCTGGCTCGGACGCAAGGCTCCGGGTCTGAGTGGTGGTGGAGAAGGCGCCGGCGAGAGCGACGGCGAGGCCGGAAAAGAGCTCGAGAAGACCCAACCCGGCGGGCGCGTGCCGCAAGCTGCCGCGTTCGCTCCCGCTGGCGGTCACGACTAGGCGGCGATGGAGGCGGTCGCCGCAATCACCGCAGTCGATCACCTCCTGCTGGGCGCTCCGGATCTGGATCGTGGCGTTGCCTGGATCGAGGCGCGGGCCGGCGTTCGGGCTTCCGCCGGTGGCAGTCATCCCGGCAAGGGCACTCGCAACGCGCTCCTCGCGCTCGGCTCTCGCCGGTACCTCGAGATTCTGGCGCCGGATCCCGCGCAGCCAGCGATGTCGGGCCGCTTGGCGACCCGGCTCCAGCAAGTGGCCGGGCGCGAGCCGAGGCTCATCCTGTGGGCGGCGGCGACAACCGATCTGGACGATTTGGTGCGCCGCGCCGGCGCCGCGAACCTCGAGCTGGAGGGCCCGCTCGCCGGATCGCGGTCGCGCCCCGACGGCGAGGTTGTCCGCTGGCGCGTCGCCATCGCGGTGGGCGCGACCGCCGACCGATTGGAGGGCGCCCTGCCCTTCTTCATCGAGTGGCAGACGCCGCTTCATCCTTCCCTGGATTCTCCCGCCGGGTGCGATCTGCTGACCCTCGACCTTGCGAGCCCCTATCCCGACGAGCTCCGCGACGTCTTGGCCTGCCTCGGCATCGAGGCGGTCGTGCGGACCGCGAAACAGAACGGGCTCAGCGCCCGCTTGCAAACACCTCTCGGCGTTCTCGACCTCGAATAGCCTCCCGCGCGCCGCCGCGGCCCGGGAGCGCATCGGACCGGTTGCGTTTCGTTATATTTATTCTCATATATCGTAGAACCTTCGAAGGGATCGCAGAGCCGAGCATGAAACGCACACCGACCCACTTTGCCCTCGTCGTTGCGTCGGCTCTCGCCACTCTTTCGAGCCTCGACGCGGCGGCGGCGAAGGCCGCCGATCTCACCGTGTTCGCCGCCGCCAGTCTGACCAACGTCCTCCAGGAGCTCGGCACCGCGTACGAGACATCCGGCGGAGACCACGTCGTCTACAACTTCGGCGCGTCGAGCACCCTGGCGCGGCAGATCGACGAGGGCGCTCCGGCCGACGTCTTCTTCTGCGCCGACGAGGCCAAGATGGACGGCCTCGAGAAGCGGGGCGAGCTCGTCCCCGGCACGCGTTCGAGCCTGCTGTCGAATGCGCTCGTCATCGTGGTGGCGGCGGACTCCAAGATCAAGATCGCCAGTCCGCGCGACCTCACAACGTCGGCCATTCGTGTACTCGCCCTGGCCGATCCGCAGACCGTACCGGCAGGGATCTACGCCAAGGCCTACCTACGCACCGCGGGCGTCTGGCACGACGTGATCGATAAAGTCGTGCCGACAGAGAACGTGCGCGCCGCCCTTTCCGCCGTCGAGGCTGGCAACGCCGAGGCGGCCATCGTCTACAGGACCGACGCCGCGATCTCGGTCAAGGTGCGCGTGGCCTTCGATGTTCCGCTGGTCGAGGCACCGAAAATCTCCTACCCCGTGGCGGTCCTCAAACAGAGCGCGAAGGTGGAAAACGCCAAGCGTTTCGTCGATTTCCTGAAATCGGCCGACGGGAAAGCCGCTTTCCGTCGTTACGGCTTCATCGTTCCCGACTGAAGTCACCTCGCGTATCCTGTGGGCTGCGAGAGAGGAGCGCAAAAATGAGCGCAAGCGAACAAATCACCCTGGGTGGCGGGTGTTTCTGGTGCATCGAGGCGGTGTTCGACGAGTTGCGCGGTGTCACGCGAGTGGAGTCCGGCTATGCCGGCGGCCAGCTCGCGAATCCGACCTACCGTGAGGTCTGCGACGGTGACACGGGCCACACCGAGGTGGTCCGGGTCACCTTCGATCCTGCGGAGATCTCGCTCGCCGACTTGCTGGGGGTCTTCTTCGTGGCCCACGATCCGACGACGCTCAATCGCCAGGGCGCCGATGCCGGCACGCAATATCGCTCAGCGATCTACTATCTGAACGCCGAGCAGAAGCAAACCGCAGAGGCGGTCATGCGCGAAGTGGCGAGCTCCGCCCTGTGGGGCAAGGCGCCGCTCACGACCGAGCTGGCGCCGCTGGGCGACTTCTATCCCGCCGAGGACTACCATCGGGACTACTACCGCAACAATCCGAACCAGGGCTACTGCCGTGCGGTGATCGAGCCCAAGGTGGCTAAGGTGCGGAAGGAATTCCGCGATCGTCTCAAAAGAGCTTGAGTTTTTGAGCTTGACAAGCTCGCGCCCCGCACCCACAATGCGCGCACGATGCTGAATCGTGAAGTGCCCCCCTCATCGACCTACTCGCTGGCGCTCGTTTTGAGCTCCATGTGCTGTATGTGTCGCTGTATGACCCGACCCAGGGGTGCGCTCCGCGTGTAGCTAGTCCATAAGATCCTGTCGAGCTTCAACCGACTGAATCCAACGGCCCGCGGGTGCACCCCGCGGGCCGTTTTTGTTTTTCTGATGCCGCCTCCAAGGAGATTTCGTGCCGGAACCTAGAAGACGAAGTGAGCTGTCGTTGGAATCGCCGGAGAACTCTTCGGCCGAGGCCTTGGTGGACTGGGTGGTGCGCCGTTTTCCGCGTCAGCGCATCGTCGCCACCACCGGCTTCGGTATGGAGGGCTGCGTGCTCATCGACCTCCTGTCACGCTTGCCGGTGCCGCCGCGGGTGGTCTATCTCGACACCCACTTCCTGTTTCCCGAGACCTACTCCCTGCGCGACCGACTGGGGCGGCGCTACCCGCGAGTTCAGCTGGTCAACGCCGGCACGCGGCTGACCGCCGAGCAGCAGGAGGCGGGCTTCGGGCCGCGCCTGTGGGAGACCGAGCCCGACCTCTGCTGCCGCTTGCGCAAGGTCGATCCCCTGCGCGGGGCTCTGCGACGCATGGACGTCTGGATCACCGGCCTGCGGCGCGGCCAGTCGGAGAGCCGGTCGGTCCTGCGCACTGTCGACTGGGACTGGCAGTACCAGGTGGTGAAGGTGAGCCCGCTCGCCGCGTGGTCGAGGGAGCAGGTCTGGAGCTACGTCCAGGAGCACGATGTGCCCTACAACACGCTCCATGAGCAGGGCTATCCCTCGATCGGCTGCACGCATTGCACGCGGCCCGTTGCGGGCGCCGCGATCGGCAGCTACTCGCGCGAGGGTCGCTGGACGGGCACCGGCAAGACCGAATGCGGCCTGCATCGGGCGCCGCCCGGGAGCGCGGCGTCTGAAGGACGGCAATGAGCGCCCCGGCGATCGAGAAGGAGTCGAGCGCGGAAGGCATCAAGCGCGAGAGCGCCGGCCTGCGCGGCGACATCGCGGCCGAGCTCGCCGCACCCGGCAATCACTTCGAGGAGCACGACAAGCTGCTGCTCAAGTTTCACGGCATCTACCAACAGGACGATCGGGACTCGCGGGCCCAGGCTCGGGCGCGGGAAGGTGGAGGCAAGAGCTACTCGTTCATGGTGCGAGTGGCGATTCCGGGCGGTGCGCTCGATGCCGAGCAGTACCTCGAGCTCGACCGCCTCGCTGGGCAATTCGCGAACGGTTCGCTGCGGCTCACCACGCGGCAAGGCGTGCAGTTTCACGGCGTGCTCAAGGGCGATCTGAAGCCGGCGATCTCGCGCATCGATCAGGTGCTGCTCACTACGCTCGCGGCGTGCGGCGACGTTAGGCGAAATGTGATGGCTTGCCCGGCACCGCTTGCGGACCCGGCGCATCGCGCGGTGCAGGAGCTCGCGCGCGCCATCGCCCGCGACCTCGAGCCACGGAGCCGCGCCTACCATCAGATCTGGCTGGACGGGGAGCGGCTCCAAGCGGAGTCGCCCGGCGAAACCGTCGAGCCCTTCTATGGCACGCAGTACCTGCCGCGCAAGTTCAAGATTGCGGTGGCGCTCGACCGCGATAACTGCGTCGACGTGTACGCCTCGGACTGCGGGCTCATCGGGGTGAGCGAAGGCGGCCACGGTGGCCTGGTGATGGGCTACAACCTCATCGCCGGCGGCGGTCTCGGCCTGACGCACAACAAGCCGGATACGTTCGCGCGACTCGCGACCGTTCTGGGTTCCGTCGCCCCGGTGCAGGCCGTCGAGGCGGTGCGCGCGGTGGCGGCGATCTTCCGCGACCACGGCAATCGCGCGGATCGACGGCACGCGCGGCTCAAGTACTTGATCGAGGAGTGGGGCGTCGCCAAGTTTCGGGCGGAGCTGCTCGTCCGCCTCGGTTGGCGCCTGCGCGAGCCGCTGCCGGTGGGCGAGCCCGACCAACACGATCACCTCGGCACGCACGAGCAGGGCGATGGGAAGGTTTTCCTCGGGGTGCACGTCGAGAGCGGCCGCATCGCCGATCGCGGCGAGAGCTTGCTGCGCACCGGACTCCGTGCGGTGATCGAGCGCTTTCGACCGGGTGTCCGCGTGACGCCGATGCAGAGCCTGCTGCTCACCGATCTCGAACCATCGGACGTTGCTGGGATTCGAGCTGAGCTCGCGGCGCACGGCGTTGCCGACGTCGTCGAGACCCCGGGCTTGAGCGCGGTGCGGCGCTACGCGATGGCCTGCCCGGCGCTGCCGACATGTGGGCTGGCGCTTACCGATGCCGAACGCGCCTTGCCTGGCGTAGTGACCGACCTCGAGCGTGAGCTCGGGCAGCTGGGCGTCGCCGACCTGCCGCTCACCGTGCGGATGACCGGCTGCCCGAACGGCTGCGCGCGGCCGTACAACGCCGACATTGGAATCGTCGGCCGCAAACCGGGGGTGTACCACGTGCTGGTCGGCGGTGGGCTGAGTGGCGATCGATTGGCGGATCTCTTCGCCGCCGACGTACCGGTCGAACGCATCGGCGAGGTCCTCCGGCCGCTCTTCAAACGGTTCGCCGCCGAACGCCAGCCTGGCGAAGGGTTGAGCGACTACTACCAGCGAGCGTTGGGCAGGGTGGAGGAGCGCCACCTGCTCACCGGCCGCGAGGCACCTACCGCATCGCGATTCGCGGAGCCCTCGTGATCGCCGGCCAGGTGTCTTCCCGGTGTTCCCGGCCGAGCGCCCTCGTGCTGGCGGCCCACGGCTGCGGCGACGCCTCCGATGCCAATGCACGTGTGCGCCTCCTGGCACGGCTGCTCGCGAGCCAGGAGCCCGGGCGACAAGTGGTCGTCGCGTTCGAGCTCGGGTCGCCGACGTTCCGCGACGCGCTCGGCGAGCTCGACCTTGAACGAGCTGGACATCGTGTGCAAGTGGTGCCGATCATGGCGGCGGCCGGCTTCTTCACCCGACAGCGTCTGCCTGAGGCATTCGCCGCCCGCGCCCAGGCTCTTCATGTGGAGGTGCGCATCACGACTCCCTTGGGGAGCCACGCGGCCGTGATCTTGGGGGCCGTGGCCCGGACGGCGGCGCGCTTGCGGTCGCTTGGACCGGACGTTGCCGCTGGCCACACCGCGGTACTGGTGGCGGGTCACGGGACCGTCCGCGATTCTCGCAGCGGCGCCTCGACCATGAGCCTGGTGGGCGAGCTGCGTCGCTCCCAGCCTGGCCTTCGCGTCGTTGGAGCGTTCCTGGATCAAGAGCCGAGGCTGGAAACGGTGGCTGCCGAGCTCTCGGCGAGGCGGCTGATCGTGGTGCCCTACCTGTTCGGCGGCGGGGCTCATCTGCAGCGGGACCTCGGAGCGCGGCTGGACGGCAGCGGGCCGGAAGTCTTGATCGAGCCAGCGCTATCGGACGCTCCGGCGCTACCGGCAGCGCTCGCCGCAGTCACCGATCTCGCTGTCTGGAGGGAACCCCGCACCGTCGTCGCACCGATGGCTCGGTGGCTCAGGAGGGTGTCGTGACCGCCGGCAGTGTCAGCCTGGTCGGCGCCGGCCCGGGCGATCCCGGCCTCATCACCCGCCGAGGGCTCGAGCTCCTGCGCGCGGCGCAAGTCGTGGTGCACGATCGCCTGGTGGGGCGCGAGCTGCTCCTGGAGGCTCCGCCCGAGGCGCGCCTCGTCGATGCCGGGAAGGCGCCCGGGCGTGTTCCGTTGGACCAGGTGACGATCAACGATTTGCTGATTGCGGAGGCGCGGTCCGGACATCGCGTGGTGCGCCTGAAGGGCGGCGATCCCTTCGTCTTTGGCCGCGGGTTCGAAGAGCTCCTAGCCTGCCGCGAAGCCGGCGTGCGGTGCGAAGTCGTGCCGGGAGTGAGCAGCGCGATCGCCGGACCCGCCGCGGCCGGCATTCCGGTCACCTTGCGTGGCGTGGCGCGCAGCTTCGCGGTCATGACCGCCCAGACGGGCGCCAGCGCCTTGGCCGATGCCCAGGGCGGTCCCAACTGGCCCGCTCTGGCTCGCACCGACACACTCGTGATCCTGATGGGCGGCACACAGCTCAAGGGGGTCCGGGGCGCGCTGCTCGACGCGGGCAGGTCGCCCCAGACGCCGGTCGCGATCGTCGAGTCGGCGACCTTGCCACGGCAACGGGTGACGCGCGCGACGCTCGCAACTCTCGGACGAGTGGAGCCGGGAGCGGGAGCCCCGGCGGTGCTGGTGGTAGGGGAGGTGGCCCGCTTCGCGAGAACGCACGAAGACGGCGAAAGCCGAGCGCTCACGGGCCGGCGAGTTGTCGTCACTCGGCCCCTCCGTTCGGCGTCAGCGGTCGCGGGGCAACTCAGGCGCCGAGGCGCGGAGGTGATCGTCTGCCCGCTTATCCGCATCGAATACCGCAAACCACGCAAGCCGCACCATCTCGAGCGCGAAATTTTCAGCGCCGCGGTCCAGAGCGGCCAGGAACCGTGGATCGTGTTCACTTCGCGACACGGTGTAGTTGGCTTCTGGGCTGCCCTGCGTGCTGCCGGCGGGGACGCGCGCTCGTGCGCGGGCGCTCGTCTGGCCGTAGTCGGACCGCGGACCGGCGAGGCGCTCGGCGAGATCGGCCTGACGCCCGACCTCGTCGCCGATCCGGGCCGCGCCGAAGCCCTGATCGAAATCCTCGCGCCGCAAGTCGCCGGAGCGGAGGTCCTCTTTCCCTGTGGCACGCTGGCCCGCCGCGAGGTGGCGGCGGGACTGCGGGCGGCCGGCGCCAAGGTGCGCGAGCTGGTGGTCTACAACACCTTGCCCGAGCGCCCGGACGCGGCGGCTGCGGCCGAGATTCAACGTGGCGTCGACGCGGTCCTGTTCCACAGCCCAAGCGCGGTTCGGGCGTGGGTCGCCGCGCGGCTGGCGCCCGTTCGGGTCCTGGTTGCCTGCCTCGGAGAAGAAACGGCGGACGTCGCCCGGCGATCGGGTCTGGAGCCCGAAATCGTCGCCGAGGAGCACTCCGATGACGGGCTGATCGCCGCTCTCGAAGCCCACTTCGCGCCGTCAACGGCGCGGAGCCAGGCGAGCCGCACCTGACGCGTTGCCTGATGGATTGACCGCTGGACCATCCGGCGCATCCGCCGCGTGGATTTGCACTGGAGATCATGATGTCGATTCTCGAAGCGAGTACCAAGACCGAGCTTCGCTCCCTGCTCGTCGGGGCCGAAGCCGCAACCGCGCTGCGCAACGAGGCGCTGCATTTGAAATCCTGGGACCTGGATTCTCGACAGACCTGCGATCTCGAGCTTCTGCTCAACGGCGGATTCACTCCGCTCGGTGGCTTCCTGGGGCGCCAAGACTACGAATCGGTGCTTCAACGATCGCGGCTGGTCGACGGCACGCTGTGGCCGATTCCCGTCACCCTCGACGTCGATAAGGAGTTCGCCGCCGGTCTTGCGCTCGGCGAGCGCATCGTGCTCCGCCACGCCGAGGGCATGGCGCTCGCGGTGCTCACGGTGAGCGATCGCTGGACACCGGATCGGGCGGCGGAGGCTCGCGCCGTCCTGGGCAGCGACGATGAAGCGCATCCGGAAGCCTTCCGGTTACTCAGGGTCTCTCGCGCTGTGTATTTGGGGGGCAGGGTCGAAGGGATCGAAGCATCGCCGCACCATACGTTTCGGCACCTGCGGCAGGGGCCGGGCGAGGTGCGCGCCGAGATCGAGCGCCGCGGCCTCGAGCGCGTGGTCGCCTTCCAAACCCGCAATCCCCTGCATCGCGCGCACGTCGAGCTCATTCGGCGAGCGGCCGAGGCAGTCGACGCGACCGTGCTGCTGCACCCCGTGGTGGGCAGGACGAAACCCGGCGACATCGACTACTTCACTCGCGTGCGCTGCTATCAGGCCGTGCTGCCACATCTTGGAAGCGGCGCCTTGCTTAGCCTGCTTCCGCTCGCCATGCGCATGGCCGGTCCGCGGGAGGCGGTGTGGCACGCCATCTTGCGGCGGAACTTCGGCGCGACTCACTTCGTGGTTGGGCGCGATCACGCGGGACCGGGGAGAGACAGCGCCGGCCGGCCGTTCTACCATCCCGACGCGGCCCGGCAGCTCGCCGAGCAGCACGCGCCGGAGGTCGGCATCGAGATCATCTCGTCGGAGGAGCTGGTCTATTGCGGCGAACTCGGCGACTACCTGCCGGGCTCGCAGGTGAAGCCGGGCAGCGAAGTGCTGTCGCTTTCGGGCACGGAGTTCCGCAAGCGTCTGCGCGAAGGGGCCGAGATTCCGGAATGGTTCTCCTACGAAGAGGTGGTGCGGGTGCTTCGCCGCCAACATCCACCGCGGAGCGCCCAGGGCTTCACCGTCTTCTTCACCGGGCTTTCGGGCGCGGGCAAGTCGACGATCGCCAACATCCTGGTCGCCAGGCTTACCGAGGAGGGCAGCCGGCCGGTGACGCTTCTCGACGGCGATCTGGTGCGCAAGAACCTGTCGAGCGAGCTCGGCTTTTCACGCCAGCACCGCGATCTCAACATCCTCCGCATAGGTTTCGTCGCCAACGAGATCACCCGGAATGGCGGCGCCGCGGTGTGCGCCCCGATCGCGCCCTACGCCCCGGCCCGGCGACAGGTGCGCCAGTGCATCGAGGAGCACGGCGGCTTCGTCGAGGTCCACGTTGCCACCTCGATCGAGGTCTGCGAAAGCCGCGACCGCAAGGGGCTCTACGCCAAGGCGCGCGCGGGACTGGTGAAGGGATTCACGGGTATCGACGATCCGTACGACGTGCCCGAGCACGCCGAGCTGGTCATTGACGCGGGCAGCGTGCCGCCGGAAGAGGCCGCGGAGCAGATCCTGCGGTTCCTAGTGCACGAGGGCTACTTGCCGCTGTAGAACGAGGGCGCCGGGCCGCGCGAGCCCGGCGCCGCGGATTTCAGTCGTGAGTTCCCGATCTCGGGATGGAGCGCAGGTACTCCCAGATCGCACGCAGGTCGCGGTCGCTGTAATTTTTGAACGCCGGCCAGGGCATGACTTGCAGCAGCGGGCCCATCTCGGGATGCTTGTGGTCGAGATCGATCCCGGTCCGGATCACGAGCCTGAATTGAGCGAAGGTCAATCCCGCGGGAAGGCCGTTTTCCTCAGGGGTCAAGTTACGCGAGGTGAACGGCCCGAAGTGCTGTCCGCCGGCTAAGTAGCCCTCGGGATTCACGACGCCGGGCTGGCCAAGGAAGGGATCGTGGCCGGTGACGAAGGGTTGCAGCGTATGGCAGTCGTTACAGCCGCCGGCATTCACGAGGTAACTGCCGAGGCCGATGAGATTGTGCACGGCCGGGCCGTGCTGAGTGAGCGGAACCGGCGCCACGCGATAGCCGAGGTCGATGCGGGCGAGCTCGGGATCCTGGGGCAGCGGTGGCGCCGCGGCGAAGAGATCCTCGATAACTATCGAGGAGGCGACGAGAGCGAACGACAAAACGAGGAGCGTCGAAAACGAAATGCGCTTCCGAACCATGCCGATCTCCTTTGGAAGTGGAACGCCGTACTCCACGCTAGCGCCGAAAGTCGGGCCTGTCAAAGTCGCGCGGCGGCCTCGGCGTCGAGCAGGAAGATCAGTTCGCCCGTCGTGGGCCGCACGTGAGCCGAAGGCAGCGCCGGATCCCGCTCGCGCAGGAGACGCCGGGCGATCTCGGCCTTTTCCGTGCCGGTGACGAGGAAGACCACCTGACGGGCGGCATCGAGCACCGGGTAGGTCAGGGTGATCCGGTGGGTGTGGAACGAGGACACCCAGGTCGCCGCGACCAGGCGCTCGTGCTCATCGAGCGCACTGCTCCCGGGGAATAACGATGCCGTGTGGCCGTCAGGACCGAGGCCGAGAAGCACGAGGTCGAACGCGGGCAGTGTGCCCGGTGCGAGATAGAAGAAGCTCCGCAGCATGGACTCGTACGCCGCGGCTCCGCTTTCCGGCGGCACGGTTTCGGCGGCGATGCGATGCACGTTGTCCGATGGAATTGCCGCTCCGGCTAGCGCCGCCATCGCGTTGTGATAGTTGCTGTCGGCGTGATCGGGAGGCACACAGCGCTCGTCGCCCCAAAAGAGATGCACGCGGGTCCAGTCGAGCGGTGCCCGATCGGGAGTCGTTGTCGTCAGGCTCCGGTAGAGATCGTTAGGAGTGCGGCCACCCGATAAGGCAACCGTGAAGCGGCCGCGTTCGGCGATCGACTGCGCGGCTGTGGCGCGGAAGAGCTGGTCCGCGGCCAGGACCACCGCGGCCGGGCTCGGTAGCACCTCGATCGACGGTTCGTCGGCGGAGCGCACGGTCGCTACTTCTTGACCGGCTCGACGTTGCGCCAGCGCCGGCCGTCGCGCGCCATGAGCTCGTCGGCCTCGGCCGGACCCCAAGTGCCGGCGGCGTAGTTCGGAAAGCCGCGGGTCGGCAACGCCGCCCAGACGTCGAGCACCGGCTGCAGCACGCGCCAGCCCGCCTCGACGGCATCGGCGCGCTGGAACAGCGTCGAGTCGCCCTTCATGCATTCGTAGAGCAAGGTCTCGTAGCCGGTCGACGGCGTGGTGCCAAAGTAGTCGGCATAGTCGAAGCTCATGTCGACCGCCCCGAGCTCGAGCGTCGGCCCCGGCACCTTGGCGCCGAAGCGCAGTGAGATGCCTTCGTCCGGTTGCACGTGGATGACCAGGAGGTTGTTGTGCAGCGCCTCGACCTCGGTCCGGCGGAAGAGACTGAGCGGCGCGGCGCGGAAGCGAATGGCGATCTCCGACACGCGATGCTTCAAGCGCTTGCCGGTGCGGAGGTAGAACGGCACTCCTGCCCAGCGCCAGTTGTCGATCAACACTTTGAGGGCGGCGAACGTCTCGGTCTTCGAATCGGCCGCGACCTGCGGCTCGGCGCGATAGGCCGGGACGAGTGTAGGCGCTCCGTGCAACTCGAGCGTGCCTTCGCCGTACTGACCGCGCACTGTCCTTTGCAGAACGTCCTCGGGATCGATCGGTTGCACCGCGTTCAGCAACTTCGCTTTCTCGTCGCGGACGGCCTCGCCGGCGAAGGAGATCGGCGGTTCCATGGCGACCAGCGCCATGAGCTGGAAGATGTGATTCGCCACCATGTCGCGCAATGCGCCGGCACCTTCGTAGTAGCCGCCGCGGAGCTCGACGCCGACCGACTCGGCGACCGTGATCTGCACATGGTCGACGTAGCGACGGTTCCAGATCGGCTCGAAGATGCCGTTCGCAAAGCGGAACACCAGGATGTTCTGCACCGTTTCTTTGCCGAGATAGTGATCGATGCGGAAAATCTGACGCTCGTCGAGTGTCGCCCGCAGCAGCTTGTCGAGCACCTTCGCCGAGTCGAGATCGTGGCCGAAGGGCTTCTCGATGACCACACGGCGGAAGGCGTGATCGTCCATCTTCACCATGCCGGCCTCACCCAGACGGCTGACGATGGTGCCGAAGAGAGTCGGCGGGACGGCGAGATAGAAAATGGCGTTGCCGGCCGTCTTGTGCTTCGTTTCGCAGTCCAGGAGGAGCTGCTTGATGCGGTCGTACGTCGCCGGATCGTCGAAGTTGCCGGCTATGTAGTAGATCCGTTCGGCCAGGCGGTGCCAGATGTCGAGGTCGATGGGCTCTTCCAGGAACTCGGGCAGATCGCGTTCGAGCTTCAAGCGGAACGCCTCGCCCTGGAGGTCGGTCGATGCGGTGCCAACAACCGCGAACTCCTTGGGTAGAAGCCCAGCCTTCTCGAGGTAGTAGAGCGCGGGAATGAGCTTGCGCTTGGTGAGGTCGCCCGAGGCCCCGAAGATCACCATCGCGCAGGGCGGCGGTGCCGAGGGCGTCTTGTGCGTGCCGAGAGTGGCTTCCGAAACGTCCTGGCTCTTGATCATGCGGGCTCCGGACTGGCGGTGATTGCGATCATGCTCCGAGCACGCGGGCGACGGTGTCGGCGACCCGCGCCAGGCCCGTTTTCACGTCGGCGCCGAGGTGCAGACGCAAGGCTCGACGCCCGCGCTCGGCGAGCACGGCGAAGTCGCCGCGGGCCTGCGCCGCCTTGACCACTCCGAAGGTGTAGCGCGCGCCCGGCACCGCGAGGTCCTGCGCGTCGTCGCAGGTGAGCTGCAGGAATACGCCGCTGTTCGGGCCGCCTTTGTACGCCTGCCCCGTGGAGTGCAGAAAGCGCGGGCCGAAGCCCAAGCAGGTCGCCACCCGGCGCGCGTCGCGCACCGCCTGCCGCATGAACTGCAGGCGCTCGCGGTGGAGCTCGTTCATTTCGAGGTAGGCGAGGAGGCCAAAGTAGTCTCCAGGTCCGAGGCGCCCGAGATGGGCCGCGAGCACGCCGGCGAGGGTGCGCTCCTGGGCGAGGCCGAGAAGCTCCTCGGCGTTGCGCGGATCGGCGAACAGCTTCACGCCGTCGCTCTCGAGGAACGGCGATTCCGCGGGCAGCGAGCCATGCGCCTCGACTTCGTCGGTGAGCTTGCGGGTCTCGATCTTCGAGGCCTCGACGTCGGGCTGGTTGAAGGGATTGATTTGTAGAACCGCGCCCGCCACGGCGGTGGCGATCTCCCAGCGGAAGAACTCGGCGCCGAGATCGTAGGGGTCGGCGATGCGAATGCGTACGACGGGGAGCGCGGCGCGCTCGAGCTCGGCGGTTGTCTGATCGAGGCGCGCGTCCGAGGCGCCATCGAGGCGCAGCACGACGAAGACGCGATCGTTGCCGTAAACCGCCGGAGCACCCGGGCGCTCGCCGTCGACCGGAATCAACGCCTTGCCGAGCTTGCCGGTCGACTCAGCGACCAGCTGCTCGAGCCAGGCGCCGACATCCCAGAGCGGCGGCGAGGTGAGAATCGTCAGCTTGTCGCGGCCGAGGGTCGCGGCGGCGCCGAGCAGCAGGCCGAGGGCGACTCCGGGATTGTCCGCCGCCGGCCCGCTGGCGGCGCACGCCGCCACACGGCGCTGGGCATGATCGAGGAGGCGCTCGACGTCGATGCCCTGAATCGCCGCCGGCACGAGGCCGAAATCGGACAGCACCGAATAGCGCCCGCCGATCGAGGGCACGCCGTGGAAGATGCGCCGGAAGCGATCGGCCTTGGCGGCTGCTTCGAGCTTCGAACCGGGATCGGTGATCGCGACGAAGTGCTGGCCGGCACGCTCGCCGACCGTTTCGCGCACACGCTGGAAGAAGTACTGCTTGAAGATGTTGGGCTCCAGCGTCGAGCCGGATTTGCTCGAGACCACGAATAGGGTGCGCGCCAGATCGACTTTCCGCTCGAAGGAAAGCACTTGCGCCGGGTCGGTCGAATCGAGCACATGCATCTGAGGATGCCCGTCGGCGCTGCCGAAGACGGTCTCGAGCACCTCGGGGCCGAGGCTCGATCCGCCCATGCCGAGGAGCAGCGCATGGGTGAATCCCTCGCGCTTGACCTCTTCGCCGAACGCCCGCAGCTCCCGGGCGCGCGCGCGTTGGGCCTCGACGATATCGAGCCAACCCATCCATTGCGCCTCGTCGGTGCCGGTCCACAACGTCGCGTCACGATTCCACAGCCGCGCGATGTTGCTCTTGCCGTCCCACTCCGAGCACAGGGCCCGGAAGCGATCGGAAATGTCCTTGGGCAGGCTCGAACTAAGATTGCGCTCGTGCGACATGCCAGCAGTTTACGTCAGTCGCCACCGCACGGATCGGACGGATCGCTCGGATCGCGCGGCGCGTTCGGCACCGGAATGCTGGGGTGGCTCGGCAGAGCCTGTGCGGCGCTCGTCGTGTTGCTGGCGATGGCCTGGTCGTTTCGCCCTTTGGCGCACGACGACCTCTTCTGGCAGCTCCGCACGGGCGAGTACGTCGCGACGGAGCACCGGGTCCCGCTGACCGACCCGTTTTCCTACACCAGGCTGGGCGCTCGATGGATCAGTCACGAGTGGGGTTTCGGCGCGCTCGTGTGGCTGGTCGAGCGCGCGAGCGGACTGGTCGGGCTGCTCGGTCTGACGGCGCTCCTCACGCTCCTCGTTGGAGTCCTCGTGGCGCGCCGGGCAGTGCCGCGGAGCGAACCGACCGAGTGGACGCTGTTGGCGCCGCTGCTGGCTCTGGCGCTGCTTTCCTGCGAGCGCATGCTCTTCCTGCGCGCCGCATTGCTGGCCGCGGTTCTTCTCGCGGTGCTGCTACTCCTCTTGGAACGGTGGCGCGAGAGCGGCAAGCCGAGGTATCTGTTGGCCTCCGTCGCGACCCTCTGGGTTTGGGCGAACGTGCACTCCAACGTGCTCATCGGCCTGGGGATCGTGGCGCTGTGGGCGATCGAAGCCTTGATCGCCGCGCACTGGCCGCGATTGACGGCCCTGGCAGAAGTCTCCGCCCCGCCTGCTCGCGCGCCTCGCGCTCTGGCGATCACCTTCGCCGCCGGCGCCGTGCTCAGCCTTTGCAATCCGAACGGATTGAGTGCGCTCGAGTACCCGTTCCTGTTGCAGCGGCTGCTCTTCGCCAGCGGCATCGAATGGGACCTCGGAGAATTCGCCACCGCATCACCGTGGTCGAACGCGCCGCTCTTGCTCATGGTGGCGCTACTCTTGTGGGGGGCAGTGACCGGCGCTCTTCGGCGGCTTCGTCCTTGGGAGTGGGTGGCGCTGCCGGCGTTCTTCCTGCTGACGGTGCGCGGCTCGCGATTCGCGTTGGAGCTGACGATCGTGACGATTCCGGCGCTCTACCGGGTTCTGCACGATGAGCGAGCCCGGCTTCGAGGCACCAGGGTCCAGGCAGCGGGCGCCGCGGTGATCGGTCTTCTGCTGCTGGCCAAGCTCGTCGCAGCGATGCCGGAGCGACCCCTGCGCCTCTACGCTCGCTCTCTGCCGACTGGGGCCTCGAAGTTCCTGCGTGAGAACGCGATTTCGGGCCAGCTCTTTCACAACTCGAACCAGGGCGGCTATTTGAGCTGGTCGCTCCGGCAGCCGATTTTCTGGGACGGCCGCAACGACGTGTTCGCCTCGTTGACGAAAGAGGTCACCACGATTCCGTTTCCGGAGCTCGCCGAGCACTACGGCGTCGACGTGCTGGTGCTGACCGAGCGTGAATTCCACGACCTCCAGCCGGAAGCCGAGGGGCCGCGCTGGGGGCTGATGTATTGGGACGACGGCACCGCGGTGTACCTTCGGCGGATCCCGCGCTTCGCCGATCTGCTGGCGCGCCTGGAGCTCCACGCTTTCCCGGCGTTCAGCGATGGCCGAACGCTGGGGACGATCGCCAAGGATGGAGCAGCCGCGAAGGCGGCACGCGCGGAGCTTGGACGCCTGTTGACCGTCGAGCCGGAGAATCAGCGGGCACTGTACTTTCTTGGCGTGCTTGAACTGGCGGCGGGGGAGTACACCAACGCCCGGAGTCACCTCGAGAGCGCGCAACGCCTGGGCGACAACGAGCTTCTGCGGCGGGCCCTGGCGGTGGCCAGGCAGATCCCCTGAACGCGGCCGGCCACAAGGCCGGACCCCTGTCCGGGCTGGGCGTGGCACAATCGGGAGCGCTATGTCCCGGAACCCTCGCACGGTCGCGGGCTGCTGGCTGGCAGCGGCGGCTTTGACGGCCTGGGCAGCGGCTGCCCAGCCGGCTGCGATGGTGAAGGACGTGCGGGCCGGCGCGACCACGCCTCTCATGCCGAGCCCGGCTCTGTGGACGGCCCAGCTGAACGGCTTCACGTATTTCGAGTTCGACGATGGGCTGCATGGCGCTGAGATTTGGCGCTCGGATGGCACAGCCCTGGGTACAGGGCTCTTTCTAGACATTTGTCCCGGCATCTGTGGCGGCGCGCGAATTTCGGAACTGGTCTTGTCGGGCGGAAGGATCTTTTTTTCGGCCGACGATGGTGCACACGGAGAAGAGCTTTGGGCCAGCGATGGGACCGTTGTGGGCACCCATCTCGCGGCCGACATCGCGCCTGGCTTGGCTTCATCGTCGCCATCGTGGCTGACCGATGTCGCGGGTGTCCTGTTTTTCGCTGCCACAGATGCAGCCGGAACTCGCGGCCTCTGGCGGAGCGATGGCTCGGTAGCGGGAACATACGCGGTCGCAGGAACCCCAGTAGATCCGAACCAGCTCGTTGCCCTGAGTTCCACTGTGTTCTTCGTGGCTTCGGACGGAATTCACGGCTACGAGCCCTGGATCAGCGATGGTTCTGTGGCCGGCACTCAGATGCTCTCCGACACCGCTCCCGGATCGCAGAGTGGAGCGTATGCCTCGAATTCGCCCTATCCCCATTCCTTCTACCTTCCTGTGGCCGCCTCAGGAAGGGTGTACTTTTCAGCGACGGAACCAACTACCGGAACTGAACTCTGGCGAACCGACGGTACGGCGGTGGGGACCGGACCGGTAGCCGATCTTCTTACCGGTCCGGACGGTGCCTCTCCTCAGGAGTTGACCTCCTGCGACGGCGGCCTGTACTTCGTCGCCGCACAGCCGATCGCCGGACAGCCGGGGAACTATCGCCAGGGCCTCTTTGTGGTGATCAGTCCGGTGGGGGTGCCGGCCGAACTGGCGCTCGTGGACGCTTCAGGGCCGGCGCGCAGTCCGTTTGCGCTGACCTGCGTGGGCGATCGAGTGTTCTTTTCTGCGGCGACGAGCTCGGAAGGCAATGAGCCCTGGGTCACTGACGGAACGACCCTCGGTACCCACCTGGTCACGGAAATCCTGCCCGGTGCGGGGAGCTCGTTCTACACACCGTTCTGGCATTTCTGGGGTCAGGCAGGAGGTCGATATTTTGCATGGGCAAACGATGGATTGACGATTCTCCCCTGGGGCACGGACGGCACCGCGCTTGGAACCGAACGGTTGGTGGATCCCACTCCCGGGTCCGGGCTGTCGAGCGGCTTCTATTCATCTCCGTTCCCGCTGGGTGCGACCTCGGGCTTCACTGCCATGCGCTTCGTCAGCACCGTCGACTACAGCCTGGAGTTGTGGGCGACCGACGGCACTCGCGCGGGTACTCACTTGGTCGTCGATCTGCCATCGCCCTCGTCCAGCAGCTTCGATGCCTATGGATTTCACGGGGCCTACCTCGCTGGCGGTGGTTCCCTGCTCGCCTTCACCCCGGCGTTGGATTCCACTCCGCAGTCGATCTGGACAAGCGATGGCACCGGTGCCGGCACGGGCGCCATATCTGTTCCGTCGACGAGCAACTCCCTCTACTACGGAGACCTCTTGACCTGGCGGGATAGCGTTTTCTTTGCGAATGACGACGGTGTCCACGGCAGAGAGCCCTGGGTCTTGAGCTCGGGCGTCGCATCGATGCTCGTTGACACCGACCCCGGTACTGGCGACACCCTCGGACCCCTGAACTACGCTTCTGCCGGTTCGGTGGTCTTCTTCAGTGGTTCGAACGCCGTATGGCGGACCGACGGAACGTCCGGAGGAACCACCCCGATCGATGCCGGAAGCGTTCTTGGATTCGCTCCCTCCGGCCTCGGTGTCGCATATTTGAGGCTCGAAGGGACCGGGTGCACGATTGTGCATGCGGATGTCGCTGGAGTCTCGTCGCTGGTCATGACGGACGTTGGTCCTTGTGGAGCTCCCTTCGGAGACCGGAGCCGGCTCTATTTCTTCGCTCACGATTCGCACCTTTGGACCAGCGACGGCACCGCCCTCGGAAGTCATGCCGTGGTGGATCTCGAGACGGCGGGTCCTGTCCCGGCGAGCCCGGTTCTTCCTCCCACCCGCGCCGCGGGTACCGTTGCCGCCGGCCGAGCCTATTTCGTTGTCACCGACCCCACGACCGGTCCCGAGCTCTGGACCAGCGACGGCACCGCCACCGGCACGCACATCGTGAAGGACATTTTCCCAGGCGCCGTCGGTAGCAGCCCGCAGTGGCTGACCGCAGCGGGCACCGGCATCTTCTTCGTCGCCGACGACGGCACGCATGGCCGCGAGCTGTGGTGGAGCGATGGCAGCGATGCCGGCACGTTCATGGTGAAGGACATCGTGCCCGGGCCGGACTCCGGGCTGCCGCAGGAGCTCGCCTTCGTCGACAGCGTCCTGATGTTCTCGGCCCATGACGCGGTCGCGGGTCGCGAGCTCTGGGCGAGCAATGGCTCGGACTTGGGCACGGTTCGTCTGCAGGACATCGCTCCGGGGACCGACCCCTCTTCGCCGATGAGTTTCACCCTCGCGGGAACCAACGTCTTTTTCTACGCCAATGACGGCGTCCATGGCTTCGAGCTCTGGGCGCTGCCACGGGCGGCTCTGGCGGACCTGGTGTCGGCCTCGCTCGCGTACTACACCGTTACTCCTTGCCGGGTGCTCGATACGCGCGGCGGCGCGCCGCTCTCGTCGGGCGTCGCGAGCGTGCTCGACATCGCTGGACATTGCGGCATTCCGGCGACCGCCAAGGCCGTGGCGGTGAATCTCACCGCGGTGGGCGCCACTGCCGGCGGAAGCCTGACCGGGGGGCCCGGCAACCAGACAGTCCCGGCAACCACCGTGATCGCCTTTGGCGCCAACAAGACCCGCGCCGCGAGCGCGGTCGTGCGCCTCGCGACCGATGGCTCGGGCACGCTCAAGGCAGAGGCGGACCTGGCGCCGGGAGCCACTGTGAATTTGGTTCTCGACGTGGCGGGGTGGTTCGAGTAGGGCCACTCCTTGCGAAGGAAAGTAGCGCGCAGGCGAAGAACCACGTACTGCAGAAGTTGAGCCCGCAAGTGAGAAGCACGTCGCGGCCCACGGGCGCCAAGGGCAGAGCGGCGAGAGCGACGACCACAAGTCCAAGTTGACTCGCCGGGGCCATGGCGCGAGGAAACAGTGTGCCGCCGCGGGAGACCCGCCACACGAAAAGCGCCATGCCGGTGAGGAAGCCGCACAGCGTAGGCAAGGCAAGCGCTGCGTGGTTCCCGGCCGCCGCGCTGTCGAGGCCGACGCGCAGGGCGAGGAACGCCGCTCCGAGCGCGTAGCTCGAAATCGTGATCCGACCATACAGGCGGCCCCAGAACGCTTGGTCGCCGAGGGCGGTCGAAACTCCCCAGAACCCGGCGATCTGCAGCAGAAGGCCCGCGATTCCGGGTCCGTAATCGCGCATCAGGCTAGCCGCTGCGTCGGCGTTTTGCGGGGACTGCATCGGGAGATCCACGCCGGTCGCCACCGCAGCGCCGGCGAGCCCGAGAGCGAGCTGCCAGCGGACAGCGGTGATGACGCCCTGGGTCACGTCGCCGCCTCAGTTCGCCGCGGGCGGTAAGCACGCCGCCTTTGCTGGGGCCGCGGCTGCGGCCTCGCCCGTAGCCGCGGGCAAGGCCTCGATCGAGGGCAGCAGAATGTCCGCGACGTAGTGCCAGTCGGGAGCCGCGGCGAGCGCGCCAAGGGCGTAGGCGCGCGCCAAGTCTCGGCGAGTCGCGATGCCGTGCGAGTGCAGATAGGCGAGGCTCATCAGGCACTCCGGAGCGCCCCACCTTGGGATCCAGGGCGCCGGGGTCCCTTGCGAAGCCTCGCGGCGCGCGGCGGCCAGTCCACGTTCGTAGATTGCGGCGGCCTTGACCATGTCGCCTCCCCAGGGCGGTGGCGCGCCCATCTCATTGCCGCCGAGTATCCAGAGACTGCGCGGGTTGTCCGTCGCGCTTTCCTTCAGCGCGCGGATGGCGGCGATTCCGGCCTCGTAGATCTTCGTCTTGACCTCGGCTGACTTGGTCGAGGCCAGGAACATCTCGCTCATCAGACAGCCCGCGAGGGCACTCTTGGCGTCCTCGAACGAGGGATCGAGACGCAGTGCCGCGCGCAAGTCGGTGCTGGCGAGCTCGAGGTCCGACATCAGATCGCCCGGCATCGACGTCTCGTTGAAGCCATTGATCGCGCGGCGCCAATACGCGAAGCCTCGCCAGTAGAGCCGATACTTCTCCAAGTCCGCGGTCGTCGAATCCGGCATGGCCTGGGCGAGGCGACGGAGCTCGTCGCGCTCGCCGCGATAGTCGGCATGGCGAATCGCCTCGACGGTATCGCTGAGCTGTTGCGCTGCTGCCGTTGATTCTCTCTGGGAAGGTCCTTCTGGGGCTCCGGCGAAGACGAACAAGCTGGCGCAGGCGGCGATCCATGGCAGGGTGCGAGCGGGCATCGATGGGTCCTCCTCGAAGGGTTGCCTGCCGCGAGTGTGGCCTCGCCGGCGTCGATCGATATTGGTTTCACCCGTGAAGTGGCGTTGGAGCCCCATGAATGGCGACCGCCGCGGTGACCCGCGAGCCGAGAACCTGCGAGAATTCGAGGGTGCGGAAAGCTGCTTTGGAAGGCCAGCCTCGAGCGGTCGCCGGGCTCATCTGGGCCTCGGCGTACCTCACCTACCTCCTCGCCTACAGCGGCGCGATTCGCCTTGGCCTCACCATGGACATCGCGACCTCTCTAGTCGTCGGATTGATGAACTCCATCCCTGAAGCGCTGGCGGCGCCGATCGTCCTCAGGGTCGCGGGCTCGTCACCCTGGCCGGGCGGGCGCTCCCTGGGTGGCCGTGCCGCGCTGCTCCTGCTCGGGGTCGGATTCGTGGTCTGGAGCATTCTCGGCGCCGCGAGCCTCTATGCCGTCTACCACCACTTCGCCGAGGGCGGCGCCTGGGAGTTCACGCTCGACACCCGCACTATGGCCTGGAAGGCGCTCATCTCGTTCCTGGTCTTCGCGCTGCTCGCCGGCGTCGGGAGGGCGAGCGCCTTTGCCCGCGAAGCGCGCTCCGCCTCGGCGCGGGCGGAGCGCGCCGAGACCCTGCGCGCGGAGGCGCGACTGGCGGTCTTGCGCGCGCAGCTCAACCCGCATTTCATTCTCAACGTTCTGCATTCTCTGGTGGGCCTCGCCGAGCGCGACCCGCCGCTCACCGCGACAACGCTCGAGCGACTAGGCACGACACTCCGCTATGCCCTGCGCGTCCAGAGCCAGGGCCTCGACCAAGTGACGCTCCGCGAAGAGCTCGCGTTCGTGCGCGACTATCTAGCGCTCGAGGGGCTCCGCCTCGGCGACCGGCTCGAGGTTCGTTTCGCTGTGGATCAGACACTGCTCGATCGCCCGGTGCCTCCCTTCGTGCTGCAGCCATTGGTCGAGAACGCGGTCCGTCACGCGATTGCGCCGCGGGCACGGGGCGGCATCGTGGCCATCGAAGTTCGCGCCGACGGCGGGAGTCTCGCGCTCTCGGTGGACGACGATGGCGACCCGGTAGTCGGTACCGCTCAAGGAGTGCAAACAGTGCCCGGCGTCGGCTCCGGCGGCGGCTCCGGCGTCGGGCTGCGGCTGCTGAGCGACCGCATCGAAGCCCTCTACGGACAAGACGCGGCGCTCGAAACCGGACGCTCGTCGATGGGCGGCTTCCACGCGCGGGTTCGCCTGCCCGCACAACAGGGCGCCGACACGGAGCCGGGAGCGTGAAGCCGGCGCTACGTTGCGTGCTCGCAGAGGACGAAGCCGAGGCGCGCAAGAATCTCATCGGCTATCTCCGTGCCGCCCCGGGAGTCGAGCTGGTCGGTGTCGCGGCCAACGGTCCAGAGGCGATCGCCCGCGTCGACGAGCTCCGCCCCGATCTGCTTCTACTCGACGTCCAGATGCCCGAGCTCGACGGCATGACCGTCCTGCGGCGCATCCGCCATCGCCCCGAGGTGATCTTCACCACCGCGCACGAGGCGTACGCCGTCGCGGCGTTCGAGCTCGGCGCGGTCGACTACCTGGTGAAGCCCTTCGGCCGCGAACGTCTGCTGGCGGCAATTTCGCGCGTGGTCGAGCGCTCCGACGCTGGCGCGGGCGAGGGCCTGAGGAGCGATGCCGTCGATCGCGCGCTGTCCGCGGCGGCGACTCCACTGACCCGTCTGTTCGCTCGCAAGGGGCAGCGCATCGTGCCCATCGCGGCGAGCGCGATCGTGCGCATCCACGCGCGCGGGGAATACGCCGAGGTCGTCACCGCGGCGGAGTCCTACCTGGTGCAGATCACCCTTGCGGAGTTCTCGGCGCGACTCGATCCCGAGCAGTTCGTACAGGTCCATCGCTCGCACATTTTGAACCTCGACGCGATCGAGAGCCTGAAGCCGGCGGACGACCGGCGCCTGCTCGTCACCCTCCGCGATGGCACCGGAATCGTGGCCAGCCGGGCGGCCTCGGAGAGGCTGCGGCGGCTGGTTCGGTAGGCCGTCCGGGACCACGACGTGGTAGCCTAGCCCTCGTCGGCGCAGCCTCGGCCGGCTCTCCAGAGTCAGAAAGGATTTCGCATGCTTCGCTCCGGCATTGTCGGCCTGCCGAATGTCGGCAAGTCGACGCTCTTCAATGCATTGACCAAGACCCGCAAGGCAGAGGCGGCGAACTATCCGTTCTGCACTATCGAGCCGAACGTCGGCATCGTGGTGGTCCCGGATGCGCGGTTGGCACCGCTCTCGAAGCTCGCCAAGACCAGCGTCATCATTCCTGCGACCTTCGAGTTCGTCGACATTGCCGGGTTGGTGAAGGGCGCTTCTCAAGGCGAAGGCCTGGGCAACAAGTTCCTTCAGCACATCCGCGAAGTGGACGCCATCGTGCAAGTGGTGCGTTGCTTCGCTGACAAGAACATCGTGCACGTATCGGACCATCTCGATCCGCTGGCCGACATTGAAGTCATCGCTACCGAGCTCATGCTGTCCGACATGGAGTCGCTCGCCCGCCAGTGCGAGCGCCTGGAGCGCACCCTCAAGGGCGGCAACAAGGAAGCGATCGCCCAGCTCGCCGTGGGCAAGAAGCTCACCGAGCATCTGAATGCCGGCAAGCCCGCGATTACGGCCGAGCTGTCGGACGATGAGCGCGAGGCGGCGCGGCCGTTCTTCCTGCTCACCATGAAGCCGACCCTGTTCGCCTGCAACGTCGCCGAAAGTGACCTCGCCACCGCCGACGCCAATCCATTGGTGCAGAAGGTGCGGCACTACGCGGAAACGCACCACGGCGCTGAGGCCGTCGTGATCTCGGCGCAGATCGAGGCCGAGCTCGCCGAGCTGCCCGAAGCCGAGGCGAAGGACTACCTGGCGTCACTGGGTGTCGACGAGTCCGGGGTCGGCAATCTCATTCGGTCGGCGTATCACCTGCTCGGGCTGCGCACGTATTTCACCGCCGGCGAGAAGGAAGTTCGCGCCTGGACGATCCACGCGGGCGACACCGCTCCGCAGGCTGCCGGCGTGATCCACACCGATTTCGAGAAGGGCTTCATCAAGGCTGAGACCATCTCGTACGACGACTATGTAAAACACGGCTCCATGCCCGCGGCCAAGGATGCGGGAGTGGTCCGGCAGGAAGGCCGGGAGTATCTGGTCAAGGACGGTGACGTAATGCTCTTCAAATTCAACGTCTAAGCCGATCCACAAGTCTCCCTCTCCTGCTTTGGCGGGAGAGGGCCGGGGTGAGGGCCGTCCGCGATACGATTGCGGCTGAACGGAGAAACCATGACCACCGCCACTCTCACTCCCGCTGGCCTCGACTTCTCCCTTTCCGCGGAACAGAAGGCCATTCAGGAAACGGCCCGCGAGTTCGCGCGCAACGAAGTCGATCCGATCGTCGATGAAATCGACGAGCACCAGAAGTTTCCTCTCGACGTCATGCACAAGGCGGGCGAGCTCGGCTTCCTCGGCGTGCTGGTGCCCGAAGAGCTTGGCGGTTCGGGTCTCGGCTACGTCGAATACGTGTTGGTGGTCACCGAGCTTTCGAAGATCGATCCCTCGGTCGGCATCAGCGTCGCGGCGCACAATTCGCTCTGCACCAACCACATCTTGAAGTTTGGCAACGACGCGCAATTGCGACGCTTCATCCCGGCCTTGGCGCGCGGTGAAGTCATCGGAGCATGGGGTCTGACCGAAGCCGGATCGGGCTCGGACGCCGCCGCCGCGCGCACGCAGGCGAAAAAGGTCGACGGCGGCTGGGTCTTGAACGGCGCCAAAGCGTTCTGCACCCACGGCTCGGTGGGCGGTACGTTCGTGATCATGGCGATCACCGATCCCGCGGGCAAGCGCGGCCGCAACATGTCGGCCTTCGTGATCGAGAAGGGCGCCCAGGGTCTTCGGGCCGGAAAAAAAGAAAACAAGCTCGGCATCCGCGCTTCAGATACCACCGAGGTGGTGCTCGAGGATTGCTTCGTGCCCGACGAGAACCTGCTCGGCGAGCCCGGCGCAGGGTTCCAGCAGGCGATGACGGTGCTCGACGGCGGCCGCATCTCGATCGCGGCCCTCGGTCTGGGTACCGCGATGGGCGCCTTCGACTGCTCGGTGAAGTACGCCAAGGAGCGCGAGCAGTTCGGCAAGCCGATCGCGCAATTCCAAGCCATCCAGTTCATCCTCGCCGAGATGTCGACCAAGATCGCCGCAGCCGAGGCTCTGACCATGGCGGCGGCGGTCGAGATGGACCGCACCGGCAAGGTGACCCTGCTCGCCTCGGAGGCCAAGCTCTCGACCGGTGAAGCGGCGGTGTTCTGCTCTGAGCGCGGGGTGCAGATTCACGGCGGCTACGGCTTCATCAAGGACTACCGCGCCGAGAAGTACTACCGCGACGCCAAGA
>JBDTNL010000015.1:0-66788 GCA_039933785.1 Acidobacteriota bacterium
ACCCTCGACCCCCACGTTGCGAACGTGGTGCTCTCCCAGCTGAGCTACTGCCCCATGGGACCTGCGAAGGCGGGGATTGTACTGGCTGGCTGCAGGGGCCGCAACCCCTGCAGTCTGTGTCGTGCCTCAGCGCTGAGCGACTCGGCGATCCAAGGCGGTCTCGGCGGCTGCTCGATCGATGGTGTCGAGATGCAGCGAGCGCGGCGCCGACCAAGCCTTGCCGAGCCATTCGGTGTAGCCGACGTCGTTCGCGCCGTCCCACGACACGACCAGTTGCGTGCCGTCCGGAGAGGCGTGGATGCGGCTCGCGTTCTCCGGTGTCGTGGGTGCGGGCCGCTGGCCCATGACGCGGAACTGAAGCTGGTTGGTGATGCCTGCGGCGTCGGCCGGCAATTCGACGATCGCGGTGTTGTTGGCCAGGAGATCCGGGCTGTCGATCCCGTTGGCGAGCAGGTTGGCGCCCTCGCGCAGGAGGAAGCGGCGCGTGTCATTCGCGAGCGCTACCGCGTCGCCGCCGAAGGAGCGGCCGTTGGCGACCACATGGCTGGCAACGTCCGGGCCGAGCGCTTGCAGCACGCGCTCGGAGATTCGCCTGCCGCCGCCGATGATGTGGATGCGGACCGCGTCACCGACGTGCTGCATGTCGCCGAGGCCGCCCGTGGCTCCCAGTCCGACGATGTAGCTGGAGAGGTCATCGGCGAGCGAGCTCAGCTCGCCCGGCACCACTCCGACTTCGACGGTGAGCAGACGGCCCGAACGCGGGTTGACGAAACCGATCAACGCGGCGCGCTCGTTCCTTCCTCGGGCGAGAACGGGTGAACGGGTCAGTGCGTCGGATACGCGGTCGGCCGTGGCTTCGATGCCCGGCGTGTCCAGGTTGCCGAGATCGATCAGGCCGTTGGCGCCGACCAACCCACCGTTGACGAACAGGACGGAGCGGTACTTGGCCCCGCCGCCCTGGGCCCCGCCTTCCCACCACAGGAGATGGAGCACCGAGCGTTGCACTGCGCGATTGACTCCCCGGGCGTCGACCGTGGTGAAGGCGTCACGGGTGAGCGCCACCTGAGGCGCGCCCTTGGCGGCGAACGGGTTGTCGTCGAGGGTCACTGAGTCGCTGAACTCGCCGTTGCTGTACGCCCGCAACAGCAGCGATGCCGCGGCGCCACTGCGGCTCGACCAGACGAGGTAGACGTCGCCGGTCGGGTCCTGGGTAAAGAGCAGGGGCGCCTCTTCGGCGGCTGCGTCGTCGGTGCCGGCGACCAGAACTCGGCTCGAGTCGCCGTCGGCAGAGGTGATGTCCAACGCCAGGACTGGAGTCGTGGCGGCGGCCGCGGATCCGTGAGGAAACAGCGCACCGTACGTGCCGGCGGTGGCGACATACACCGCGCCGTCCGCCGCGACGGCGGTTGTCCGCGCGTCGGCCGGTGCCGCGGTGACTGCGAAAACCGGCATCGCGAGCAGCGCGAGCAAGGAGGCGAGAGCGAAGCGAGAAGTCTTCATACCTGAGCCTTCAAGTTGACCATCTGCCGGGTATCGACGGTGAGCAACGCGTCGGGAAGACGGGGGTTTTCGGGATAGAAGCGAGCCTGGAGACTGTCGAAGTAGGAGCGCGCGAGCGCGTAGTTGCCGGTGTGCTTGGCGGTTTCACCGAGCAGGTAGAGCGCCATCTTTGCCGATTCGCCGTCGCCGGCCTCGTTCGAGAGGTCGAGCGCTTTCCTGCCGTGCCGTGCCGCCGATGCTGGCCGGGCGAGATCCAAATGCGCCAGGCTGAGCGCCAGATGCGGGTAGCGAACGTAGCTGTGCCCGGCGTGCCGCAGCGTGCGCAGGCTGCGGTATAGATAGCTCATGCCTTCCGCAAAGCGGCCCATCACCACGTAGCAATATCCGAGGTTGTCCTGGGCGAAGGCTTCCCAGAAGGTGCTCGATCCGACGCTCAACGCGGTCTCGAATTCGGCGCTCGCGTCTTCGAATCGGCTGTCGCCGAGCAACATGCATCCCGCCTGGTTGTGTGCCGCGAAGTGCGCCTGCCGGTTGGTGACCGCGGAGAGGTGGTGCTTGGCCAGCCGAACGTAGAAGGTCGCCTTGCGAGTCTCGTGCTTGATGTCGTAGGCACGCGCCAGACCGTAAGCCGTCCAGAAGCTGGTCTCGGGCTCTCGACTCTCGGTCAACACCTGGCGCAGGCTGGCGACAACCGAGTCGCCTTCGCCAAGCTCGATCAGGATCTGCGCCCGGTTGCACTCGGCGCGGCGGCGAAGCGCGGGGTCGCCAATCTCGGCCGCCAGCGAAACGGCCTCATCGCCGAGGCGGCGGGCTTCGTCCATCTCTGCCTGATCCACTGCGGCGCGCCAACGCACCGTCAGCGCTTCGAATTCATCCACTCTTGCGGCCCGGCCATCAAACATCGGGATCCTCTCTACGGAAGCCGTGTGCTGCCCGCGCCTGTTGGGCTTCCCGGCGCAGACTGCGGGTGAACTCATCGAGCGTCATGCCGATCTGATCGAGGAGGCTGAACAGGGTATCGAGGCCCACCCGATGCTCACCTTTCTCGATCCGTAACAAATCGTTGGGCAGAATGCCGACGCGTGCCGCCAGATCCTCCCGGCTCAAGTGCCGCGCCTGGCGGATTTGTCGCAGCCGGCGACCCAAAAGTTGTCCTTGCAAAGGGCTGTCGGCAGCGATTGTGATCATGGCTCATCGAACAACGGAGCAGCCCCTGGGAAAGCTAAGCTATTCGAGCATAAAGTTACGGCACCAGGGGCCCTGAGTCAAGGACATTCGTCACGCCCCGGAGGCATCCGAGGGCGATTGCGAGCTGTTGGCGGACCTTACCGTTTCTGTCCCGAGGGCTGCTCGTCGGGCGGCGAGCAGACGCTGTTGGATTTCGGCGAAACGGGCGGACGCGGGACCGCCGAGAGCCGCCAGCAGTTGGAGCTGGCGACCGTCGTAGGCCGCGAACACCGCCTCGGCGTCGATTTCTTCCGGGCGCCTCTCCAGTCGATAGCCCTCGCCCCGGCGTCCGGCCACGCTGACCAGCCCGGCGGCGAGCAGGGGCGCGATCGCGTCGCGCAGCAGATTGGTCGGGAGCTCCAGGACCGAGGCAAGGGTTTCGGCCGGCACCGCGGTCTGGCCGGCGCCCTCGTGCTCGGCGATCAACCAGAGGACGGCGAGGCCGAGCCAGCCCCCTTCCAAGGGCGCGATCGATCGCCGCCGCCGCGACATGGCGGCGAAATGCTGCGAGGTGTACGAGATCTCGCTGCCCAGGAGGACGATCAGCCATGCGGCATCGATCGAGATCATGAAGAACAACGCCAGGGCGAAGCCGCCGTAGACCAGGCTGAGGTTGGGAGCGAATCGCAGGTAGAGCTTGAAGCCGAAGCGGAGGCCCTCGATCATCAGTGCCGCGGTGACGCCGCCGAGCAACGCAGAGCGAAAGCGTACCGCCGTATTGGGCACCGCCCAATACAGCATCGTCAGCCCGAAGGCGGTGACCAGGAAGGGGATCGCCATGACCGGCAGCGATTCCTGCCAGAGCCTTTCGAACGTGGTCTGCTGCCGGAGCAGCGCGAGCACTGAATACGCGGCGCCGATCAACAGCGGACCCCAAAACAACAGCATGACGAAGGAATACAGACGAGTGCGCAGGGCGCGGCCCGCCGTGATGTTCCAGATCCGGTTGAGCGTGCTCTCGATCGAAGCGAACGTGATCAGCGCGACGACCAGGAATCCGGCGAGGCCGATCCCGCGCAAGTGCTCGGCTTGGCTCAGGAAGTCGCTGATTTGCGTCAGGAGCCTGTCCTCGGTGTAGGGCAGGATCTGCTTCAGGATGCCGATCACCTGCGGCCGATACTCCTGGAAGACATGGCCGCCCACGAACAGGAAGGCGGCAAGGAGCGGAATGATCGAAAAGACCGTGCTGAAGGCGAGCGCCGAGGAGTGCAGGGCGATCCCGTCGCGGCCGGACTTACGCAGCGTCAAGACGATGAACTTGCCCAGGCGTGCGAGGTGGCTCATGGGAGGTAGCGAAAAAGAGTATCCCGTTTTTCTGGCCCGGTTCTTTGTTGGTATGATTTAGGGGCTTCTGAGGAGGAGCCATGAGCGATACGGTGGAGCGGGCGAAGAACGCGGTTTCCGATGCGGTGTCCGAGGGTGTCGATGCGGCCCGGGAACGTTTCGATGACGTGGCGGACGACTTCGATCGGCGCTACAAGACGGCGGCCAAGGAAGCCCGCAAGGTTTCGGCCGCGGCGCGGGAGAAGTACGACGCCGCCGTCGACACGCTGCGCGACGGCTACGCCCGGGCGCGCAAGGACTTCAATCGCATCAGCAACGACGCCACGGACTATGTGAAGGAGAACCCCGGCAAGTCGCTGCTCATCGCGGCGGGCGTCGGTTTCCTCATTGGGCTAGCGGTTCGCCGCCGGCGCGACTGAGTGCCTGGAGCGTACCGGAGCCGTGAGCGAACCTGGCCGCCGCGATCTCGAGCGTGATCTTGAGGACTACGAGGACGCTCTCGAGCGCGAGTACCGCGACTACGAGGCGCACTTGGCGCGCGTCTACGAACGTGAAGGCGCGGTCGGACGCCGGAGCGCCGAGTCCTCAGAGGGCGGCGCCGACGAGGGTGACAGCTCGCTGGTCGACGACTTCATCGACCGGCTGATCCCCGAGCACGTCGACTGGCGCAAGCTGGTGCGCGATCACCCCTGGCCAGCGGTCGGCTTGGCGGCGATCGGCGGTTACTTCCTCGCCCGCTCCCGCGGTTCCGCCGTCATCGCGGCGCTTTCCGGCTTCGCCGCGAACGCGGTCGCCGATGGCGTGAACGAGGCGTTGGGCGAAGACATCCTGTAGGCGGCGCGCGGCAGCGCCGCCGCTCGCTCTCCCGCCCGGTCTTTGCCTCATGCGTAACATCCTTCACATTTCGGACGTTCACTTCGGACCGCCGCATTTGCCCGAGCTGTCGCAGGCGGTGCTGGCGCTCGCGGCCGAACGCCGTCCCGAGCTGGTCGTGCTTTCGGGCGACCTGACGCAACGGGCCAAGCCGCACCAATTTCAGGAGGCCCGAACCTTCGTCGACGCGATGCCGGTGCCGACCCTGGTGGTTCCCGGCAACCACGACGTGCCGATGTACCGCGTCTGGGAGCGCGTCTTCGCGCCCTTCGGCGCGTATCGCAAGCACTTCGCGAGCGAGCTCGAGCCGGTGTTCCGCGACCATGAGCTGCTGGTCGTCGGTATCAACACCGCGTTCAATTGGACGGTGAAGGACGGCCGGATTCCCCTGCGGCGGCTGCGCGAGGTGGGCGAGCTGCTCGACGCCGCTCCGGAGAGCGTCTGCAAGATCGTGGTGGCGCACCATCATCTGATCCCGCCGCCGAACTTCGGCAATCAGCGCGTGCTGGCCAACGCCTATGAGGCGATCGACGTGTTTTCGCAGGCGGGAGTGGACCTGATCCTTTCCGGCCACCAGCACCAAACGTATATTGGGAACTCCGAGGAGTTCTACCCCAAGGGCCGCCCGCCGGTGGTCATCCTCCATTCCGGGACGACCACTTCGAGCCGCGGCCGGGCGGGTGAGCGCGAGAAGAACTCGTGCAATTGGATCGCGGTCGATGCGCAGAGCGTGACCGTTTCGGCTCTGCGTTGGGATCGGGCGCTGCACCGATTCACCGAGCACAGTCGCCATTGGTACCCGCGCCAGGAGCGCCGTCCCTACAACCTGGAGGGGCTGGCAGCGCCTCGCGGTATGATTATGGGTCCGCAATGATGAGCGATTGGGAGATTCTGGAGACCGTGGGAACCGAGCCCGAGGCGCGCCTGATCGCCGGTTTCCTCGAAAGCCGCGAGGTGCCGGTGAAGGTCGAGGTTCTGGCGTTCCGCCAGGAGCCGGTGACCTTCGGCGCTCTGTCGCAGATCCATCTCCGCGTGCCGCCCGAGTTCGTCGAGGAGGCTAAGCGGCTGCTCCAAGCAAGACGTCATCGCTTCGCTGTCGTCGACGGCGACGGCCTCGGTCCGACGGTCGCGACGGGAGCGCCTCAGGTTCAGGCGACCCCGCCCCGGGCTCTCGCAGATCCATCGGACACCGCCGTCGAGGAGGACTCTTGACCGTCGGCACCGGAACGCTCGAACCAGGCCGCATGCTGGGCCGCTATCGCCTGCTCCGCGTGCTGGGTTCGGGCGCGATGGGCGACGTCTATCTGGCGGAGGACCCGCAGATCGAGCGCCAGCTGGCGATCAAGACCGTTCGCGTCGCCGACGGCAAGCCGGATGATGTCGAGGACCGCAAGCGCCGCCTGCTGCGCGAGGCCAAGGCCGCCGGCCGCCTGATCCATCCGCACGTGGTCACCTTGTTCGACGCCGGCGAGGCCGACGGAATTCTCTACTTGGCCTTCGAGTACGTGGCCGGATCCGATCTCTCGCAACGCATGGATATGGCGCCGCGGTTGACCCTCGGCGAGGTCTTGCGGGTGGTGCGCGAGACCGCCGACGCGCTCGGCGCCGCGCACCAGCAGGGCATCATCCATCGCGATGTGAAACCGAGCAATATCCTGCTCGACACGCGCGGACGGGTGAAGGTGGCCGACTTCGGTATCGCTAAGGTCGTGGGTCAGGCGACCGAGCTCACCATGACCGGCTCGGTGGTCGGCAGCCCGCACTATCTCTCGCCCGAGCAGGTGCGCGGCGAGGAGCTCGACGGGCGAACCGACATCTTCTCGCTCGGCGTCGTGCTCTACGAGCTCCTCGGGCATCGGCGGCCGTTCCTCGGCGAAACCTTGACCACGTTGGTGTACCAAATCCTCCACCAGGACCCGGTGCCGATCGCGAGCTTGCGGCCCGACCTCGCCCCGCGCCTCGAACAGCTGCTGCGCGGCATGCTGGCGAAGGACCGCGAACAGAGATTCCCCGACGCGGCTTCGGTGGTGGCTGAGATCAGCACGCTCGAGCGCAGCCTGCCGTCGGAAGCACTCACCGCTCCGGCCGCCGAGGCGGCGCCTCTCGATCAGACCCATCGCATGCCAAGCAGCGGCGGCGCCACGGTGAATCCGCGCTCGCCCACCACGCCGACGCTGATCGCGAACGCGCCCACTTCGGTGAGCGGCGCGCCGCTGGCCTTGCCGCCGGCTGACCTTCCGCCGCTGGTGACCGCGCCGCGCCGCAGTCCCTTGCCGATCTTGTTGGCGGTGGGCGGCGCTTTGATTGCGCTGCTGGCTGCCGCCTGGTTCGTCGTGGTCCCCAAGCTCTTCCCGACCAAGTTGCCGCCGAGCACGCACCAGGCCGAGGTCTCACCGGTTCAAGCAGCTCCCCCTTCGGCGCCGCCCGCTCCGGCCCCGACGAAGCCGGTGGAGGTGCCACTCAGCACGCCGCCGGTCAAGCCGCCAGTGCCGGTCGAGACTCCGGTCACCAAGCCGAGCCCCATCGCCCAAGTACCGTCGACGAAACCGTCGACTCAGTCGCCGGCGCCGCCGCCGACGCAGGCTCAGCCGAGCGCTCCGCCCGTGACTCCGCCGGCGGCCAAACCCAAGCCGTCGACTCCGGCCCCGGTGCCGCGTGAGCCCGAGCAGGAGCCCGAGGAGGTCACTCCCGCGCTTCCGGCTGGGACCACCGAGCGGAGCTCGGGCCTGGTGCTCACCTTCGACGTCAAGCCGGGGACGCTCGTGGCGCGCGTCCGCGCCGTCAATGAAGGTCACCTCACGGTCATCGGCGCGGCGGAGGACTACACAGGCAAGCGGAATTCGCAGAGCTACGCACTCCCCGGGCCCGGCGAATACCTGCTGCAGTTGTGCAACGGCGGCTCGCCGGTGGTGAGCTACCTCTTGCACGCGCGCGCCGGCGGGCCCACGCAGCCCATCGTGTTCGACCTCAGCAAGTCCGGAAAGCGGCCGTGACCCGCCGCGGTCTGGGCCAGCGCGGCCGCGGCCTCCGTCGCTTCCGGACGCTGGCGCCGCTCGCGGTACCGCGCCTCCCCGGCACCGCCGAAGTATCGCGCCTGGCGAACGGGCTCACCGTGTGCGTGCTCCATCACCCGCAGGCTCCGGTGGTGACCTCGGCGCTCTGGTACGGCGTCGGCACCCGCGACGAGCGGCCGGACGAGCGCGGCATCGCGCATTTTCTCGAGCACATGATGTTCAAGGGCTCGACGCACTATCCGACGGGCGAGATCGACCACCGCACGCAGGCGCTTGGCGGCAGCAACAACGCGTTTACTTCGCACGACGCCACGGCCTACTACTTCAGCTTCGCCTCCGATCGCTGGCAGGAGGCGCTGCGCATCGAGTCCGATCGCCTCATCGGATTGACCCTCGACCCGCAGCAGGTCGAGAGCGAACGCCAGGTGATCGTCGAAGAGATCGCGATGTATCAAGACGATCCCTGGGATGCGCTCGAGGTCGAGGTGCATGCCGGGCTGTATGGAGAGCACCCCTACGGCAAGCCGGTGCTCGGCACCGCCGAGTCGTTGGCCGCGATCGGTGTTCCCGAGTTGCGGTCGTTTCACCACCGTCACTATCGGCCGGACAATGCCGTGCTCGTGGTGGCCGGAGATCTTGGCGACACCGCGACTGTTCGGCGGGAGATCGAAGCGACTTTCGGTAGCGCCGTCGCCGGTGGTGAGACCCGTTCACCCGTTCCGTCCGTGCATGTGCCGCCAGGCGTGCGCCGTCTCGAGCGCCGCCATGGCGAGGTACCGCGCCTGTTGCTCGCCATGCCGGGGACCGCGGCTGCGGATGAAGACCACCCGGCACTTCGCCTGCTCGTGACCCTGCTCGCGGGAGGCCGCGCGAGCCGCCTGCAGCGGGCCTTGGTCGACGACGGTCAACTCTGTCTTTCCGCCACGGCAGATCTGCAGGACACGGTGGGCACCGGCTGTCTCACCTGCGGCCTCGAGGTGCTGCCGGGGATCGAGCCCGCGGTGGCGGAGGCGGCGCTGCTCGCCGAGTTGGCGCGTGCTCGGCACGAGCTGTTCGACGCCGAGGAGATCGAACGAGCCCGACGCATCACCCTGGCCGATTGGGTCTTCGGCCACGAGCGCGTTCATTCCGTCGCGCTCACCGCGGGCTTTTGCCTGTCGCAGTTCGATCTCGAGCACACCGAACGGCAGTTGCAGGCGATCGTGGAATGCGATGCCGATCGCCTGCGCACGGTTGCCGCGCGCTATCTAGACCCCGAGCGCGGCGCCTTGCTCGGCTGGTCGATGCCCGAGGCGGGGCAATGAGCACGGACGTTTTGACTCGGGTGGAGGCCTCGTTGCCGACCTCGCCCGGCCTGACGGTCCGCACCCGCCGAGTGATCGGTGCGCCCGTGGTGGCGCTACGCGCCTGGCTGCGCGGCGGAGCACGGGCGGAGGACAAGCCCGGGCAGGCTCTGCTCACCGGTCGCATGCTCGGCGAAGGCACCGCACGGCGCGACTTCCAGCGCATCGCGGTGGATGCCGAATCGTACGGCATGGCGCTGTCCGCGCACGGTGGGTTCGAGGTCTACGGCGTGGCGCTCGACGCGCTCGCCAGCGATTGGGAGCTTGCAGTCGATTGGTTGGCAGAGCTCATCTTCGAGTCCTCGTTCCCGGAGGAGCGCTTCAGCTTCCTGCGCCGCCAGGCGCTCGCCGAGCTCGAGAGCCTCGAGGATCAGGCCGACGTGGTCACCGCCTGGTCGTTCCTCGAGCAGCTCTATTCGCCGCATCCTCTCGGCCGGCCGCAGCTCGGCGACGCCGCGGCGCTTACGGCGCTCAGTCGTGAAGACTGCGTCGACTTCCATGCCGCGGGCCGGGCGCGCGGCGCGATCGTGACCGCAGCGGGCGAGATCGACGCGCCAGCCGTCGAACGGCGTCTGCGAGAACGATTTGCGGCGCTCGACGCCCGAGTGATTCCCGGAGCGCCTCCCACCGCGCCGTCCGATGCGCTGCCCATGCGCCGGCGGGTGCGGACGCGAGCGGCCGACCAGGCTCATCTCTACATGGGGCACCGGACAGTCGAGCGCCGGCATCCGGATCACGCGGCGCTCGAGATGCTTTCGGTGGTGCTCGGTTCGGGCGCGGGCCTCGCGGGCCGCATTCCGGCTCGGGTACGCGAACGCGAAGGCCTTGCCTACACCGCCGTCGCCTCGGTGGCCTCGGGCGCGGGATCCGACCCCGGGCGCCTGGTGGTCTATGTCGGAACTTCGCCCGAGACGGTGGCGCAGGCTGAACGCGCGGCGAGGGAAGAGCTCGAGCGCTTGCTGACTGACGGTCTTACCGATCTAGAAGTGAAAGAAGCGCGCTCGTTCCTGTTCGGACGAGAGCCCTTCCGGCGCGAGACCGCTCGTCAATGGGCCGAGATGATGGCCGAGGCCGAGCTGTTCGCACTGCCGGTCGACGATCCCGAGTGGACCATCCTCAAGTACCGCGACCTCGACCGCGCCGCCCTCGAGTCCGCCGCCCGGCGGCACATCGACCCGGCCAAGCTGAAGGTCACGCTCGGGATGCCGGGCAGGTCGAAGAAGAAGCCGGCTGAGCCGGTTCCCTGAGCGGAGTCGAAGGGAACCCGGCGACTCTGCGAAGCCGCCCTATGCGGTTTCGATCTCGCCGGTGCGCTCACCGGACATGATGCGCCAACCGATAACCTTCTCGTCGATCTCGCGCAAGCGCTTGGCGACCAGACGGCAGAGCAGCTGCAGGAAGTCGAGCGCCGCCTGCGGGTCGAGCGACAGCACCTCGTGCACCGTCGGCTGGTCGAGCGCCAGCACGGTGGCCGGTCCGCCATGCGCTCGGGCATCGGCGGAGCGCGGCTGACCGTCGATCAACGCCATCTCGCCGAAGAAATCGCCGCGATCGAGGATCGCCAGCGCCTCTTCGCCGCCGCCAGGGATGTACTTGCTGATCCGCACTCGACCGTCGAGCACGACGTACATCTCATTGCCCTTCTCGCCTTCTTGGAAGATGTGCGCGCCGCTGGTGAAGCGCTTCTCGCGCGAGAACGTGGCCAGGGCCTCGAGCTCTTTGCCGGAGAGCCCTTGCTCACGGAACAGGCGGATCTTGTCTCCCGAATCGACCTGCACGCGGGCGCCGCTCGCCGATTGACTGCGACGCAGACGGACGAAGTTCTCCGACTGGGTGTCCGAGTTGAAGAAGCTCCGCAGCTGCTCGTTGGTGCCGCGCAGCTTCTGCGCCAGCCCATGCCAGAAGCTCCAGAACAGCTGCACGCCGAGCTCGGGATGATCGCGGATCAGGCCCTCGAGCTCGGACGCGTCGATGACCAGAAGCTGGCAGGGCGCCGAGGCGACGGCGTCGCCCGAACGCTGGTAGCGGCTGATGAAGTTCACTTCGCCGAAGAGCTCGCCCACGCCGAGGATGCCGAGCGCGAAGGTGCCGTACGCGGTGGGTCGGCGAATGGTGACTTCGCCGCGCTCGATCAGGTACAGGTCGAATCCGGTCGAGCCGTTGGCAAAGATCACGGCGCCACGCTCGAATGATTCCGGACGCACGGCGCGCGAGAGCAGGAAGATCTGTTCGTCCGAAAGATGGGCCAGGAGCTCGAAGCGCCGCAGCTTGGCGGCGAGCTCGATCTGCCCGGCTTCCTTGCGCAGCGACGACTCCTTGCGCAGCAGGTTGCGCTCCGCGCCGTCGCCTTCCCGGAAGAGCTCGCGCCGCCATTCCAGCCGATCGAACGCGGTGCGCAGGCCCTCTTGGCGCTCGTGGAAGATCTTGACCAGATCCGAATTGCCGAGTTTGAGGATCTGCTTCAGGGTGCGCACCCGGCGCTTCAAGCGTTCCGCGCCCTCCTCGTCGGCGTCATGCAGGAGCAGGAACGCATCGACCGAGGCGGCGAGCGACGCGGCGAAGTCCTTGCGTTCGTAAAGGACGCGCGCGAGAGCTTCGGCGGTCTCGCGATCGAAGGGGTTCAGACGCAGCGCCTTGACGAACTCCTCGCTGGCATTGTCCCAGTCGCTGCGCCGGGCATGCAGGCGACCGAGCAGCTTGTGTGGCGCTGGATTCGCGAGATCCTTGGCCTTGGCGATTTCCAGACACTCGAGCGCGCGCGCCGTTTCGCCCTTCTCGGCGTACAGGTGGGCGAGGCCGAGGAAATGTGCCGCGTCGATGGCGTTGCGTCGCAAGTCCTCGCGCTGGGTTTCGCGCGGGTCGCGCTCGGCAGCCTGGCGATCGTTCTTCTGCTGCCGGCGCACCTGCGCCAGCGCCAGCTTCAGCCCGAGGTTCTTGGGATCGAGGCGAAGCGCCACCCGATACATGTCGGCGGCTTCGCCCAGCATGCGACGCTCGGCGAACCGCCGGGCAAGCTCCGCCATCGTCTCGATGTCGAGCGGGGGTATCGGAGGAAGGGCCATGGCTGGTCTATCTAGTACTCGTCTATCTCGTAGAAAAGGAAGGGCATTGTACCACTGCGTTGCGGGGTTGTCCTCCTTCCCGTACCATGGCCGGGCGATGGCCGGAGAAACCCCTTCCCTGACCCAGATGGCCCGCCGCGGCGTCGAGCTCTGCCGGGACGGGCGGTGGCCGGAGGGGCTCAATATGCTGGCCGAAGTGTTCAACTCCAAATCGGGGTCCTCGGGCGAGCTTCCGGGCAGCTACCTGTCGTATCTCGGCTACGGGATCGCTCGCTTCCACAACCAAAAGAAAGAAGGACTGGCGCTCTGCGAGCAGGCGGTCAAGACCGAGTTCTACCAGGTCGACAGCTTCTTCAACCTGGCCCGCACCGCGGCCCTGCTCGGTGAGAAGCGCAAGGCGATGAAGGCCCTCGAGCGCGGCTTGAAGCTCGACCCGCAACACGCGCCGAGCCTCGCCCTGGTGGCCGAGCTCGGCACTCGGCGGTCGCCGGTGCTGAGCTTCCTGCCGCGCGGACATGCGCTGAACCGGTGGCTGGGCAAGATCCGGCACGACATCAAGGCGACCCCACCGGCGAAATCCGAAACGGGCGAATAGCCCTCCTCCCCGAAAACAATGAGTGGACTACGGCGGCTAGCCGGTAGGCGTGGCGACGGGGCCGCTGTCGCACTCCTGTCACACCGTCGCCTCTCTGCCGTACCCCTTAGTTCATAGCCTCTCCCTCGATCCGCCGCGGGTCGCACCGAGGGTGCGCGCCTTGGCGCGCGGGCAAGCCTGATCTAACGAGAGGAGATTGAGGGATGGGTAAATCAACGATGTTGGCTGGCGGTTTGTTGCTCTTGGCGACGTTGGCCAGTGCGCTGCCCGGACAGGCGCAGATTCAAGGGCTCTACTACCAGGAAGTGGAGAAGGACGGCCGGGTGTACGTATTCAACACCCCCGAGAGGCTCAAGGCCTGGCAGGCCTCGAACGACATGGGCACCGCCGTCAGCCTGATCGGCCGCGGCCCCAATGGCGAGACCATCGTGGGCGAGAACGAGACCGCCGTCGATCTGTATCTGTTCAAGCACAACCTTCCAGCGTACGACCGGCCAACGCCCAAGCCGGTGGTTGCTCCCGCGTTCCCGAAGACCACGATCAGTGGCCGTGCCTACGCGGACTTTTCGTCCAAGGAGAACAAGGACAAGGGCACGGGCATCAAGAGCAGCGATTCCGGAGTCGGCATCGACTTCAAGCGCTTCTACTTCACGGTCAACCACGACTTCGACGCTGTGTGGTCGGCTCAGTTCCAGTCCGACATCGGCGACCAGGGTGCCAAGCGCTACGACGTTTTCGTCAAGAAGGCCTTTATCCAGGCCAAGCTCAGTCCGGCGGCGATCTTCCGGCTGGGATCGGCGGACACACCGTGGGTTCCGTTCGCTGAAGGCCAGTACGGTCTGCGCTACTTCGAGCAGGTGATCACCGACCATCTGAGCTTCGGCACCTCGGCCGACTGGGGCATTCACTTCCTCGGCAAGGTGATGAACGACAAGGTCGGGTACCAGATCAGTTTGGTGAACGGCAAGGGCTACAGCAACCCGACGCGCACCAAGTCCATGGACATCGAGGGGCGGTTGAACTTCGAACCCATCAAGGGTTTGATGTTCGCCGTGGGCGGCTACAGCGGCAAGCTCGGCAACGACACCGACGCCGTGCCCGCCAAGCACACGGCCACCCGCACCAACGCGCTGGTGCAGTACTCGAACGACATGTTCAAGATCGGCGGCGAATACTTCTCGGCCGAGAATTGGAAGACGGTCACCGCAGTCGCGGCCGACAAGACCGACGGCTACTCGATCTGGGGCCAGTTCTATGTCGACAAGCAATTCTCGGTGTTCGCGCGCTACGACACCGCCAAGCCGAGCAAGACCCTCAAGCCGGCGCTCGAGGACAAGTACTACAACCTCGGTCTGCAGTACCGGTTCAACAAGTCGCTCGCCGGCTCGTTGGGCTACAAGCACGCTGAGGTGAAGGGCGGTACGCTCGGCACCGGCAACGGCACCATCGGTTCGACGGTGGCGGGGCGACAGGGCGAGTACAACGAAATCGGCGTCTGGGCGATCTACGAGTTCTAGGGTCGGCGCGGTACGCTCGAACTGAAAATCCGGGGCGGGACGACGTTCGGTCGTTCCGTCCCGGTCGTACTTTTTGGAGGAGTACCCATGGAACGACATATCGATCACGACCTCGACCGCATCCGCCAAGAGCTGCTGCGCATGGGTGGCATGGTCGAAGGTATGGTCGGCGGCGCCATGCAGGCGCTGATCGATCGCGACACCGATCACGCCAGCCGGGTGATCGCGACCGACAATTCTGTCGACGCGCTGGAAAAGGAGATCGACGAGATCTGCCATGCCGTGCTCGGCCTGCAGCAGCCGACGGCGGGCGATTTGCGGTTCCTGGTCTCGGTGATGAAGATCGCCACCGACCTCGAGCGCATGGGCGATGCGGCGGTCAATATCGCCCAGTACGTCGAAGTTCTGAATCAAGAGCCCCAACTCAAGCCGTACATCGACCTGCCGCGCATGTCGAGCATCGTGCGCGAGATGATGCGCGACAGCCTCGACGCCTTCGTCGCGCGCGATACCGCCACGGCGCTCGCGGTGTGGCACCGAGACGACGAGGTCGATGGCCTGTACCGGCAACTTTTCCGCGAACTCCTCACCTTCATGATCGAAGACCCCAGGACCGTCACCCGCGCCCTCCACCTGTTGCTGGTGGCGCGCAATTTCGAGCGCATCGCCGACCACGCGACCAATATCGCGGAGGACGTCGTGTATTACGTCGAGGGGCGAGACATCCGGCACACCTCGGTCGCCGGGTCGAGCTAGCGCCACGGGATGGAATCCCGCGGCGACCCCGTCTCTTTGAGGAGTCCGGGCTCCTTGTCACGCCGCTGTCACGCGACGGTCCTCTGCGTGACAAGGCTGCACGACAGGATCCTCTCGACCCGAAACCCTATCCAAGGAGAAACGTTCACCATGCGCACCCTGACTCTCGGAACCTCAGCCGCGCTGCTGCTGGCCGCCGCCCTCGCCGGCGCCGCCTCGGCCCAGACCGTGCAGGTCGACTCCGCCATCGCGGGCTACCAGAAGACCAGCGGCGTCTCCGGCAACCTGAGCTCGATCGGCTCGGACACGCTGAACAACTTGATGACGCTCTGGGCCGAGGGGTTCAAGCGTCAGTACCCGAACATCAACATCCAGATCGAAGGTAAGGGTTCGACGACCGCGCCGCCGGCGCTGATCGCGGGTACCTCGCAGATCGGCCCGATGAGCCGCGAAATGAAGTCCGAAGAGATCGATGCCTTCGAGAAGAAGTTCGGCTACAAGCCCACGGCCATCCGCGTCGCGGTCGATGCCCTGGCGGTGTTCATCAACAAGGACAACCCGCTCGACAAGCTTTCGTTCTCCCAGGTCGATGCCATTTTCTCCAAGGCCCGCAAGTGCGGCGGTGCGAAGGAGATCGTTTCCTGGGGTCAGGTTGGCGTGACCGGCGAGCTCGCCACCCGGCCGATCAGCCTCTACGGACGCAACTCGGCGTCGGGCACGTATGGGTACTTCAAAGAGCACCCGATGTGCAAAGGCGATTTCAAGGACACGGTCAAGGAACAGCCGGGCTCAGCGGCGGTGGTGCAAGGCGTGACCGAGGACAAGGCGGGCATCGGCTATAGCGGGATGGGCTACAAGACTTCGGGCGTCAAGGCGCTCAAAATTTCACTCAAGGACGGCGGCGACTATGTCGGTGTCGACGATCCGACGCAGGTCTACAGCGGCGCCTATCCGATCGCCCGCTTCCTGCGCGTCTACGTCAACAAGGCGCCCAACAAGCCGCTCGATCCGATGGTCGCCGAATTCGTCAAGTACGTGCTCTCGAACGAGGGCCAGCAAGTGGTGGTGAAGGATGGCTTCCTGCCGCTCAAGGCCGCCATGGTGCAGGAGGAGCACGCCAAGCTCCAGTAGCTCCTGGGAGGCGAGGCGTCGCGGGCCCGCGGGCGGAACGCGCCAGCGGGCCCGAAGGCTTTATCGGCTCGGGGAAGAACGCAGATCATGGAAGCGCACACGGTCACCGGAACGGACTCGCACGCGCGCCCGGCCGCGGTCGGGAGAACCTCGCGCCGCCGCCTGTTCGCGGACCGCGCCGCGCGCGTCGTGGTGGCGGCGGGCGGCATCGCGATCATCGCCAGCATTCTCGGCATCCTGCTCTTCATCCTGCTCGAGGTGGCGCCGCTGACGCGTTCAGCGACGGTGGCGGAGTCGGGGTCGGCGAAGCTCGATTCGGCGGCAGCGGCGGTGGTCAGCGATGAGTATCGCGAGCACGCCGCCGTGCTCGGCCGCGACGGTGTCGTTCGGGCCATCCGTTTGAGCGATGGAGTCGAGGTCGGCCGGGCCCGGCTGCCGGAGGCGGTGACTCAGGCGGTGGCGCTCGAGGGTCGAGCGGCCTTCGCCGCCGCGACCGCCGATGGGCGGGTCTTGATGATGACGGTGGATTGGGACGCCGCCTTTGACGCGCAGCAAAAGCGCACCGTCACGCCGCGCTTCGGCGAGCCCGTGGCGCTGGATGTCGATCCGCACGGCCAGCCGGTGGGAGCGTTCGCGGCGCGCTCCGGCGACGACGGTGCGGCGATCGTCGCCGCTCAGCTCGCCGACGGCACCCTGGAAGTCGTGCGCGCCTCCGCCGAGCGCAACGAGATGACCGGCGAGCTCACCCGGAGCGCCAGCCGCCACGAGTCGCATCCCGTGCAGCGCTTCACTCGCATGACGATCGACGCCGAGGGGCGCAACCTCTTCGCCGGCACGGCGCAAGGCGAGTTGCTGTGGTGGACGCTCACCGATGGCGAACCGGGCGCGCCGCAGGTCGTCTCGGCGGGACCTTCGCCGGTCACGGCCCTCACCTTGCTGCTCGGTGGGCGGTCGCTGGTCGTCGGTCAGGCCAATGGCGCCATCAGCGTCTGGCTGGAAGCTCGTCAAGGCGACGACGAGCTGCGCCTAGTGCGGGTGCGGGACTTCACTCTGCGCGCCGGCCAGCACGGGGCGCTTCAGCCCGGCGACGCGATCAGCCTCCTCGCGGCTTCGCCACGCAACAAGGGTTTCATGGCCGCCGATCTCTCGGGCCGCCTGGGACTCTTCTATTCGACATCCGATCGAGTCTTGTGGACCGGAAAATCGCCCCTGTCCGGCGCCACTGCCCTCGCGTTCGCGCCCAAGGCCGACGGCGCGGCGTTGGCGGGGGCCGATCGAGTCGTTGCGCTTGCGGTCGGCAATCCCCACCCCGAGGTGACGCTGCGCGCGCTGTTCGGCAAGATCTGGTACGAGAGCTACCCCAAGCCCGAGTATGTCTGGCAGTCGACCGGCGGCTCGGACGACTTCGAGCCCAAGCTCTCGCTCACGCCGCTCCTGGTCGGCACGCTCAAGGGCACGTTCTACTCGCTCCTGCTCGCTATTCCGATTGGCGTCCTCGGCGCCATGTATGCCTCGCAGTTCATGCATCCGCGCCTGGTGCGGGTGGTCAAACCGACCGTCGAGATCATGGCGGCGCTGCCCAGCGTCGTGCTGGGTTTTCTTGCCGGTCTGTGGCTCGCGCCGCACGTCGAGCGCGGATTTCCCGGCCTGTTGCTGATGCTCGTCGTCTTGCCGCTCCTGGTGCTGCTCGCCGGAGCCGCCTTCAGAGCTCTGCCGCAGGGAGTGCAGCATCGTTTTCCGGCGGGCGCCGAGGTGTTTCTCTATTTCGCGGTCCTGGCGATCGGCGCCTGGGCCTGCCTGACGCTCTCCGATCCCGTCGGCCGAGCTCTCTTCGGCGGCAACTTCCAGAACTGGCTCCTGCGTACCACGGGCCTACCCTACGACCAGCGCAACGCGGTCGTGGTCGGGCTCGCCATGGGTATCGCCGTGATCCCGATCATCTTCGCGATCGCCGAGGACGCGTTTTCCAACGTGCCGCGCAATCTGGTGGCGGGATCGCTCGCCCTGGGCGCCAATCGTTGGCAGACGGTGACGCGGGTGGTCCTGCCCTCCGCGAGTCCGGGAATCTTCTCGGCCATCATGATCGGATTCGGCCGCGCGGTGGGCGAGACCATGATCGTGCTCATGGCAACTGGCAATACGCCGATCATGAGCTGGAACCCGTTCAACGGCTTCCGCACGCTGTCGGCCAACATCGCGGTCGAGATCCCGGAGGCCCCGCAAGGCGGGACGCTCTATCGCACGTTGTTCCTCGCCGCCCTGCTCCTCTTCGTGCTCACGTTCATGGTCAACACCGCGGCGGAGATCGTTCGTCAGCGGTTGCGCCAACGGTACTCGGAGCTCTAGTCGACCATGGCGCGCTCTCGTCGCGATCGACTCGGCGATTCGCTGACCGCGCTCTGTGGCGGCGCGCTCGCGCTCAGCCTGCTGCTGATCGTCGCCATCCTGGCGCTGATCGGATTTCAGGGTCTGAGATATTTCTGGCAAGCCAAGCTCGTGCAAGTGGAGGTTCAGGACGGCCGCAAGCTGCTCGGCGAGGTGCACCAGGTCGAGCTCATCTCGACCGACGAAAGGGTCGCGGCCGGCGCCTCGCGAGAGCGCTTCCAGCTCAAGGTCGGCAATCGCGACCTGGTGGGCGCCGACTTCGTCTGGGTGAATCGGGCCGACGTGGTCAAGACCTCGGCGCCGCGCGACGCCTTGGTATTGGAGCGCCTCGAATGGGGCAATTTCTACGGCTATCCAGTGGAGCTTCGTCGGGCCGGCGCGGTGATCGCGACCGGTTCCGAGCCCGTTTGGCAAGCACTGCAGCCCTTGCTTCGGCAGAAGGCCGGTGAGCGGGACCAGTTGCGCAGCCTCGAGCGCGGCGCGATCGGCGACGTCAATTTCGCCATCGAACGTCTGCGGCTGGCGAAGAAGAAGCTCGGGCTCGCGGGTCTGCCCGAGTCGGAGCGCGCTCTCAAAGCCTCCGACCTCGATCGCCGGACCGCGGAGCGCGAGGACGAGTACAAGACTCTCGCCGACCGCTTGTTCAAGATGCGCGAGGCGCTGCTGGCGGAGACTCTCGTGGTCGAGGCCGCGGATGGCGCCCGCAAGGAGGTCGCCGTAGGCGCGATCGCACGCGCCTTTCGGCCGAATGCGATGAATCCCTGGGAAACCGCGCGGCTCTACGGCTCGCGGGCTTGGGAGTTCGTCGCCGGCGACCCGCGCGAGAGCAACACCGAGGGCGGGATCTTCCCGGCGATCTTCGGCACCGTGATGATGGTCTTCCTGATGGCGTTCGCGGTCGTGCCCCTCGGGGTGCTCGCCGCGCTCTACCTGCGCGAGTACGCCCAGCAGGGGCCGCTGGTGCGCACGGTGCGGATCGCGGTCAACAATCTCGCCGGTGTGCCGTCGATCGTGTTCGGTGTCTTCGGGCTCGGCTTCTTCGTCTACATCGTCGGTGGAACGATCGACAAGCTCTTTTACGCCGAATCGTTGCCGACCCCGACGTTCGGCACCGGCGGCATCCTATGGGCGGCCTTGACGCTCGCCATCCTGACCGTGCCGGTGGTGATCGTCGCCACCGAGGAAGGCCTGGCCGCCGTCCCGCGCGTGGTGCGTGAGGGCTCGCTGGCGCTCGGCGCCACCAAGTTCGAGACCATCTGGCGAGTCGTGCTACCGGCGGCGGCGCCCGGAATTCTCACTGGCGTGATCCTCGCCATGGCCCGCGCCGCCGGCGAAGTGGCGCCGCTGATGATCGTCGGCATGGTGAAGCTAGCGCCGACGCTGCCGCTCGATCACCACTTTCCGTTCGTCCACTTCGAGCGCAAATTCATGCATCTCGGCTTCCATATCTTCGACGTTGGCTTCCAGAGCCCGAACGTCGACGCCACGAAGCCACTGGTTTTCGCCACCGCCTTCCTGCTCATCGTGGCGGTAACCATGCTCAACCTCATTGCGATCGGCCTGCGCAACCACTTGCGGCGTAAGTACGCCGGGAGCGCCGTTTGATCGCCCTCGAAAGTGACCCGCCTATGACCCCCGACCCTGCGCTCTCTCCCGACATCGGTGACGCGATCCTAGAGATCGATCGCCTGTCGCTGTGGTACGGCCAGAACAAGACGCTGAAGGAGATCTCGCTCCGCATTCCCGAGAAGAAGATCACCGCCTTCATCGGTCCTTCCGGTTGCGGCAAGTCGACCCTGCTGCGCTGCATCAATCGATTGAACGATCTGATCGACAGCGTGCGCGTTGAGGGGCAGATCCGCTTCGAGGGCGGCAGCATCTACGACCCCGAGATCGACATCAATGCCCTGCGCAAGCGGATCGGCATGGTGTTCCAGAAGTCGAACCCGTTCCCCAAGTCGATCTACGAGAACGTGGCGTATGGGTGCCGCATCCAGGGCATCAACCGTAAGAGCACCCTGGACGAAGTCGTCGAGCGCTCGCTCCGCGGAGCCGCGCTCTGGGACGAGGTCAAGGACCGTCTCGATCACAGCGCGCTCGGCATGTCCGGCGGCCAGCAGCAGCGCCTCTGTATCGCCCGGGCCATCGCGGTCGAGCCCGAGGTCATCCTGCTCGACGAACCGTGTTCGGCGCTCGACCCCATTGCTACGGCGAAGATCGAGGAGCTGATGGAAGGCCTGAAGGAGCGCTACACCATGGTCATCGTCACCCACAACATGCAACAGGCCTCGCGCGTGTCGGACTACACGGCTTTCCTGTACCTGGGTTCGCTGATTGAATACGGCCCCACCGAGCGCTTGTTCCTCAACCCGATCAAGAAGCAAACGGAGGACTACATCACCGGCCGCTTCGGCTAGGCGGCGATGCCGCCTGGCAGCGCCCTATAATCCCGTCGCGTGATCCCGACGCAAGCGGCGGAGAAAGGCGAGCGCCCGGTGCTCGTCCGGTCGGCGCTCACCGCCGTCGTCGCCGCCGCCGCGGCGTTCTCGGTGCGGTCGACCGATCTCTTCTGGCATCTGGCGGCCGGGCGGTGGATCGTCGAGCACGGGCGGATTCCGGTCAGCGATCCCTTCCGGTTCACCTCGGGCGGCCGGGCGTGGATCGATCACGAGTGGTTGACCGAGCTCGTCCTCTATGCGGTCGAGCGCGTCGGCGGGCTCGATGGGCTGATCGCGCTGCGCATCGCTCTCGCTCTGGTGCTCGCCGGCGTCCTGCTCGCCGCGCTTCGCAGGATGGGTAATGCGGTGCCGGTCGCGGCCCTGGTCGTGCTGATCGCGATCCTCGGTGTGCGACCGCGCTTCCTGCTCCGGCCGGAGCCCTTCAGCTTCGTTGCTCTGGCGCTCGAACTGCTCCTCCTGCGCCGCCTGCTGAGCACTCGCACGGGAAATCGCCGGATCGTTGGAGCGCTGTTCGCGCTCACGGTCGTGTGGGTGAACCTGCACGGCCTCGCGGTGCTGGCGCCGCTCGTCGCCGGCGGCTACCTCCTCGGCGGCACCATCCAGCGCCGCTGCTCCTGGCGGCGGGCGGCGACGGTCCCGGCGCTGCTCGCGCTCGCCCTCTGTCTCAACCCCTACGGCTGGCGCGTCTTCTGGGTGCCGTTCGGAATTCTCGGTGCGCTGCGCGACATTCCCGGCGCCAACCTTGAGTGGCTGCCGCTGTGGCGCGCGCCGCAGCCATACCTGATCGCCGGAGCGCTCGCCCTCGGCGGGCTGGTTGTCGGAGTTTGGTCGCGCCGGCGCGTGGTCGCCGCTCCCGCTCTGCTGGTCACCGTGGGCTTCGCGGTGCTTGCCGCGACCGCGGTGCGGAATCAGGCTCTGTTCTTCGTCGCCGGCGCCTTCCTCGCCGGAGAGACGCTGGCGCTCGCACCGCCGCGGCGCGTGATCGGGCTCCCCGTCGTCGGCGTCTGTCTGGTCGCGCTCTGGTGGACGATCCTGCCGCCGGAGAGCGGGCCGCTCGCGCCGCGTCAGGGACTCTTCAGGCTGGCGCGCGGTCTCGAGCCCGGGCGCTTTCCGGAGCGCGCCGCGGACTTCCTGGCGCGCGCGGCGCGCGACGGCCGCGACATCGGACCGCTGTACAACGAGTTCGCCCACGGCGGATACCTGCTCTGGCGTCTGTATCCGCCGCGACAGGTCCTGTTCGACGGACGCATGGAGCTCGAACCCGGGCTGATCCGCGAGATCGGCGCCGCCCGCCGTTCGGCGGACGATTGGGACGCCTTCCTGCGCGGCCGCGGTGCGGTGGGCGGACTGGTGCGCTACGACGACCGCCGGCGCCCCGTGATCGCCGCCGCGCCGCAGGGTGTCTCCGGCGCGACGGTCGTCGAGCAGCGCACGCCGAGTGCGGTGCTCTTCGGGACGGAACGGTACGCGCTGGTGTATTGGGACGACGCCGTGATGCTCTTCCTGTCGCGCCGCGCGCCGCAGAATGCGCCGTTCCTCGCCGCCGAGTACCGCGCCGTGCAGCCCGAGGACACCGGCTGGACGCTCGAGCGCGCCGCCGACGCCACGTTCCGGGCGCTGGCGATCGCCGAAGTCGAGCGCAAGCTCGCCGAGGATCCCGCGTGCGCGCGCGCCGCCTGGCTCCACGCGCGACTGATCGCGCTCGGGCGCTAGAGCGCTGCGGCGCTTCGACCCTCGACGCCGGTACCCGGCGCGGCGAGCGGCAGCCAGACCCGGAAGCGCGACCCTGAACCGAACAGGCTGTCGACGTCCACTCGCCCGCCGTGGAGCTGGACCACGTGCTTCACGATCGCGAGTCCGAGGCCTGTTCCGCCTTCGTCGCGGGAGCGGCCCTTGTCGACGCGGTAGAAGCGCTCGAAGATGCGCGGCAGCGACTCTTGCGGGATGCCGATGCCGGTGTCGCGAACCTCGAGCGTCGCGCCCTCGCGTTCCTCGCCGAGCGTCACCGTGACGCGGCCGCCCGGCCGGTTGTACTTCACCGCGTTATCGAGCAGGTTGACCAGCAGGCGCTCCATCGAGTCGGCGTCGGCCTGGATCAACGGCGCTTCGCCCTCGAGCTCGACGCGGACTTGGCGGTCGGCAGCCGCGGTGGCGAGCGTGTCGACCGCGCGCCGAGCGAGGACAAGGAGATCGATCTGAGCGCGCTCGGGAGCGGCGCCTGGCCGTTCCAGGCGCGACAAGGTAAGCAAGTCGTCGAGCAGGGCCTGCAGCCGTTTGCACTGTTCGAGCACGCGGCCGAGGAAGCGCGGTGCCGCTTCGTGGTCGTCGAGCGCCCCGTCGCGTAGCGTCTCCGTATAGCCGCGGATAGCCGCGAGCGGCGTTTTCAGCTCGTGCGACACGTTGGCCACGAAGTCGCGGCGCATCTCGGAGAGCCGGGTGAATGCGGTGATGTCCCGGGCGACGACTACGCATCCGGCCTCGGGAGGACTGCCCGGCAGAGTTGGCGAGGCGGTTGCGGACGAACCCACGACGGAGAGCAGGGCCGAGGTGAGCGCCAGCGTGCGCCGCCCCTGCGGGCGCTCGAGCGTCTCTTGTTCGAGCTCGGCGCTCTGCGGATTGCCCGAGTCCAGAGTGTCGGCGACCAGCCGGTCGAGCGCGCCCTGGCGCGAGAGCTCGAGTGCAGTCTTACCTTCGAGGTCGCCCTGCAAAGCGAACAGCGCGCGAAAGGCGGGATTCACCAGGAGGACACGGCCCTCCTGATCGGTCACCAGCACGCCGTCCGACATGCTGGCGAGGATGGCGCGCAGATGATCGCGCTCCTCCCCCGCGGCGGCGATCTGCGTCTCGACCTGCGACGCCAGTCGATTGACCGCGCCGGCCAAGGTGGCGAGCTCCTGTTCCTCGGGGATCTCCAGGCGGTGATCGAAGTCGCCGGATGCCAGTCGATTGGCGCCGCTGATCACCCGCAACAGCGGATCGAAAAGGCGCCGACTGAGCCACCAGGAGACCGCCAGCATGGCCGCCAAGGCGGCGGCGAGCGCCAGGGTCAGCACTCGTCCGAGGTGGCCCTGGAGAGCGCTGAGCTTCGAAATCGGCTGCGCCAGGCGGACCACCAAGAGCTCTCCATCCGGCAGGGTCACCGTTCGAGCCGCGTAGGCGTAGGTCACTCCGGTCGTGTCGCTGCGGCGAATGGCGGTGCCGCTGCCGCTCGCCATCGCCGCCACGACTTCCGGACGGCCGGCATGGTTCTCCATCGTTCCGACTTGCGGCAGGGACTGCGTGCTGTCGGCGATCACGCGGCCGTCGAGCCGGATGATCGTCAGGCGCACGCTGCCGCCCTGGCTGAGACGCGAGACCCAGGCTTCAGCACGCTCCGGATCCGCCGCGAGGCCCGCGAGTTCGGGGGCCTGGGCGGCGACCAAGAGGCGATTCGTCGCCAGGAGATCCTCGGCGGCGGTTTCCTCGATGAGGCGCGGAATACCTTGCCAGAGCAGGGCAGAAGCCGTGAGGGCGGCGATCAACGCCGGCCAGAGGACCGCGAGTCGGAGTTTGGGGGAGAAGGGGAAGTTCATGGTCGCTCGGCAGGGTCGGAAAGCGCAAAGCCCCGTGGCTGTTGCGCCGCGGCGCAGTGTAGCATCGGGTTCTCCACAGCTTCTGTGGAAAACGGTGCGGAAAATTCGCCCGGAAGGCCGAGTTTTTCGCATCCCATTCGAATTGAACAATGGATTGTGCAAAACACGTAAAGCACGGTAAACAATGACATTTCATCGCAGGGGACCCTCGAACATCCGGGTGGGGAGACCCGTAAGTGCAGGGTTTTCCGCACGTTGCGATGCGTAGCCGGTGTTACAGACCGGTCAAGTCTCGATGTCACAACGGCTCGGGTCGAATCGTGTTACGTTCCTGGCCTTCCGGACCCACCCCGAACCCTCCCTGAGCCGCCGTGTTCCTCCTCCTTGTTCGCCACGCCATCGCGGAAGATCGAGTGACCTTCGCCCGCAGCGGAGCCGAGGATCGCGAGCGTCCGCTGAGCGCCGAGGGTCGGAAGAAAATGCGCCGCGTGGCGGCGGCGCTCCGCGACCTCGTGCAGGACGCTGACCTTTTGGCAGCGAGCCCGCTCCGGCGCTCGCTGCAGACCGCACAGATGCTGGCGGCGGCGTTCGATCTGGCGCCGGTCCCTTGCCCCGCGCTCGCCCCCGATGAGCCGGCTGAGGAGTTTCTGCGCTGGTTGCGCAGCCAACGATCGGCGCGGTCGGTGATCGCCGTCGGCCACGAGCCCGGACTTTCGCAGCTCGCGGCCTTCGCGCTCTCGGGTCGTCGACAACCGTTTTTCAGCTTGAAGAAAGCCGGCGCCTGTTACCTGGAGTTCCCCAAGCAGTGGCGCTCGGGCGGGGCGACCCTGCATTGGTTGCTCGCACCGGCGCAGCTGCGTGGCTTGGCGAATGACTGAGTCTGCGCTGCCGGCGGATTTCTTGACCCGGTCGCCCGAGGAGTCGGCGCGCCTGCAGGCTCTGCAGCTGCTGACCGAGGCGGCTCAGGCGAAGGAGCGCCTGGTCTTGGTAGACCCGGACGACGAGGAGGCTCTGCACGATTTCCGGGTGGCGCTGCGTCGCCTCCGCAGCACCCTGCGCGCCTACCGCCCGGTGATGGCGGACGCGGTGCCGCGCAAGCTCCAGCGCCGGCTGGCGAATCTCGCCGACTCGACCAACGCGGCCCGCGACGCCGAGGTTCAGTTGGACTGGCTGCGTCGCACCGAAAAAGATCTGCCGGGGCCGGCCCGTCGTGGCGCCGCCTGGCTGATCGCCGGCCTTGAGGCAGTGGAAGAGAGCGAGCGCGAGCGCGGCCGTTCGCGAGCGGCCGCCCGCTTCGACAAGCTCGACGCAGCATTGCGCAAGCGCCTGCAGTCGTTCCGCGTCGAATACGACCTTGGCCACTCGCCGCCGCGGCGCACCTTCGGCGCCTGGCTCGGGGCGCTGCTCGTCGAGCATGCGGCGGAGTTGCGCGAGGACCTTGGCGCGATCTCCTCGCTCGCCGACGTCGAGGCTTCGCATCGCGCCCGCATTGCCGCCAAACGGTTGCGCTATTTGCTGGAGCCGCTGCGCGCGTGCAGCGAAGGCGCGGCGCCGCTCGTCGAGCGCTTGAAGTCGCTCCAAGACGAGCTCGGCGATCTCCATGACGCGCAAGTTCTCGTACAGACCCTCGCCGACACGCTCGCCGAAGCCGCCGCCGAGCGCGCCCGCCAGCGGGTCGACCTAGCGCTCCAACACGGCAGCACCTCGTCGCTCGCCCGTGCCGCCGGACGTGCGGCCACGCCACCCGGATTCCTGCTTCTGGTCGACCGGCTGCAGGCCGAGCAGATCAAGGTCTTCATCGCACTCCAGCGCCACTGGCTCACGGGGAAGTCCGAACCCTTCCTGGACGACGTCGAACAATTCGCGCGCACCCTATAGTCCAAAAAATTACACGGGGACCGGTTGGTTTCAATGTTTTTTGGGCGGCGGGGAATCTGGGGGCGGCACGCCGTAGACTTTCCCGCGTCATGCCGATCTCTGGTGCCGAGCCGCTCCATACGGCCGGGCTGCTGCTGAGCCTGGGGGTGCTGCTCGCGGTGAGCGTTTGGTCGAGCCGCTTCGCGGGGCGGCTGGGCGTGCCGGTGGCGCTGCTTTTCTTGCTGGTCGGTGTGGCGGCGGGCTCCGAGGGTTTGGGCGGGATCTTTTTCGACAACTTCTCGCTCAGCTTCCGGCTCGGCACGCTGGCGCTGGTGCTGATCCTCTTCGACGGCGGACTGAACACTCCAATCCATCACGTGCGGCCAGTGCTCTTGCCGGCGGCGGTGCTCGCCACCCTGGGCGTGGCGATCACCGCGATGGTCGTCGCCGTGGGTGGCCGCTGGTTGGGTCTGACCTGGCTTCAAGCTGGATTGCTTGGCGCGATCGTTTCTTCGACGGACGCCGCAGCGGTGTTTTCGGTTCTGCGCACTAGCGGTGTGCGCCTGCGGCAGCGGCTGAGCTCGACGCTCGAGCTCGAATCCGGCCTGAACGATCCGCTCGCGGTCATTCTCACCATCGAGTTCGCCGGCATCCTGCTCGGGGAGCGGCGGTCCGTTTGGATGATCGTGGGCGAGGTCGCGCTCGAGCTGGCGATAGGCGCCGCCAGCGGCTACGTCTTCGGCATGGCGGGACGCTGGTTGGTGCGGCGCGCGCGGCTCTCGGCCAGCGGCCTCTACCCGGTGCTCACTCTGGGGTTGGCGCTAGCGGCCTTCGGCGCGCCGACTTTCGTGCATGGCAGTGGATTCCTCAGCGTGTACGTCGCCGGAATCGTGTTCGGAGCGGGACGCTTCCCACAGCGCGCGACCCTGCTCCGGGTCCACGACGGTGGCGCCTGGTTGGCGCAGGTCGGGATGTTCATGCTGCTTGGACTGCAGGTGGTTCCCTCGCGACTCTTGGCGGTGTCGTTCGAGGGCATCGCGATCACCCTCGTACTCGGCTTCATCGCGCGGCCCCTCGCGGTTGCCTTGTGTCTGCTGCCCTTCAAGTACTCGCGACGCGAGGTCCTGTTTCTCGGCTGGTCGGGCTTACGTGGTGCCGTGCCGATCGTGCTCGCGACCTACCCGGTCCTCGCCGGCGTACCGGGAGCGCCGCGGCTCTTCAATCTGGTGTTCTTCGTGGTGGTCCTGAGCGCGCTGGTGCCTGGAGCCACGGTGCGCTGGGCGGCTCGGCGGCTCGGTCTGGCGGTAGACACGGGTCCGGCCGCCGCCGCGCCGCTCGAAATGAATGCCCTGATCGATCTCGACAGCGATCTGCTCTCGTTCAATCTGGCGCCCGCCGCGGCGGCGAGCGGGGTCGCGATCGCGGATTTGCCGCTGCCGGAGGAGTCGGGAGTGATCGCCGTGGTTCGCGGCCGGATGCTGCTCGCGCCCAAGCCGGAGACGGTGCTGCAGGCAGGCGACGCGGTGTACCTCGCCTGCCGGGATGAGGATCAGGCGCTGATGCGCCTGATCTTCGGTCGAGAAGAGTAGTGGTTTGAGCGTGACGGCAGCTGCCGCCACGCCCAGCTACCTACCAGACCTTGCAGACCTTGGCCGGCGGATTCACCATCGGCGCGCCCGCCTTGCACTGAAACGCTGCCGCGAACTCCGGCATGTTCACCACCACGCCGTTGATACGGGCGAAGCCCGGCGAGTGCGGGTTGGTGAGTGCGCTCACTCGGGCCGCCTCCGGAGTGGTGGCGTTGCAGTCCCACTGCGCGAAGCCAACGAAGAAGCGCTGCTCCGGGGTCAGGCCGTCCTGGTTCTCGAGCTTCTTGCCCTTGACCGCGTCCTTCCAGGCGTCGTACGCGATCAGCGTGCCGCCGAGGTCGGCGAGGTCCTCGCCCAGGGTCAGCTTGCCGTTGATCTTGATGTCGTCGACGATGGTGTATTGCGAGTACTGATCCGAGATGCACTTGGCGCGGGCCTCGAACTTCGTACCGTCGTCGTCGGTCCACCAGTCGTGCAGGTCGCCCTTGGCATCGAACTGCCGGCCCTCGTCGTCGAAGCCGTGGGTGAGCTCGTGGCCGATGGTCGAACCCGTGTTGCCATAGTTCGGCGCGTCGTCCATCTTGGGATCGAAGAGCGGTGGCAGGAGGACGCCAGCGGGGAAGTTCATGTCATTCATTTGTGGGTCGTAGTACGCGTTCACGGTGGGCGGCGTCATGCCCCACTCGCCGCGCTCGACGGGGTGCCCGATCTTCGCCAGCTGGCGACGGTTCTCGAACATCGCAGCGCGCATCGAGTTGCCGGCGTAGTCCGCGCGATCGATCTTGATCGACGAGTAGTCGCGCCACTTGTCGGGGTAGCCGATCTTGTCCTTCATGCTCTCGAGCTTGTGGAGCGCTTGCTTCTTGGTCGTGTCGCTCATCCAGTCGAGGGCGCGAATACGATCGCCCATGGTCTTCTGGATGCGCTCCACCATGTCGACGGCGCGTGCCTTGGTCTCGGGGCTGAAGGCTTTGGCCACGAACACCTGGCCGAGCGCCTCGCCGAGGTTGCCGTCGACGGCCTGCACGCAACGCTTCCAGCGTGGCTGCTGTTCCTTCTGGCCGCGCAGGTACTGGCGGTAGAAGGAGAAGTCGAGGTCCACGTACGCCTTGTTGAGCAAATCAGCGCGCTCGTTGACCAGGTGCCAGCGCAGGTATTCGCGCCAGGCGGGGAGAGGCTCCGTCTTGAGGAGGGTTTCGACGGCGGTGAAGAACTTGGGCTGGGTGACGTTGATCTCGGTAGCCGAGGAGACTTCCTTCACACCCAATCCCTGGATATAGGCGTGCCAGTCGAACGAGGGGGTGAGCTTCTGGAAGTCCGCCAGGCCCATCGGGTGGTCGAGGTTGTGCGGATCGCGCTGCTCGACCCGGGTGAGCGATGAGGTCGCGAGCGCGGTTTCCATGCGCATGACCGACTGCGCGCCTTCCTTGGCCACGTTGGCGGGGTCGCCGAAAAGAGTCAGCATCTTCTCGACGTGCTCGACATATCTGGCGCGAATCTCCTTCGACTTGTCATCGTCCTTCAGGTAGTAGTCGCGATCGGGCAGACCGAGGCCGCCGGCGATGGCAAAAGCGATGATGCGCTGCGAGTCCTTGAGATCCTGGCTGGAGCCGAAGCCGAATGGAAAGTAGCCGCCCGCGAGATGGAGCGGCGCGAGCACCTTGGGTAGGCTCGAGAGCGAGGTCATCTGGTTGATCGCGGCCACGTCCGCGGCGAGAGCGAGCGCGCCCTTGTGCTCGATGGTCGCCTCGTCCATGCAGGAGGCGAAGTAGTCGCCGGTTTCGGCCTCGGGCACGGTTCGTCCGGCGCGGGGCTCGGAAACCTGCTGGAGCATGCCCCAGAGGAATTGCGCGTTGTCGTTGGTGGCCTTGCCGTAGACGCTCCAGCGGGTCTGGTCGGCGGGGATGGGGTTGTTCTTCACCCAGCCGCCGCACGAGTAAGTGTAGAGGTCGGCGCAGGGATCGACGGTGCGATCCATCGCCGACGGGTCGAGGCTCGGGGTGTAGGGCAGGGCGGCGAGCGGGTGAGCCTCCACCTTGGCGGCGGGCGCCGGCGCGGCCGCGGGCTTGGTGTCTTGCGCGACGGCGAGGGTCGCCACCAGCGCTACGCCGGAGAAGGCGGCAAGGGTCTTCACGAACGAGTGATGTGGATGCATGAAACCTCCGAGAAGGGTTGGGTCTGGTCGCCGGGACACGACACCGGCGAGGGCACGCCGACTGTAGCACCGCCGCTTGACCTACTTCTCGAGCCCCTGGCGCACCTTCAAGCGCACCCCAAAAGCCTCTTCGAAGGGCTCCGCTCGATCGCGCGCCGTGGCGAGCTCGAGGCTGACGTCGTAGCGTGACAGCACTTCGAGCCGCACGCTCCGCGCGCGGACCGCGCAGTAGATCTCGTCCACTCGCCGGGCGTGGCTGCGGTCCAGTGCATCGGCGATCCGCAGCAGCGCCGACAGCCGCGTCACCGTCCGTTGCTGCCACGGCTTGAGCGCCGCGAAAGCCGGGTGCTTGCGCTTCGGCACGGCGCCGCGGTGGTAGCGCACCAGGTGGGCGATGATCTCGATCTCCCGTTGGTCGAAGGCGTCGAGCGCGGCGTTGGTGATCAGGTAAAAGCCGTGTTTGTGGTGGCCCTCATAGTCGACCAGATATCCGATGTCGTGCAGCAATGCCGCGTGCCCCAGCCATTCGCGCTCGCGCGGCCCCATGCCGTGCAGGGATTGCGTGAGATCGAACAGGCGGGCGGCGAGGCGAGCGGTTTCCTCGCCGTGCCCAACAACGCTCTCGCCGCGCTCGGCGAGCTTGCGAATCTGCCTCTGCCGCACGTCGGCCGGGGCGACCGCGTTCGCCTGCGGCGCGCCGAGGGCGTCGAGGACGACACCTTCGCGAAGCGCCCGATCCGAAACCTGAAAACGATCGACGCCGGCGTGGCGTATCCATTCGTGGAGGAGGATCGCGCCCGCCAGGATCGATTCCGAACGCGGGCCGCCGACCGGCGGCAGGGCGGCGATCTGCTTGCGCTTCAGGCGCGCGAGGTGGGCGCAGAGCTCGGCCAGGTCGCGGGTGCGCAACTCGCGCAGGACACCGGTCGAGGCCTTCCAATCGGCGCCGGCGAGGAGGTCGATGATATCGGCGCAGCAGACCGCGGTGCCCGAGGTGGCGACCAGACGTTCGATCTTCTTCGGCGGTTGAATACGCGCGATCGCCTTGCGGACCCGGCGGCGCATCGCGTCGATGTCCTTGCGGCGCGGCGGATCGCTCTCGAGCCAGGCGGCGCAGCGCAGCGAACCGAGCGGCACGCTCACCACCCGCCCGAAGCGGCGGTTGCGGGCAGTGATCCACTCGGTGCTGCCGCCACCGACGTCGACGATCACCGAGGTGCCGGAACCCAGATCCACCGCCTCGCGGACCGCGAGGTAGATCAGGCGGCCCTCTTCGGCGCCGCTCAGACGCCGCGCCTCGAGACCGGTCTGGGCGCGCACTCGGGCGAGAAACTCCTCGCCGTTCTTGGCCTCGCGGACGGCGCTGGTGGCGACCGCCACCGTGCGCTGGGCGCCCTTGAGTCGGGCCAGGGTCGACATCTTGGTGAGCGCCACCAACCCGTCGCGCATGGCGCGCTCGGAGAGCTCTGCGGGGCCGGAGCTGCCGAGCGCGCCCTTGCCGAGCCGCACCATCTCGCGCTCGCGATCGAGCACGCGATAGCCGCCGCCGGGCTCGCGCTCGACCACGATCATGTGGATCGAGTTCGAGCCGATGTCGATCGCCGCCAAGCGCGCCGCGGCAGGAGGAGCAGCGCGAGCCGCCAGCGTCTTGCGGACCGTCATACTCCGATTGTAGGGCCAAGTCGCCGACTGAGCCAGAATAGGCCGAGGCCATGGCACGCACCCGCAAATCCCTCAAGCTTGCTTCGATGACTTCACTCGCGCCGCCGCCGGCGAGCGTCGAGGCCGACGACTCGACGCTGTTCCTGAACCGCGAGCTCTCCTGGCTCGACTTCAACCGGCGCGTGCTGGCCGAGGCCGAGGATCCGTCCAACCCACTACTCGAGCGCCTGAAGTTCGTCGCCATCTTCGGCAGCAACCTCGACGAGTTCTTCATGAAGCGCGTCGGTGGACTGAAGCAGCAGCTGGCGGTGAACGTGAGCGAGCTCTCGCCCGACGGGCGGACGCCGACCGAGCAGCTCGAAGCGATCAACGCCGCAGTTCGACCCATGGTCGCGGCGCAGCACAGCATCTTCCTCAACGACCTGGTGCCCGAGCTCCGGCGCAACGGTCTCGAGATCCTGCGCTGGGAAGAAGTCTCGGAGGGCGAGCGCGACCATCTGCGCCGCTTCTTCGAGAGCTCCGTGTTTCCGGTGCTCACGCCGCTGGCGCTCGATCCGGCGCACCCATTTCCCTTCATCTCCAATCTCAGTCTGTCGCTGGCGCTCTCGGTGCGGCACCCGACGACCGGGCAGGAGCGCTTCGCCCGCATCAAGGTGCCGGGCAGCATCGCGCGTTGGATTCAACTGCCGCCCCCGTCACCGGAGAGTCAGCGTTTCGTGGCGCTCGAGGATGTAGTCGCGCACAACCTCGATCTGCTCTTCCCGGGCATGGAAGTGGAGGAGTGCCACGCCTTTCGCGTCACCCGCAACGTCGAGGGCGAGGTTGACGACGATCCCGCCGACGACTTGCTGGAGTCGATCCAGGAGGAGCTCCGCGAACGCCGGTTCGCGACCGTCGTGCGCCTGCAGGTGGTGCCGGAGATGCCGCCCTGGATGCGGAGCCTGCTCTGCGAGGAGCTCGAGGTCTCGGCCGAGGATGTGTACGAGGTCGCGGCGCCGATGGCGCTCTCCGGCCTGATCCAGCTCGCGACACTGCCGATTCCGGCGCTTCGCGACACGCCCTGGCGGCCGGTCACGCCGACCCGGCTTCAGCTCGTCGAGGGCGAGTCGCGTGACATCTTCCAGATCATCGCCAAGGGCGACTTGTTGGTGCATCACCCCTACGAATCGTTTGCCGCCAGCGTCGATCGTTTCATCGCCGAGGCGGCAGCCGACCCGGCGGTGCTGGCGATCAAGCAGACGCTGTACCGCACGGCCAAGGATTCGCCGATCGTGAAGGCGCTCATCGAAGCGGCCGAGCGCGGCAAGCAGGTCGCGGTCACCGTCGAGCTCAAGGCGCGCTTCGACGAGGCGCGCAACATCGAGTGGGCCCGGGCGCTGGAAGAAGCGGGGGCGCACGTCGCCTATGGAGTCGTTGGGTTGAAGACCCATACCAAGGTCACCCAGGTGGTGCGCCAGGAGGGTGATGGGCTGCGCACTTACACCCACGTCGCGAGCGGCAACTACAACGCCGACACCGCCGGGCTCTACACCGATCTCGGGCTGTTCACCTGCCGGCCGGAGCTCGGTGGCGATGCGACTCAGCTGTTCAATTTGCTCACCGGCTTTGCCGGCGATCCGCAATTCCGCCGGTTGCTCATCGCCCCGATCAACATGCGGCGGCGCTTCCATGAGCTCATCGACCGCGAGATCGAGCACCAGCGTGCCGGCCGCGGCGGCCGCATCGTCGCCAAGATGAATGCGCTCGAGGATTCGAAGATCGTGCGCAATTTGTACCGTGCCTCGCAGGAAGGGGTCTCGATCGACCTCATCGTGCGCGGCATCTGCCGCTTGCGCCCTGGTATGCCAACACTGAGCGAGAACGTGCGCGTGATCTCGATCGTTGGCCGCTTCCTCGAGCACGCCCGCATCTTCTCGTTCGGGAACGGCGGCGAAGCCGAGGTCTTCTTCGGCTCGGCGGATTGGATGTCGCGCAACCTCGACTATCGAGTCGAGGCGATCGCGCCGGTCGAGGACGCGGGGCTGCGGGACGAGATACGCATCCTGCTCGAGCTCCAGCTCGCCGACAATCTGAAGGCCTGGCAGCTGCGCAGCGACGGCACCTGGTTCAAGCTCGAGCCCCCTGCCGGCGAACCCGGCTGCTCGAGCCAGGTGGAGCTCATGGCACGGGCCGCGGCGCGTAGCGGCCGGGCCAGCTAGCTGTCGCGGGTAGGACGGCGGCCGGAGTGGGCTTCCAGCTGGCCAGGCAACGAGAGGTGCGCGGTCTAGCTGATCCGATAGCTACTCTTGTCGGGAACTTGGACGCTTCGGGGGATCTGCTGTTCGAGACCGATCGTTCGCCTTGCCAGCGCCTGCGATCTAGGGCAAGCGTCGGCGTGCGCCGAAGAGTTGGGCACCGAAGCGATGTTTGGCTCGCATCGGGTGGTAAAGCCAGGCAGGACATCGACGAGCTCCGAGAAGCTCGGAATTGCCTGGAAGACGGGGTCGTTTCGCAGCCGAGGATCCATAACGAGAGAATTCTGCTCGGACTGCAGGATGAGCTCTCTGGATCCCGTGTTGAGCAGCGGGAAGTACTCATTGATCGCATCTTCGAACACAAAAACTACGATTCGGGCCCCGACGGTCGGTGCAGATCGATCGGGTGTGCCGCTACAAAAGAGGTTGCCCCCGATGTGAAATCGCGCGACGGGATACGGAACAAGGAAGTAGGTCTGACGGGAGAGTCTCCGATCCTTGCGAAACCAATGGGTCGGTCGTACCCGGAGCAGGGTCTGTGGCGTCCCATCGAAAAAGCCGAGCTTCGCGACCTCGATAATGTTGCGGCGACTATGGGCATAACTAGACTGCAGGATCAAGAGTCAGCATTCACGGACCGGAAGTACGGCTTCGCGGGCTGGCCGGGGCGGCGGGCTGTCGCGCTCGAGTCGATCGCGGATTGACGGCAGCGGCCTCGCCCTCTTCGCCCGGACGAGGCCTGGCGGATGCGTCCTACGTCTTGATGCTGACCAGCCCGCGCAGGTCGAGGATCATCAGCAGCTCCAGCAAGTGCAGTTGTTGCGGATAGAACTCCCGCAGCAGCCGCTCGAACCAGATCCGCGCTTCGGTGCGGTGGCCGTTGATCTTGGCCGCCTCGGCGAGCAGGTAGAGCGCGGTCTTTGCCTGCTCGCCGTGCGGATCGGCCGCGGCCAGCGATTCGAGGGCCAGGTGTGTGGCGTCCGCGCCGCGGCCGGCTTGCAGGCGAGCGAAGCTCAGCGACAGGCGGGCCGTGGTGGCGAGCTCCAGCGTACCCAGGGTTTCCAGCGTCGCGAGGCTGCGCTCGATCATGGCCGCGCCCGCACCGAGATGGCCGAGGGCGGCTTCCACGTAGCCTAGATTTTCCTCGATCATGGCGCGCCAGAGGGGTCGGCCTTCCGGGCACATCGCCTGGGCGCGCTCGTACTCAGGATGCGCGGCCGCGAGGTCTCCTCTCGCCACCATCAGATTGCCAAGCTGGTTGTACGACGCGGCGAGCTCCTGCCCGACGCCAGCCAGCTGACCCCATTGCATGGCGGAACGGGCGTAGAAGGTCGCCTTGTGGATCTCGCGCCGGAGCTCGAAGGCGCGCGCCAGGTTGTAGCCCGCCAGATAGCGATTGCGGAGCTCCGCCGAGGTCGAGAGCACGGCACGAAGCCCGCTCGCCACCTGGTCGCTGTCACCGGCCTCGATGAGAAGGCCGGAGTGCAGGCAGAACGCGCGCTCCTCCAGGACGCCTTCGTGATCGCGCCGGGCGAGGCTCCGCGCGCGGCGGAAGAGTGCTTCTGCGTCCCTGAGCTCGAAACGGAAGAGAGCCTCTCTGCCCTCAGCCAGGCAGGCTTGGGCGCTCGAAGGAGATGTCACATGGCGAAGATCTCGCCTGCAACGGTGGGGCGCAAGGCCGCAGGGGCTGAACTGGGGATCGGCGAGGCCGAGTGGTGCGGCCGCCAGTGCGAACTACGGCTTCAGGCGATAGCCAACGCCGATCACGGTCTCGATGCGATCGGCTTCGGGGCCGAGCTTGCGACGAAGCCTGCGCACGTGGGTGTCCACGGTGCGGCTGTCGACGTCCTCGGAATAGCCCCAGGCGTCGGCGAGCAGCTTGCCGCGAGTCTGCACGCGGCCGCGGCGGTCCATGAGCAGCTGGAGGAGGCGAAACTCGGTCGCGGTGAGCGGCACGTCCTTGCCGCGCACGTCGAGGCGATGCGCCGCGCTGTCGAGCCGTATGCCGCCGCTCTCGAGCACGCCCTTCGAATTCTCGACCTCCTGGCCGCGGCGCAGGACCGCTTTCACGCGCAGGACCAGCTCGCGGGGACTGAACGGCTTGGCGAGGTAGTCGTCGGCGCCGAGCTCGAGCCCGACGATGCGGTCGAGCTCCTCGCCCCTGGCGGTGAGCATGACGAGCGGAATACCGGCGGTCGCCGGGTCGCGTTTGAGGATGCGGGTGATCTCGAGACCGTCCATACCGGGCAGCATCAGGTCGAGAACGATGAGGTCCGGCGGGCGCTTGCGGACGGCCTCGAGCGCGGTGTCGCCACGCGGATGGATCTCGACTTGAAACCCTTCCTTCTTGAGGTTGTAGCTCACCACCTCAGCGATATCGGGCTCGTCCTCGATGACTGCGATTCGGGCACCACTCATGCAAGGCACGGTAGCATGGCGTTCTCCACAGTTCCTGCGGAAAACCGTGCGGAAAAGCACCGCCGAGGAGCCTTTCGAGGCCATCCCACAGGCCTTCGAGCGGATTGAACAAGAAACTGTGCAGTCGCTCTAAGCGATTGATTGCAAAAGGAATAGTCAAGACGGATTGCCGACACAGAGTGGAGCGGCGGGTCGCGGCGGTGTGTTTTCCACAGTTTTGCTGTTTCGGTCATGTGACAGGAGCGCTAAACCTCTGCGACGGAAGCATTTCCGGGTACTCGGCCCGGGAGCGCGTTGGCTTTTGCGCCCCCGGGCCGAGTCTCGGTTGGTGTGGAGGAAGGGGTCAGGCGCCGGTGGTCTCGTCCTGTGCGTGGCACACCGCCTGAAGGGCGTTCCACTTGACGAGCTGAGCCGGGGTGAGCAGGGCTTCGAACCCGGTTTCGAAGGTCGTCCGCGCCGCCTCGACGCCTTCGTACAGGGTGTGGATCTCGATGCGCACCGTTCCGATCTGACAAGCGTCTGGATTCGCGGCATCGAGCAGATCCTGGATCTCGGTGTGCAGTGGCTCGATCTGGCTCTTGAGCGGAGCGACGGTCGCCTGGTACGCCGCGCGCAAGGTCTTCACCTGCGCGGCCTGGTCGGTGGTGAGGCCGAGGAACCGGGCGATCGCGCGCGGGTCATGGCAACCGGGCAGAGCGGGCGCCGGCTTGCTCTCTGCCGCCGCCGGAAGAGCGGTCAGCGCCGCCATCACGATGGCGGCCAACAAGCTGGATTTCAGGGCGAGATTCGTCGTGTGCATTCTCATCGGAACGCCTCCTCAAGACTGCTGTGGCTGGTTGGCGCCGGACGATCCTCGCCGGCGCCGGCTTCATGTCATGGAACCATCGAAGCCGCCGTTCCCTGCGCATCCCTGTGATACTTTTTCCGACCGATGGCCGACGCCAAGGTTGCCGATCTCAAGAGAACGCCGCTTTACGAGTGCCACAAAGCCGCGGGCGCGAAGTTGGTCGATTTCGCCGGCTGGGAGATGCCCGTGCAGTACTCCGGCCTGATGGACGAACATCAGGCGGTTCGTCAGGCCGCCGGCCTGTTCGATGTCTCGCACATGGGCGAGGTGCACGTGACCGGCGCGGGCGCCGAGGCGTACCTCCAGCACCTGACGCCCAACGACGTGACCAAGCTGCTACCGGGGCGCGCGCACTACAGCGCGCTGCTCAACGAGCGCGGCACGTATCTGGATGACCTGCTGGTGTACCGCCTGGCTGCGGACGAATTTCTGGTGGTGGTGAACGCCTCGAATGTCGACTCCGATTTCGCCTGGATGGCGGCGCAGCCGCACCCAGGGTGCAGCGTGGTGAACGCGTCCAACCACTACGCGTTGCTCGCCCTGCAGGGGCCGAAAGCGGTCGAGATCTTGCAGCGGCACACCCGCACCAACTTGTCCGAGATCAAGTACTACCGCTTCGCCAAAGGCGAGGTCGGTGGCCGACGCGCCATCCTCTCGCGCACCGGCTATACGGGTGAAGACGGCTTCGAGCTCTACGTCGATCCGCAGGCGGCTCCCGGCATCTGGGATCTCCTGCTCGATTCCGGTCGGGCGGACGGATTGATCCCCGCCGGCCTCGGTGCCCGCGACACCCTGCGACTCGAGGCCGCGATGGCGCTCTACGGCCACGAGATCGACGCCGAGACGACGCCGCTCGAGGCCGGTCTCGAATGGGCCGTGAAGCTCGACAAGGGAGACTTCCTGGGCCGCGATGCGTTACTCGCGCAACGCGAGGCCGGAGTGCCACGGCAATTGATCGGCTACGAGATCACCGGCCGCGGCATCGCGCGCCAGGGCCACGAGGTGTTCGCCGACGGACGAGCCGTGGGCAAGGTGACCAGTGGCACCTACAGCCCGACCTTCGAGAAGGCGCTCGGCATGGCGATGATCGAGCGTGGCGCGCTCGCCGAGGGCGCGGACTGCGAAGTCGACGTGCGCGGCAAGCGCATCGCGGCGCGCGTCGCCCCGCTGCCCTTCTATCGCCGAGCGAAAACATCATGACCAGAGCGCTGGCGGCGCGTTTGGCGGCGATGGCCTGCGCGGCGGGCCTGTGCTCAGTGTCGGTCGCTCAGCAGCCAACCGTCCGGGTAGTGAGCAGCGCGGAGGATTCCGCGTGGCGGTCGCAGCAGGCCAGGACTCGGCCCTACACGCGAGAAGAGATGTTGAACGCCACCAGCCTCGACGTGGCGGCAGTGAGCGAGGACCGCATCCAGGGGTGGGGCGCCCGGCAAGCCGCGGGCATCGGCTATGACACTCGGGGCGGTCCGAGCTCGATCGCCGGCGGCGGCCCTGCCGGAAGCGAGGCCATGATCTCGTCGGCTGTGCCCTTCGAGGCCATGGCGCTGACGGAAGATTCGTCCGCGATCCAGCAGACGGGCTATGCCTATCCCGCGCCGTTCACCCGCTACGAGGCCTTCCCGTCGTATCAGATCTACCCATACCAGACGGTGGGCCGAGTGTTCTTCAACATTCCCGGCCGCGGCACGTTTGCCTGTTCGGCATCGTCGGTCGGCGGCGACGGCGTGATGACCGCTGGGCACTGTGTTCACGATGCTGCGTCGAATACGTTCTGGAACCACTGGGTGTTCGTGCCCGGATACAAGAACGGCGCCGCGCCGTACGGACAGTGGACGGCCAACCGGCTCTTCGTTTTGACTGCGTATCAGGACGGCGACCAAGGCGACGAGCGCTTCGACGTCGGCGGCGCGGTGCTCAACCGAGTCGGCGGCAAGCGCATCAGTGAGAAGGTGGGCTTCCTGGGCTTCCAGTGGAACATGAGCAACACCGCGACATCGGCGCACTGGGCGCTGCTCGGCTATCCCGCCGCGGCGCCGTTCACCGGCGGGCAGCAGTTTGTCTGCCAGGCTTCGTTCGCCTACACCTTCGGCCCGCCCTCGCCGAGTCCGATCGGCGTCGGTTGCGACCAGACCGGCGGCACCAGCGGCGGGCCGTGGATCCGCTCGTTCTCTGGTGCGCCGGGAAAATCCAACTACCTCAACGGTGTGAACGTCTTCCGCCGCTGCTTCGACCCGCTTTGCAACGACCTCTACACGCAGGAGCTGTTCTCGCCGTATTTCGACAACAACGCCAAGAAGCTCCACGATTGCGTCGTGAAGTCGGCGCCCGGCGCACCGGCGCCCGGCTGCTAGCCCGCACTATTCATGAAGCCGTGATGGTATAAATCGCAGCGCCTCGGCGGCATCCACGAATCGTCACTGGCTCCCAGGAGATCTCCCATGTATCCCAGCGAATATCTCTACTCCAAGGATCACGAGTGGGTCCGCGTCGAAGAGGATATCTGCGTGCTCGGCATCACCGATTTCGCCCAGAAAGAATTAGGCGAGGTGGTGTTCGTCGAGTTACCGGAAGTCGGTCAAGTCTTCGATTCGACCGACGAGATCGGCACCATCGAATCGGTGAAGGCGGTGGCCGAGGTCTTCACTCCGGTGGCGGGCGAGATCGTCGAGGTCAACGAGAGCCTGGCCGACGACCCGGAGCTGCTTAACGAGGATCCGCACGCCGACGGCTGGCTGGTCAAGATCCGCTTCTCTTCGGCGGCCGATCTCAAGAGCCTGATGAGCGCCGAGCAGTACACCGAATTCGCCAGCGGCAAGGAGTAGGGATACGGTGTTCAGGCCGCTCGACACGTTCGTCCGGCGCCACCTCGGTGACGGCTCCGAAGTCGCGGAGATGCTCGCCACTCTCGGTGTCGCGTCCCTCGATCAACTGGTCGCCGAGACCGTGCCGCAGGGCATCCGGTCGCCGAAGCCGCTGGCAATTCATTGGCTCGCTGAGAATGAATCGCTCGGTGAGCGCGAGCTCCTCATGAGCTTGCGTCACTTGGCCAACAAGAATGAAGTTTGGCGCTCGTTCCTCGGCATGGGATACCACGACACCGTGGTGCCGGGAGTCATCCAGAGGAACGTGCTCGAGAACCCAGGCTGGTACACGCAGTACACGCCGTACCAGGCCGAGATCTCGCAAGGCCGCCTCGAAGCGCTGCTCAACTACCAGACCATGATCGCCGACCTCACCGGGCTGGCGATCTCGAACGCCTCGCTGCTCGACGAGGCGACCGCCGCCGCCGAGGCGATGCACATGTGCGCCGAGGTCGCGGGCAAGGGCAAGGACGCGCTGGTGATGGCGCGCGACTGCCATCCGCAGACCCTGGCCGTGGTCATGACGCGCGCCGAGGCGCTGGGTATCGAAGTGCGGGTGAGCGATCCCCTGGCCGCCGACCTCGATCTCAGCGACGTCATGGGTGTCATGGTCCAGTATCCGTCCACCGACGGCGTCGTGCGCGACTACGCGGCTCTCGGCGAACGCGTGCATGCAGCCAAGGCGCTGCTGGTAGTGGCCGCGGACTTGCTGTCGCTGACCCTCTTGCGGCCGCCGGGCGAGTTCGGCGCAGACATCGCGGTCGGGTCGGCGCAGCGCTTCGGCGTACCGCTCGGCTATGGCGGCCCGCACGCGGCGTATATGGCGACCCGCGACGAGCTCAAGCGGCAGATGCCCGGCCGGCTGATCGGCGTCTCGAAGGACGCTGCCGGCAAGCAGGCGTACCGCATGGCGCTGCAGACGCGCGAGCAGCACATCCGGCGCGAGAAGGCGACCAGCAACATCTGTACCGCGCAGGTGCTGCTCGCCATCATGGCGTCGATGTACGCCGTGTATCACGGCCCGGAGGGCCTGCGGGCGATTGCGACCCGGGTGCGCGGCATGGCGCTGGCGCTCGCGGAGGGTGCGCGGCGTCTCGGCTGCAAGGTCGGCGACGAGCCCTTCTTCGACACGGTGCGTATCGAACTGGGTTCGCGAAGCGCGCGCGAGGTGATCGCCGCCGCCGCGGCGAAGCGCATCAATCTCCGCGAGCTCGGGCCGAACACGATCGGCATCGCGCTCGACGAGACCGTGACGGCGGCCGAGCTCGAGACCCTGCTCGGCGTCTTGGCGCCAAACGGCCAGTCCGCGCCGCGATTGACCGATCTCACGACGGCGGCGAACGCCGCCGTTCCGGATCGGTTCGCGCGCACGTCGGCCTACCTCACGCACCCGGTGTTCCATCGCCATCGCACCGAGCACGAGATGCTGCGCTACATCAAGCGGCTGGAGGCGCGCGACCTTTCGTTGACGCGCTCGATGATTCCGCTCGGCTCGTGCACCATGAAGCTCAACGCCACCTCCGAGATGTTTCCGATCTCCTGGCCGGAATTCGCGGCGCTTCATCCCTTCGCGCCGGTGGAGCAGGCGGCGGGGTATCAGGAACTGTTCACCAGTCTCGAGCGCTGGCTTTGCGAGGTGACCGGTTTCGCGGCGGTCTCGCTGCAGCCCAACGCCGGCTCGCAAGGCGAGTACGCCGGACTGATGGTCATTCGCGCGTACCACCGCTCGCGTGGCGACCACCATCGGGACATCTGCCTGATTCCGGTCTCGGCGCACGGCACCAATCCGGCGTCGGCGGTCATGGCCGGGATGAAGGTCGTGGTCGTGGCGTGCGATGAGCACGGCAACGTTGATATCCCAGATCTCGAGGCGAAGGCCGAGGAGCATCGGGAGAAACTTGCCGCGTTGATGGTCACCTATCCGTCGACGCACGGCGTGTTCGAAGCCGGCATCCGCCGCATGAGCGAGATCGTGCACTCGCAAGGCGGCCAGGTGTACATGGACGGCGCCAACATGAATGCCCAGGTCGGACTCACCAGCCCCGGCGGGATCGGCGCCGACGTCTGCCACCTCAACTTGCACAAGACCTTCTGCATCCCACACGGCGGCGGCGGTCCCGGCATGGGGCCGATCGGAGTGGCGTCGCATCTGGCGCCATTCCTGCCCGGTCATCCGGTGATCAAGACCGGCGGCGAGCAGGCGATCGGCGCGATCTCCGCGGCGCCGTGGGGCAGCGCGGGAATTCTGCCGATTCCGTGGGTCTATATCGCTCTCATGGGCGGCGCCGGCCTGAAGCGCGCCACCGAGATCGCGATTCTCAATGCGAACTACATGGCGAAGCGACTGTCGGCCGAGTTCGAGGTGCTCTACACCGGCGCCAACGGCCGGGTGGCGCACGAATTCATCCTCGACCTGCGTCCGTTCAAGCACACCACTGGCGTCGAGGCCGAGGACGTCGCCAAGCGCCTGATGGACTATGGCTTCCACGCGCCGACGCTGTCCTTCCCGGTGGCCGGCACGTTGATGATCGAGCCCACCGAGAGCGAGTCCAAGGCCGAGCTCGATCGCCTGTGCGACGCGCTGCTCGGTATTCGCGCCGAGATTCGCGAGATCGAGGCCGGCCGGATGTCGCGCGAGGACAACGCGCTCAAGAACGCGCCGCACACCGCCGAGGCGGTCACCGCCGCCGAGTGGAACCATCCCTACACTCGCGAGCAAGCGGCGTTCCCCGCGCCGTGGGTCCGCGAGAGCAAGTTCTGGCCCGCCGTGGCGCGCCTCGACAACGTGTTCGGAGACCGGCACTTGGTGTGCTCGTGCCCGCCGGTCGCCGAGTACGCCTAGATACTGCGTCGAGCGCACCCGAAGCCGAGCCACGAAGCCCGCGGTTCGTCACTTGGTCGGCGATCCCGTGCCGAGGTTTGTTACCCTGGCGGAATCTCATGTCGATTCCGTTCGGAGTTCTCTCCCCTCCTTCCGTTTCGGGCCGGCGGCTGCGGGCGCTCCTACGTTCGCCGGCGATGGCGCTCGCCGCGGTGTCGTGCCTGACCCTGGGTCTCGGCGCCGCGGTGGCGATCTCGAGCGCGGTGGCTACCGCGCTGTTGCCGTCGCTGCCGTTCCAGGACCCGGACCGCCTAGTCACTGTCTATCGAACCACGCCGCATTTCGACACCGGACCGCACTCGGCGGCCAACTACCTCGACCTCGCGCGGTCTGTTCAGCAGCTTCAATCGGTCGCGGTGCTGAGCCCGGCGACGATGCTGATCGCCGTCGGAAGCGAGGTCTCGCGGGTGACGGCGATGCGGTGCAGTGGCAACCTGTTCTCGACTCTCGGCGTCGAGCCAGTCGCGGGGAGATTCTTCGACGCCGGAATGGACGCGCCCGAACGCTCCGGCGTCGCCGTGCTGTCGGCGCGATTCTGGCGCGACCGTTTCGGCGCCGACCCCGCGATCGCCGGCCGGGTGATCGCACTCGACGGACAGCCGTTCACGATCCTGGGCGTCGCGCCGGACCGTTTCGAGGTGCCTCACGGTCCGCGCGTTCTGCGCGCCGACGTCTGGGTTCCGCTCCGGCTCTCGGCTGCTGCCGCGGCGGACCGCGGCAGCAACTACCTGATGGCCCTCGGCCGATTAGCGCCGGGAGCGACCGCGGCGAGCGCGTCGGAGGAACTGCGGCGCCTCTTCGCCGGCCTCGTCGAGCAGCATCCAGAGCTTCGCGGCGAGTCGGTGCGCGCTCTGCCTCTGCGTCAGGAGGCCATTCGAACCGTGCGCGCGCCGTTGCTCCTGCTCTTCGCGGCGGTGCTCGTCGTCTTGCTGATCGCTTGCGCCAATGTGGCGAGCCTGCTCCTGGCGCGGGGCGTGCGGCGGCAGCGCGAGGTGGCGGTGCGGGCAGCGCTCGGCGGCTCCCGCTGGGCCATCGTGGCCCCGATTCTCGGTGAGAGTGTGCTGCTCGCGCTGGGGGGCCTAGCCGGCGGGCTCGCCTTGGGCTGGATCGGAATCAAGACCATCGGCAGTCTGGCTGCGACCGAGTTGCCGCAACTCGCCTACGTCTCACTCGACGCGCGGGTGGTGATCTTCGCGTTTGTCCTCGCCTTACTCACCGCACTCATCTGCGGGACGGCTCCGGCGCTGGGCGCTCTGACGGTGAGCCCGCAGAGTGTCCTCGGCAGCAACCGCGGCGGTGGCGCCGGCCGGGCACATCAGCGCGCGTTGCGCGGGCTGGTGATCGTCGAAGTGGCCTTCGCCCTCACCCTGTTCATCGCCGCCGGATTGGTACTCCGGGGATTTCGCCAACTCATGGCGAGCGATCCCGGTTTCGATGCCAGACGGATCACCACGTTCGAGATCATGGTGCCGCCGCCGGCTCATGCAGGCGCCGGCGCCGAGACTCTGACTGTGCGCCGAGTGCTCGATCCGGCGCTCGAGCGCGTGCGGCATCTCCCCGGCGTCGAGGCCGTGGGGGCCCTCTCGCAGGTGCCGTACGAGAACTGGGGATGGAACTTCAACGTCCGCTACGAAGGGCAATCGGACGGCGACCCCACCGCGCGGCCGATGGTCGAGAATCGCGTCGCGACCCCCGAGCTCTTCGCCGTGACTGGGCAGCGGCTGCTCGACGGCCGGCTACTCGAGAGCTCCGACGACGAAGCCGGCGCGCGGGTCGTGGTGGTGAACCAGGCCCTCGCACGGCGCGATTTTCCTGACCAGAGCGCGATCGGAAAGCGGCTCTACGATCCTGGCGCTGACCAGAAGCTCCTGACCATCGTGGGCGTGGTCAGTGACATCAAGAACTTCGGACCCTTCGCCGCGCCGCAGCCCGAGATCTATCGTCCCTACCGGCAGTGGGACGACGGCACTCGTTTTCCGGTCCTGGTCCGTTGGCTCCCGGGAACGGCCCGCCCGAGCCTGCGCGCCGTCGCCGACGCGGTGCACTCGATCGCGCCGGGCGCCGCGGTCGAACGCTGGCGGACCATGCCGGAGGTCATCCGCGACAGTCTCGGCGCGCCGCGTCTGTACCTGCGGCTGCTCGCAGTCTTCGCTGGCATCGCGCTCCTCCTCGCCCTCGGCGGCATCGCTGGAGTGATGAGCTATTCGGTCGCCCAGCGCACTCGGGAGCTCGGCATTCGCGCCGCGCTTGGCAGCTCTCCGGGGCGCACTCGGGCCTTGGTCGCGGGCGAGGGCCTGCGGCTGGTCGGGGCCGGCCTCGTGCTCGGCCTCCTCGCCAGTCTCGGCGTGACCCGCCTCCTGACCGCGCTGCTCTACGGCGCCTCGGCGCTCGATGCCGGTGTCTGGGTCGGGGCCTCCGTGCTCTTCGCGGCGGTCGGGCTAGCGGCCTCGTTGGCACCGACGCTCCGGGCCTCGCGTGCCGACCCGATGCAGGCGCTGCGCGCCGACTGATCCCAGCCCCCGCCCGGCAACACCGATGCCGCCACTCGCGCCGGTCGCGGCGTTCTTCCTACGCCATTACCGCCAGGGTTTCGAAAATCGGCCGCAGCAGCGCCTGGTCTCCGCCGACCTGCGCTCGGTGGCGCGCGTCGGTGCCAGCCAGTCCCTTGGTCAACAGCAGCCAGGCATCCTGTTCGGTCATCACCACTCCGGCCTCGGCTGTCGCCGCGACACCGCGCAGCAGCACCCACCGGTCGTCGCGACGCAGCGTGAACTCGTAGGCTTCGCGGCCATCAATCCGCAGGCTCACCGTGGTTCCGCGGGGAGCCGCCATGGTCTGGTAGCGGTGTGGCAGGGCGTGCAGAAAGGTCTCGAGCACTGGCCGCGAGTACCGCGGCTCGTCGAGCGTCGGCGCGCCGACCGCTAGGCGGATCTGCTGCTGGTGGTGCCAGCGTTCGGTGAGCTCGCGCGCTTGATCGAACCAGTTGAGCGACTCCTCCTCGCCCGCCCAGGCGACCGAGAAGCGCGCTTGGGCGAAGGGGTCGATCCGCGGGAGATGTTCGGCCAAGCCGCGCTCGGCGGTGGCCATGGCATCGATCAGCGTCTCGGGGCTCATCCTTCGCCACGCAATCACCCAGGCTTTGTTGAGATCGTTCAGGAACTCGACCAGGTCGCGATACGAGCCGATGGCGCGGTCTGGCGGCGGAGGCGTGTGTCCGTCGCGTTCGATCGAAAGCCGGCGCAGCGCGGTGTCGAGCAGGTGCGCCGCGAGGTCCTGCACGGTCCAGTCAGCGCAGACCGTGCGCCGTGTCCAATCGTCGCGCGCGAGCCCGCGCAGAAGCGCCAGCAGCTCGTCTCCGAGGGGCTCGAAGAGTGCGGAGGTGAGGAGGGGACCGGCGGGCTCGAGCTCTGGCACTTGCCAAGCATATTTCCGGTAGGCTTCTCGGTCTATGCGACGCCTCGAAGTCGTCCTTTCAGCTCTCTGCGGCGCTTGCTGGTTCGTCATCCTGCTCGATGCTCTGCGGGTGGTTCCGCTCGAAAACCACCTCGTGCTCGGGCTCTATCCGCTCTATGCCGTCGCCGGGCTGGTGGGTTCGTTCGCCGGTCACGCATTCGTTTCACGGTCCAAGGGGTTGTCGCTTGCCGAGTCGCGCCGGATGCTTCTGGTGTACGTCGGCGGGCTGCCGGTAATCCCGGTGCTCCTGCGCATGATGGCGCCGACCGTGGATCAGGAGGCAGCGCCTCTGGTACCGCTGTGGTCGATCTTCGTGTTCGCGGTGTTCACCATCGTGCCACTGACGATGCGGCGCCCAGCTGGAGCCGGGCGGCCGCCGGCGGGCGAATCGAGCGGCCGTGGGCCGCGCGGCCCGCGAGGCAGCGGATGAGTTCGAGTTCATCCGCAGCCCAGGACCGCGTGCTCGAGGCCCTCGCCGTGCGCGGTTCAGCGCTGGTCGCCTTTTCGGGAGGTGTCGATTCGGCGGTGGTCGCGGCGCTCGCCGCGCGGGCTCTCGGTGACCTCGCGCTGGCGGTGACCGCGGCGGCGGAGACGCTCTCGGGCCGCGAGCTCGACGGTGCGCGCCGGCTGGCCCGCGAAATTGGCATCGCCCACGAGGTCGTCACGTACAGCGAGCTCGACGATGCCGAATATGTGCGCAATCCGGCGTGGCGGTGCTACGTCTGTCAGGGCCTGCGCATGGGCACGATGGTGAAGCTGGCGCGCGAGCGCGGCTTCGCCGTGGTGTGCGACGGTACGAACGCTTCCGATCCGGGACCGGATCGGCCGGGCCTCCGCGCGGTCGAGGAGCATGGAGTCTGGAGCCCGCTGCTCGAATTCGGAATTCGCAAGGACGAGGTCCGCGAGCTGGCCCGCGAGCTCGGCCTCTCGGTCGCGGAGAAGCCCGCCAACGCCTGTCTGTCGTCGCGCATTCCGCATGGCCAGGTGGTAACGCTCGGCAAGCTGCGCGCGGTCGAGAAGGCAGAGGAACTGCTGCTCGAGGCCGGCTTCGAAGTCGTCCGCGTTCGTCACCAGACGAGCGCCGGCGGCAGTACCGCACGCATCGAAGTGGGCAGCGGAGAGGTCGAACGGCTGCGCAAGCTGTGGAGCGATCTCGAGCCCAGTCTGCGCGCCTGTGGCTTCACGGCAGCGGAGCTCGATCCAGTGGGATACCGGCGCGGCGGCGCCGATGGCCGACGCGATCCCGTCGCGGAAATCGCGGCGCGGTGAACCGCGCCGAGCTCGACACTCTGCTGCGGTCGGTCGCCGCCGGCGAAACGCAGCCCGGCGACGCGCTCGAGCGACTCGCCGAATCGCCGTTCGCGGATCTCGGATTCGCTCGGTTGGACCTCCATCGGGAGCTCCGCAGCGGATTGCCCGAAGCCGTATTCGGCCAGGGCAAGGAGCCCGATGATTTGGTCGCGATCTGCCGCCGGCTGCTCGCGGCGCACCAACGCGTGCTGGCGACGCGACTCGAGCCCCGCGGCGCCGAGGCCTTGCGCGCGGCGCTTCCCGAGGCGACGTGGCACCCGCGGGCTCGCGTGCTGACCTGTGGCACACCCCACGCGGCGAAGAAATGCAAGGTGGCCGTGCTCGTGGCGGGGACCTCCGACCTGCCGGTCGCCGAGGAGGCTGCCGTGTGCGCCGAATGGTTCGGTCTCGGCGCCGAGCGTCACATCGACGTCGGAGTCGCCGGCGTTCACCGCGTGCTCGAGCGCTTGCCGGAATTGCGGCAATGCGATGTGGCGATCGCCGTTGCGGGAATGGACGGCGCGCTGCCGACTCTGATCGCCGGTCTCCTTTCCGTGCCCGTGATCGCGGTGCCGACCAGCGTCGGCTACGGCGCGAGCTTCCACGGGCTCGCGGCCTTGCTCACCATGCTGAACGCTTGCGCGCCGGGTGTAGCGGTGATGAATATCGACAACGGCTACGGCGCCGCGGTCTTGGCGCAACGGATCGCTTCGACCGGCGATCGCCGAGCGCTCGACACCTAGTCGCCGGCGGCGAGTGCGACGCCCAGGCCCGGCGCATCGACCGTGCGCATCATCCCGTCGACCAGCGTGAACCCACCGGTCGCATAGTCGTGCGCCAGGTCGAAGCTGCCGTCGAGGTCCAGGTAGCGCGTGTTCGGGCTGGCGAAGGCGGCGTGCAGCGCCGCGGCGATGCTGATCACGCTCTCGTCCATGCAGCCCCACATCAGGTCGATTCCGGCGGCCTCGGCGATGCGCGCGATGCCCAGGCCCGGACGGATGCCGCCGCACTTCATGAGCTTGATGTTGTAGATCCCGCACGGTTTCGGATCCGCGGCGAGGCGCAGCGCGTCGTCCTCGCCGAGCAGACCCTCGTCGGCGGCGAAGTGGACCCGTCGGCTCGGCGCCATGGTTCCGAGCGACGCGGTTTCCTTGGCGGGCACCGGCTGCTCGGTGAACTCGATCGCGAGGCCGGCGCTGGCGACGAGAAACCGGTCGAGCTCGGCGAGCGAGTAGCCCTGGTTGGCGTCGACCCGCAGCAGCGCCCGATCGCCCCAGCGTTCGCGCAGTTTGGTCAAGCGCTCGATGTCTTCGTCGAGCTCCTGGCCGAGCTTCACCTTCAAGATGCGAAACCCGCGGCCGACGTACTCCTCGGACTCCTCGAGGGTGGCCGCCACACCCTTGATTCCGATGGTGATCGAGGTCTCGAGCTCCGCGTGGGCGCGGCCCAGCAGGTCGACCAGGGGTCGTTCGTGAACCTTCGCCCAGGCGTCCCAAATCGCCATGTCGACGGCGGCGCCGGCGGCGGGACAAATGTACGTGCGGCTGCGCAGCTCGCGGCACAACGCGGCGGGGTGGTCCAACGATTGACCGTGGAGCCACGCGAGATCGCCGAGCGCGGCTTGGCAAACCGGGAACGTTTCGCCGGTGACCGCGGCCTCGGGTGAAGCCGAGCCCAGTCCGACGATCGACCCGCGGGTGATCAAACGCACGGCCAGCATCTCGACCGCGTCGAAGGTCTTGAAGGCGATGGTATACGGCCGGGTGAGCGGCACCGCCACCGGCCACGACTCAATGCGCTCGATACGCAGTCCACCGGTGCTCATCGTCGCGCTCCAAGTTGCTGTTGCAAATACTCGCGGATCGCGGCCACGGCTCGATCGGCGCCGCGGGCCTGCGTCGGCAAGGGAAAGAATGCGGGAACACCGGTATCGCGTTCGATCTTCTGCCGCGCGGCCTCTCGGTCGGCCTCCGGCAGGTGCTCGTGGTTCACGGCCACCGCGAGAACGCGCGCGCCGTAGAGGCCGATGAGTGTGATCTCAGAAGCCAGATCGGGAATGCGATTGCCGAGATCCTCTTGCTCCTCGAAGAATTCCCGCGCCGGAGCGTGCTGCAGGATCACGCCTCGGGCCTCGGCGGAGACCAGGAGCTCGGCTCCGCAGGGTCCGGACGGATTGCGCAGCGCCGACTGACCCTCGAGAAAGATCACGTCCGGACTCTGGTCGCGATCGCAGTCGACCACGGCGCGCTCGAGCTCGCCGCTCACGAAGTCGTTCACCGTGCTATCGAGGATGAATCCGTGGCGCATGCCCTGCAGCCATCCAGTCTGCCCGGTGTAAACGAGCGCCGCGTTCAGCCCGGCGTCCTTGCATGCCGCGACCAGGACCTGCGAGGTCGTTCGCTTGCCGAGCGCGCAGTCGGTGCCCAAGACCGCGACCCGCGGCGCCCGCACCGAGCGGATGGCACCCGACCAGAAGCGCAGCTGCGAGCGCGGTTTGGGTTTGCGCAGGTCGAGCAGCGGAGCACCGGTGACCGCGGCGATGCCGGCGATCTCGGAGTCGTCGGAGACGAAGGTGTGCAGCCCGTTGACCAAGCCGACGCCCCGGCGCACCGCGTCGAGGAGCAGGCCGCGAAACTCCTCGGGCAGAACGCCGCCCGGTGTTGCGATGCCGACTACGCAGACGTCGGGCTTGCCCACCGCGGCAATGAGCTCGTCGAGGGTCGCGAAGATCGGGATGCCGCGCGGCTCGCCGTCGAGCACCTCGCCGGCATCGCGGCCGGCGCAGGCGTGGTCGACCAATCCGATGACGCGATATCGGCTCGGCCCGCGCACCAGCCCATGGGCGGTCTTGGCGTTCACCGTCGAAAACCAGCCGTGAGTGAGCACCGCTGCCGTCTGCGTCATGACGGTTAGATTGTATACAATCGTGCATGCAATCGACGCTTGCAATCGAGTAACCACGCGATGACCAGCTCTCGATCCGACCGACCCTCGCGGGTCTATGCCCGGCTCCGCGAGCTCATCGTGCGCGGCCAGCTGCCGCCCGGCGGAAGGCTCGTCGAGCAAGACATCGCAGCCCGCCTCGGCGTCAGCCGCACGCCGGTGAGGAGCGCGCTGGCGGCCCTCGAGCGCGAGGGCTATGTCCAGTCTTCGGCCGCCGGCAAGCGAGCGCAGCCCATCGTGGCGCCGCTCACCGAGAGCGACGCCATCCAGGTTTTCGAGCTGGTCGGCGCCTTGGAAAGCCTCGCGGTTCGCGGCGCCGCGAACCTGCCGGCGGCGCCGCGCCGCGCCCTCGTAGCGAATCTGCGCCGAGTCAATCGCGAGCTCAAGCGCGCCAGCACCGCGCTACCGCCCTTGCACGAACGCCTTCATCAGCTCGACCTCGAATTCCACAACCTCTACGTCGAAGCCGGGGCAGGCCCGCGCCTGCGCGCTTTGCACCAGGCGCTTAAACCCCAAACGGAACGCTACGACTGGCTCTACGTCGCCCTACTCTCCGGCAGAATCGCCGTCTCGGTCGCCGAGCACGAAGTGATCGTGAAGGCGATCGCGAAGGGCGCCGCCGACCTCGCTGAAAAGGCCGTGGAAACCAACTGGAGAAACGCCGCCCAAAGGCTGGCCAGGGTCATTCGGCAAGTCGGCGAACGCGGCACTTGGTAGAAGGAGAAACCATGCTGAGCGAGTATTCCCGGCGCTCGATCGCGCTCTTCGCCATCATCGCGCTAGGTGCAGGCTGCCGTACCGCGACCCCGGCCCCGGCCCCGGACAGAGCCATGCGCCCATCGACGCTCTTCGTTCACGCCCTACTCCTCGACGGCACCGGCGCGCCGGCGCGTTCGGCCGCCGTCCGAGTCCGCGCGGGCCAGATCGCCGAGGTGGGTGATCTAGCGCCGCAGCCGGGAGAGGAAATCGTGGATGCAAAAGGCCTGGTGCTCGCCCCAGGCTTCATCGATACCCATAGCCACGCCGACCGCGACTTCGACGAGCACCGCGATGCCCTCGGCGCGGTGAGCCAGGGCATCACCACCGTCGTCGTCGGCCAGGACGGCGACTCGCCGAAATCCCTCGCCCAATGGTTCGCCGATCTCGAGCGCCACCCCGTGGCGGTGAACGTTGCGAGCTATGTCGGTCACAACAGCGTGCGCGACCGCGTCATGGGCAAGGACTTCAAGCGCCGCGCCACAGTCAGTGAAATCGACCAGATGTCTGCCCTGGTGGAGCAGGGCATGCGCGACGGCGCGCTTGGCCTCTCGACCGGGCTCGAGTACGACCCCGGCATCTTCTCGGATCCAGAGGAGGTGCTCACCCTCGCGCGCGTTGCCGCCAGGCACGGTGGCCGCTACATCTCCCACATCCGCAGCGAAGATCGTAACTTCTGGCCCGCCATCGATGAAGTCCTTCGCATTGGCCGCGAAACACACATGCCGGTCCAGGTCTCCCACATCAAGCTCGCCATGCGCAGCCTGTGGGGCCAGGCCGATCGCCTGGTCGCCAAGCTCGATCAAGCACGAGGCGAGGGCATCGATGTCACGGCCGACATCTATCCCTACACCTACTGGCAATCGACGCTCACCGTGATCTTCCCCGAGCGCGATTTCAGCAATCGCGCGAGCGCTGAGTTCGCGCTCGCCGAGGTCGCCGCGCCAGAAGGGCTGCTGTTGTCCGGATTCGCGCCCAATCCGTCGTACGTCGGCAAGACGGTGGCGGACATCGCGCGCCTACGCGGCACCGATCCACCTGCGACGCTCATGGCCCTCATTGCCGAAGCGCTGGCCTACGAGCAGGCGCACCCCAACGCCGACAGCGTCGAATCGGTCATCGGTACGAGCATGGACGAAAAGGACGTCGCCCGCATCTTCGCCTGGCCTTTCGCCAATCTCTGCACCGACGGCGGCCTCGCCGGGCGTCACCCGCGCGGCTTCGGCTCGTTCCCGCGCGCCCTCGGCCGACTGGTGCGCGAACAGGGCGTGGTTACGCTGCCCGAAGCCGTCCGCAAGATGTCCTCGCTCGCGGCGCACAACATGGGCCTCTCGCGCCGCGGCACGATCGCGCCGGGAATGATGGCCGACCTGGTGCTCTTCGATCCGGCGACCATTCTCGATCGCGCGACAACCACCGACCCGTGGGCCGTCGCGCCCGGCGTCGCCGGCGTGTGGGTGAACGGGCAGCGGGTCTTTGCCGACGGCAAGGCGACCGGGCGGCTGCCGGGGCGGGCGCTGCGCAGGGAAGCGCCGCTCGGGCGCTCGACGTCTTGACGTCAAAACGCTACCATGGCGTCATGGCGAGCACCAAACGTGCCACGGTGTATTTCGAGCCCCAGATTCACCAAGCTCTGCGCCTCAAGGCGGCCACCTCGGACCGGTCGATTTCGGACCTGGTCAACAACGCTGTGAAGCTGACCCTCGCGGAGGACGCCGAGGATCTGGAGTCGTTCGAGAAGAGAAGCCGAGAGCGGAATCTCGACTTCGAGCGATTCGTGAGAGACCTAAAGGCACGTGGCAAGGTATAGGGTCCTGATTAAGCCCTCTGCGGCGAAAGAAGTCGAGGGCATTGATCAAAAGAAGGACCGGCAGCGTGTTGTGGCCGGCATCCTCGCGCTCTCCGGATCGCCACGTCCATCCGGGTGCGAAAAACTGGCCGGCACAACCGATCGCTATCGAATACGAATCGGGCGTTTTAGGATTCTCTATGCGATCGAAGATGCCGAGCTCACGGTGCTCGTGGTGCGAGTTGCGGATCGCAAAAATGCGTACCGATAGGATTTCGATCAATCGGTGACCTTCACTGAGAGGGGTTTTGGGATGTCCTCGCATCGGCTATCGACTCTTCTCGTCGCTGTGGTTCTCGCGACGCTGTCCTCCTGCAAAGCCGCCCACGAGGAGTACTACCGAGCGCTCGCCAAGGTCGGCATCGAAAAGCGCGAGCTCCTGGTGCACCGGGTCGACAAGGCCAAGGAGTCCGAGGCCGACGCGCAGAAGCAGTTCAAGGACGCGCTCGAGCAGTTCCAGGCTCTGGTCGGCCACCAGGGCGGCGACCTGGAGAAGAAGTACGACAAGCTGAGCGCCGAATACGACGACAGCCAGAAGCAGGCGGACGAAGTGAAGGACCGCATCCGCAAAGTCGAGGAGGTTGCGGACTCGCTGTTCGACGAGTGGAAGCGCGAGATCGGCGAGTACCAGAACCCTGACTACCGCGCCCAGAGCGAGCGCGAATTGCGTGAGACGAAACAGCGCTACACGCAGCTGCTGAAAGCGATGCAACGGGCTGCTTCGGCGATGGATCCGGTCCTGCTCAAGTTTCGCGACCAGGTGTTGTTCTTGAAGCACAATCTCAACGCCCGGGCCCTGGGCTCGCTCAAGGGCACCGCGGACACCCTGCAAGGCGACGTGACGCGCCTGGTCGATCAGATGCAGGCCTCGATCACCGAAGCCGAGGGCTTCATCCGCGACATGAAGGCCACTCCCGCCCCCGCCCAGACTCCGTAGGCCACGAACGCTCAGCGTAAGCAACCATCTGACACCCAAACCCTCCTGACACCACGGTGTCAGGAGCCTCCCGGCATGCTTCTCCCGTCGCATCGACCAGCGACTTGACAACCGGTCAAGGAGAAGCCAATGAATCACCCGTTCATGTACGCCGAGCTTCACACCGCCAACCCCGCCGCCGCGAAAAAGTTCTACACCGATCTCTTCGGCTGGGGGATGAAGACCCACGAGCTGCCGAAGGGCGACTACACCGAGATCACAACCGGGGAGGGACCCGAGGCGGGTTTGATGGGCACCTCGCCCTACGACGGCGCCGAGTCGCACTGGCTGCCGTACATCAAGGTGGCCGAGCTCGACGAGGCGACCTGCCGGGCGGTAGCCCTGGGCGCCAAGGTGCACGTCGAGCGCACCGAAGTCCCCGAGACCGGTTGGTTCACCTGGCTCACCGACCCGACCGGCGCACGTTTCGCGCTCTGGGAGAAGGCGGTGGTCAATCAGAGCGGGAGCTGAGCGGCGCTAGGATGCCGAGGTGCGCCGCGCCGACCGCCTGTTCCAGATCGTGCAACTGCTGCGCCGCCGCCGGGTCACCACGGCGGCGCGGCTCGCGGCAGAGCTCGCGGTCTCGGAGCGCACCATCTATCGCGACATCGCCGATCTCTCGGCGTCGGGTGTGCCCATCCTGGCCGAAGCCGGGGTGGGCTACGCCCTCGCCAAGGGCTTCGACCTGCCGCCGCTGATGTTCACCCGTGACGAGATCGAGGCCATCGTGCTCGGCGCGCGCATCGTCCGCGCCTGGGCCGACCCGGCACTGGCGAAGGCCGCCGACGAAGCGTTGGCCAAGGTCGAAACGGTGTTGCCGGCGAGTCTCAAGACACGAATTCCCGACGCCGAGATCTTCGCGCCCGATTTTCATGTCGACGCCGCGCAACGGAGCCGGCTGCAACCTCTCCGTGAGGCGGTGCGCGACCGCCGCAAGATCCAGCTCTCCTACCGCGACAAGGAGGCGAGCTCGACCGATCGCTCGGTCCGCCCGCTCGGCCTGTTCTTCTGGGGCGCGACTTGGTCGCTTGGCGCCTGGTGTGAGCTGCGGCGGGACTTCCGCAACTTCCGAGCCGACCGGATCGTGACGTTCGAAGTGCTCGATCAGCGCTTCGAGGACGAGCCGGGCAAGACGCTGAGGGATCTCTTCCGAGCCTACGAAACCGAGTAGAGGCCTTTGCTATGCTCGAAGCTCGTTTTCCCAAGGAGATCCTGCCGATGCAGAGCGCACGTTCCGTCGCGTCGAGAATGGTCCTCGTGTTCGGGGTGCTCGCTGGCTTGGCGCTGCCGCTCACCGCGGTCGCGGGCCCCGCCAACGGCCAGAGCATTCAGATTCCAACCCTCGACGGTGTCGGCCTCGCGAGCTTAGCCGGTGCTCTGGCCATGGGCGGCGCCTGGGTGATGGCTCGCAAGCGCAATCGCAAGCCGTAGGCCTGACCCATTCCATGAACGCCCCGGCGAGGCGGGCTGGCCAGCGAGTGGTCTGGACGCTGGTATTCCTCGGTCTCGGGCTGAGTAGCGCTACACCGCGGATTCGAGGACCAAGCAGAACTCCGCGCCGCCCGCCGGCAGGTTCTCGAGCGCGAAGTCGAATCCGTGCCGGCTCAGGATCTCCCGCACGAGAGTGAGGCCGAGGCCGCGGCCGTCGCGCTTGGTGCTGAAGAACGGTGTGAACAGCGCCTCACGCGCGGCCCGCGACAAGCCCGGTCCGTGGTCGCGAATGCGGAGCTCCTGGCGGTGGTCGGAGCCTTCTCGCCGCAGCGTGATCTCGATTCGCCGCTCGCTGTCGGACTCCGAGCGCGGGGCATCCTCGTCGTCGCCGACCATGGCCTCCTCGGCGTTCTTGAACACGTTGACCAGGACCTGTTCGAGCTGATTGCGATCGAGCGCGACCGCCGGGAGCCCGGCCTCGAGGTCGAGCGTGCAGTCGATGCCGCGCTGGCGCCAGCCCCGTTGAAACAAGAGCACGAGCTCGCGCAGGAGCTGCGCGACGTCGCACGGGCGAAGGTCCGGTGCCGGCAACCGCACCACGTCGGCAAATCCGCAGGTGAAGGCGCGCAGCCGCTCGAGGCGCTGCCTGGACACGGCGATCGCGGCGCCGAATTCCTCACCTGCCGCGGCTGGGAGACCGGCGCTGAAGCTGGCGAGTGACTCGAGCAGCGAGCTGACCGCGCCCACCGAGTTGTTCACTTCGTGCGACATCATGCGAATGAGCTTGCCGTAGGCCGCGCGCTCGGATGCCTGCAGCTCTTCGGTGAACTCCTCGAGGACGAAGACGCTGCGGCCGAAGCCGCGATCGAAATACTCGGCGCGCGCGACCTTGAGTCGCCGGCCGGCGGGCAGGGACACGACGATCGACGCGCCCCGCGCCAGACCGGCGAGCTCAGCGCCGACGCGGGGGATCCCGGCGAGCGGCCGCCCGATCAGAGTCGCTCCCAGGAGCTTCTCGGCCTGCGGGTTGACCAGGCTGACGGCGCCTGCGAAATCGAGCGTGACCACTCCGGCCGGCGAGGCGTCCAGGATCCTCTCGAGGAGGAAGCTCTGTTCCTTCTGGCGCAGCCGTTCGTCGCGCAGCTCCAGCAACATCCGGTTGTAGACCGCGATCAGCGCGTCGACGTCCGGTTGGCCCACGGGGCGGAGGGTCGACGAGAAATCGCGCTCGCCGAGCAGGTCGGCGCTCGAACGGACGAGATCGAGCGGCGCGAAGAGGGCGCGCAGCAAGCGGACCCCCACCCAGGCGGAGACCACGAAGAGTGCCTCGGCGAGCAGCAGCCAGGCGGGTCGACTGCCGAGCGCGACCACGGTGGCGACGGCCGCCGCGACGTGAACGACGATCAGGTAGAGGAACAGTTTGTGGCGCAGGCTGAGCACGAAGAAATGGCCGTCGAGTGGGGGTCAGCCCAGGCCGTACTTCTCCAACCGCCGGTAGAGCGCCGCGCGCGACAGGCCGAGCGCCTCGGCGACATGGGTGATGTTGCCGTCGTAGTGGCGCAGGCAGTTGGCGATCATGCCGCGCTCGATTTCGTCGAGGGTCATGCTGCCTGGGGTCGGTAGCGTCGACGCCGGATCGCCGCGATCCTCGAGCGCAGCGAGAGCCTCGAGGTCGGCGGTCTCAAGCCGCTCGTGCTCGAGCACCAGCACGGCGCGCTCGACGGTCTGCTTCAACTGCCGCACGTTGCCGGGCCAGGGACGGCTCGCGAGCCAGGCGGCCGCCGGATCGCTCAACGTCATGGCCGGCTTGCGGTACACGCGCGCCGCGGCGGCGAGGAAGTGCCCTGCGAGGAGCGGGATGTCGCCCCGGCGCTCGCGTAGAGCCGGCAGCCGCAGGACGATGAGATTCAGACGATAGAGCAGATCCTCGCGAAATTCGCCACGCTGCACCAGCGCGGGCAGGTCTCGATTGGTGGCCGAGATCACTCGCGCGTCGACCGTTCGCGAGGTGCTCGAGCCCAGTGGTTCGTAGGTGCGATCCTGGAGCACCCGCAGGAGCTTCACTTGCGCCGAGGGGTCGACCTCGCCGATCTCGTCAAGGAAGATCGTCCCGCCATCCGCGATCTCGAAGCGCCCCTGCCGGTTGTCGCGCGCGTCGGTGAACGCGCCGCGCACGTGGCCGAACATCTCGCTCTCGAAGAGCGTCGAGGAAATGCCGCCCAGGTTGACCTTGACGAAGGGCCTCGCGCGGCGTGGGCTGTTCTTGTGCAAGGCGCCGGCGATGAGCTCCTTGCCGGTGCCGCTCTCGCCGGTGATCAACACGGAGGCGTCGGTCGGCGCGATGCGCCCGACCAGCTCGAGGACCCTGAGGAATTTCGGGTCGGTGCCGAGCAGGCCGGAGAAATCGCCTTGCTTGTCGATCTCGGCGCGCTCGATCGGGCGGCAGCGTTTAGCCGAGGCCTCGTCAGCATGCGCCGCCGCGAGGCTGAGCGCCGTATCCACGGAGCGTAGCAGCTGCGCGTTCGACCACGGCTTGGTGATGAAGTCCGCGGCGCCCGCCTTGACGCCATCGACGGCGAGCGCGATCGAGCCCCAAGCGGTGATCAGGATCACCGGCAGGTCGGGGCGCGCAGCCTTGATCTCGGCCAACAGTGCGAGCCCTTCGCGGCCGCTGGTGGCGCGCGAGAAGTTGAGATCCTGCAACACCAGCTCGACCGTCTGGTCGCGCGCCCGCGCCGCGGCCTCGCTGGCGTTGCGGGCGCCCACCGCGTCGCGGCCGTGCTGCTTGAGCAGCAGGGTGAGCGAGGCCACGACCGAGGGATCGTCGTCGGCGATCAGGATCATCGACGGAAGTCTATTCGTACCGCAGGGCTTCGGCGGGTTCCATGCGGCGCGCCATGAGGCTGGGATAGAAGCTACACAGCAGGGTGAGCGCGTAGAGCGCGACGATGGCGAGCAGAACCCCGCCCGCGAAGACCGGCTTGCCGATCCATCCGATCCATCCGAAGAGCGGTAGCTGGAGCACCAGGGCGAGCCCCAGCAAGACTCCGAGCGTCGTCAGCAGTGCCTGTTCGAGCAGCACCTGACGCTGCACATCGAGCGCCGAGGCGCCGGTGGCGCGCCGCAGGCCCATCTCCCCGGTCCGCCGGAGGAGGTTCTGCCACAGCACACCGAGCAGGCCGAGCGCTACCATCGAGAGCAGGAAGAAGGCCACGATGGCGCCCACCGCGACCGGCGTGATCCAGAGCCGGAATGCGGAGGCGCGGAGCCGCGAGAGGGGCTGGACTTCGAACGACCAGTCCGGCGCCACCGCCTGCAGGCGACGCACGAGCCGCTCCTCGATGGCCACGGTCGCGCCCGGTTCGACACGGACCAGGATGCGTCGGCCCGACCGATCGGACGGCTGACCGGGCCGTGTCAACCGCAGAAAGAGATTCCCCGGGAGCGCGAGCTCGCCGCCACGACGGAACTCGTCGACCACGCCGACCACTCGTTCCTCAGGCTCCGAAGGATCGCGTTCACGCAGCCTCTTGCCGAGCGGATCGTCGGCGCCGAAACGCGCTCTCGCGAGCGCCCGATTGATCACCACGGCGCGCCAGGGCGCCGCGTTATCCGCCGGCTCGAACAGCCGGCCGGCGGCGACCTGCAGGCCGAGCACGGTCGGCACCTCGAGCGTGGCGTCGACGGCCTCCGACCGGAGGCGCTTGCCGTCGCTGGTCCAGCCGGCGTTGTTGGTCTCGAAGCCGAAGGGGGTGTTGTCGATGCCCGCGGCCCCGACCACGCCGGGCACCGAGCGAGCTTCGGCGATCAGACGTTCGATGAGCTCGTTCTGCTGCGGCGTCCAGGCGTCGTCGCCTACCACCTTGGTGTCGATCGAGACGCTCCAGACGTCCTTCCACTCGAACCCCAGAGGCCGGCGATAGTTGCTCCAGACGAAGAGCGCCGAAGTCGCGACGCCGAAGACCACCAGGAACGAGCAGAAGATCTCGAGCAACAACAGGGCATTCGAGCGCTTGCGATTCCAGACCAGCTTGAGCAGATGACGGATCACAGCGAGCTCCCGCGCAACGCCTGCACGGCGTGCATTCGTGACATGCGCCAGGCCGGCAAGACTCCGGAAAGAATGCCAAAGAAGAGCGCCATCCCCACGGCCCAGGCGAAGACCCGTAGGCTGACGGTGAACTGCGCATACGGGATGAGACCGCTCCGGTTGATCGCCGCCAAGGTCGCGGCGGCGAAAACCAAGCCGAGCGCCGCGCCAACCAGAGTCAACACCACGTTCTCGACCAGGAACTGACCGACCAGAGTCCGCGCTGAGGCGCCGAAGGCTTTGCGTACGCCGATCTCGGACGAGCGCTCCAGGATGCGGCTCAGATTGATATTGGCGAGATTGAGCGCCGGTAGCAGCATGAAGGCGACGGCCAGCCCGAGGAGAAGAGCGCGCAGGCGCTCCGGTCGGCTGTCCTCGAAGCGATCGGTCAAGAGGATCCGGGCCGCCGAATCGAACAGGCTGTCGGCGCCGCCGTGCAGGGTGTCGTACATTTTGGGGTCGGGCAAGGGCGTGTTCCGCAGGCGCTCCTGAAACGCGGCTCGAATGCCCGGCAGCGCGGAGCGATCACTGGCTAGGAACAGCGCCATGTACTCGCCGACCAGGTCGTGACGGAAGCCACTCGTCCTCGCGGTGCCGATCGGCACCCAGATGTCGGCGAAGGGGGCGACGCGGACGAACGGCACGTCGGGCACTACGCCGACGACGCGGAAGCTCTGACCATCGGCCTCGAGCGTCTTGCCGAGCGCCGAAGCCTCGCCGAAGAAGCGCCGCCTGGTCGTGGCGTTGATCACTGCGACGGAATTGCCCGAGACATCGTCCTCGGCGGAATACGGTCCGCCCTCGAGAAACGTGAAGTCGAGGACCTTCCAGTAGTCGCCGTCGGTGCGCTTGAGAAAGGACGAGACCTTGCGACCGTCGGGATAGGACGCGACGCTCGACGGCACGCTGAACACCGTCATGCGCTCGACGCCGGGCAGATTGCGCGCCTGTTGATCCAGGAACGCGAATCCCGGGAACGCTGTCCGCGTCCGGTCCGGACCGCTCATCGACATCAGATACGCGCCGAGCGTTCGATCGCTGCGGATCTCGGGAGCTCGCGGGCCGAAGACACCGTCGAGCATGGCGGCAGCGACCAGCAGCACGAGCAGCGTGGCGCTTACCGCGAAGAGGCTGATGAAGGTGAAGAACTTCCGCCGCAGGAGAACCTTGACGGCGAGCTTGAAGTAGCTCTGGAGCATTGTTTGATGGTCCCTTGCGCTTCGGGCTCGGTGAGCGGTTAGTGGACCTGGCGGCCGTCGAACATGCGGACCGTGCGGTGAGTGCGTTCGGCCATGCGGGGATCGTGGGTGACCATGACGATGGTGGTCTCGTCGCGGTTGAGCGATTCGAGGATGCCCATGATCTCGTCGCCCATCGCGCTGTCGAGGTTGCCGGTCGGCTCGTCGGCGAGCAACAGCCGCGGATTGCCGACCATGGCGCGGGCGATAGCCGCTCGTTGTTGCTGTCCGCCGGAGAGCTGCCCCGGGTAGTGCTGGGCACGCGACTGCAGGCCGACCCGCTCGAGCGCCGCCAGCGCCCGCAGCCGGCGTTCGCGCCCGCCGAGCCGGCGATAGAGCAGCGGGACCTCGACGTTGTCGACCACCGACAAGTCGCCGATGAGATGGAACTGCTGGAAGACGAAGCCGATGCTCTGATTGCGCAGGCGCGCGAGCTCGGAGTCCGAACGTCCGCGCCTGCCGTCCAATCGGCTGTCCAACGTGTGACCGGCGATCGACACCGTTCCGGAGCTCGGCGCGTCGAGCAGCCCGATCAGATTCAACAGCGTGCTCTTGCCGCAACCCGAAGGACCCATGATCGAGACGAACTCGCCGGCGGCGATGTCGAGGTTGACGTTCTCGAGCGCTACGGTCTCGATGCGTTCGGTGCGGTAGACCTTGGTCACGTCCTGCAGGTAGATCATCGATGACATAGGGGATTCCTTAATTCAACCGCAGAGAGCTCAGGTGTTGGAACTCGGCCAGGTTCGACACGATGACTTCGTCTCCCGGCGCGAGGCCGGAGAGCACTTCGAGAAATTCGTTGCCCGAGACCCCGAAGCGGACCCGGCGGCGCTCGGCGCGATCGCGCGTCGGGGTGAGCACGAAGACCTCCTGCTCGCCGCTTCCGACACCCGGCCCCGAGCGCAGGCGCAGGCCGTCTGCCCGCGCGCCGGTTTCGACCTCCACGTCGACGCGCAAATTGTTCCGCAGCCTCGAGTCGCTCGGCGCAACGAGATCGACGCGAAAGCGGACCGCGCCATTCTCGATGGTGGGGTAGATGGTGCTCACGGTTCCGTTCGCGCTCTCGCCGTCGAGCACGATGCGAGCCGCGAGCCCCGGCCGCAAGCGCGCCGAATGCACGTCGGAAACCGTCGCCTCTACTCGGTACGAATCGAGCCCGGCGACCCGTGCCAGCGCGTCGCCGCGCGCGACGGTGGCGCCTTCCTGCGGCACCGTCCAGGTCACGATGCCGTCGCGATCGGCCCTGGCGGTCGCGAGCTCGAGCTCGTGCGCCGCCGCGGTTTGCTCGCGGCGGAGGGTTTCGAGCTCGAGAGCGAGGCCGGCCAGACGGTTCGCATTCACCTTGCGAGCGCTCGCCAGCTCGGCGGTCACTTGATTGGCATCGATGGTGGCTTTTTCGGCGTCGACCTCGGCGGCCTTCAGGGTTTCATCGGACACCAGACCTTGGGCGCGAAGCTTGCGGCTGTTCTCGGCCCGGTAGGCGCGCACGTCGCAGTCCAGGCGAGCGCTCTTCAAGCGCGCCTCGAAGCCGGCGACCTGGGCTTCGAGATCGAGCCGCGCCTGCTCCTGCTCGTTGTGCTTGAGCGCCAGACGGTCGCCGAGACGATCGAGCTGCAACCGCGAGCTCGAGGTGTCGAGCTCGACGATCGCTTCGCCCGCTCGCACGGGCTCGCCCGGGTGCTTGAGTAGACCGAGGACCCGCGCCTCGACTGGGCTCGAGACCACCTGCTCGAAGGCCGGAAGCACCACGCCGGCAGTGCTGAGCACGGCGGTGACCGGACCGCGCTCGACGCGCGAGATGCGGAGCAGAGCGCGTTCGACGCCCGGGCGAAGCAGCCGCGGAAGGACGACGAAGCCGGACGCTACGGCGGCCACGGCAGAAACTCCAACGATCAACCGTCGCCGAGCACGGGCTCGCAGCTCGGGGGGGGGAATCTCGCGGTCCATTCAGGTCAGCTCTCGAGGCCGGTAAAGCAACTCGAGTGCCATCGTTAAGTCATTGAAAGGAAAGAGAGACATCGGTGCGAAGGTTGCGCTTCCGAACCCCGGTGTCCGGAAATGAACGGCCGCTGCATTGTGCGCTGCTTTGTAGAAAGGCGCAGGTGCGCGGGTCGACTTACGCCGCGAAGTCGCGGATCGGCGAGGCTTGCGCGTTGGACACCACCTTGCAATGAGCCCTTGTACGCCTTGCATGGTGCGAGGACGGTACGAGGAGACTGTCTATGAATGCTTCCGCATTGAAGATCTTCGTCGGCGCCCTAGTGGTCTGCGCCGGCACTGCAGTGGCCGGGCCGACATTCGAAGTGATCGGTGTTTCCACCGACGAGGCGAAGACGAGCACCGTCGCCCCGACCCTGGTGCCGGCTGGACCGACGTTTCTGCAGGCCCAGGCGGTGTCGAGCTCGCGCGTGGCATTGCTCTGGCAGGATAACTCGAGCAACGAGACGTTCTACTCGATCGAGGTGGGAGTCTCAGGGAGCCCGACGTTCGTCGCTTCGGATCCCCTGCCCGCGAACTCCACGGCCGCGTTCATCGGAGCGCTCGATCCCGGGGTCCAGTACCAGTTCCGCCTGCGTGCCATCAACGCGAGCGGCGGCTCCACATACAGCAACATCGTGACCGCGACCACCCTGAGCAGCGATTCGCCGTGTGACACGACTCCGACGGCCATGTGCCTGGAGAACAGCGAATTCCGCGTCCAGGCGATGTTTCAGGCTCCGGGTGGAGACCGCGGCGAAGCGCATGCCGTGAAGCTGACCAACGATTCGGGCTATCTCTGGTTCTTCAGTTCCGAGGCCGTGGAGGCTGTGGTCAAGGTGCTCGACGCCTGCGGCGTCAACAGCCGCTTCTGGGTTTTCGCCGGCGGACTGACCAATGTTCGCGTGCTTCTCATCGTGACCGACACGGTGGCCGACCAGTCGAAGGGGTACGTCAATCCCATCGATGTGGCCTTCAAGCCTGTCCAGGACACCAATGCCTTCGATACCTGTGTGAGGTAGGCGGTCGCGAGGGAGATCCCAGGGTCTGCGAGCATTGCTGGCAGACCCTGGGGAGTGGAGCCGTCATCGGGCGCGGGAGTTGACAAGACGACCGGTCGTGCTATTGTGGCGCGATGAGCAAGGGCGATATCCGCCGCCAGCAGATCGTCGACACCGCGATGCGCGAGGCCAGCAATCTTGGTCTCGAGGGCATCACGCTGGGCGTTCTGGCCGACAAGCTACGGCTGTCGAAGAGCGGGCTCTTCGCGCACTTCGAATCCAAGGAGCAGCTGCAACTCGCGGTTCTCGAGGAAGCGATCCAGCGTTTCATCGCGCAGGTGGTGCAGCCGGGGCTCGCCGAGCCGCGCGGCGAGCCCCGTGTGGTCGCGCTCTGGGAAGGATGGCAACGCTGGATCCTCGGCCAGGGCACTGAGCGCGGCTGTTTCTTCATGTCGCTCACCGCGGAGTACGACGACCGCCCCGGCGCCGTGCGCGAAGGTCTGGTGCGTTCGCAGAAGGACTGGCTGGGCGCCCTCGAACGCGCTGCCGGGCAGGCCGTCAGCGAGGGGCACTTCCGGCCCGATCTCGACCTCAAGCTCTTCGCCTACGAATTCACCGGCCTGGGGATGGCCCTCCAGTACGCCCTGAAGCTGGTCGGCGATCCCAAGGCTGCCTCACGGGCGCGTCAGGCTTTCGCCGCGATGCTCGCGCGTTCGCGCCGGGTGGAGCGGCCGGCTCGGCGGGCGGCGAGCGCTCGCCCGCGGCGCGCCAACCCCGCACGTCCCCCGCGACCCAACCGGATCGGCTAGTCACCACCGCCGTCAGGAGATTTCGATCATGACCATGCCGCTGTCGATATCTAGTCAGAAAAGCACGACCGATCGGGTGTCTATCGAACCGGCGGGCCGCATTCAGCCCCTGCGCTTCCCGGGCTGGCTGCGGAATGGCTTTCAGGGTGTGGCGCGAGTGGCTCCCCAGGCCGCCGCGAAGATCGCCTGGCGCCTCTTCTTCACTCCGCTGCGGGCGCGACGCACGGAAGCGGAGGATCGGGTGCTCGACCAAGCCGCGCGCTTCACCCTCTCGACTCGCTTCGGGACCGTGCAGGGATACTCCTGGGGCCGCGGTCCCGCGGTGTTGTTGATCCACGGCTGGGGTGGCCACGCCGGACAGATGACGGCCCTCGTAGCGGACCTCGTGGCGCGCGGCTTTCGCGCCATCGCGCTGGACATGCCTTCCCACGGTGAATCGCCGGGCAGGATGAGCTCGCTCGTGCACTTCAGCGTCGCGCTCGAGAGCGCCGGCGAGGTGTTGGGACCGATTCACGCCGTGGCGGCGCACTCGTTTGGCGCTGCCGCGACCGCGCACGCGCTGGCGCGCACTCTGCGAGTCGACCGCGTGGTTTTCTTCGCCCCGCCCTCCCACTTCGAGAGCTTCTGGCGGCGCTTCCGCGACGGGCTTGGGATGGCGATGCCGGTGTGGACGCGCATGGTGCGCATGGCCGAGGACTGGATCGGCGTGCGCTTCGCCGACATCCAGCCCCGCCTACTGGCGCCGGAACAGACCGTGCCGCTGCTCGTGCTGCACGATCGCGGGGACAGCCAGGTGCTGTTCGAGGAAGGCGCCGAGCTCGCCGCGCTCTGGCCCGGAGCACGCTTCGTAGAGACCAGAGGTCTCGGTCATCTGCGCATCCTGCGCGACCGGGGCTGCATCGGAGAAATGATGGAGTTCGTGAGCGCGAGCTAACGCTGGGGCTCGACGATCAGGCGAATCGGATCGCCTTCCTTGCGCGCCAGGCGCTCGACGCCGCGCTTTATTTCACTGAGCGGCATCACATCGCTGATCGAACGCGACACGTCGAGACGGCCGAACGCCACGAGGTCGACCAAGCGGTCGAGCTGTTGCTTGGTGTAGCCGAGGTGACCAAGCAAGGCGTGAGACTGCACGCCGAAGAGCACCCCCGGTCCGAGCTGGATCGGATCGTGCGAGAGCCCGATCATCAGCAAGCGCCCGTGGCGGGCGAGGCAACCCGCGCCCTCCGCCAGCACGCGATTGGCGCCGAAGAGGTCCACCGCGAGATCGAGACCGCGGCCGCGGGTGAGCTCGAGGACGCGCGCCCGCACGTCCTCACTCGCAGGATCGATGGCAGCGTCGGCGCCCGCGACCAGGGCTCGCGCTCGGGCGCTCGGCAGCGGATCGATGGCGAGGATCGGAGCGGCGCCGATCATCCGCGCCACCTGCACGGCGTGAACGCCGAGTCCGCCCACTCCCCACAATCCGACGGCTTCACCGGCGCGGAGCTGACCGCGGTCGGTCAATCCAGCGTATGGAGTCGACACCGCGTCGGCGAGGATGGCCGCCTGTGGAAAGGGCAGATGATCCGGAATCGCCGTCAAACTGAACCAGGGCACCGCGATGAGCTCCGCCCAGGCGCCGTCATACGCGAAGCCCATGATCTGAAATCGCGAGCACTCGCGTTCACCGCCCCCGTTTACGCAATTGCGACAGGCGCCACACGGCCGGCCTCCCGCCATCACCACGCGCTGGCCCGGCTTCCAGCCCGGT
>JBDTNL010000016.1:0-64910 GCA_039933785.1 Acidobacteriota bacterium
ACGCCGTCCTCCACTCGACTTGGTGGAGACGAAAACGGCCTCGGGATCGCGGTAGCGTGACAGGTCGTACGGCTGTTGCCGGCGGTCGCGCAGCGCGCAAACCAGGTTCACGGGATTGAAATGGGTCGACGACGACCAGATCTCCGACTGGCTCTCGGAGTCGTGATCGACCTCCGCCGACTCGACGATCTGGGGACGATCCTCACCCTCGCGATCGTCGACCCAGAACGGCCCGCCGCCAGGCTGGCCCTCGCTTCGCACCACGGCACATACCCGCAGTGGCCGATCGAGCCGACTCTGCAAGCTGCGGCGCCACTCTTCGGGGCGAAGCGAGCGCATGGAGCGCGCCGGGTGGTAGCCCAGCCGGCCCTCCGCGAAGGCGAGCGCCGCCGCCAGGTCCTCGCGGCCGATCTCCGCCGACTCGAGGCGTTCGAGATGCGCGAACAGCTCCTCTTGGATCTGCAAGAGGTGGCCGCCCAAGATTTGCTGCCAGCGCGCCAGAAAGGACCGTGAGCGCTCGGGGACGACGTTGTCGATGTTCTTGATGAACACGATGTCGCCTCCGGCGGCGGCGTAGGCCTGGAGGTTACGCAGCAGAGCGCCGTGGCCGCCGGGCCGCAGCACCAGGCTGCCATCCGCGTTGCGGAACGGACGGCCGGCGAGATCCACCGCCACCGTGTCGCTGGCGCGCTCCTGGTACGAGAAGCTGACTTCGAAATGCACGTCGGACCGCGACTCCAGCTCAGCTCGAACGGTGCTCAAGTGGCGATCGATGGCGGCGCGGTGTTCGGGCGCGATGGTGAAGTGAACTCGACAGACGCGGGCCGCGTCGGCCAGGTATCCCGCCGCTTCCGCCAGGTGCTCCTCGAACGCCGATCTCGCGCCCCGCGCCGTCAGGTGGAATGGGATCAAGGCCTTCGGGCGTTCGGCATAGCCGAGTCCTTTCGGCGAGAGCAGAGTCGACAGCCATTCAAGGCCGCTGCTCACCGTTTCACCGCGCGCCCGGAGCGCCACGCCGAGCTCGTCCGCCAGCGCCAGCTCGCGCCAGTGATGGGCGAAGCGCAGAGTGTCGGCGGCGTGCCGGTCCCCGGCACCGGCCAACTGGGCGAGAGCCGCGCGGTCGGTTTCCTCTTGCAGAGTCGCGAGCAACGACTCGAACATGCGGGTGGCGGCCCCCGATGCGGGGATGAACGCGCTCAACCGTCCGGCGCTCGCTGCGGCGGCGCAGGCGGCGGTGCGCGCCGGGTCCTCCGCACGATCGAGCGGGAGGATGCCGTCGCCGATGCGGCAAGCGCGCGCCAGTTCGACGTGTGGCGGAGGGCCGGTCAGCAGCCGCAGCTGGCGCTCGGCCTCGGCTTCGGTGATGCCGGAGGCGGCGAGCTGCTCGAGATCCGCGGGCTCGAACGGGCTCAGAGGTTCACCGGCGAAAGATGGGGAGGCGGTCCATCAGGTCGGCTAGGCGGCCGAGCGCGCGATCCTTCGGCGACAACAGCGGCTTCTCGATCGGCCATTCGACGCCGAGGTCAGGATCGTCCCAGGCGACTCCGAGCTCGTCGCTCGGATCGTAAAGGTCGGTGCACTTGTACTCGACCTGGACCGGACCGCCGTCGAGGACGCAGAAGCCGTGCGCGAAATCGGGCGGAATCCACAGTTGATGAAAGTTGGCCGCGGAAAGCTCGAAGCCCACCCACTGGGCGAAGGTGGGGGAGCCTCTGCGGATGTCGACCGCGACGTCGAAGATCCGCCCCTCGACGCAGCGCACCAGCTTGCCTTGGGCGCGCGTACGCTGCGCATGCAGGCCGCGCAGGATCGGTCCCACCGAGCGCGAGTGATTGTCCTGCACGAACCGCAGCGGGATGCCGTTCTCGGCGTAGCGTTGTTCGTGATAAGTCTCGACGAAGAAGCCGCGCTCGTCGCCGTGCACTTTGGGTTCGATGAGGATGACGCCCGGGAGCTTGGTGGCGCGGAACGTCATCGCCTAAAGCGCCGATCCGGTCAGCGTGCCGAGCCGCTCGCGTCGATAACGCCCAGACTGTACGCTTTCGCACCAGTCTCGATGCGCCAGATACCAACGCACCGTGGCGGCCATGCCGCTCTCGAAGTCGTGCGTGGGCTGCCAGCCAAGCTCGCGCGAGATCTTGCTTGCGTCGATTGCATAGCGCCGGTCGTGACCGGGGCGATCGGCGACGAAGGTCATCAGATCGCGATAGCGCCCAATCTTCCGCTCCTTCAGACGCTCGTTCGCGGTCGCCGGGAGCGCGCTCTCGAGCAGGTCGCAGAGCGTGTGCACGATTTCCAGGTTGGTCCGTTCACTGTTGCCGCCGAGGTTGTACTTCTCGCCCGGAAGGCCCCGTTCGAGCACCCGCAGGATGCCCGCGCAGTGATCTTCGACGTACAGCCAGTCGCGCACGTTCTTGCCGTCGCCGTAGATCGGTAGCGGCTTGCCCTCGAGCGCGTTCAGGATCATCAGTGGGATGAGCTTTTCCGGAAACTGGAACGGTCCGTAGTTGTTGGAGCAGTTGGTGATCAGCGTCGGGAGGCCGAAGGTGTGGTGGTAGGCGCGGACCAGGTGATCGGCCGATGCCTTGGACGCGGCATACGGCGAGTTCGGCGCGTACGCGGTCTCCTCGCTGAACAGGCCGGTCTCCCCGAGCGAGCCGTAGACTTCGTCGGTCGAGACATGCAGAAAGCGAAATGCCGCCCGCGCCTCCGCAGATAGACTCGCCGAGTGGTGGCGCGCCGCCTCGAGGAGCTCAAAGGCGCCGACGATGTTGGTTTGCACGAAGTCGCCCGGGCTGTCGATCGAGCGATCGACGTGGCTCTCGGCCGCGAAGTTGAGCACCGCCGTCGGAGCATGCTCGGCGAAGGCCGCGCGCACGGCGACGCGGTCGGTGATGTCGGCCTGGACGAAGACGAAACGTGGGTTGCCGGCCACCTCGGCGAGATTCGCCAGGTTGCCGGCATAGGTCAGCTTGTCCAGGACGACGATCCGCGAGGCGGTCTTATCCAGCGCATGGCGGACGAAGTTCGCGCCGATGAAACCGGCTCCGCCGGTGACCAAAAGAGTCTGCATAGCGACCGCGAAGTATATCTCGCGGCTTTCGAGCGGCCGCGATTTCCGGGCCCGGGTGGTGTCCTGACTTTGAACTCCCTGCGCTGCGGGGATTACGCTCCGGGAGTCCAAAGTCAGGACACCACCCGGACCCGGAAATCGATCTCTGTGAGACGGGGCTGGCGTAAGATCCGCCGCGGCTTGAGCGCAAAAGCTCGGCGGCGAGGAGCGAGATGAACCTTTGGCAGGCTGTCGTGTTGGGGATCGTACAGGGCTTGACGGAGTTCCTGCCGGTGAGCTCCTCGGCCCATCTAATTCTGGTGCCTCATGTGCTCGGCTGGCAGGATCAAGGACTGTCGTTCGACGTCGCCGCGCACCTGGGGACATTCCTCGCCGTGCTGCTCTACTTTCGGCGCGACTTGGTGGCGTTGCTCGGCGGCTCGTTTCGCGCCGCTCGCGGATCGCAGGCGACGAGTGATCGAGAGGCCGCGCGGCTGTTTTGGATCCTCGCCCTGGGCACTATCCCGATCGCGGTGGTCGGCTTTCTTGCTCGCCACTGGGTGGAGACTCAGGCGCGCAACGCGCTGCTCATTGCCTGCACATCGATCGGCTTTGGCCTACTGCTGGGGATCGCCGATCGCTTCGCCACGCGCAGCCGGAGTCTCGCCGACGTCACCGCCACGGATGGCTGGATGGTTGGCTTTCTGCAGGCGCTCGCCGTGGTGCCCGGAGTCTCGCGCTCGGGCATCACGATGACGACCGGTCTCTTTCGAGGTCTCGACCGCGAGGCTGCGGCGAGGTTCTCGTTCCTGCTCTTCATCCCGGCGAGTTGCTTGGTCGCAGCGAAGCACGCACTCGATCTGGCGGGAGGAAAGGTAGCGGCGGGCGAGCTCTTGCCGATGGCGATCGGCTTCGTGATGGCCTTTGCGTCGGGCATCCTGGTGATCGGTTGGCTGCTGGGTTGGCTCCGGCGGCGCAGCCTCGCCGTGTTCGCGATCTACCGCATCCTACTCGGTGGGGCGATCCTGCTGTTTTGGTGGCAGGGAGGTCTTGGATGAAGTGTTTTGGGCACAGAAGAAAGATAGTTGTTGTAATTGACAAGTGGCTATTAGTCCTGCTACCTTCTCGACAGCGGGGAGGATTCGCTCCTCCTCTCATCCCTCCCAAGAGGGGCGCCTGACGCGCCCCTCTCTTTTTTTGCCGCTTTCTCTACGACGGGTTTCCGAGAATTGCCTTCTTGAAGTCCGCTCCGGGGCCTGGATTGGGTCCGATCCAAGTGCGCAGGATCGCATCCGAGGTCGCCTTCCCGCCGAGCACGCCCTTCGCCTTGCCGTTCACCTCGACCGTGGTTCCGGTCGCGGGCTCATATGTGAGGACGAGCTCGTTGCCCTTCGGGATGTCCTCCATGTACGAGCAGAGAGTCTTGAAGGTGGCGGAGACCTCGGCGCTGGGATTCGGCGTGTTGTCCTCCAAGCCCTCGCTCCAGGCATCGCACATCTGGCTGGTCGAGACGCTGAAGACGAAATGCATCACCAAGCGGCGCGACTCGTCGGCGGTCAGAATCTTCTCCGCGTCGGCCTGCTTGGCGGGCAGATACAGGCCGCCCACGTAAACTTTGATGAACAGCTTCTTGCGCAGACCGACGCCGTTCAGGACCAGCGATTGCTCGCCGACCTTGGCGGTGTCGGAGAGCGTTACGCCGGCGAGCTCGGCCGGAAATGCCGGCGCCGCAAGGGCGCTCAGGGCGAGACAAACGAGGATCATTCGGCGCATGGTTTTCCTCCGCGATCGGTTGTGTCTGGATTCGATTCGGTGGTAAGTGTAGCGGCTCTTGCTCGGGATGGCGATCAGCGATGCAGAGTTGGTGGCGCAGGCCCTCGGTGGCTCCGAGGCTGCCTATGCCGAGATCGTGCGGCGCTTCGAGCGCCCGCTGTACAGCCTCATCCTGCGCCTGGTGCGCGATCCGGCACTGGCCGAAGACCTGGCGCAGGATGTCTTCGTGAAGGCGATCCGGGCCCTCGCGAGCTACGATCCCGAACGCAAATTCTCCAGCTGGCTGTTCAAGATCGCCCACAACACGACCATCGACCACCTGCGCCGCCGAAGCCTGGATACCCAACCGCTCGAGACCGGCACCGACGAATCCATCGATCCTTTGCAGGTGATCGCCGATGAATCGATCGCCGATCCCGAGGCCGAGATGCATCGCCGAGAGCTCGCGGTGGCGCTCGATCGAGCGGTGGCGGGGTTGCGGCCCGAGTATCGGGAAGTCATGCTGCTCCGGTTTCGGGAGGGTCTGGCCTACGAGGAGATCGCGGCGATCACCGGGCTGCCCCTGGGGACGGTGAAAACGCACATCCACCGGGCCCGCAAGGAGATGGCGGAAGCGATGGAGAAGGCCGGCTGGGGCCGATGAGTGGGCTGAAACTCACGTACCGCGGTTGCCGTAGGGCGGGATGAGGAGATGAGAATGACGCGAAAGCACCCAGAAGACCTCGAAACTTGGCTCCGGGCCGAGTCCGCGGGGGATTCCGAGCGGGCCGATCGGGCCCTGGCGGGCCTGATGCAGCGACTGCCTTTGGCGCAGCCGTCGGCGGGCTTTGCCGGGCGGGTGTTGCAGCGGGCGGGGATTGGGACGCCAGTCCGCGTGGCGGTCGATCTCTTCGCCTGGACAAGCGTGCGCTGGGCCATCGGCCTGGGGCTCGTGCTTGCGGCGGCCTCGCTCCTCTTCGTGCCGACGCTCCTGCAACCGTTGGTCTCGGCGGTTTCGCTGTCCGGAGTGCTCGGAGCTCTGACCCAGGTGATCGTGCAGATTGGCCGCTGGATCGGCGCCGGCGCCGCCTTCTGGCGAGTCGCAGGTGAGCTGGGCTCGACCTGCGCGCTGGTGGTTTCCAAGCCGCCTATCGCGCTCCTGTTGCTCGCCATGGCGGGTATGGGCGCGGCGGCCCTGCGGGTTCTCAATAGACTCATGTCTCCCGAGAGGAGTGCAGCTCATGCTTGATCTTCAATCCCGCAGGAACGGCGCAATGCGTAGCGCGCTGCTCGTGCTGCTGGTGATTTGCGCGGCGGCCAGTGCGGCCGCGGCGGATTCGGCCGATTCCACGAGGGGATTGGCCGACCGAGCCCGGCAGCACTTCGAGGTGCTACCGCTGCGCGAAGGTGTTTTGCTCAAGCCGCACGCGGGTGGCTCGCCGGGGTACTCGGTGATCGAGATCACCGAGAGCGGCGTCGCAGTCGACGGCGAGGAGTTGTCCGGATCGAAGCTGCGGCGGAGGCTCGGAGCTGACTCCGACCTCGTCGAGGCGATCGCCGACCTCGATGGCGAGGACTTGCGTGCCCTCGCGGGCTCTGCTCGCGAGCTTGCCGTCGGCGCTCCGGCGTCACCCGAGTTGCCTGTGCCTCCGTCACCTCCGACCCCTCCGAGCGCTCCGATCTCTCCAACCCCGCCGAGCGCTCCGTTGCCGCCGATGCCTCCGCGGCACCGCAGTACGGACGCCAAGATCTCGCTCGGCAGCAGCTCCCATGTCGCCCGCGGCGAGACCTCCGATGACGTGGTGGTGATCGGCGGCACGATCAACGTCGAGGGCGAGGTCTTCGGCGACGCCATTGCGGTCGGCGGCAGCGTGCGCATCGATGGGAAGGTGACCGGCGACGTGGTCGCGGTGGGCGGCGGCGTAGAGCTCGGTCCGCACGCCGACGTCTACGGCGACGTGACCAGCGTCGGTGGCCACGTCGAGCGCGATCCCAGCGCGCAGGTGCGCCGGAGCACCAACGAAGTGGCCATGGGGCCGTTCCTCAGCCTGGGCCGGCTCGGGCGTTTCGGCCGGCATCGCGTGAACGTCGACTTCGATCCCTTCGCGCATGCGGCGGCACTCTTCAGCGGGGGCCTGCGCCTCGTGCTGCTCTCGATCTTCGCCTGCCTGATGATGCTCATCGCGCGCCGGCCGCTCGAGAACGTCGCCGCCAAGGTGGTTGACGAGCCGTGGCGAAGCGGACTGATCGGACTCTTGGCCCAGATTCTCGTGGTGCCCCTGTTCTTCATCACGCTGGTGGTTCTGCTGGTGTCGGTGATCGGCATTCCGCTCATCGTCTTGCTGCCGTTCGCGATGCTGGCGCTCATCGTCGGGGCGTTCCTCGGCTACGCCGCGGTGGCGTGGCGGCTGGGCGCCTGGGTGGAACGCCGTTTCGGCTGGACGTTCTCGAGCCCGTACGTTGCCCTGATCGTCGGCGTGCTCTGCATCCAGGCGATGACGCTGGTCGGCCGCGCGATGGATTGGGGCTTCAGCCCGCTGGGCTTTTTCGTCGGCCTGCTCTTGTTTGCCGGTTGGGTGGTCCAGTACGCGGTCTGGACGGTGGGTTTCGGCGCCGTGTTGATCACGCGCTTCGGAACCTACGCGGTCTGGAGAGGCTGGCGCTGGCACCGGCCCGAAAGTCCGCCGGTCGAGGCGCCTCGGGCCGCTGAGCCGCTCAGTCAAGCCCCGGAGCTCGAAACGACCACCGCGCCACCTCCTCCGCCTCCGGCAGACGAGACCGAACCCGGCCTCTGAGCACAATCGAAGCCGACTCGCCTCGCGCGGCGAGCCGGCTCTCGAGTGGGTCCGAGAGCGATGCATGTGCCAGAATGACCGGCCATGGCTCAAGATCCCTTAGTCATCGTGGTCGACGACGAGACCGGCTCCCGCGAATCGATGGCGATCGCCATCGAGAAGGCGGGACACGCGGTGCGGACGTTCGACGACGCCGCCGAAGCGCTCGCCTTTCTGGAGATGTGCGACACCGTCCGACTGGCGATCTGCGACCTCCGCATGCCGGGCACTGACGGCATCACCTTCCTGGGCGAGGTCCGCCAGCGCGGCTACGACCTTGGGGTGATCCTGGTCACCGCCTTCGGTTCCATCGAATCCGCGGTCGAAGCCATGCGGGTCGGAGCCGACGACTACCTGACCAAGCCGGTCGACCTTTTCGAGCTCCGCAAGCGGGTCACCAACCTGCTCGAAAACCGGCGGCTCAAGGAAGAGGTGACCGAGCTGCGCCAGATGCTCGACAAGCGCTACGGCTTCGAGAGCATCATTGGCCATTCGCCGTCCATGGAGCACCTGTTCGAACAGATGCGAATGGTGGCCCCCACGCGGTCGAACGTGCTCATCACCGGCGAGAGCGGCACCGGCAAGGAGCTGGTGGCGAATGCGCTTCACCGAGCCTCGCCCAGGCGGGAAGAGCGCTTCCTGGCGATCAACTGCGGCGCCATCCCGAGCGACATCCTGGAGAGCGAGCTCTTCGGCCACGAGCGCGGCTCGTTCACCGGCGCCGTGGCGAGGAAGATCGGCAAGTTCGAGACCGCCCACCGCGGCACGCTGTTCTTGGACGAGATCTCCGAGCTCTATCCCGAATTGCAGGTCAAGCTTCTGCGCGTGCTCGAGGAGCGACGGATCATGCGGGTCGGCGGCCACGACCTGATCGACGTCGACTTCCGGCTGATCGCGGCGACCAACCGCGATCTCGAGAAAGAGATCGCCGATGGACGGTTCCGCGAGGACCTGTACTACCGATTGAAGGTCGTCACTCTTCCCATTCCGCCGTTGCGCGACCGTGGCGCCGACCTCCTATTGCTGGCCGAGCACTATCTCGCCATCTTCTGCCGCGAGCACGGCAAGCCGATCAAGACGCTGACGCCGGAGGCCCTGGGCGCCCTCCAGGCGCATGCCTGGCCGGGAAACGTGCGCGAGCTGCGCAACGTGCTCGAGTCGCTGGTGATTTTTCATCAGAGCGAGTCGATCCAGGTGCAAGACCTGCCGCCTGAGCTGCGCGGGGGATCGGGAGTCGTCTACGCCCCGGCTCCGGTCGCGGCCAGCCCGGCGACGCCCCAGCTGCGGACGATGGACGAGATCGAGCGTCAAGCGATCCTCGAGACGTTGCACCGTACCGGAGGGCGGCGTGCCGAGGCGGCGCAGCTCCTCGGAATAGGCTTGCGCACCTTGCAACGCAAGCTGAAGGACTACAAGCTGCAGGGATTCAGCGTGGAGTGAGGTAACCATGGAGCTGCCGACCGACGTTCTGATTCACTGCGAGCTGCTGGGGATGAAGGGTGCCCGCGGGCGCCTGCTGCAGGTCGCCGCCGAGGGCTACTACGAATTGAATTGTCAGTTCGGCGATCGCCTGCACCGCGTCCTCCTGCCGGTCGTCAATACGGTGTTGATTCAGAGTCAGCCCGAGGCGGCTTGGAGCGGCGAGCAGGACATCGAACGCTGAGACCCCTCCGAACGCCGAACCCGACGCAGGAGAGCCCCCGTCCATGGTCCGGCTGAGCGTCAACGTCAACAAGGTAGCGACGCTGCGCAATGCGCGCGGCGGCAACTTGCCGAGCGTGGTCGAGGCCGCGCGCACCGCGGTCGAGGCGGGAGCGCACGGCATCACCGTGCACCCACGGCCGGACGAGCGCCACATTCGCCGCCGGGATGTGCTCGATCTCGCGGCTGTTACGACCGATCTGGGCGTCGAATTCAACATCGAAGGCTATCCGTCCGCCGAGTTCCTCGACCTCATTCTTCAGGTCCTTCCCGCACAGTGCACCTTGGTGCCGGATCCGCCCGGAGTGCTGACCTCGAACGCCGGCTGGCAGCTCGGCCAGGCGGAGTGGTTGCGGCCGGTGCTCGATCGACTGCGCGCGGCCGGAGTGCGCTCGAGCCTGTTTCTGGATACCGAGCTCGACGAGGTGCGCCGCGCCCGCGAACTCGGTGCCGATTGCCTCGAGCTCTATACCGAACGTTACGCGCGGTGCTATTCCGGCCCCGAGCGCCAACCTGTGTTCGGCGACTACCGGAAGGCAGCGCAGGCGGCGGTGAATCTCGGCCTGGGCGTCAACGCCGGGCACGACCTCAATCTCGAGAATCTGCCTTTGATGGCGCGTGAGCTGCCCGGGCTCCAGGAGGTCTCGATCGGGCACGCCCTGATCGCTGACGCTCTGTACATGGGGTTGCGAGCTGCCGTGAAGGCCTACCTCGCGGCGCTCGAACCGAAGGGTCAGTGACCCAGCTCGGCGACGATCGCGGCCTCGAGCTCGCCCGCTAGGCCCTCGATGGTGGCCTGGTCCGGCCCCTCGATCATGATCCGCGCCAGCGGCTCCGTCCCGCTGTAGCGCAGGACCAGGCGGCCTTCTGTTCCGAGGCGGCTCTCGACGAATCGGCGTGCTTCGACGACCCTGGGCAAGGATTCGAAGGGCTGCTTGCGCGTCACCCGCAGGTTGCGCAGCAGCTGTGGGTAGCGGCGAAACCCGGCGAGCAGTGCGGCGATCGGCTGCCGGCGCTCGGCCACCAAGCGGGCCATGTTTAGCGCGGTGAGCAGGCCGTCTCCGGTCGTGCTGGCCGAGAGGCAGACGAGATGGCCGGACTGTTCGCCGCCGAGGCACAACGCGCTGGCGCGCAAGGTCTCGACCACGGCCCGATCGCCCACGTCGCAGCGCACCACGGCAATACCGTGCGGCGCGAGCGCCCGCTCGAGCCCGAGGTTGCTCATGGTGGTCGCGACGATGGCGGCCGGGGAGAGCTCTCCCCGTTGCGCCAGATCGCGGGCCCAGAGGAAGAGCATGGAGTCGCCATCGTGCACCTGGCCCTGGGCGTCCACGAGGATGGTGCGATCGGCGTCGCCATCGAACGCGAAGCCGAGGTCGGCGCCGGCGGAGACCACTCGTTCGGCCAGACTCTCGGGGTGCATCGATCCGCAGTCGCGATTGATGTTGCGCCCATCGGGCTCGCCATGGATGACCTCGGTAGCGGCGCCGAGCTCGGTGAAGATCTCCCCCGCCAGGTTCGAAGCCGCTCCGTTGGCGGCGTCGAGTATCAGGCGCAGTCCTGCGAGCGGCTTGCCCGCGGGCAGGCGTGCCCGGAGAGACTCTCTATAGCGCGCGCGGAGGGCTGCTTCCTGGGGGGGCGCAGTCATCAGAGCCTCGTCGAGGCTCGGCGCGAGGCCCTCGAGCGCGGCCCGAAGACGGCGTTCGAGCTCGGCTTCTCTCGCCACGGTCCACTTGAATCCGTCCGCGCCGACCAGCTTGATGCCATTGTCGGGCCAGCGATTGTGGCTCGCCGAAACCGCGATACCGGCCGCCGCGTCGAGCGCGCGCGCCAGCTCCGCGACCGCCGGAGTCGGGAGGATGCCCGCGTTGCGCAGGCGGCCGCCGCCCCGCGCCAGACCGGCAGCCAGCCACGAGATCAGCATCGGCGTGCTGTCCCGGGTATCGCCGGCGATCACCACCAGGGGGTTGACGCGAGCCTCGCCAAGCAAGCGCGCGAGCTCGAATCCCAAACTCTCCACGGTGCGCGCGTCGAGCGGCGGCTCTCCGAACACACCGCGCATCCCGTCGGTGCCGAACCATGAAGCTGAGCTCAATGGACCTCTTTCGTGCGTCCTGCCGCCGGCGTCGGCAGTGGAGCCGACATCGGTACCCGCACGGTGACGACCGTGGGCTGCAGAACTTTCACTAGCGGATCGGGTGAAACGACCGCGACGCTCTCCTCGAAATCCAGCGCATGGCCGTTCAGATTCACGTTGCTGGTGGTCAGCCACTGAATGGAATGCAGGCGGGATTCAGGTCCGCTGACTTGCACGCGGTCGGGAAAGACCGACACCTGCTCGACGCGCGCTCCCGCCGCGGGCTCGCCCATGAGCTTGAATTTCACCGGCAGCATCTGCACGACTTCGCGGTCCATGCGGAGCTCCAACTGGTTGGGCTCGATGGAGACCACTTCGATGTCTTCGGGCACGATCACGTTCTCGGCCCCGAGCGAGACCTCCGTCGTGCCGCGCCGGCTTTCGGCGACCGAGACCAGGACGTCGACCGCCAGGGGGTTGAGCGAACGCACTTTGCTGGTGCGCCCGCGAAGCCGCACCTTCACACGCTGTACCGGGTCGAGCAGGATGAGCCCGCGCGGCGTCGAGTACGTCACCGAGGCCTCGATCACCTTCTCGCTTTCCTGCTCGCGGGTTTCGAGCGTACCGAAGAACCACAGCAGGGTCGCCATCAGCAGCGCCAGCACGCGCAGACCCCAGAGCCGCCCGCGCAGACTCATGCGAGGCTCCGGCGGCGTGGTTTGACTTCGGTCACCAACAGCCTGAGCAGCGTGTTGCGCAGGCCCTTGTCGTCGAGGTCGCGGGTCAGCTGGCCGGCGAAGGCGACGGAAATGCCACCGGTCTCCTCGGAAACCACGATCGCCACCGCATCGGTTTCCTCGCTGATCCCGAGCGCCGCGCGATGCCGCGTGCCAAGCTCCTTGGCGACCTCGGGATTCGACGACAGCGGAAGGAAGCACGCCGCGGCTGCCAGGCGCTCGTTCTGCACGATCACGGCGCCGTCGTGCAGCGGAGTATCCGGCGTGAACACGTTAATCAGCAGGTCGTACGACAAGTCGGCGTTGAGCAGGATGCCGTTCTCGATGTACTCGCGCAACCCCTCTAGGCGCTCGATCACGATCAGGGCGCCGATGCGTCGGCCGGCCAGGGTCGTCGCGGCGAGGACGATGTCGCCGAAGGACGCCCCGGCGTCGTGATGCGAGGACCAGCGCCAGAAGGGGTTGCGTCCGAAGTTGGCGAGCGCGCGCCGGATCTCGTGCTGGAACAGGACCACGACCGCGAACGGCAGCACGAGCAGGAACTTCTGCAGCATGCTCTCCAGAGTCTGCAGTCGCAGCAGGCGGGCCACGTCGTATACCACCACGCCGAACAGGATCCCGAGCAGCATCTGCACGGCGCGAGTGCCGCGGATGAGCTGCAGCAGGTAGTACAGAACCAGGGCGACGGCGAGGATGTCGGCCAGATCGCGCCAGGTGAGCAGTTGAAGGAGCCCGTCGAGCTTGCTCATGGTGCGCTCTCGGCGCTGTTCGGAGCGCCGATCGAGGCGAGAACGCGCAGGAACTGCACGGTCTCGGCGACATCGTGTACCCGGAGTAGGCTGACGCCGGAGAGCGCCGCCCAGGCCGCGGCCGCGAGGCTGCCGGGGAGGCGCGCCGCGGGGGGCGCGCCCGTTACGTGACCGAGGAAGCTCTTGCGACTCGCGCCGATCAGGAGAGGCCGGCCGAGGGAAGTGAACGCGGCGACCTCTCGCAGCAGCTGCAGATTCTGCTCGGCGGTCTTGCCGAACCCGATGCCCGGGTCGAGGATCAGGCGCTCGCGCGCGATGCCGGCGGCCACCGCGCGATCGGCGACGGCAGCGAGCTCCGCGCGCACCTCGCCGACGACGTCGTCGAACCGGATATCGCGTTGCATCGTGTCGAGGGTGCCCCGGCTGTGCATGAGGATCACCGGCACGGCGCTCTGCGACAGGAGCGCGCCCATTTCCGGATCGCCCAACGCGCTCACGTCGTTGACTAGATCGGCTCCCTCGTCGAGCGCTGCTTGCGCCACGGCGGCCTTGCGGGTGTCGACCGAGAGCGGCGCCGTCGTCTGCCGCCGCAGTCCGCGCAGGACGGGCAGTAGCCGCCGCAACTCTTCCTCGGCCGGGACGTCGCTGGCGCCCGCGCCGTACACGCTGCTGCCGCCGGGCCGAGTCGATTCAGCGCCGAGGTCGATGAGGTCGGCACCTTGCTCGAGCATCTCGAGGCCGTGTTGGACGGCGGCGCCGGGATCGAAGAAACGTCCGCCGTCGCTGAAGGAATCGGGAGTGATGTTGACCACTCCGAGAATTCGCGTCCTCCCCGCGAGGTCCAGGGAGCGGCCTCCGGGCAGAGGGAGGAACCAGCTATGAGTGGTTGGCTGCGAGGCGAGGACCATCAGGCGCGGGGTTTCGACGCCTTCTAGTCTAGCAGGCGGCGGGCCCGCGCGGACCCGCCGTCGGTTCGAAATCAGTGTCGAGACGATCCTTCGAGCTACTGCGCTGGCGCGATCTTCGGCGTCAGTCCGGGCACCGAGGACGCATGGGGTTCGGGCCGCGCAGGTTCAGCGCTCGCTCCCGGCGGCGGAGTCCGCACCGTGCGCGGGGGCGCCGGCGGCGGGGACCAGTCGTGTCCGGTCGACTGCTGCACCATGCGATAAATGGCTTCGCCGTCGATCGACTCGTGCTCGAGGAGCTCGAGCGCGATCTGGTCGAGCAGCTCGTGGTAGCGCGACAGAACGTCCTTGGCGCTTTCGTAGCCCGCCTGCACGATCCGCTGCACCTCGCGGTCGATCTGCTGGGCGGTCTCCTGACTGTAGTCGGCGCGTTGCGCGAAGTCGCGTCCCAGGAATACCGGCTCGTCACCGGAGCCGAAAGACATTGGCCCGAGCTTCGACATGCCCCATTCGCAAACCATGCTGCGCGCAAGATCGGTGGCGCGTTCGATGTCGTTGCCGGCGCCGGTGGTGATGTCTTCCTGCGTGAGCTCCTCGGCCACCCGGCCGCCCATCAGAATCGCGATCCGCCCCTCGACGTACTTGCGCCGGTAGTTGAGCTTGTCCTCGGTGGGCAACTGCATGGTTACGCCGAGCGCGCGACCGCGCGGGATGATGGTCACCTTGTGCAAGGGGTCGGCGCCGGGAGTGAACACCGCCACCAGAGCGTGACCCGCCTCGTGGTACGCGGTGACCTTCTTGTCGTCGTCGGACATCACCAGGGTCTTGCGCTCGACGCCCATGATGACCTTGTCCTTGGCGAACTCGAAGTCCTCGAGATCGACCTTCTTCTTGTTGCGACGCGCGGCGATCAAGGCGGCCTCGTTCACCAGGTTCGCCAGGTCGGCGCCGGCGAAACCGGGGGTTCCGCGAGCGATGATTTCGAGGTCGATGTTCTCGGCCAGGGGCAGGCTCTTGGTGTGGACCTTGAGGATGCCCAGGCGACCGACGATGTCCGGGCGATCCACCACCACGCGGCGGTCGAAGCGCCCGGGCCGCAGAAGCGCGGGATCGAGCACATCGGGCCGGTTGGTGGCCGCGATCAGGATGACACCCTCGTTGGTCTCGAAGCCATCCATCTCGACCAGCAGTTGGTTGAGCGTCTGTTCGCGTTCGTCGTGACCGCCGCCGAGGCCAGCACCACGATGCCGACCGACGGCGTCGATCTCGTCGATGAACACGATGCATGGCGCGTTTTTCTTACCCTGCTCGAAGAGGTCGCGTACGCGGCTGGCGCCCACGCCGACGAACATCTCGACGAAGTCGGAGCCGGAGATCGAAAAGAAGGGGACGTTGGCCTCGCCCGCGATGGCGCGCGCGAGCAACGTCTTGCCCGTTCCCGGAGGTCCCATGAGCAGCACGCCCTTGGGGATCTTGCCGCCGAGCTTTTGAAACTTCTGCGGCTCCTTCAGGAAATCGACGATCTCCTGCAGCTCGTCCTTGGCCTCCTCGATGCCCGCGACGTCCTTGAACGTCACCTTCTTGCCGCTCGCGTTGAGCAGCTTGGCCTTGCTCTTGCCGAACGACAACGCCTTGTTGCCGCCGCTTTGCATCTGGCGCATGAAGAAGATCCACAGGCCGACGATCAAGAGTAGCGGCGCCCAGGAGAAGAGCAAAGTGACCAGCGGGCTCTCCTTGGGCTCCTCGGCCTTGATTTCGACCTTGGCCGCGCGGAGTTCCTTCGGCAGGTCGGGGTAGGGCGGCGCCTGAGTGATGAACTCGTCGCCCTCGGCATGGGCTCCGCCGCGGCGGTACGTGCCCGTGATCTGCGGCCCGCGGATGGTGACGTCCTTGATGTGGTTCTGCTCGACGTTGTCGAGGAATTCCGAGAAATTGATTTCGTGACGCGCCGTCTTGCCGGCCTGGAAGGTGTTCCAGAGCAGGATGACGACCACGAAAATGACGGTCCAGAGCAGTAGGGTCTTCAGTGTCGAGTTCACGTTATTGGGTCCTCATGCTTCGGTATAACGCCAACGGCGGATGCAGGATTCCCCGCCGGTCAAGAATCCTCGAGTAAGCGCCCGAGGTAGGGCAGGCTGCCGTAGAGCCCCTGGTGCTTCAAGCCGTAGCCGACGAAGGTTCCGGGGCGCTCGGTGGTGAAGATGGCGTAGTCGAGGGCGAACTCGGTCTTGCGCTCGCTCGGCAGATCGACCAGGGCCGCGAAGCGCACCTTCCGCGCGCCGTGTTGCCGCAGTTCGCTGGCGAGATAGGTCTCGACGACTCCGGAGGACACCACATCCTTGAGTACGAGGAGACTCTGGCCGGAGATTTCGACCGGCAGCGGATAGTGCACCCTCTTGGGTTCGGCGCTGTCGCCCGAAGTATCGCTCTGGATGAACGAGAACCGCAGCGGCGTCGGGATGGCGCGGATCAAGTCGGCGAGGAAGATCACCGAGCCGCCGAGCAAGGACACCACGAGCGGATCCTCGCGGGCGATTTCCTGCTCGAGACGCTCGCCGAGCTCGGCAACGCCGGCGGCGATGGTCACCACGTCATACAAGGCTTCGATGCTCGACGGAATCATGATGGGGCGATCTCGACTACCCAGGCCTGGCGGTGTTCGCCGAGGCGAAATCCTTCGTCAATAGTGACCCCAGGCACCCACGCGATCTTCTGCTCGATTACCAGAAGTGGTGTTCGATCGCGCTCTTCGCGCGGCACGTGGCGGTCGATAAAGACCTCTTTCAAGCGCCGCGAGCCCGGTGCGCCGAGCGGTTGGATCCGGTCTCCCGGACGCCGGTTCCTGACGACCAGGGTCGGATCGTCGTTTGCCGGCGGGGCGAGCGCGGCTCGCCAGCGCGAACCTTCGAACATCCAGGGCTCGATGGCCGACCGTCGCAGCCGCATTTCGAGCCCGATTTCGCGGATATCAACGCGGCCCGGCATCGAGAAAGTATACGTGAAGGCGGGGGGGTAAGGTTCTGGGTTCCCACCTACTTCGAGGTGTCCATCGCGCTCGAGCCAGCGCTGTCCCTGGCCGCAGTCGCAACTCAATGACGCGCTCCCCCGCAGGCGCCGCAGCAAATCGCGCTGCGCCGCGAGGGGAGGCGGGAAGGGCTGCTGAGCAAGGCGGTGCAGGAGAGTCAGCGCCCGAAGCTGCAGCGGCTCCTCGAGCTCCCGGAGGCGCCGTAGGCTCAGGGCGGGTCGAGGAGTCTGAGCGGCCACCAAGTCGAGCAACAGGCGCTCGACGCGAACGTTGGCGCCGCGAGCCGCATCGGCGATTCTGAACAGACGCTCCCCCAAACAAGGCTCGTCCTCGACGAGAGCGGGCAGCAAGCAGTGGCGCAGTCGGTTGCGCGGCCGCTCCAGATTCCGGTTGGTGGGATCGAGCACACCGCTGAGCCCAGTCTCCGCCAGGGCGCTCGACAGCTCGTGGCGCGATAGTTCGAGAAGCGGCCGCCGGACTCTCCCGTGGATCGGCCGGATGCCTGCCAGGCCCTCGAGGCCGCTGCCCAGCATCATTCGCAGCGCAACGGTCTCGCTCTGGTCGTCGCGATGGTGGGCGGTCAGGATGCAATCCGCGCGGAGCTCTTTTTGTTGCTGGTCGAGGAAAGCGTAGCGGAGGCGTCTCGCCCAGGCTTCGAGACTCTCAGGACAGCCAGCAGGCCGCGGAACAAGTCGTTGGCTTACCCAGGCTACGCCTAGCGTTTCCGCCAGCTGGCGCGCTTGCGCTGCTCGTGTCGCGGACTCGCCGTCTTGCGCGTGGTCGGCGTGCGCTGCGAGCACAGTCACCCCGAGCTTCACGCGCAGGCGAACCAGCCCGTACAGGAGAGCGAGTGAGTCAGGGCCACCCGAGAAGGCCACCAGGATGCGAGCGCTCCGGAGAAGGGGCTCGGGGCCGGAAAAGAGGCTGCGTTCGAGGACTTCTTCGAGCCGCGCGAGCGCAGTGCCCGTGCGCGACAAGGTCGGAGGGTTGGTGGCGGTGAAGGGACTTGAACCCATGACCTAGCGGTTATGAGCCGCTCGCTCTAACCAACTGAGCTACACCGCCGGGCGAAGGGGCTGAATCGGATGATCCTGAGGGCCTGCGCAATGCAATCCCGCTTCGCCGGTAGTATAAAGCGTAATTGGCCATGAAGCCAGCCGATCGCTGCTACCTGTGCGGCAAATCCTCCGACGGCGTGCGGTTGCAAATCTGTGTGATCTGTCATCGCCTGTATTGCCGCAACTGCTCGACCCGACGCAACGGCAAGGAGCTCTGTAGCCAGCGGTGTGCCGATCTGTTCTTCTTCGGCGATGACGACGACGGGGACGGCGACGGTTAGATCCCGCGCCGAGATGCCGGACAGGGGGCTAGCGCATCTCCTGCTGGCAACTCCTGAATTGGCCGAAGAACTCCTTCATCGAGGCCGATAGCGCATCATCGTTCAGGCGATAGATGACGTTCTGGCCGTGCCGCTGATCGAGGACAAGGTTGGCTTCCTTGAGCACCGAAAGATGGCGCGAGATCGTCGGCTGAGAGAGCGTGAAATTGCCGACGATTTCTCCGACCGTGCACTGCTGACGCTCCAAGAGGCGGAGAATCTCCTGGCGGGTCCCGTCGGAAAGCGCCTTGAAAACCTTGGTGATCATTCGTCCGTTGCGGCGCTGCGAGCGATCCAACTCGTCCATCGGTGTTCTCCTATGTTCGCCTAGAAGGATAGGCACTCGATGCTTCTCGTGAGATTAAAAATGCCCAGCAGGTGCGCAGCGGAGCTGCGCACTCACTGAGCAATTGCGTGTAAATGTCGCTATATTCGAACGTGGCCCCGTTCCTGGACCACGGCACACCTCAGCCTCCCGCGCGCTCGAAGAGCGCGGAGACCACGCTCCAGTTCACGACGTTCCACCAGGCCTTGAGGTAGTCGGCGCGACGGTTCTGGTAGTGGAGGTAGTAAGCATGCTCCCACACGTCAACGCCGAGAATGGGGGTCTTGCCATCGGACAACGGGCTGTCTTGATTAGGTTTGGCCGCGACTTCAAGCTTGCCAGCGCTGACTATCAGCCAGCTCCAGCCCGAGCCGAACTGCCCCAGGCCGGCGGTGTTGATTTTCTCCTGCAGCGCCGGCAGGCCACCGAACGTCGCGTCGATAGCCTGGGCCAGCTTGCCTGAGGGCGCTCCTGAGGGGGCACCCATGATGCTCCAGAACAGCGTGTGGTTGGCGTGGCCGCCGCCGTTGTTGCGCACGGCGCCGCGAATCGCTTCAGGAATGTCCTGCAGATTGCCAAGCAATTCTTCGACCGACTTGTTCTGCAGATCGGGATGTCCCTCGAGCGCCTTGTTGAGATTCGCGACGTAGGCGGCGTGGTGCTTGTCGTGGTGAATCTCCATGGTCCGCGCGTCGATAAACGGCTCGAGCGCGTTGAACGCGTAGGGGAGAGGCGGTAACTCGTGCATTCGGAACTCCTTTCGAATGGGTGCGTCGGATCCTTCTCCGACCGTGACGCTGCGATCATGCCACGAACTGCCTGACTCCTCGTTGACAGGGAGGAAGCCTTTTCGCTACGATGCGCGGGCTCCGGCGGCGGGGAGGTTAGCTCAGCGGTTAGAGCACCTGCCTTACACGCAGGGGGTCGCGGGTTCAAATCCCTCACCTCCCACCAAGGCGTAGTCGCCCAGAGGGTTTTTTCAGGAGTTTTTTCAGATTGCTCAGCAGGGCCCATGCGGGGTCGTAGTTCAGTTGGTTAGAACGCCGGCCTGTCACGCCGGAGGTCGCGGGTTCGAGCCCCGTCGGCCCCGCCAGTATTCGAAGTCAAAGGAACGGTGACACATGCGCGACAAGATCAAGCTGGTATCGAGTGCCGGAACTGGGCACTTCTACACCACGACGAAGAATAAGAAGGCCGGGACCGAAAAGCTGCGGCTCAAGAAGTACGATCCCAAGGCGCGCAAGCACGTCGAGTACGTCGAAGAGAAGCTCCGCTAGGCCTCCCCCTTCATTTTCCAGCCGGTCAGTTGGCGACGTATCCCAGGGACTTGAGTTCTTCGCTCAAGCCTTGGGGGATCCTTTGCTTGCCGCGCCGGCGGGCCAAGCTGCCGAACCTCTTGGCGAGCAGCGCGCGCAGCTGAGCGACCTTGCCGGGTTGTTCGGCCGCAAGATTGTGCAGCTCGCCAGGATCCTTCGCCAGGTCATACAACTCGGTGCGGCCGATGGGGTAGAACCCGGGCGCTGCTCCAGGGACGCAATCGGGCGCCAAATTTTCGGGATTGTCGACCAGCTTCCACCCGTCCGCCAGCACGGTGCGGATCTGGGATGTGTCGTACTCCGAGTAGGCGGGCTTGCCGCCGCCGCCGCCATCGGGACGGCTGAGATATGGCACCAATGAAGTTCCCTGGCCCCCTGTCGGGAGGGGCACCCCGAGGAGTTCGAGCACAGTCGGCATGACGTCGATGAGCTCCACGGGTTGGCGCACCTCGCCTCCCGGAGCGAGAAGGCCGGGCGCGATCACCGCCAGGGGGACGTGGAGCGTCGACTGGTACACCGAGCACGAGTGGTAGAAGTATCGGTTGTGCTCGTAAAGCTCCTCGCCATGGTCGGCGAGTACGACGACGATCGTGTGATCCAGCCGACCGGCGCTGCGCAGTGCCGTGAGCAATTCGCCCGCCCGGCTGTCGGTGCCCATCACCGCCGCGTCGTACAGCGCATTCAAGTGATGAACGTCGCCCACCGTCAAGGGCTGGCGAGCGAGCATGATCTCGTCCAATGCCGCCTTGCGCGGCACCAGCCGCCCCGCATAGTCCGGATCGAGCTCGGTCTTCGCGCGCTCACCACCGTTGTAGTACGGCGGATGAGGACCGAAGTAGTGGACCCAGAGGAAGAACGGGTGCGCTGGCTGCAGTTGCGCTGCCCACTCGAGAGCCGCCCGGTTGGCCCGCGAGTCGTTGGAGCTGGTGCACTTGAACGACTCCCAGCCGGTGTGGCCCGCACTGCACATGTTCGAGAGAAAGGCACCGGTCTGATATCCCGACTGCTGCAGCACCTTGGGCAGGGTCATGACGTCGGCGGGGAAGGCATAGCCATTGCCGAGCACGCCGTGGCTGCTGGGATAGAGCCCGCTGAGGACGCTGGCGAGGGAGGGCCAGGTGGCGGCGCGCTGGGCCATGGCGGCGCGGAAACGCACGCCCTGGACCACTTCCTGGTCCAGATTCGGCGTGTTCGGACGCTCCGTGTAGCCGAAGGCTCCCAGCCGATCGCCGCGCAGCGTATCTATCGACAGAAGTAGGACATTCCAGCCGCCGGCGGCTCCTCGAAGATCGGATTTCGCAGCCGGTGAAGGGGCGCTCGGGGAGCATCCGTAGGCCAAGACCAGCGCCCAGGCGACGACTACCCGCGAGGTAGCCGCAGCCATCCTGCTGGGAGGGGGCGGAGCGAGACGTTGCACCGAGAGCAGTCTAGCAGTGGCGTCTGTGGTACTCTGCGGGCGTTCCCTCTTCTTGGCGGCTCGTCGAGTCGCCCGAGCCTCGCATCTCCGCTCCCCTTTCCGCGAAAGGGAGCGAGCGATGCCATTCGTTCAGCAGAGTTCAAGCAAATCAGTAGAGCCGTCCGGACAACAAACCTGGGCAGCCAGGCCGCTCTTGGAGGCCTGTGCGGGCGGGCGCGACGAAAGAGCGTGGATCGAATTCGTCCGGCGCTATGGACGCCGGCTGCAGGCAGGAGTGCGCCGCGGTCTGCGGCGAGCCCGCCGGGACGAGACCAGCGAGGATGTGGAGGATCTGCTTCAAGACGTCTACTGCCACCTGCTCGAGGGTGGCGGCTACCGTTTGTTGAGGCCGCGCGGCACCTCCGATCCAGAGATCTCGAGCTACCTCGGGCGATTGGCCGAGAACGTGGTGCTCGACAGGATCCGTGCCGCACGGGCGTCGAAACGAAGCGTCTCCGTCATTCCCTGGCAAGAGGACTCGATGGAGGCCGTGGCGAGACGCTCCCTCTCGCCGGAAGAGCGCGTCTTGTTACGCGAGCGCGAAGCCCAGTTTGCCCGCGACTGCCGCATCGCCGCCGCCCACAGCTCGCGCAGCGTGTGGATGCTTCGCATGGCGATTCTCGAAGGCTGGAGCAGTCAGGAAATCTCTCGGGCGCTCGGCGCGAGGGTTTCGCCCGCCAACGTGGACGCGGTCCTACACCGCCTGCGCCGCCGTCTGCGCCGCTACGGGTATCGGCCGGTGCGACGCTGATCCGGGATGACGAGGGCGCAGGTTAGGATCATTCGATGTTCCGAGTGTTTACCGATCGCCGCTGCTTGGGGCACTCCGCGCCCCCTGGATACCCGGAAAAACCCCGCCGGCTCGAGGCGGTGCTGGAGAGTGTCCGCGCCGCGGGGCTCGACGTGGTCGACCAGGGCCAACATCCGGGAGCCGAGCTCGCGATCGAGTCGATTCATGGCGGGCAATACGTGGATCGTTTTCGCCGAGCTTGCGAACGTGGCGACGGCCTGCTCGATTCGGCCGACAACCCGCTCTCTCCAGGCACTTGGCAGGCCGCCAGGGGCGCCGTGAGCGCCGCTCTTCATGCAGCCGACTGGATGCTCGCGGCGCCCTCGCGGGCGGCGTTTGCGGCCGTGCGGCCGCCGGGCCATCACGCGGAGGCCGGCGCCGCCATGGGGTTCTGTTTCTTCAACAATGTCGCCGTGGCGGCCGATCACCTGCTGCGTATGGGAATCGAGCGGATCGCCGTCCTGGACTTCGACGTCCATCACGGCAATGGCACGCAACACATCTTCGAACAACGGCAGGACGTGCTGTACGTGAGCACCCACCAGCACCCCTTCTATCCAGGGACCGGCGCCGCCACCGAAACTGGCCGCGGCGCCGGGGAGGGATTCACGCTCAATCTGCCCATGCCCGCGGGGAGCACCGATGCCGACTTCGAGGGTGTCCTCCTGGACCGGGCCATTCCTGCCCTGCGCGCCTTTCGGCCCGACGCCCTGCTGGTGTCGGCGGGCTTCGATGCCTGGCAAAACGACCCCTTGGGTGGAATGAGGGTGACCGAGGACGGCTTTCGGCAGTGGGGGGCCTGGTTGGCCCAATTTGCCTCGGAAACCTGCCAAGGAAGGTTTCTGGAGGTGCTCGAAGGGGGGTATGACCTGGAAAATCTCGGGGGGCTCGTACAGTGCCACGCGGCGGGCGTTCTCGACGGATTCTCCGCAGCTTCCGGCTAGGCGCCGTTTGGGGCGTTGACTTTGTTCAATAATGATCGCTACAATCGGAGCAACCGTTAACGTAACACTTCAACAGCCACTCTCTGACTCCGAAGTGCAGCAGGAGGTCATCGTATGAAGCGGCATGTCATGATCGCAAGCCTGTTCGGAACTCTCAGCCTCGCCGCCGCCGTCTTCGCCGCGGCGCCCTTCGGAGCGGTGCAAGGGAAAGCGGGTGGAGGCAACGGCGGCGGTGGGTTGATTCCCATCATCGGCTGGGCACTCGACGACAACGGCGTGGGCCGCGTCGACTTCACTGTTGACGGTCACGTGATCGGCAGCGCGGCTTATGGCCAGGGCCGGCCTCAGGTGACCAAGAAGTTTCCAGGCTACGCCGACTCGAACGCCCCGGGCTGGGTGTATTGGCTCGATACGACGCAGTTCCTGAACGGCAATCACCTGGTGGGCGCGATCGTGCGGAGCAAGCTCGCGGGTGAGTCGCGCACTCTGAAAGCGATCAAGCTGCAGTTCACCAACACCACGCAGGCCCTGGTTCCGTTCGGCCGCATCGAGACCCCGAACGCACAGGCCGAGCTCTTCGGCTACTGCAACTCGGCGACCCCCCGCTACAGCATCATCCAGGGCTGGGCGCTCGATTCGGGCATCGAGATCAACAATGAAGGCGTGGGCTACGTCGAGTTGTTGATCGATCACTCGTTCTACTCGAACTCCTTGTCCGATTGCCGTCGCATTCCTGGCATCGGCAACGTGGACTGCTACGGACAGCGCCGGGAAGACATCTCGTTGGTCTTCCCCTCACTGATCGATTCGATTCACTCCGGCTTCCGCTTCATGATCGATGCCGGCGCCTTGATGCGTGCGGGCTGGTACGGTCCCGGCGATCACTGGCTCACCATTCGCGCCGGCGACGTGGCGTCCCAACGGTCGCAGCTCGACGAAATCAAGGTGACCTTCACCTGCGCCGAGGACATCCCGAACGAGGGTTCCATCGGTCTGATCGAGAGTCCGCTGCCCGGCTATACGTACAGCAATTCGATCCAGGTCAATGGCTGGGCGCTCGACTTCGAGGGCGTCGCGTCGGTCAAGATCCTCGTCGACGGCGTGCCGCAAGGTACGGCGACCTACGGCCTCTCGCGGCTCGATGTCGCCACAGCTCACCCCGGCTACACGAACAATCCGAACGGTGGTTGGACCTTCACGCTGGACACCAAGCCGATCGCGAACGGGCAGCACAAGCTCCAAGCGGAAGTGACTGACATCCACGGCGAGGTCGTTCTGCTCGGCGAGTACCAGATCTACATCGGCAATCTCTGAAGACTTGCGGCCTGACCCGTGTTCCGGGGTTGGACGGAACACACATCGGGAGCTCTACTGAGCTCCCGATTTTGTTTTAGCCAGCGGTCTTCTGCGCCTTACGTTCACGCAGATCCTGGCGCTGCGCCAGGAGGCTGGCGGCCTTGTCGAATTGCCGCAAGGCGGTCTGGATCTGATGGTCCCCGCCAGCCAGAACCTGGTGGCCGGCTTCGAGACCGAAGGCGCCGTTGAACATCTCGTAGCGCAACTGACGCAGGATGAAATCGCGCGTCGCGGCATCGGCGAATGCCTTCTCCTGTTCCGTTTTAGTGCCCAGCTTGGCGCGCTCCAGCCAAGCTTCGAAATCGGTCAGGACGTCGGGCCCCGGCTTCCAGTCGCGATTGGGCGGCGGCTGATGGTTGTTGCGCTCGGTGGCGTAATCGAAGAACGTATTGTGTGAGAAGAGGTACTGCGCGTACTCCGGAACCTCGTCGGCCTGGGCGAGCACGTCAGGCGTGATGCCGCCGCCGCCGTAGACCTCGCGGCCGAGGTCGGTAGAGAACTGCTCGCCGGCCGGCGGCGTCTTCTGCGCCGGCGTCTTGTTGTCCGGATCATCGCCGTCGGCGTGGCTGTACAGGTAGTCGAGATACGAGCTGTAGTCGCGCTGGATCAAGCGCCCGGACGGCGTGTAGTACTTGGCCGTGGTGAGCGCGAGGCCGGCGCCGTACGAGAGGTTGTACACCGATTGCACGAGACCCTTGCCCCAGGTGGGCACGCCGACGATCAGACCGACGTCGTGGTCCTGGATCGAACCGGAGACGATCTCCGACGCCGAAGCGGTTCCGTTGTTGACCAACACGACCACCGGACCGTCGAAGGCAGGGTGATTCCCGGCCGCCGTGAACTGCTGGAAGGAGTCGCGGGTGCGGCCGCGCGTCTCGACCACCAGGGCATTCTTGGGCAGGAACTGGTCGGCGATGTCGATCGCCTGATCGAGCAGACCACCGCCGTTGTTGCGCAGGTCGAACAGCAGCCGTTTCATGCCCTGCGCGCGGAGTTTCTTGATCGCGGTCGCGACCTCGTCTCCCGAGGCGCGCGCGAAGTCGGTAAGCAGGATGTAGCCGGTGCCGGGCTCGATCATGTAGGCGTAGCGCACCGTCGTCTGCGGGATCTCGGCGCGAGTCACCGTGAGCTCCAGCGGGTGGTCGAAGCCGCGGCGGAGAAGTGTGATCTTCACCTGCGTGCCCTTGGGCCCCTTCAGACGCTGCACCGCCTCGTCCAGGCTCAGCTTTTCGCTGGGCTCGCCCTCGATCAGCGAGATCACGTCCCCGGCGCGCACACCCTGGCGCGCCGCCGGCGAACCTTCCAGCGGGCTGATGACGGTGAGCTGCCCGCTGCGGATCCCGACCAGCAGGCCGAGCCCGAAGTACGTGCTCTGTTGATGCTCGCGCATGTTGGCGAGCGCCTCGGGAGTCAAGAAGTTGGTGTGCGGATCGAGCGTCCGGAGCATGCCGTTGATCGAGGCGTACACCAAGTCGCGATAGGACACGTCGACGCCATAGGCCTCGCGTGCCTGAACGATCAAATCGGTGTACAGGTGCAGGCTGTCGCGAGTGTCGTCGGTGAGCGCGAGAAGGCGGTCTCCGATGAGACCGCCGAGCGGGATCGAAACGACGAAGAGGAGGATGGCAGCGTTTCGCCACGAGCGAGTCATCCGAAAAGTCTACCATCGGAGGCGTGCCTTGCTTGACTTCCGGACGCTGCGGCGGAATCATGCTTGGCGGAGGATGCCTTGAATATAGGTGCGCCCGAACTGCTCTTCATACTCATTCTTGCCCTGTTGATATTCGGCCCCAAGAAGTTGCCCGAAGTCGGCCGCACGATTGGCCGGGGCCTGGGTGAGTTTCGTCGCGCTTCGAACGACCTGAAGCGCACCATCGAGCGGGAGATGGATGAAGCCGAGACACCGCCGGTCGTGACGCCCACCGCCTCGGTCAGCCGTGAATCGACGGCGCTCCCCGCAGCTCCCGCTCCGGCAGCCGTCGAGGCAACCTCGGAAACCGTTCAGCCTCCGCCTCCGACCTCTCCCGCTTGAGCCCATGCTGATGCCCCGCATGCCGCGCCCAGCCGAATCGGGCGAGGACGAGCTGCCGCGTATGACGCTCTTCGAGCATCTCGAGGAGCTGCGCAAGCGGATCATGTGGACGCTGGTGTTCTTCATGGCCGCGTTCCTGGTGTGTTGGGGATACTCGCAGCAGATCTTTCATTTCCTTGCCGTGCCGGTCTACCGCTTCCTTCCGGCCGGGACCAAGCTCACCTTCCTAGGTATCACCGACCCCTTCATCCTCTACATGAAGGTGGCGGCGCTGGCCGGCGCGTTCGCGGCGGCGCCGTTCATCCTCTGGCAGATCTGGGGCTTCATTTCGCCCGGGCTCTATCCCCGCGAACGCCGGTGGGCGGTTCCGTTCGTGATCGCCGGAACATTTTTCTTCATCGCCGGCGGCGCCTTTGCGTACTACGTGGCGTTCCCGTTCGCTTGCCAGTTCCTGCTCGGAGTTGGAATCGAATTTCAGCCCGTGATCACGGCCGAGGGCTATTTCAGTTTCTTGATGACGGTCATCCTGGGACTCGGCCTCATGTTCGAGATGCCCGTGGTCATCGTGATCCTGTCTCAGGTCGGGGTGGTGTCGCCGAGTTTCCTCATGCGGCACTTTCGTTGGGCGGTGCTGGGAATCTTCACCGCGGCGGCGATCCTGACTCCGACGCCGGATGTCTTCAACATGTGCGTCTTCGCGTTCCCGACCCTGGCGTTGTACTTGCTCGGTGTTGGAGTCGCCGCCTTGCTGCGCCTGCAGAAGTCTCGGCGGCTGGCGCGCGAAGCCCGGCTGGCTGGCGAGATCTAGTCGGCGACGAACGGCGCCACGACGCGGTCCCAGTCACCGCGCGCGCGCAGGATCGATTCCACGGCCTCACGCACGGCGCCTCGCCCTCCCGGCCGGCCGAGGATGCGATGCGCGGCCGCGAGCACCTCGGGAGCAGCATCGCTCGGGGCCAGGGCAAGACCGCAACGACGCAGGGCGGGTAAGTCGGGCAGGTCATCCCCCAAGTAGGCGATCTCGTCGAGCTCGCAGCCGTGGGTGAGGCAGAACTCGGCGAGCGCGACGCCCTTGTCGATGCGCCCGAACACCGCGGCATCCAGACGAAGCTCTGCCGTGCGCGCTGCCACTGCCGCAGAGGTGCGCCCGGAGAGCACACCGACCATCAGGCCGCCGAGCTGCGCGAGTTTCAACCCCAGGCCGTCCTTGATGTCGAACGCGGCCATCGGCTCGCCGTTGGCACCATAGTAGAGGCGCCCGTCGGTGAGGACGCCGTCCACGTCGCAGAGCAGCCAGCGTAGCCGGCGCGCTCGCACGGTGAACTCTTCGAGACCGAGCGTCATCTCTAGAACAGCTCCAGTCGCCAGAGATCGTGGAGGTGAACAATGCCGACCAAGCGCTCGCCCTCGCACACGAACAGCGACGTGATGCGGTGCGACTCCATGGTCTTGAGCGCCGCCGAGGCGAGCTCGTCGGGATCGATGGTTCGCGGACCGGTCCGCATGCATTGGCGGGCGCTATGGCCAAGCGGAGCATCATCATGCTCGAGCAGTCGTCGAAGGTCGCCGTCCGAGATGCACCCCAGCAGCCGGCCAGCCTCGTCGACCACGGCCGTGATGCCAAGCTTCTGGCGCGACATTTCGTAGATCGCGTCGCGCATCGGCGTATCCGGGCCGACCGTCGGCAGATCGTCGCCCGAATGCATCAGCTCTCGCACGCGCAGCAACTGCTTGCCGAGCTGGCCGCCCGGGTGCAGGCGCGCGAAGTCCTGAGCGGTGAAGCCGCGCGCTTCGATGAGCGCCATGGCGAGGGCGTCGCCCAGAGCCAAGGTGGCGGTGGTGGAGGCGGTCGGCGCCAGGTTGAGCGGGCAGGCCTCCTTGTCGATCGCCACCGACAGGTGCAGGTCAGCGTGTCGCGCCAGTGGGCTGGAGGAATTGCCGGTCATGGCGATCAGCGGAAGCCCGAGGCGCTTCAAGGTCTCGACCAGGCGGACCAACTCCTCGGTGGTGCCGGAGTACGACGCCGCGAGAACCAAGTCGCCGCTCATCAGCATCCCGAGGTCTCCATGGATCGCCTCGGCAGGGTGGAGGAAGAACGATGGCGTCCCGGTCGAGGCCAGGGTCGCGGCGATCTTCTTCAACACTAGGCCGCTCTTGCCCATGCCGGTGCAGACCACGCGCCCAGTGCAGGCGCGTATCATTTCGACGGCGCGGTCGAAGGACTCGTCGAGCTGGGTCAGCAAGCCGCGTATCGCCGCGGCTTCGATCTCGAGCACTTCACGGGCCACGTCTCGCGGCGATCGGGGTGCGCGGCTCACGGGCGAGCTCCGAGCAGCGCCCGGCGGAGCCTGAGGAGGGCAACGAGAAGGCTCTCGGCCTGCACCGGGTCGAGCTGCGTCGCGCGATCGGACAGCGCGTGGTCCGGGTCCGGGTGCACCTCCAGAAAAAGACCATCGGCCCCGGCGGCGACCGCGGCATGGGCGAGCGGAGAGGCGAAACGCCGGTCCCCACCGGTCTCCTCGGCGCCCGCGCCGGGGAGCTGCAGCGAATGGGTCACGTCGTAGATCACCGGAATGCCGTCCTGGTGCATGAGCGCGAACGACCGCATGTCGACCACCAGGTTGTGGTACCCGAACGACGTGCCGCGCTCGGTGACCGTGACGCGCTCGTTTCCCACGCTGCGCGCCTTGTCGACCACGCGGCGCATTTCGTCGGGAGCCATGAACTGACCCTTCTTCACATTGAGCGCCCGGCCGGTGCGGGCGGCGGCGAGGATGAGGTCGGTCTGCCGGCATAGGAACGCCGGTATCTGCAACACGTCGCACACTTCCGCGACCGGTGCGCATTGTGCGGGCTCGTGCACGTCGGTGAGCACGGGTAAACCCACCGCGCGCTTGATCTCGCCGAGCACGCGCAAACCCTCCTCGAGACCGGGCCCGCGGAAGCCCTGGATGGAGCTTCGGTTGGCCTTGTCGAACGAGGCCTTGAAGATCAGCTTGAGGCCCAGGCGTCGGCCGATGCCGGCCACGATCTCCGCCGCGCCCAGCGCGGCCTCGGGGCTCTCGATGACGCACGGGCCCGCGATGACGGGAAAATCGTCGGCGCCGGCCGCGATGCCGGGCGCGAGCTCGACCTGGCGCACGCTCACCCCTGGACCAATTCCCCGTTCGGTCCGATGGCGACCCGCTCGCGCGCGCGCTCGGGCTGCTCACGACGCGCGCGCTCCTCGAGCGCGGCCTTGATGAACGACACGAACAGCGGATGAGGATCGGTGGGCTTCGACTTGTATTCGGGATGGAACTGACAGCCCAGGAACCACGGGTGGCCCGGGAGCTCGACCATTTCGATGAATTTCCCGTCGGGGCTGGCGCCGGAGACCACCATGCCGTGGCCGCGCAGGGTGTCGAGATACTTCTGGTTCACTTCGTAGCGATGACGGTGGCGCTCCGAGATCTCGGAGACGCCGTAGATCTCCCGTGCCAACGTGCCCTCGACCAGGCGGCAGGGGTAAGCGCCGAGGCGCATCGTGCCGCCCATTTCGTCGATGCCCAGGAGATCGCGCAGCTTGTAGATCGCCGGCTGCTTGGTTTCGGGATCGAACTCGGTGGAGGTCGCGTCGCGAACGCCGCAGACGTTGCGCAGGTACTCGATGGTCATGCACTGCATGCCCAGGCAGATGCCGAAGAACGGCACGCGGTGCTCGCGGGCGTAGCGGATGGCGGCGATCTTGCCTTCCGTGCCGCGCTGGCCGAAGCCGATCGGGACCAGTAGGCCGTCGACCTCGAACATCTCGTGCGGCCAGCTGCCGCGCTCGATCTCCTCGGAACTGATGTACACCAGCTCGACGCGGGAGTCGTTGGCGATGCCACCGTGGATCAAGGCCTCGTTCAAGCTCTTGTAGGAATCGGGAAGCTCGACGTACTTGCCGACGATGCCGATGCGCGTCTGGTGCCGGGGGTTCTTGATCCGCGCCACCAGCTGTTCCCAGCGCGCCATGTCGCGGTCGTAGCGCGGCAGGTTGAGCTGCTCGAGCAGGATTTCGTCCAGGTTCTCGCGCGTGAACATCAGCGGCACTTCGTAGATCGTCGGCACGTCGCGCGCCGCGATCACGTGATCGGGATCGAGGTTGCAAAACAGACCGATCTTGCGCTTCTGATCGTCGGGCAGGGGCCGATCGACGCGGCAGAGCAGGATGTCGGGCGAGATGCCGATCGCCCGCAGCTCGCGCACCGAGTGCTGTGTCGGTTTCGTCTTGAGCTCCTCCGCAGCGGCGATGTAGGGGACCAGCGTGAGATGGATGTTGGCCGCGTTGTTGCGCCCGAGCTCGAGGCGAAACTGCCGGATGGCCTCGAGGAAGGGGAGCGACTCGATGTCGCCGACCGTGCCGCCGATCTCGACGATGACCACGTCCTGGCCGTCGGTAACCCGGCGCATGGCCTCTTTGATCTCATCGGTGATGTGCGGGATGACCTGCACCGTCTTGCCGAGATAGTCGCCGCGCCGTTCCTTGGTGATGACCGATTCGTAGATCCTGCCGGTGGTGTAGTTGTGCCGCTTGGTGGTGATGGTGTGGGTAAAGCGTTCGTAGTGCCCGAGGTCGAGGTCGGTCTCGGCGCCGTCGTCGGTGACGAAGACTTCGCCGTGCTGGTACGGTGACATGGTGCCGGGATCGACGTTGATGTAGGGGTCGAATTTCATCAAGGTGACGGAGAAGCCGCGGGCTTCGAGGATGGCGCCGACCGATGAAGCGGCCACCCCCTTGCCCAGGGACGAGACCACGCCGCCCGTGATGAAAATGTACTTTGTCGCCATGCTCGTGGCCTCCTCGATGGACTGATATGGAACGATATGGAGAGGAATCGATTCTCAGTTTGGACCTTTGCCCGACGCGGCAACATCCATCGCGCGCTCGACCCGCTCGGCGTCTGCCAGCGTGTCGACGCTCAGCGAGGCGCGCCTGGCGGCGAGGACTCGGATCGGCATGCCATTCTCCAACGCGCGCAGCTGTTCGAGCGATTCGCCGCGTTCGAGCGGCGTCGGCTCGAGCGCCGCGAAGCGGAGCAGAGCTTCCTTCTGATAGCCGTAGATACCGAGATGCTTTAGCGGCACCGGGCCCCCGGCTTGGCGGGGAAATGGAATACCGGCGCGGCTGAAATAGAGCGCGTAGCCACGGCGATCGAGCACGACCATCACCGCGTTCGGATCCGCCAGATCGCCCTCCTCGGCGGGCGCCGCCAGCGTTCCGATGGGATCCTCAGGATGCGCCAGCATGTGCGCGGCGAGGTGTCCGACGGCTTCGGGGTCGATCAGAGGCTCGTCGCCCTGCACGTTGAGCACGGCGCTCACGTCCCAGTCCTGGGCTGCCCAGGCGATTCGATCGGTGCCGCTGGTGCAGGTTTCGGGGGTCATTTGCCACTCGCCGCCAAATGCGTCGACCACGCGCCCGACGCGCTCGTCGTCGGTGAGTACGACCACCCGCGCTAGCCCGGGGGCCGCGGCTGTCCGCTCATAGACGTGTTCGATCATCGGTCGACCGGCAAGCAGGTGAAGGGGCTTGCCGGGTAGGCGGGTCGATCCGTAGCGGGCAGGGATGGCTGCGACGACGCGGCGGACTGGCTCGTCGGTTCCTGTTGTGGGGTGCACGATTGACCATACCGCGCGCGGCCGTGAGTCGTCAATCCGCGGCCGTGGCGCGTGCTACATTTCGCGCCGTGAAGGACCGCCCTGAACTGACCGCCACCCAGCGCGGAGGGCCGCCTGGCGCTCGGCGGAGAGGGTGGCGTTGGACGGTGGTGGTCCTCGCCGTGCTCTCTCTTGCGGGCGTCGAGCGCGGGGCTAGGTACGCGAACGCCATGTTGGCTTCACCGACCCGAGAGGCGCGATGGATCTGGGCCCCCGGAGACTGGTGGGACCGGGCCGAGGCGGTGGCCTTCGATCTCGCCTGCGACTTCGATCTCGGTCAAATCCCCGAGCATGCGGTGCTGGCCGTTGGAGCCGACGAAGAGTACGTGCTCTCGCTCAATGGCCGTGCGGTCGGTGCCGGACGATTCGCGGCTGGCGCGCCGCTCGATGCCTACGATGTTCAGTCGATGCTCGCGCCGGGAGGCAATCGCCTATTCGTCCGCCTGCGTAGCGCGCGCGGCGAGGGCGGCTTCCTCGCCAGCCTGTTCGCCGATGGCCGGCAGATTCTCGCCAGCGGCGAGCGTTGCCGAGTCTTCATGCCCGCCCCAGCCGGAGTCCTGGAAGGCTGGCAGCCGCTGGGGAATGGGATCGCGCCAGTGGTCTGGGGCCTACCTCCGACCGGCCGCTGGGGCGCGTCCGCCCTTGGACCTGTGCGCGAGCCGCGAGCGACTCAGCGCAGGCTGGGAGAGGCGGTGGCCGGCCTCCCCCGCGCGATTTCGATCGCCGGGTCCGAAGGCGCGAGTCAAGAGATGACGCTCTTCGAGTGGCCCCGGCAGGTCACCGGCCTCCTGCGCCTGAGTTTGGCCAGAAACGAGCGCGGCGCAGCCCTGCTCTTTCTCGACGATCGGGTGCCCGACCCGCGACTACATCGCAGCGAGCGGGTCATCGTGACCGCCGACGGCGACCGCGACTGGATCGACGTCAAGCCGCGCAGCTTCCGGTTCGCGCTGGTCGCGGGGCTCCAGGGCGTGCGCGCCGCGGCGGTGATCCCGACCGCACCGGACGCCGGAGGGACGGACACTCCCCGAGGGGTTTTTGGTCTGCGCTCACCGCCGATTCGCCTCGCGGTCGAAGACGAGATCCGCCGTCGTCTGAATGGATTCGAAGGCTTGCAGATCGCTGGGCGCGGCCCCAGCGAGGGCGACGTTGCGGGCGAGCCCGCCGTCGAATCCGATCGTCCGGACGAGTAGGGGGAAACGGGACGCTAGGAACGACGCCGGAGGACGAACTCCGGCGCGTACTCGAGCGCCTCGCGGGCGTCCGAGGGAGGGAAGAACGCCAACTGCTCGCGAGCTTCCAGCGCCAGCCGTTCGGCCATCGCTTCGGTCTCTTCCAGCGTGCCTTCGGAGTGCACGAGCTCGAGGATTTCCCGAGGCTCGACGCGGTTGAACTCGCGATCCTCGAGCACCATGTCGATCTTCCGCCGGCGCTTCGCGTCGACGCGCGGCAGGAGCAGGATGAGCGGCAGAGTGAGCTTGCCTTCCTTCAGGTCCGAGAGGACAGGCTTCCCGATTTCGCTCTCCCGGGCGGTGAAGTCGAGCAGGTCGTCCACCAGCTGGAAACAGGTGCCGAGCGCCATCCCATACCGCGCCAGAGCCTGTCCCGCATCCGGCCGGGCCGGTGCGATCAAGCTCGGAATCGAGCAGGCGGCGGAGAACAGCCGCGCCGTCTTGCGCTCGATGATCGCGAAGTACTCATCCTTGGTGAGGTCGTTGGCGCCCAGGCGCGCCAGGGTGAGGAGCTCGCCCTCGGTCATGCGCAGGGTGGCGTCGCAGAGCCGCTTGATGACCTCGAGATTGTCGTGCTCTAGCGCCATTCGCATGGCGGTGGTGTAGATCCAGTCGCCAAGCAACACCGTCATGCTGTTGCCCCAGACCCGGTTGACGGTCCGCTTGCCGCGGCGCAGCGAGGCGTGATCGATGATGTCGTCGTGGATCAGGGTGGCGGAGTGGATGAATTCGACGACCGCGGCGTAGGTGACTTCTTCGTCGCTGTCGTGCCCGAGCAGCCGGGCCGAGAGCAGCAGCAGCGCCGGGCGCATTCGTTTTCCGCCGGCCGCCGCGATGTACTCGCCGGCGCTGTGGATGAACGGGACGTCAGACTCGAAGCGGCGCCGCAAGACGGCTTCCGTGGCCACGAGCTTCCCCGCCACCAAGTCGAGGAAGCGAGAAACCGCCGGAGGGTCCCCGGGGCGGGGTCGGGCGAGGGGCTGGGTAGTCACGTCGGGCACCGGCAAAGCGATTAAATCATTAATTCAGAAACGCCGCACCGGGTCGAAGGCGGTCACGTCGAGCTGTTTCCCATCGCGGAAGCGGTAGGACTTGCCGGCCTCGAAGTACCACCAGGTCTCTTCGTTTCCGCCCGCCAGGATCAAACGGTCGACCTGGTCCGGCCTCCCCATGGCCTCGTAGACCGCGGTCTGGTCGGGGCGGGCCAGGCCCGAGAGGAAACCCCGCAGCGCTTCCAACGGCGCGGTGTCGTGCACGGTGACGGCGGCGACGATCGGGCTCCCACCCTTGAAGCGCGGGGTCAGATCCTGCGCATCGATCTGCAGAAAGGCTGCCTTGGCGACGCCCTCCTGGAGGCGGCGGTAGGGCATTCCGATCAGCAGGTCGAAGTGGTTGTAGTAGCCGGCCCAGGTCCAAGCCAGCGAATACTGACCACGCGCGTCGGTCATCGCGGAGGTGCGGTCGGTGTCGTGCTTGGCGCGGCTAAAGCTGCGCACGTCGAAGCTGGCCCGCGAGGCCTCCAGCACCACCGTCGCGCCTTCGACCGGGTGGCCCGCGGCGTCGGTGACGATGCCGGTCACGGTCAGCTTGTCGCCGTCGTGGTACGGCATACCCGCGTGAGCGGATCGAGCCAGCACGAGCCCCCCGGCGAGCAAAAGGGCGGTGAGGAGGCGGGGTGTCCAAATCAGGGGGGGCATATTGGCTCAGCTCGACCGGTAGTTGGTGAACGAGATCGGAACGTCGAGGTCGAGTCCGCGGAGCGCAGTCATCGCCTCCTGCAGATCGTCGCGTTTCTTGCCCGCCACGCGCACGGTGTCGGACTGAATGGAGGCCTGCACCTTGAGCTTGAGGGTCTTGATCTCGGCCACGATCTTCTTCGCGGTCTCCTGCGGAATTCCATTCTGCAGGGTGATCTTCTGTCGGGCCCGGCCGGCCGTGGCAGGTTCGATCTTGCCGTAGCGCAGGGATTTCAACTGCACGCCGCGCCGAACCAATTTGGTCTTCACGACCTCGAGCGCCTGGCCGAGGGTGAACTCGTCGGAGACCTCGAGCTCGATCGCTTCGCCGTCGAATTTGAGTTCGGCGTTGGCTCGCTTGAGGTCGTAGCGGGTGGCGATTTCCTTCTCCGCCTGCGCCACGGCGTTGCGGACCTCCTGGAAATCGATTTCCGAGACGATGTCGAATGAGTTGTCGTTGGCCATGTGCAGTGAAGACTATCGCGCCTCGGCCCGGACTGGCCCCAGGGTCAATCCTCGTGCCAGCGCAGGGCCTCCGGCGGCAGGAACAGCTTGCGATCGGAGATTGGCTTGTAGCCGGCGATGGTGAACTGGGTGCGGTTGTTGTCGCGGTCGAAGTAGCTCAGGCTCAAGAGACGCTTCCCGGTCGGGTCGAGCTCGATCGTCGCCTGGAGCGGCGAGGCATTCTTCTTGGTCGCCGGGTCGCTGCGCGGCACCAAGATGATGGTCGCGCCGGCGGAGGTGCTCTTGATCGTGGCGTCGTAGCGTTGGCGCAGATGGTCCATGGGGAGCAGCAGGAGATCGAGCCCGGGCTCGTCGCGGGCCTCGACGCGCTGATGGCGCCCCTCGATGTCGCCCTCCGTCCAGGCGTAAGCGTCCTGACTGCAGAGCAGAAAGCTCTTCGTGTCGGGACTGAAGTAGTCCCATCGGAGGCAGTCGGGAAGCGAGAGCGCGAGCCGGCCGGTGGCGATCTCGCCAGTCGAGAATCCAGCCGGCGTGTAGACCTGGGTGAAATCCGCGCTTAGACGGCCTTCCGCCGCCAGGCCGGCACGCAGCGACTCGAGCATTGCCCAGGCAGTGCGGTCGGCAGCGCCAGCGCCGAGCGGCAACACGAGGATGGCGGAGGCGAGGGCGAAAGCGAATCGGCGCATGCGGTTTCCCTCAATGCCTGAAGTGGCGGATGCCGGTGACGACCAAGGCGATTTCGCGCTCGTCGGCCGCGGCGATCACCTCGTCGTCGCGCTTGCTGCCGCCCGGATGAGCGATCGCGGCGACCCCGGCGTCGGCCAGGACGTCGAGACCGTCGCGGAAAGGAAAGAAGGCATCCGATGCGGCGACGGTTCCGGCCACCGGTAGTTGCGCCTTCTGGATGGCCAGCCGGCAGGAATCCACCCGGCTCATCTGCCCGGCACCCACGCCCACCGTCTGATCGCCGTTGGTCAGCACGATCGCATTCGACTTGACGTAGCGGCTCACGCGCCAGGCGAACGACAGTGCGCGCCGCTGCTCGGCGGTGGGCTGGCGCCGGGTGGGGCAGGTCCAATCGGCTTCATTGTCGGTATAGGCGTCCGGGTCCTGCGCGAGGAATCCGCCGTCGATCGCGCGCAACTCGAATTCGCCCGCCACGGGCCTGTACATCGGGCAAGTCAGCACGCGCAGCATCTTCTTGGCGCCGAACTTCTCGAGTGCCGCGGGGTCGAACTCTGGCGCGACCAGTACCTCGACGAAGAGCTCGGCCATCGCGTCGGCGAAGGCGCGATCGGCCGGACGATTGAGCGCTACGATCGAACCGAACGCCGAGACCGGATCGCTCGCGAACGCTCGGGCGTAGGCCTCCGTCAAGGTGGAGCCGCGCCCCACGCCGCAGGGGTTGTTGTGCTTCACGATCACGACGGCGGGCTCGTCGAACAGCGCCACCAGCTTGCGCGCCGCGTCCGCGTCGAGCAGGTTGTTCCAGGAGAGCTCCTTGCCCTGAAGCTGGCGCATGCCGCCGAGCACGCCAGGGCCCTCGAGATCGCGATAGACCGCCGATCGTTGATGCGGGTTCTCGCCGTAGCGCGGCGTCATCGTGAGCTCGAGATCGAGATGGAGAGCCGACGGGAACGGTGCCGCGGGTTCCGCCGACGTTGCGCCGGTTGCTTCGACCTCGTTTTTGAACCAGGCGGCGATCGCGGCGTCGTAATCGGCCGTGTGGCGAAATGCCTTGGCGGCCAGGCGCCGGCGCAGACGCGCCAACGCATCGTCATCGCCGGAGTCGAGCGTCGCGAGGACCTCGGCATAGTCCGCGGGGTCGACCACGATCGTGACCGCCGCGTGATTCTTCGCCGCCGCGCGCACCATGGTGGGTCCACCGATGTCGATCATCTCGACGATCTCGGCGGGAGTGGACTCAGGCTTGCTCAGGGTCTCTCGAAACGGATAGAGATTGACCACCACCAGGTCGATCGGCGTGATGCCCTGCGTGCGCAGCTCCTCGAGGTGCGAGGTCTTGCCGCGGTCGGCGAGGATCCCGCCATGGATCTTCGGGTGCAAGGTCTTGACGCGGCCGTCGAGAATCTGCGGCGAGCCCGTGACCTTGGCCACCGTGGTCACGACGACGCCGCTGGTTTCGAGATGCTTCGCGGTGCCGCCCGTCGAAACGATTTCGAAACCGCGCTCCCTGAGGCCGCGGGCGAGCTCGAGCAGCCCGGACTTGTCGGAGACGGAGAGCAGGGCGCGGCGGGTTGCGGTCATCGAAAGCTCCAGGATACGTCTCGAGAATTCGGTAGGTCAGCCAGCCGAGAGGGTCCGCGGCGGCAGCACGAGCAAACGCTGGGCTTCGATCGCACTGCGGCCGCGGAGATCGCCGCCGCCGGAGCGTAGCCAGATGTCGCGCAGGACGGCCGCAGAGTCAGTGAGCGCATGGCTGAAAGAGAGAGCTGCGACGGCAAAGGCCGTCGAACGGTCGTCAAACAACGCCTGCCCGTTCACTTGGTCGACCCGGCGATACTCGGCACCGATCAAGGGGTAGAGCAGGCGCGAGCGGTTCAGCACATGGTTCACGAAAACCTGCAGGCTGGCCCGGCCCGGTGCACGCGCCAGCGCTTGGTCGGCGCCATAGAAGACGCGCGCGAAGCGCCCCTCGACGGCCTGCATGTAGAACAGGTAGTCGGCGAAGTAGGTGCCTTCGATGGGATCGGCCTGCGAAGCATTCAACGGGTTGTCGGCGTCGGCGACGAAGTGCGACACGCGGCCGAGCTGATAGGCGATGTCGGCGAACGGTTGGTGGCGGCGAATCATCTCCACCGCGTGGTCGGCCTCCTCGACGATGACGCGATCGAGGGTACCGCTGCCGTCCGAATTCTTCATGTGTCGCATCGCGTCGCGTTCGTGAAATGCGTCGACCACTCCGCGGCGGAAGCGGTCTTCGTGGCGCAGGAGCTGCCGCGCGAGATCCGGCGGCGCCAGTCGCGCGGCTTCGGCGGCGATTTCGAGCTGGCTGGTCGGTGTCCAGGCGAAGGATGGCGTTTGGAGCGCCGCGCCGAGCGCGAGGCCAAGACCGGCCGCAAGCAGGCGGCGCCGATCTCGGAGTCTTCGCGGTGGCGGCATCCATGGCATTCTATCCGCGACCCCAGCCTTCGAGCACGATGCAAACACCTCGCGATCACCGACTCGACGTTGCCGGCCTGCTCTGCCCGGTGCCCGTGCTGATGACCGCCCGCGCGCTCTCCGCTCTAGAGCTCGGCGAAGTCCTGGAAGTCGTCGGCACCGATCCCGAGATGCTGATCGACATCCCGGCGTGGTGCGAGCAGAGCGGCAATCGACTGCTCGAGATCGCCGAGCGGCAAGGCAGAATTCGCTGCCGGATCGAACGCGCCGCGTTGCCGGGGCTGGCCCCGTTGTGCTGATGAACCTGATCGCCCAGAGGGATCCCGCCGCTGAGATAGTCTTCGGCGTCCAATGGACGCGCAAACGATGCCTTTCGAAACCTTCTGGAATTGGGTGGTAAGCCATCCCAACTGCCTGGTCCGAGTCGGGACCCCAGAGACCTCGCTGTTCGACGACGACGACCTCCACTGGGTGTTCGACGATCAGACCCCGGCCGAATTCCTCGTCCAACTGGTGCGCGGCAAGCGCCTGGTCGGCGAAATCGTGGTGCAGCCGGAGCTGGTGACGTACGTCGAGGCGACCACCGGCGACAGCGCGGGCGAATTCGTCTTCGATCTCATCTCGGAGTCCGAGTCCGATCGAGTCGCGGCCTACAGTTTCGTGGTGTCCCACGCGTTCGAGAGCGAAGAGCAGCCTGCCCACGGGCCGGTGCACTAGCGAGGCCTCGCCACTTTTCTACAAAGAGTGCCCGGGAGAGGTCTTGGCACCCGGCGTGCAGGCTTCCTTCTACATGCCGAGCGCTCTAGACGGGACACTTATCCATACGCGGATCGGTCGCCTGACGGCCCTTAAATCGACGATTTCGTCGCTCAGCCCTCGCCACCGCCTCGCCCTCGCCATCGCGTTGGCGGTCGATTTTCTGCAAATCGTCGCGTTTCCTCTGTTCGCGCCCGGCCTCGCATCGCCGGTGGACGACGTTCTCGATCTCGCTGCTGGGGTCAGCCTGATCGCCGTGATGGGCTGGCACTGGTCGTTTCTGCCCGCTTTCGCCGTCGAGCTCATCCCGGGGCTGGATCTGGTGCCGAGCTGGACGGCAGCGGTTCTTCTCGCCATACGCCGGCCCCTGGCACAGCCCCTGCAAAATCCGGGGCGGGGGACGGCTCTCCCGAAATGACTCTGGCAAAGGAGGTACGAATGAACAAGTCACGAATTGGCACGTTGTGCGGCATGACCTTGGCCTGCGGCCTCGCCTTCGCTTCCGCCACCCTCGCTCACGACGCGGCGGCCGAGTTCCAGTCGATGGATACCAACGGCGACGGCAAGATCTCGGCCGACGAGCACGCTGCCGGCGCCAAGAAGATGTTCGACGCCATGGATGCGGACCACGACGGCAAGGTGACCGCGGCGGAGATGGATGCCGCTCACGCCAAGCGCATGGGCATGAAGAGCAGCCATTCCGAGATGTCATCGGCCGACAAGATCAAGGTCATCGACACCGATGGCGACGGCGTGCTCACCGCGGCCGAGCACGCGGCAGGAGCGCGGTCGATGTTCGATGCGATGGACACCGACAAGGACGGCTCCCTCAGCAAGGCCGAGCTTGAAGCCGGGCACGCGAAGTTGATGCACAAGCCCAGCGCCTAGGCTTTCGAAGTCTCGACGGTTGGTACGGTCTGGGCCAGCCTCCTCAGCGGTCGTTCAGCGAGTGACAGAGTAGCGATCGAGGAGGGCTGGCCCATGGCCGCCGCCAAGGGTCCTCCCGCACGACGTAGGGGTTTGTCCGACACGGCCCTCAGCGTTTCTTCATGAAGCGATGGCTAGAGTCCTCGCATGAGCGCCGAATCGCGTTCCAATGTGGCGATCGCCGTCGTTCTACTCGGCCTCCTGCGCGGCTCGGCTTCGCAGGCCCAGGTTTCTCCGACGGTTTTCGGTCGCGGCGGCCCGGACAAAGCGTCCGACCGGGGTTGCGCGCACACTCGGTCTGGATCTGCAGGCGTTGATCCGTCTACCGCGCACCCTCGATCGCAAGGGCTGGCGAAGCCTCGGCTTGGGCCTGGCTTCAGTCGCCGTCGCCGCAGGCGCCGATTCTTCCGTGCACGATCGTTTTCAAAACGACGCCACACCCGGAAACGAGCGCTTGGCCCGGGATCTACGTCCTCTGGGCCAGGCCGGTGGTCTGGCGTTGATCGGGATTGGATGGAGCCTCGGCAAGCTCGGCGGCGGAGTAGGGACCAGGCTCGTCCCCGAGCATCGCCGCCGCGGCGGGCGTTTTAAACGGATCTTTTTGCAGAGCCGGGCGTACTATCGCATCTCCGTGCGGAGGTAGGCCGTCGGGGCGGGAAGGAAGGGAACTCATGAAGATCGCGCAGATTCTGATGGTCGAAGACAACGAGGGCGATGTCCTCCTTACGAGGATGGCGATCAAGCGAGCGAAGATGCATCTCGCGCTCACCTCAGTTGGCGACGGGGTTGACGCGATGGACTACCTGCACAAGCGCGGGAAATTCACCGACGCCGTGCGGCCAGATCTGATTCTCTTGGACCTCAACCTGCCGCGGATGAACGGGGCAGAGGTTTTGGCCGCCATCAAGGCCGATTCCAGCCTTCGACGAATACCCGTGGTCGTCCTGTCGGGATCGAAGGCGGAAGCCGACTTGTCGCATGCCTATGACCTGCACGCGAATTGCTACATCGTGAAGCCGGTAGGGGCCAAGGAGTTCGAGGAGATCGTCGGGCACCTCGAGAACTTCTGGTTGAGCGTGGTCACTCCGGCGCCCAACGGGTCGATGCCTGTGGGTTGACCGTCGCGCGGAGGCGCGCCGGCGACGCGGTCAGATCTTCGCGTGTGACCGCGGCGGCTTTCGCAGCGCGAGGTCGAAGGCCCTCTTCGTCCGGTCGACCAGTTCCGCCGTAGCCTGTTTCGCCTCGACCGCTCGACGCAGAGTGAGCAGTGCAGCCATGGCATCCCGGTGGATGCGCTTCGAGGTGAAAACGGGGAGCATCGTGACCATCAGCGCAATGAGATCGTCTTGGCGGTTCTGGCGGGCGTAGATCGTGGCCAGCTCGAGACTGCAATAGGCGGCATCCGCGTCCGAGTCCTCGGCCAGGAAGGCCTTCATGGTCTCCACATACAGGCGCTCGGCGTTCTCGAGGTGATCTCTCAGCAACTCGAGGCGTGCGCGGGCCCACTGCAGGCGAACGCGATCGCGCTCGCCGAAAATCGAATAGGAAGTGGCCGCCCCGTTTAGCATCGCCTCAGCCTGGTCGAGCTCGCCGGTCTCGATGTAGCCAAGAGCCAGGTTGTGGAGCGCAGTGAGCGCCAGCCGCGGCTGGGCGTCGGCGTCGATCGAGCAGAGAAGCTTGAAGTTCGTCTCGTTCGCCTCGCGGATCCGGCCGACCTCGGTCAGGACGCGACCCTTGGTGGCCAGAATGATCGGCATGTCGTCGCCAGGGCCGGCTGCCGCCAGGCGTTCGGCCGTGGTCACGCGCTCGATCGCCTCTGCGAAATCGCCTGAGTCGATGAGCAGCGATGCGTGCATGGCCTCGATCCGGGCTCCGACCGAGCGATCGCCGCCGCGCGCCCGCATGCGCTGCGCGATCTGCATGTGCTCGGCGGCAGCGGGGAAGTCGCCGAGGAGCCGGAGCGTCCTCGACCAGGTGGCGTGGGCGAGCGCCCGAGCATCGGAGCCTTGAGGGTTGCTCGGAAGCTGCTCAGCCAGGTCGACGGCCAACCCAGCGAGGGCGTGGCGTCGCTCGAGACTTCCGCCGGCGAGTTCGTCTACCTCTGAAATCAAACAGTCCACGAGCGCAGGACTAGCCGTCAGGACACGGAGCGCCCCCTCGAGAGGCTTGTCGCGCAGTCCTGCCACTGTCGCTGCGGCCGCTGCCCGCGTGCTCTCGACCTGACTTCTCAGCTCCGGGATTCGAACGGCGACCTTGTCCGTTGGGGTTGTTGCGAGCAACCGATGCTGCGAGACCGCGGTCTTGCATGCGGTGCAGTCGAGGACGTGGGCGAGGGCGGCCACGGAGATCGGCCGATCGCTGTCGAAGCAAGCCAGAACCTGTGAAGCGAAATGTTCCATATCGGTTGTCAGGCTTTCGACCATCTGAGGCAGCTACCTGGGTGAGGGGCGACGTGCCCGCCATTCAGGCTGGGACACTCGCTCGCCCCCGGGCGGAGTCGGTATGGACTGGATTCTTTGGCTACTTAGTGGGGGCGACCCTGGAACTAGCGGGGGCGAGGATACAGCGGACGCTCGGGCGACGATCGACCCGTGGGGCTGAACGGCTGAATTGCGGGGTCGATGCGCGTCAACAGACGATAGACAGTGGGGAAGGAATGGTGCCCAGGGGCGGACTTGAACCGCCGACACCGGCATTTTCAGTGCCGTGCTCTACCAACTGAGCTACCTGGGCTAGAGGTGGCGCCTGGACGAACCGGTCCGGGCGGGGCAGATTCTCGCAGTAGGCAGCCATTCAGGTCAACCTGCAACTCGCATCCCAGTCACCAGGCGATGCCGTAGTCCTCGCCGTAGTCGGAGGATCCGCCCCAGAAGGTGCCGTACTGCGGGTCGATCAGTATGGCGTTGATCGGTCCCGAGGTCTTGTCGTCGAAGTCGAGCTTGTAGCCCATCTTGCGAAGCTCCGAGCGCACCCAGTCCGGCAGCTTCTCGCTCACGGTCAGACGACCGGGCTCGCTCTTGTGATCGCCGAACGAGCTTCGCATCTGATAGCTGTTGACGTTCGCCGCTTCTGTGGCTTCCTGCGGTGTCATGCCGAACTCGACCACGTCGAGGAAGAACTGCAGCAGATTCTGGTCCTGCGTGTCGCCGCCCTGGACGGCGAAGGCGAGCCAGGGCTTGCCGTCCTTGACCGCCAAGCTGGGGGTGAGGGTGACGCGCGGGCGTTTGCCGGGCTCGAGGACATTGTACGGGCCGTCCTTCGCCTCGAGCACGAAGCTCTGCATGCGCTGCGACAATCCGATGCCGGTCTTGCCGGCGATGACCCCCGGCACCCAGCCGCCGCTCGGGGTCACCGAGACGACCCAGCCCTCGGCGTCCGCGGCTTCGATCGACGTGGTGCCGCTGGTGAAGGTGTCGACGAAATCGCGCTGGGCTTGACCCTCGAGCTGCGAGACCTGCCACTGCGGCTTGCCACCGGGTCCGGTCGGAGTGTTCCAGGCCTTGAGCAGATCCGCGAACGGATTCACTGCCCGTTGGAATGGATAGGGATCGCCGGGGCCGATGTCGGTGCGGTTCTTCGACCAGTCGATTTCCTTCAGCCGCGACCGCGCATATTCCTTCGAGAGCAGGCCGAGCTTGGGCTCCTCGGGCTGAAATGCCGGATCGCCGTAGTAGAAATCGCGATCGGCGAACGCGAGGTGCATGGCCTGGGTCACGGCGTGGATGTAGCGCGCGCTATCGAAGCCCATCGCCTGGAGGTCGAGCGGCTCCAAGATGTTAAGCGCCTGCAGCATCGCGGGGCCCTGCGTCCAGACGTCGAGCTTGTAGACCTTGATGCCGCGATAGTCGGTCGACAGCGGCTCTTCGATCTTCACTCTCCAGTTCTTGAGATCGTCGAGGGTGAACAGGCCGCCTTGTTCCCGCACCGAGCGCACCAACTCGGCGGCGATGTCGCCCTGGTAGAAGCGATCGTTGGCGGCGAGGATCGCGTCCTTCCTGCTCTTTCCCGCCTGGCGCGCCGCGGCTTCGGTTTCGACCAGCTTGCGTAGCGTCGCGGCGAGGTCGGGTTGGCGAAAGATTTCGCCGGGATGCGGCGCTTCCCACGCTTCCCCAAGGTGGGGGAGCATGATGCGCTTCGAATCCGGCCATTCCTTGATGTGGGACTTCTGGTGCTCGATGGTCGATGCGAGCTGCGCCTCGATGGCGTAGCCGTCCGCCATCTCGATCGCCGGCTTCAACACCTCGGCGAGGGAGAGCTTGCCGTACTCGGCGAGCATGACCATCAAGCCGCCCGGAGTGCCAGGAGTGACCGCGGCGAGCGGCCCGAACTCGGGCGGGTACTTCATTCCCTTGCCCTTGTAGAACTCGGGCGTCGCGCCCGTCGGTGCCACGCCGAGGGCGTTGATCGCGATGACCTTCTTCAGGCCGGGGTGCCAGATCAGCGCCTGGGTCTCGCCACCCCAACTCAGCGTGTCCCACATGGTTGTCGTCGCGGCGAGCATCGCGCACGCGGCGTCGACGGCGTTGCCGCCCTGGTCGAAGATCTTGGCTCCGGCCGTAGCCGCGAGCGGCTTGCCGGTGATCGCCATCCAGTGGCGGCCGTGGAGGGATGGTTTGTTGGTCGCCGCGGCGAGCGGAATCGAAGTGAGCAAGGTGAGCGATAGCGCGATCGCGGGGCTGAGCTTGAGCATGGCGGGTCGTCTCCGGTCGACGGCGATGTTCGGGTTTTCGAGTCTAGCGCGGTTGTGGAGGGTGGGTGATCGGGCGTCTCGAGCTGGGCCACCGGCCGTTTGCGGCAGACCAGCGCAGCTGATCCCTTGGCCTGCAGAGCGCGCAAGGCTCTGCACTAGACTCGCCGCGATGCGTATCGCGACGTTGACCTTGGGTTCGAGTCTGCTCTTTCTCGCCAGCTGCGGCGGCAGCGGCGGCACAGGCGGCGGCCCGACGGCGCCGGCGAGCCCGATCTTGACCCTGGCGCTCAGCCCGTCAGCCCTTGGGTTGAGCGGCACTGCCGAGGTGGCGGTCTCGACGCGCAACGCCGACGGCAGCGTGCTCGCGAACGCCACCGTGACGCTCGAGACGTCGCTCGGAGTCTTGGCTGCGGCGTCGCTGATCACCGGAACGGACGGCCGCGCATCGACGCTGCTGCGCGGAGATGGACGCACCGGCATGGGGACGGTGCGCGCGCATCTCGGATCGGTCAACGCCGAAGCGACCCTCCGCATCGGCATCGGGGTGAGTGTTTCGTTGCGCACCGAGCCTGCGACGATCTCGACCACCGGCACGAGCGAGGTGTTCGCGGTAGTGAGCCGGCTCGACGGCCAGGCGACGCCGGTCGGCACGGTGGTGCAGCTCACCACCACGCTCGGGCGACTGAGCGATCCGGCGCCGCGGACTGACGCCCGCGGCGCGGCGCATGTGCAGCTCGCGGGTGACGGCCGCGTCGGCATTGCGACGATGACTGCAACGACCGCCGAGGCGGTCGAGCCCGCGCGAGCCGACGTTCGCATCGTCGACTCTCAGGTTAGCCTGCAGTCGATTCCGGCCGCGATCGCCGGCGATGGCCGCGCGACCGTCCTGGTCTCGGTGCGGGATGCCAACGGCGGACCGGTGGGCGCCGGCGTGCAAGTTCGCCTGGCGACGACTCTCGGACGTCTCGACAACACCCTGCCGGTCACCGACACTCTGGGTCAGGCGACGGCGACGCTGCTCGGCAACAACGGGCGTGGCAAGGCGACGGTGACCGCAACGGCCGACGGCGCCTCGGCAAGTCTCGACGTGCAGATCGGGCAGGGTCTGGCGCTGACGCTGCGCGCCGCTCCCGAGGCGATCACGCCGAACGGGAACACCCTCATCTCACTGTTAGCGATATTGCCCGGCGGTCAGCCGGTCGCGATCGGGACCGAGGTGCTGTTCACGACTTCGCTCGGCAAGCTCGATGTCGACCGGTCGAACGTGCAGGAAACCGCGATCGCATCGACGATCCTGCGGGGCACCGGCGTGAAGGGAACGGCGCGAGTCACGGCTCGCGTCGCCGGCTTTGCTGAGCAGGCGTCGCTCGACGTACCGATCCGCTGATCGCCACGCCGAGTGCGGGCACTCAGGGGAGGCTGCCGCCTCCCTTGCCGCCTACTTCTCCCAGGGCAGCTCGGGGCGCCCGAAGTGGCCGTAGTTGGTGGTCCTACGGTAGATCGGCGAGCGCAGCCCGAGACGCTCGATGATCGCGCCCGGGCGGAAGTCGAAGCCCGCCACGAACTCCTCGGCCGCGGCGGGATCGCCGGTGCCGAAGGTTTCGACGCGCACGGCGAGCGGCTTGGCAACGCCGATCGCATAGGCCACCTGGATCTCGGCCCGCTTGGCGAGGCCGGCCTTCACCAGTTGGCGGGTCACGAAGCGGCCGAAGTAGGCGCCGCTCCGATCGACTTTGGAGGCATCCTTGCCGCTGAAGGCGCCGCCGCCGTGGCGCGCCGCACCGCCGTAAGTGTCGACGATGATCTTCCGGCCGGTGACGCCGCAGTCGGCCGACGGGCCGCCGAGCACGAAGCTCCCCGAGGGATTGATCACGAACTCGATGCCGTCGCGATTCCACTCGCCGAGGGTCCGCGGCGCGAGGTCGCGGCGCACGTAGTCGACGATCTCGGAGTGCTTTGCGGAAGCCGCGTGCTGGGTCGAAACCACCACGTGGGTCACCGCCACCGGCGTGTTGCCTTCGTAGCGCACCGTCACTTGGGTCTTCGAGTCCGGTCGCAGCCAGGCGTGCTTGCCTGCCCGGCGATCGTCGGCGAGTTGGCGCGCCAGTTTGTGCGCGAGCAGGATGGGCAGCGGCATGAGCTCCGCGGTCTCGTCGCTGGCGTAGCCGAACATGATGCCCTGGTCGCCGGCGCCCTGGTCCTGATTGTTCACCACCGCCTTGGCGATCTCCATCGATTGCGACGACAGCATGTCGAGGACCTCGACCCCGTCGGAGTGGAAGGGCTCTTCGGGATCGGTGTAGCCGATGGCGCGAATCGCGGCGCGCGCGATGGTGTCGTGGTCAACCACGCCAGCGCCGACCTTGGTGCCGATCTCGCCGGCCAGGACCACCATGCGGTCCTTGCACAGCACCTCGCAGGCGACGCGCGAATCCTTGTCGTGTTCGAGATAGGCATCGAGAATCGAGTCGGCGATCAGATCGCATACCTTGTCCGGATGGCCCTCGCTGACCGATTCCGAGGTGAAGAGCGATACGCCCTGAGCGTGGGCGAGGCTGGTTGCCGTGGGTGCAGAGCTGGCTTGAGGCATGAACATTCTCCGTGACCGTAAAATGAAAAACCCGCTGACCGGATGCGTTGCAACTTGGCATCAGGTGAGCGGGTAGCCCCAGACGTTTCGTTGCCGCGGACGACGCTCGCAAGCGCCGCTCCGGCCACATCCCCGCCGACTGTCGGGTCGGGATGGCACCTTGGGCGTCCGACCCCAGGTTGCCGGGCCCAAGCTGCGGGCCTCTCCTGATGTGCTGTGGATTCTTTCGCGCCGGGAGGGGGTGAGTCAACAGGGGCGACGATTGCCACCGTCCTCTGGCAGCGCCGGACTGCCTCCGGCGGTTCGACCGACCGATCGACCGCCGGGGACCGTTCGGCTTCAGTTCTTCGTAAGTGGCGGCCCGAGCGCGCGGGCCGCCGCGATCAGCGCGTCGACCGAGTGGCGAACGCGGTAGCCCTCGAGAAAGAGTCGCTGTCGCACGGTGCCGCTGGTGTCGACCACGAAGGTACCGGGATACGGAATGCCATACGTCTCGCTGTCCTTCGGCTCGTCCTCTTTGAGAACGCCGTAGGCGCGGATGGTGCGGCTGCCCGGGTCGGACAAGACCGGTATATCGATTTTCTGACCCGTCGTGAAGGTACGGATCTTCTCTGGTGTGTCATACGTGATGACCACGATCTGCAGGCCGGGGACCGCGGCCGTGATGCGTTGAGTTTCGCGTTGCAGCTGGACCAGCTGCGCTTGACAGAACGGTCACCAAGCTACGGATCGACTGAAAACGACCGCCACCGGTCCCTTCTTCAGCAGATCGGCCAGGCGGACCTGGCTCCCGGTCTGGCCCTCGAGGGCGAAGTCAGGCGCCCTCTCGCCAACCTGAATTCCGACGGTCAGCCCCGCGGCGACGTCTTCGGCGCGGCCCGGTCCGGCCGACGCCAGGGCGACGACGATCAGCGCCGCACCCAAGCTCCAACCCGTTCTGCGAAAACGCATGCGATCCCTCCTCGCGGTTGCCTACCCAGGGATCATACCGGGAGCCGCGAGTGTGAGCCCGGTTCACCGCGATCTCCGCGTCTGATGAAGGGCCGAGTGTTCCGCGCGCCATTCTCGAAAGGACGATCATGAATACGACGAAGAGACTGTTGACCGCCGCAGGGCTGGCGATCCTAGTGGGGACCGCCGGGGTGCAGGCCGGTCAGTGCGTGCCCGAGGACCCAGCGACCTGCCAAACCACCGAATGTGGGTCGGTGCCTCCGCCCTGCCCCAACGGGACCTTGCCTGCCGAGTCGACCCGCGCGCACGTGATCTACCAATTGAAGAACAATCTTTCGGCCTGTCTCGCCGACGGCGGCTGCGCCGACCCGAGGGCGAGTTGCGAGCTGAACACGGCCACGCACCACAAACAGTGCAACCTCCGCCTCGAGGGCGACCTCTATACGCCGAGCGGGGCCGGGCCCTTCCCGGCGGTGCTGCTGAACCATGGCTCGTCGAAATGCGGCGACTCGAATCCCGCGTGCCCGCACACGCCGGAGTCATTCGCCACCGTCAAGAGCACGCTCCTCGCGGCGGGCTACGTGGTCTTCGAGCCCAACCGACGGGGCTACCAACCGTCGACCGGCCTCTACATCGACGATCTCGTCGCCCGGCAGATCCACGACGGTCTGCCCTGCGCACTCGGCACGACGGTTCCGTTTCAGGTGTGCAGCACCGCCGATCTGGTCGACGAGGCGAAGCGCGACGTGCGCGCCGCCTTCAACTATCTCGCCGCGCGACCGAAGGTGAACCCGGCGAAGATCGCGGTGATGGGGCACTCGCTCGGCGGCATCGTCACGGTGGAGTACAACAGCCTGTTTAGCGAGCACAAGGCCGCGGTCACGATCGCGCCGGGCTCTGAGAGCTGGTGTGGCAACTGTGCGCTCCAGGAGTCGCTGATCGGCGCCTCCCAGAACGCCAAGGCGCCACTCTTCCTTGCCGAGCCGCACAACGACGTTGACCGCGATCCGGTGATCGAGCTCGGCTTCGGCGCCGGCGTGACTGGGCATCAGTACCAATCGACGATCTTCCCGAACGTGATCGAAGGCGGTGTGGTGCTCACCTGTGGCGCCGACGCCCACGTCTGTTTCGCGCGCGATCCGAAGTACGTATCGTCGTGGATGGTCGGAGTGCTCGATTTCCTCAAACGTTGTGGAGTGAAGTAGAACGTCGGCTAGCCGATCCGCATGCCTCCGCGCTCGGCCGCGGCGGCGAAGCCGTCCTCGTCGGCGCTCCGCCCGTAGACCGCCGGGACCAACACATCGAGTAGCCGCAGATACACCGTGAGTTGGCCGCGATGGTGGTACGTGTGGTTGAGCAGCAGCCGCCGGAACGCAGCGAGCCTGGGGAGGGTGAAGACTTCGCGTCCCGTGTGGGTCATCCGCCAGGGCCCCGACGCAGTCTCCTCGGTAAGCCCGGCGAGAAAAGCCTGCGCGGCAGCGACACCCCGGTCGAATTCTTCCAGCAAGGCAGCGCTGGTGGCGATCGCCGGAGGCGGGGCAGGCGGCGGCACGGGCGGCACGATCTCGAGGCCGTCCATCGCGAGCACGAGCGCGAAGCGGCCCGGGAGGCGCGCAACATGGATCGCGAGCTGGCCCATGGTCATCGACTTCGCGTGCGGCTGCCAGTCGAACCGATCGTCGGGAACACGCTCGAGCACGCGGCGGGTGGCGAGCGACTCCTGGGCCAATTCGCTGGACATTTCTTTAGCGGCGGGCAGCATGGCGGGCTTTCTCCTGTCGATTGACCTGCGCTTTGCAGGTTGATTGATTGGCCTCGGACTGTAGCCGAGTCACTTTTGATTCGCAAGTGACTGTGCTACGTTGACGAGCATGCCAGGCTCTTCAGCGAAGCCCAAGTTCGAGCGCTCGCGCTGCCCGATCGCCAACCTTCTCGACCTGTTCGGCGACAAGTGGACGCTGCTGGTGGTGCGCGACATCCTGGTCGCCGGCCGGCATCGGTTCGGCGAGCTCGAGGCGAACCGCGAGGCCATACCGTCCAACCTGCTGGCGGATCGGCTGGAACGCTTGCGCAGGGCGAGGGTGATCTCCCGGCGCCGCTATCAGGCGAAGCCGCCGCGCTACGAGTACTTCATGACGCGGAAGGGCCGCGACCTCGGGCCGCTGCTGCGCGAGATGGCGCGCTGGGCGAACCGCCATATGCCGGGCACCTGGGTGCCGCCAGTGGAGCTGATGGAAGTCTCGGAAGAGCTGGAGACGTGAGGCGGGGGGAAACGGCGAGGCGGAAGGCCACCGGCACTGCGTGGCCCCGCCTCTGGGCTGCTTGGATCAGCTGATCTTCTGAACGTTCGCGGCCGCCGGACCCTTGGTGCCCTGGGTCACGTCGAACGAAACGCTGTCACCTTCGGCCAGGCTCTTGAAGCCGCTGCCCTGAATGGCCGAGTGGTGGACGAAGCAATCCTTGCTGCCGTCGTCGGGGGTGATGAATCCGAAACCCTTGTCGTCGTTGAACCACTTCACTTTGCCGGTCGCCATCGTGTTACTCACTTTCTTGTCCAGGCACAACGGGGCCCCGAGGTGGGATTGCCCGTTCGCTGTGTCTGGGGGTTTAGACCCCGGAGCCAACCAGTAGGCCCTTGGGTAGGTGGACCTTACGCTGAATCCCGCAGGTAAGCAATTGCCATTTTTGGTCCTGGCCAGGGTGGTCGGGTTTCTTCAATCTGGCGCCGCGTGGCCAAGGTACCATCCGAATCCATGAGCAACCACGCCACAGGGCCTTTTGACGTCAAAGTCGCTCCACAGCCGCTCTCCGGCCCGGTCGAGGATGCCCTCCTGGGCAGGTTCTCGCTGGAAAAGCAGTACCACGGGGACCTGGAGGGGACCGGCAACGGTCAGATGCTCACCGCCGGCAGCGAGGTGAAGGGCTCGGCGGGCTATGTCGCCATCGAGCGCGTGAGCGGCAATCTCCACGGCAAGGCGGGAACGTTCGCGCTCATGCACGTCGGCACCATGGGGCATGGGCAACAGCACCTGGAGATCAAGGTGGTCCCGGACTCGGGGACCGGCGAGCTGGTCGGGCTCGCCGGTACGTTCAACATCCTCATCGCCGAGGGCGGCAAGCACTCTTACGATTTCGAGTACTCGCTGCCCGTTGTGAAGTAGCGGAACTACTTCCCGACGCCCTTGGTGGCCGCGTCGGGGTGAGCCGCGTCGTAGGCCATGATGTCGGCCTCGCCGATGTGCTCGGCCTTCCACACCATGGCACGGTGGATGCGATTCCAGCCGCTCGGGTGGTCGTAGAAGACGTACTCCTCGATCGGCCCGGGAGTCATCTTGCGGTACTCCGAGAGATGGAGCGCCGCCTGCGCGAAGCCGTCAGGCTCATGCGAGGCGTTCAGGCCGTAGTTGTCGGCCTCGGCCTCCATGGTTCGCGTGCTGGTGTTGTTCACCGGCGTGAGGATCAGCGAATACACCGAGAACAAGGCGATCAGGAGCGGCAGGCCTGCCACGTCGCCGATGTCGCGAATGCCCCAGCGAGCGCCGAAGCCCGAGCGCACCTTTTCGAACGACCAGCGCAGGAAGGCGAACCCGACGACGATGATGATGCCGATCTGGGTTAGCCCCTTGGTTACATGGTTCAAGACGTAGTGGCCCATCTCGTGGCCGAGGACCGCCTTGATCTCTCCGTGCGAGGCCCGGTTCATCAGGTTGTCGTTCATGCTGATCCGCGTGGTGCCGAACAGGCCACTCACGTGGGCGCTCATGCGCTTGGTCTGTTTCGAGGCGTCGAACTCATACACGTCGGTGGCGGGAATACCGTTGGCGCGAGCGAGCGAGAGGATCTCCGCCTTGAGCGGGCTCTCGGCGAGCGGTTTGAACTTGTTGAACACCGGCTCGAGATAGACCGGCGCGATAGCGACGCCGAACATGGCGAAGGCGATGAGCACCAGCGAGCCCCAGATCCACCAGGTGCGGGGCATCTTGCGCACCACCGCGTAGAGCGCCGCGATCAACAGGCTTCCAAAGACCAGACCGATAGCGAGTCCCTTGCCCTGATCGGTGAGCCAGGCGCCCATGTCCTGATTCGACATCCCGTACTGGTGCTCGCGGAAGTAGCCCTCGTACGCGGCCCACGGCAACAGGACCACGCTCGAGATCAGGATGTAGCCGATCGAATAGAGCGCCGTCTGCAGAAAGCGGAAGCGGGTGACGCGCTCCGCCCAGTCGCGGATCTTGGTCGAGAGGCCGGTGCCGAGGAAGATCCAGGCCACGACGAGCCCGAGGAGGAAATCCCACAGGATCATCCAGTAGCCGCCCTCGAAGTATGCGTCCGACTTGGCGCGCGCCTCGGGCGAGAGCTGCGCGAGGTAGGCGGCGGTGGCGGCTTCGGCATCGAAATGATTCGGTGCCGCAGCGGGTGCGGCCTGCGCTGGTGCCACTGTCGCCGCGGGAGCGGCTGGCGTTGCGGCTGGGGCATCGTCGGCCCAAGTGGGTGAGCCGAGGCAGAGCACGGCGGCGAAGACCACGAGCAATGCGGTCGAGCGAGTCATCGAATCGTCCCTCCGATAGAAGTGAGCAGAACGTAGCCTATGACGGCGCCGGCTTCCACTCTGGTGGAGCTTACGGCCGCGGGCCGGTCCCTGGCCGATCGGGCCGTAGTCAAAGACATGGAGCTGAGAGGGAGCTCTTCAGGGGCGTATCGGCGGAGGAGCGCGGCACCGCAGGTCGGAAGCGTCTCAGCTATCGGTCCGCGGGGTTCTTCATGAACTTCCAGGACTCACGTTCGGACAGCCATGTACGACATTCTACGACCTGAAAGCACTGTAGGCTGCCCTCTGTCTCATCGAGTCTCTGGGAGGTGACATGTCGGACCACGAGCATCTGGAATTCCGCGGCAAGGTCATCGACCTGTCGCCGTTGTCGCCTGATCGGGCGCGCTTGATCCGCCTCCTGGGGGGCGCAGCCATCGCACTCTTCCTATTCATTTTCCTCGCCACCAGCGTCTATCAAGTCGAGCCGGACGAGGTGGCCGTGGTGCAGCGCTTCGGCGCCTTCGACCGGACAGCCGAGCCTGGCCTCCACCTGCGAGCGCCGTTCGGCGTCGAAACCGTGACCAAGGTCCCGGTGCAGCGGCAGCTCAAGATGGAGTTCGGCTTCCGCACCCTGAGCGCCGGCGTGCAGACGTCGTACGCGCCCGCTTCCGCCGATACCCAGGCCGAGGCGCTCATGCTCACCGGCGACTTGAACGTCGCGGTGGTCGAGTGGATCGTGCAGTACCGGATCAAGGACCCGCGCGCCTACCTTTTCCACGTGCGGAGCGTTCCCGACACGCTACGCGACATGTCCGAGGCCGCGATGCGCGGCGTGGTCGGCGATCACAGTGTCGACGAGGTGCTCACCATCGGGCGCGAGGCCATCGCCTCGCAGGCGAAGGACGAGCTCCAGCGGCTCGGCGACCTGTACGGAGTCGGGATCGAGATCCAGCAGTTGGTGCTGCAGGATGTGAACCCTCCCGACCCGGTGAAGCCCGCCTTCAACGAAGTGAACCAGGCGATCCAGGAAAAGGAGCGCGCCATCAACGAGGCCTGGGCCGAGTACAACCAGGTGGTGCCGCGCGCCAAGGGCGAGGCCGAGCAGGCGGTGCGCGCCGCCGAGGGCTATGCGCTCGAGCGAGTGAACAACGCCGAGGGCGACGCCAAACGCTTCGATGCGCTCTACGACGAGTACAAGAAGGCTCCCGAGGTGACGCGCAAACGCATCTACCTCGAGGCCATGGCCGAGCTGATGCCGAAGCTGGGGAAGAAGGTCATCGTCGACGCGAGCGCCAAAGGCATCCTGTCGCTCCTCCAACTCGGCGGTCCCGAAGCGGCGAAGGGAGAGAAGCCATGAAACCGCTACTCCTTTTCCTCGCCGGGCTATTCGCTCTTCTGTTGATGGCGGGCTCCTGCTACAGCGTGTCCGAGACCGAGCTGGTACTGGTCACCCAATTTGGCAAGCCCGTCGAGGGCGTGGTCGACCATCCGGGCTTGCACGTGAAGCTGCCGTTCATCCAGACCGTGCACCGCTTCGACAAGCGCTGGCTCGAGTTCGACGGCGATCCGAACGAGATTCCGACCAAGGACAAGAAGTACATCTGGGTCGATACCTACGCGCGCTGGCGCATTGCCGACCCCTTGCGCTTCTTCCAGGCCGTGGGCGACGAGCGCGGTGGGCAGAGCCGCCTCGACGACATCGTCGACGGCGAGACCCGCAACGCCGTCGCCTCGTTCGACCTGATCGAAGTCGTGCGGTCGACGAACCGGGCGTTCCAGATCACCGAAGAGCTCGAAGGCATCGGCGCCGCAGAGGCCATGGCCAAGGTCGCGACCGGCCGTCCGACGATCGAGAAGGTCATCCTCGAGAAGGCGGCCAAGATCACGCCGCAGTTCGGCATCGAGCTCGTCGACGTGCGTTTCAAGCGTCTGAACTACGTCGAGAGCGTGCAGGAGAAGGTCTTCGAGCGCATGATCTCCGAAAGGAAGCGCATCGCCGAGCGCAGTCGCTCCGAAGGCCAGGGCCGCGCCGCCGAAATCAGCGGGCAGAAGGAGCGCGACGTGCTCGGGATTTCCTCGACCGGCTACAAATCCGCGCAGGAAGTGAAAGGCGACGCCGACGCGAAGGCCACGGCGATCTACGCCAAGGCCTATGGCCGCGACCCGGAGCTCTATCAGTTCCTGAAGTCAATGGAGACCCTACAGGCGAGTGTCGACGACAAGACCTGGCTGGTGCTGTCGACCGATTCCGACCTGTGGAGATTCTTGAAGCGAGGCAAGGGCGAGTAGGGTCGTCGAGGTCAACGCGGGTGGCGAAATCTGTAGTGCGCCACCAGCCACTCCGAGCCTTCGTTCCATCCGAAGAGCTCGGAACAGGAGAGAAAGAACACCCGCCAGCGCTCGACCCAGAGCGCACCCTTGCCGCCGTACGTGGCGTCGAAGAGCGCTCGCACCTGCGCCCGATGCCGATCCAGATTCTCGAGCCAGGCCTCGCTGGTGCGCTGGTAGTGCGTGCCGGAGAGTGACCAGCGGTCCTCGACCACCAGGTCGCGATCGAAACGCGGCAAGAGGTCGATCGACGGCATCAGCCCGCCGGTGAAGAAATGGCGCGCCATCCAGTCGCTGGGCCCACCGTCCTCGAAGGGGTAAGACAGGCCCCGGTTGCAGAAGATGTGCACAAAGAGCCGGCCCTCCGGCGTCAGCCAGCGGGCGATCTTCGCCAGCAAGGCGTCGTAGTTGCGCATGTGCTCGAACATCTCGACCGAGACCACGCGGTCGAAGCGCTTTTCGAGCTCGAGCTCGGCGACGTTGGCCACTTGGTGGCGGATGTTCGACAGGCCGCGCCGAGCGGCGGCCGCTCGAATCCATTCACCCTGAGACTGCGAATTCGACACCGCCAGGATCTCGCTCGCCGGGTAGCGCTCGGCAAGCCAGAGGCCGAAGGAACCCCAACCGCTTCCCAGGTCGAGGATGCGTTGTCCGTCCGCGATCTGAGCCCGCTCGGCGGCGAGCGCGAGCATCGCCTCTTCGCTCTCGGCGAGCGTCGTTGTGCCGGCCGGCCAGTAGCCGCTCGAGTACTTGAGGCGCGGCCCGAGCACGAGCTCGAAGAAACTCGCCGGGACTTCGTAGTGCTGTTGGTTGGCCTCGGCGGTCGCGAGGGCGATCGGGCTCGCCCGCAGCTTGCTCAGGAACTCGTTCGATTCATTCGACAGCCCATCGGCGTTGGCGCCGAGCTTGCCACGCTCCTCGGCGAGTCGCTGGCGAAGCAGCCGACGGATGCCCACGCGCAAAAGGCCGTCGGGCACGAGTCCACGGTCGACCAGGGCGAGTACGGGTGACAGGCTCATCGGAATTACCACGCCCCGCGCGCGACTTCGCGGCGAAAGGCCGGTCCCGCGAAGAGCATCTGCACGACGCCGATGACGCGTTCGCGGAAGCCGCCCTCGCAGTACGAGAAGTAGTAGTTCCAAGTCCGCCGGAAGCGCTCGTCGAAGCGCGCCGAGAGGGCCGGCCACGCGGCTTCGAAGTTGTCGCGCCACTGGCGGAGCGTGTCGGCATAGTGGAGACCCATCTCCTCGAGATGCATCGGCGTCAACGGGCTCGCGCTGGCGATGGCGCGCTGCATGGCGGTCACCGATGGGATCGCGCCGCCCGGAAAAATGTAGCGTTGGATGAAATCGACGCCGTGCTTGGAGGCCTCGTAGTTCCGGTCGGCGATGGTGATCGCCTGCAGCGCCATCAGGCCCTCGGGATGCAGCAACCGTCCGCACCGGCCGAAAAACTCAGGTAGGTGTTCGTGGCCGACCGCCTCGATCATCTCGATCGAGGCCAGCTTGTCGTAACGCCCGGTCAGGTCGCGGTAGTCGCTGAGGAGCAGCTCGACTCGGTCCGAGAGCCCGGCGCGAGCGATTCGCCGCGAGGCTTCTTCGAATTGGGACGGAGAGATCGTGGTCGTCGTCACCTTGCAGCCATAGCGGCTCGCGGCGTGGATGGCGAAGCTGCCCCAGCCGGTTCCGATCTCGAGCACGTGGTCGTCCGGAGTCAATTGGAGCTTGCGGCAGATGCGGTCGAGCTTGGCGCGCTGCGCGAGTGCCAGACTGGTCTCTGGCGTTTCGAAGTAGGCGCTCGAGTAGGTCATGGTCGGATCGAGGAAGGCGGCGAAGAATTCGTTGCCGAGGTCGTAGTGCGCGACGATGTTCTTCCGGCTGCCGGAACGTGTGTTGCCGTTCAGAAGATGCCGCACGCGGGAGGGGATCGCGCCCAGGCGGGCGAGTCCGCTTTCGACGCCTTCGAGTGCCGAGCGGTTGCGGGCCAGCACACGGACGAGCGCCACCAGGTCGCTGGTGTCCCACAGCTCACCCAGGTAGGCCTCGGCCGCTCCCAAGGATCCACCGGAGAGCAGCTCGCGATAGAAGCGCGGGTCGTGAACGGTGAGCTCGGCGCTGAGGCCATCGGCCGCTGCGTGGCCGAAGCGACAGACTTCGCCGGTGTCGCCGTCGTGGACGCTGAGCTCACCCTCGGCGATCTTTTCTAAACGGCTGAAGACCAGGCGCCGCGCCAGGCGATCACGAGCTCCGGTCGGTGCAATCGGCGTGGTGCGGGCGAGCGTCGAAAGGCTCATGCATGGTCTCCGTCTATGGGCTGCGGATGGTCGAAGATCGGGACGCGCTTCCAGGCGAGCAGCGCGGCGTGGAGATAGATCCAGAACAGGATTCGCCAGGTCATCAGGGGATGGCCGAGGAGGACGCTGCGCAGGGAAGCTGGCGTGATCTCGCGTCGCTCGAGGCGTAGCGTGGCGTCGAAAAGCTTCTCGCCGTCCTGGTGGTTCTCGAAGTGAACCAGTAAGCGGTCGCTCGGCGGCACGACGCCCATGCGATACGCGATACCCATGGGCATGAACGGCGAGACGTGCAGGCGCTTATCGAACCAACCGTCGAAGTTGCGTCCCGGCGCGGCGGCTCCGCGGTGGACGACGTAGGCGTAGCGTTCCTTCCACGGCGTGTTGGTCGTCTCGCCGACCACGGCCTCGAGCTCGCCCTGCTCGTCGAAGCAGTAGTAGAAGCTGATCGGATTCATCCGCAGGCCGAGCGTGCGCGGATTAGTCAGCAGCCGAACGGGTCCCGCCGGACGGTGCCCCGTGCGCTCTTCGACCAGGTCGCGAACGGTGTCCGGCCACGAGCGCGCCGGATCGCCGAAGTAGTCCTGGCGCCGCAGCCAGGCGATCGCCGGCCGGCGTGCCGACCAGAGCCACGAGCCCTTGAATGCACTGTCGAGCTCGTCGAGGTCGACGTAGACCATGAACAGCGGGTAGTCGAGGCGATGCACCCGCGGCGCGAACCGCCGGTGCCTCACTCTGCCGACATAGAGCGCGCTGTCCATCACTGGGCCTCGCGGCGCGATGTGGCGATTCCGGTCGCGGCGCGGACACCGCTCCAGGCGCCGTCTTCGTGAAATCCATAGCGCCAGTACGCGCCGCAGAAGTGGGTGTGCCGGTGGCCGCTAATCTCACTCCAGCGCGCCTGCGCCGCGACGGCCCCAAGATCGAGCTGCGGGTGGGCGAAGACCAGCCGATGCCGGATGGTCGCGGGCTCGATGCGTTCGCTCTGGTTGAGCGTCACGCACCACGGCGTCTCCGTCGGCAGTGGCTGGAGCCTGTTCATCCAGTAACTGATGGCGATGGGATCGCTCTCCCTCCCGCCGGTCGAAACGTTCCAACTCGCCCAGGCGCGCCGGTGGCGGGGGAGTAGCGAGCGGTCGCAATGCAGCACGACGTCTTGTTCGCGATACCGAATCGCGCCGAGGATCGAGCGCTCGTTCGTGTCGGCGTCGCCAAGCAGCTCGAGCGCCGTATCGCTATGGCAGGCGAACACGACCTCATCGAAGCGGCTCTGCTGGCCGGCGATGCGAAGCGTGACATCGCGACTGTCGCGCTCGACACGCTCGATCGCCGCGCCGAGGTGGACGCCGACACCGAGCGCCGTGAGCGTGCCGACGAGCGCCGTCACGTACGAGCGCGAGCCGCCGCGCACGGTGCGCCACGCCGGCTGTCCGGTGGCGGCAAGCAAGCCATGGTTGTGAAAGAAGCGCAGTAATGTAAGAGCCGGAAACGCATCGATGTCTCGACGCGGCATCGACCAGATCGCGCCCGCCATCGGGCGGAGAAAGAGCCGCCGAAACGGTTCGCCGAGGCGGGCGCGATCGCAGAAGGCCCCGAGAGTCTCGGTGCCTGGATTCTCTCCAGCGTCGAGAGCGGCGAGGGCGGCGTCGCCCTCGCGCCAGAACCGCCGCAGATCGCGCAGCATCGACCAGAACTGCGGCTTGAGCGCGTTGCCCGGCGCCGCGAGCATCGAGCGCGCGTTCTCGCCGCTGTACTCGATGCCCGTCCCGCGATCGCTGACCGAGAAGCCCATCGAGCTCTCGACGGTCTCGACGTCCAAATCGCGGAGCAGGCGAGAGAAGACCGGGTAGTTGGGTTCGTTGTAGACGATGAAGCCGAGGTCGACGGGGAAGGTGGCGCCGTTCTCCTCGACATCGACCGTGTAGGCATGGCCGCCCGGCCGCGGCGCGGCGTCAAACACGTGGACCTCGGCGCCGGGTGTGCGCGCGAGCTCATGCGCTGCGGCGAGACCGGCGATTCCGGCGCCAACCACCGCGACCCTCATGCGGCCCGCGCTTTCCGCGGCGGCCAAGGCACGAAGGCGCTGGTCCGGCGGATGTACGCGTCGTACTCTGGCCGGCGATGGACGATGGTTTTTTCGAGCAACGTCACGCCGGAGACCCGGAGCAATAGGAAGGTCATGAAGAGGGGAGCCAAGAGTGCCCACGCGCTACCCGCGCCGGGAGCGCCGAGTGCAAACAGCCCATAGCCCCACCAGAGCACCGATTCGCCGAAGTAGTTCGGGTGACGCGAATAGCGCCAAAGACCTGAGTCCAGTACTCGCCCGCGACTCGCCGGATCGTCGCGGAAGCGCTGCAGCTGCCAGTCTGCAAATGCCTCGCAGGCGAACCCGATCACCCAGAGCGCAGTTCCGACGGCCAGTGCGATGGGCGAAATCGAGGTCGCCGATTGGACGACCAGGAGCGGCACCGCGAGCGCCGCCGCGAGCGTCGCCTGCAGCGCGAAGACCGTGACCAGGCTCCGCCACTGGAACGCGGCGGGATGCTCGGCGCGCATCGCGGCGTAGCGCGGATCCTCACCGTGACCGCGGGCGCGCAGAGCGATGTGGAGCGCCAGACGCAGTCCCCAGGCTCCCACCAAGCCCAAATGGATCCAATGGAAAGTCTGCACCTCGGGCCCGCGGCTGCGAAACCACACGGTCAGCCCGACGAAGAACATCCCCCAGGCGATATCCACCACGCTCACGTCCTGTCGGGCGAGGCTCCAGAGCCAGAGGAGGAATCCCGCCACCAGGCAGCCGACCCAGCCGAGCAGCAGCGTGTGACCGAGCTCAAGCACGTTTCACCAGTCGGAGCGGGACCGGAGGGCGCGCTCCCTGGGATGGCGGCATGAGCTCGATCATTTTCATGGTCCGGTATTCGAAGATCCGTTCCAGGTCACGGGCAACGAACAGCCGCTGAATGACCTTCCCTCCGAGTACGCAATAGCGGACGCGATCGATGACTTCCGTGGCCTCTCCGCGCTCGATGAAGCGGTGTTCGTGGACCCAGCTGCGATACGGCCCGCGCCGCTGCTGGTCGACGAAGCGGTCGAGCGGCTCCCACGCCGTGATCTCGCTTCGCCAGCGCAGGGGTAGCCCGTGGAACGAAATGCGGTAGTCGATGAGCGCACCGGCCCGCATCTCGATCGGCTTGGGCGTGAGGATCCGGAAATTGAGCCACGGTGGCGTCAGCGTCTCGAGGTTGGCCGGGTCGGAAAAGAAGGCGAAGACCTCGGACCGGGGCCGGTCGAGGAGGGTGGATCGTTCGAGGATGTATTCGGTCATGCCGACCTCAGTGTAGAGGGGAACTAAAACGGTCAATCAAGCCAAGGAATGTACAGTATGTTGTACAATATGGCCATGTCAAGAACGGTATCCGGGCCCTTCCGAGGGGATACGCCACACGCCGCCGTGGCCGATTTGTCGGATCGCTACCTCTCTGCGGTGCTCGCTGGCGACCGCGAGCGCGCTGCCGCAGTCATCGGCGAAGGCCTGACCAGTCGTTTCGACGCGGCCACGCTCTTGGGCCAGGTTCTCGGTGCCGCCCAGCGCGAGATCGGCGAGCGCTGGCAGCGCCAGGAGCTCACTGTCCTCGAAGAGCATCGGGCCACCGAACTGACTCGAGAAGAAGTCGAGCGCATCCGTCTCGCCCGCCGTCCGCCGCGCGAGCTGCCCTTCGTCGCCGTGGTGTGCGCGGGCCCCGGCGAAGTGCACGCCTTGCCGGCAAGGCTCTTCGCGACCCTGCTCGATTGCCGCGGCTGGCAGGTCGACTTCCTCGGCCAGGCGCCACCGCAGCCCGAGATCGAAAGCTATCTCGCAGAGCGCTATCTCGCAGAACGGCGGCCGCACCTGTTCGCGATGTCGATCACGATCGACACGCATCTCGATGCCACCCGCGAGCTCTGCCGTGCGATCTCCACCCGCGCGCCGCGCCCGCGAATCCTCCTCGGCGGTCAGGCGGTGAGCGGCCGCTCCGCCGAATCGCTCTCTGCTGACGCAGTCGCCACCGACGCTGCCCATGGTCTACAGCTGGCGGCCGACCTCGTTGGCGCGACGCAGACGCCGGACCTAAGCGCCTACCTCGGCACCATCGGGCGCCGCGTGCATCGGCTCCGCCGCGAGTCCGGTCTCAGTCAGGAAAAGCTCGCCGAACGCTGCGGCCTTGCACGCCCCTACCTCGGTGCGATCGAGCGCGGCCGGCAAAACATCACCCTCGATGCGGCACTGCGCATCGCCGGCGCTCTCGGAATCTCGATGACCGACCTCCTCGGCGACTGAGAAAAGTGACAAAAAACGACCAAAAGGGGACAGGTTGATTTCGCCTGAAAGTAACCTGTCCCCTTTTCGCCCCTTTTCGCCCTTTCGTTCGAAGACTTACAGGTGCAGCCGGGAGTGACGAAGGTGTTCGATGATCGCCTGCCTAGCGACACGGCTCGCGGTCTAGGACCTGGAAGTGGATCGCCGTTTAGGGCTGTTCTAGTTGCAGACCCAGTTTGATGCAAGCCGCAGTCGCGGGGGGTTGAGTCTGGAGTAGCCTGCCGCTGCACATGTCCCGTCTTCGCCGCTCACCTTCGAGCTCCCTCGCGCTTGCGACGATTCTTCTGGGATTGTCCGCTTTCGCGATGGCGCCAACGCAGCTCCCGCCGACCGGCTCGGGCGATCGTGTCGCCGAGATGTCGCGCCTCCAGTCGCAGGCCTGGGCCGCGCTGGCGCAGGCGCGTGATCCCAAGACGGCGCTCGCCCTCTATCGGCAGGTGTACGAGCTCGGTGAAGACCCGCCGGGCGTCGATGTTTTCCTCTACCGCCGCCTTGCCGAGCTCGCCTGCGCCGAGGGCGACCTCGACTACGCCGTCGAGGTCGCGAGCCGCGGTTTGTCGGAGTTGGAGGCGCCCGGCCAGGGCGAGTCGCGCGTGATCGAACGGGTTCACCTGCGTCGCCTCGAGCGACTCTTGCGCCTCAACCGTGACCGCGAAACCGATCCGACACTCATCGCCTACTGTGCGCTTCGGCAGCGCTTCCTCTGGATGCGCGGGGTCCCCGCCTCCGTCGACGCCCAGACCGTCGAGACCGAGATCGGGACCCAGCTCGCGAATCATCCGCGCACGCGCATCCGCGGCGAGTTGCTCTACTTGCTCGGCATCTCAAGCCGCGATGCTTCTGCCGATGCCGCCCTGCGGCGCGTCGTCGACGAAGCTCCGCGGAGCGCGGCGGCACCGGAGGCGATCTCGCTCCTGATCCTGCATGCCGGAGAAGACAGCGCCGAGTCCGCCGTGTGGGGGCAACGTTTGTGCTCCGACTATCCGGAATCGGAGCCCTGTCTCGCGGCGGCCGCGCGCTTGCTCGGCACATCGCGAGATGGCAAGTACCGCCTGCCGTACTCCGAAGCCCGCGCCGCAGCCGCGCGCGTCATTACCCTGTACCGAGGCCACTTCGCCGACGCTGCGGAGTTCTTCGCGCACTATCCCTACGAAGCCTTGCTCCAATTCGCCGAACGCCAGCGCGCACTCGGTCATCTCGTGGATGCGATCGAATCGTTGCGCCAGGCGACCGAGCTCGTTCCAGGCGGCTTCGAGGCTTGGGCCCAGATTGGCGAAATCGCGGAACGTCGCGGCGATTTGCCGCGCGCCGCGGACGCCTACGAGCGGGCGAGCCACTGCGACGTGCCGCAAGTCGCCGGTGGATACAGGAGAACGCGAGAGTGGGGCGCCAGGGTCCAGCGACTGCGGAAGGCGATCGGCGAGGCGCCGCCGGAGGGCTGAACGCGTCAGCACCGACTCGGATTCGTTCGATACGAAGCCCCGGGAGCTCGCGTGGTCATTGCACGTGCGAGTCGCCCCGGCCAAGCTCCTGCTCCCACCGCTCCCGGCCGGCTTGGCCGGCCCGAGCTTCGACCGCATCCTCGAGCGGATCGCCGGTCAGCGGCTCCACATCGCGCATCAGAGAAGGTCTCCGGGAATGGAAGAACGATGGCTCCACCGGGCTGTTGATGTCTTCACCCGATGCTCGAAAGATCAGGCCGCCAGTTCCTCAGGTCGAGCTGGTGAGCAAAGTGGTTCGCGATTTCCTGGTGACGCGGCACAGCTTCGAGTTCGATCCGCGACAACGCCCCCGCGAGGGGACAGGTTCCGCAGTGCAGTCCACTCCCCTCCCCTCCCCGTAAGGCAGAGTACCTGTCCCCTCTACCTCCACTCGACAAAAAGGGCCGGCGAGCTCGTTGTAGCCCAGGGCCAGGGTGCGCGGGTCAGTGGTGGCGTGCTCCAGGGCCTCGACAGATTTCGCCACGTCCTTGTATTCGCCGAGGTTGTTGAAGACTCTGGCGAGGCTCAGCTGGCAGGCGGCGCACTTGCCGTCGGCGAGCTTGTCGGCGGCCTTCAGCAGTTTCACGGCGTCTTGATACTCGTGGCCGGCGACCTTCCGCTGCGCCTCGGAGATCTTGGCGCGCACCTCCAGCGAAAGCTCGGCGGGCGGTGCGGGCTCGCCGGCGGCGATCGACGCCAGCAGGAGAGTCGCGGCGACGGCGGAGCTCCGCCTCGCCGCCGGCAGCCTGCGCTCGGAAGTGGCGCAACCCGTCACCCGCAAGCGCGCACCCGAGCTCGTGTTCGTTCCGGCCGGAGGTCACCATGAGTGACCGCGAAGCATCCCTCGCGCCGCTCCATTGCTTCCTAGCGGAGGCGATCTCGCGGCTCCGTCGCGCTCCAGACGTCGTCCACATCGCCGTCATGCCAGACGTGCACCTCGCGTCCGAGGTCTGCATCGGCGTCGCCCGCGCCACCGAGACACTCATCGACCCGCAAGCCGGAGGCGTACAAGGACATCGAGGCGGTGCTGCGGGCGCAGGGGGAGCTGGTGAAGGTGAGAAAGAGGTTGAGGCCGATCGTCAGCTACAAGGGAGCGTGAGGGGACAGCGCTGCTCTCCATCGACGCTGACGTCGGCGCTCTCGCAAGACCTGCGAGGGAAAGCAGAGGGTCTTGCCCCTGCGGGAAAGGCGCAGATCCTTGCGCAATCGAATCAACTGCCGTGGCGTGATCTCGAGAGTCGGCTTGCTTTCGACGGCATGGGATCGGAGTGTCCGTTTGCCGTGCCTGGCGTCCGCTAGAGAGACCATGCCCTCGGCGATTTCAGCAAAAAGGTCGCGCTTGTTC
>JBDTNL010000017.1:0-63771 GCA_039933785.1 Acidobacteriota bacterium
ACGTACTTGCGGCCCATGGCGCGCGCGATCGATTTGGCGATCGAGGTCTTGCCTACACCCGGAGGTCCGACGAGCAGCAGGATGGGCCCCTTGGCGGATGTGTTGTCAGGACCCGGGCTCACCGGCGCAGTGTCAGGAGCGGCGGGAGCGGTGGGAGCGGCGGGGGCAGCGGCCTCGTCAGCCGCCTTGCGCTCGTCGCGCAGCTGGCGCACGGCGAGGAACTCGAGCACGCGATCCTTCACGTCCTTCAACCCGTAGTGATCCTCCTCGAGGATGCGTCCGGCTTCCTGGATGTCGAGCTTCTCCTCGCTGCGCTTGTTCCACGGCAACTCGACCACGGTCTCGAGAAAGGTGCGCACGACCTGAGACTCCATGCCTTCGCGTCCGAGGCGCTGCAGCCGGCCCCACTCGCGGTCGACCTCCTTGCGGGCCTCTTCCGGGAGCTGGAGCGCGTCGAGCTTTTCCTTGAGCTCCTTCAGGTCGTCGCGCTCCTCGCCTTCGCCGAGCTCCTTCTGGATCTGCCTCATCTGCTCACGCAGGTAGTACTCGCGCTGCTTGCCGCCGAGCTCCTCGCGCACCTTCGACTGAATGTCGGCCTGGGCGTCGAGCACCGAGATCTGGCGCTGGACCTGGAGCAGCACGCGGCGCAGACGATCCTCGACCGACAAGGTCTCGAGCAGAGCTTGGCGCTCGGGTCCGGTCATCTCGACGTAAGCCGCGACCAAGTCCGCCAGATGGCCGGGATCGCCAACCGCGGCGAGGACCTGATCGACCACGTCATCGGGCAGGCCGGATCTCCGGCCGAGCTCGGCGCCGCGCTCGCGAAGCTCGCGATCGAGGGCGACGAAGGCCGGGTCGCGCGCGTCGAGCGGGCGCATTTCCTCGGCGTCACGCACCTGCGCCTCGAGGTAGCCCCGCGCACTGCCCTGTTCGGTGATCCGCAACGCGATACCGCGCCGCTCGCCGTGCACCATGAGCTGCATGCCGGAGAGCCCGCGCTGCACCTGGCCGATGCGCGCGATGGTGCCAATGGTGTACAGGCCCTCAGGCGTCACGTCCTCGACTTTGGCGCGCTGCGCCACGGCGAAGACCAACTTGTCGGGTCGCCGCAGCGCGGCCTCGATGGCTCGCAAGGTCGCTGGGCGGCCGGCGCCGATCGGGGTGGTGACTCCGGGGAAAAGAACGTGCTCGCGCAAAGGCAGCACGGGAAGGCTCATCAGTGGGCTGATCGGACTGGTGGAATCGGGGACTTTCGGGGTCTCGGACATGCCAGGGATAACGATGCGGGAGCTAGTGGAATTCCCAGCCCCGGTGGCCGCGCCGCCCGGGGGGCGACGCGGCCGTCCAGAGGTTCGAGCTCGTGATCTAGAAACGCCAGGCGGCACCGAACGTCGCGTAGGTCCCCGCGAGGTCCAGACGGCCGAAGCCCTGGAAGTCGTCCCGCAGATCCGCGTGGGCGTCCTGGTAGCGGCCTTCCGCGTAGATCGAGACGTTGCGGCCGAGCGGCACTTCGACTCCGGCGAGCGCGAACCAACCGTACGCGAAGTCGTCCGACCGGAACCGGTCACGAAAAATCCGCCGCGGGCTGGCGCCGAAGTCGACGAAGTCGCCCTCTTCCTCCAGCTGGTAGTGCACCGCGGTGCCGCCGCCGCCGATGTAAGGAATGATCGGTGAATGGTTCGGCGCGAGCTTGAGCACCAGCCCGAGGTCGAACGACGAGGTCGAGATGCGGGTGGTATGGATGATCGAATGACCGTTCTGATCCTCGAAATCGCGGTAGGCGAGATCGTGGTCGGCGTAGTAGACGCTGCCGCCCACCATGATGTTGAGCAGCGGAGCGATCTCGTGCATGTAGTCGACTCCGATCGCGCCACCTTGGAAGTCGCGGCTGCTGGCGGTGAAGTCGTTGAACGAGCCGTTCCAGTAGTCACCACCCGCGCGGGGCGTGAATACGCCGGCGCGGAGGCGGAGCTCGTTCTCGGCGCCGTAGGGGCCGCGCTGGGCTTCGACAGCGGTGGTGGTCAGTAGGGCCAGGGCGACTGCGGCGCTGCCGAGTAGCCGGTTGCTCGTGCGAAGTTGCATTGTCTCTCCTCCTGGTTGCTCCCGTCTCTGCGGGTCTGGTCGATAGTAGAGCAACCCGGATGCCAAGCGGCGGGGGTTGCGAGATAGTGCTCTTTGCGATCCGACAAGTCTTGTTCTTGCAGATAGTTGAGACGATCGATTCAAGACCTGGAGCGGTGCGGTGCGGCCTCGCGGTCGAGAGATTGACCTAAGAAGTGGACACCGATCGAGGGTGTCCTAAGCTTCTCCGATGCCCGTGTCCCGCCTGGGAGAGCTCGCCGCCTTGGGGACCTCGGTGAGCTGGACATGCTCGGCGTTGTTCTTCTCGGCCGCCGGCCGCCGCATTGGGTCGCTCGCTACGAACATCTTGCGTCTCGGCTTCGCGGTGATCTTTCTTAGTCTCGCGACCCTGGTGCTGCGCGGGCACCTCCTGCCTCACGACGCGTCAGCCTTCACCTGGCGCTGGCTCGCGCTCTCCGGATTCGTCGGCTTGGTGTTCGGCGATCTCTGCCAGTTTCGGGCCTTCGTGGTGCTGGGACCGCGACTCACCCTCTTGGTCGTCTCGCTCGCGCCGCTCTTCACGGCGGCCTTGGGACGGGTGGTACTCGGCGAAGTCCTCAGCCTGCAGCAGCTCGCCGGAATGGCGGTCACGATCGCCGGCATCGCGCTCGCGTTGACGGCGCATAGGAACACGGTGCGTTCCGCCGCCGAGGGGCATTGGTCCTGGCGCGGCGCGCTACTCGCTCTCGGTGGCGCCGTGGGCCAGGCGGGGGCGCTGGTGCTGAGCAAGTACGGCATGCGCGGCTACGACCCGATGGCATCGACGCAGATCCGAGTCATCGCAGCCTTGGCGTGCTTTCTGGTCGGCTTCACGATCGCCGGGTTGTGGCCACGAGTCGTGGCGGGTCTTCGGCACTCCGGCGGGCTCAGGTACACCGCCCTGGGCGCCCTCTTCGGCCCGGTCATCGGCGTCACTCTTTCCCTCGTCGCTGTCGTGCATGCTCCGGCCGGAGTTGCTGCGAGCTTGATGGCGCTCGCCCCGCTGTTGATCCTGCCGGTCTCGGCCTGGCGTGGAGAGCACGTTGGGTGGGGAGGGTTGGCGGGCGCGGTGCTCGCGGTAGCCGGCGTGGCTCTGCTCGTCACCGGCTGAGCCGAGCTACAATCAGCGTGTCGCGGCGGATTTCACCTCGCGACCAGCCTCTCCGGAGTTCGTCGCCTATGTCTGCCAGCCACCTGCGAAGGACCGCCGCCCCCGGCGCTCTGACCGCGGTCGAGCTGAAGTAGTTCGAGGTCAGTAGTTCGAGGTCGGTCCTTCCTTTTCTCCCTCCAAGTGTCCTTGGCATCGTGGCTACGCGTGTATTTGGCGATGAAGGAAAGGACCTCCAATGAATCACGACGAGCGCAAGCTCCGGAAAGCTTTGCAGGAACTCGAGGTTGGGCACGAGCTGAAGAAGGCGAATCGTAAGACGGCGAAGCTCAGGCGGGCCGCGGGCGAGCGGGAGGGTGAGGAGCGCTTCGACGCGCGCCTGGCTCTCAAGAGCGATCCCGAAACGCTCGAGGATTGGGCGCCAGGTGGCAGGCGAGCGCGTCCGCGCAGTCTCGCCGTCACGGTGACCCAGCTGCCGACCGTCGCGGATGCCGAGGACGCCGCTGGCCGGACCGGCATGGTGAGCGCCATCGCGGTGGGGTGTTGCCGCGTGTTGGTGGACGGAGAGGAATTCGACTGTCGCCTTGCCCCGGCGGTGGCGCTCGAGCAGCGCACCGGACTCGCGGTCGGCGATTGGGTACGGCTGCGCGAACGCGGCGGAATGCACCGGGTAGAATCGGTGCTGCCGCGCCGCAGCCGCCTGGCTCGGCCTGATCCACACAACCCTCACCTCGAGCGTGTGCTGGCGGCGAACGTGGATCTCGTGCTGATCGCGACGGCGCTGCGCGCACCGGGAGTGAAGCCCGGACTGATCGACCGCGTGCTGCTGGCGGCGAGCGCGGCGGGGGTCGAAGGGGCGGTGGTCGTCAACAAGGTCGATCTCTCGCCGGACCTCGCGCACGACGAAGAGCTTTCAACGCTCGAGCCGCTTCGTGCTGCGGGAGTGCGCGTGCTCGAGTGCTCTGCCCGCACCGAACAGGGGCTCGAAGCATTGGCCGATTTGGTCGCCGCGCAAACCGCGGTGCTGGTCGGCCAAAGCGGCTGCGGCAAGACCTCGTTGCTCAACGCACTGTCGCCTGGCCTAGGGAGGCGGGTCGGCGCGGCGCGGGAATCCGACGGCAAGGGGCGCCACACCACGACCTCTTCGAGCCTGCAGGCGCTGGCGGGGGGAGGATTCCTAATCGACACTCCGGGCGTGCGGCAGTTCGGGCTGTGGCAGCCCTCCGCCGAGGCTCTGGCGGCAGCCTTCCCGGAGATCGAGCTCGCATCGGCGAGCTGCCGATTCCGGGATTGCCGGCACGGCCGCGGCGAGCGCGGGTGCGCAGTCGTAGCGGCGATCGAATGCGGAGCGATCCCGCGTTCCCGCCTGGATTCGTTCCTCCGCCTGTCGTCCGTCTTGGTCTAAGCTCGCGAACGCGATGTCTCTTCGAGCTCGAAGCGCGGTCCTGATGGCTCTGCTAGCGCTCGCCGGCAGCCGGGAGGGGCGTGCCTTACCGGCGCCCAACGGCTGGAGCTTCGTCCTCTTGCCACTCTCCAACAGCCACGCGCGGATGTACGTTCCTGCGCATCTCGACCGCGGCGCCCCCGCGCCTTTGATCGTGTTTCTGCACGGCGCGGGGTCCTATCCCGAGGCGTGGCAATCCTTCCTTTCGGTGCCGGCGGACGGCGCCGGAGCGCTGGTGATCGCACCGCGATCGCTGGGCATCGGCTGGGGCAACGCCGGAGACGAGAACGTGCTCGCCGAGGCGATCGCCGAAGCGTCGAAGCGTGCGCTGGTCGATCCGCGGCGGGTTTCGATCACCGGCCATTCCGCCGGCGGCGCGTACGCCTATCTCATCGGCTATCAGACTCTGCTCGGCAACCCATCGCGCTTCAGCGGCGTGTTCTCGATGTCGGCGCCGTACTACTTCGTCGATCACGTCGTCGACCCGGGGTACACGGCGCCGCTTCGCCAGTACTACGGTGGCCAGGACCCGAACTACCAAGGCGGCGCCCGAGACGCCTTGGTCGCTCAATGGCAGCGACTGGGCATTCCCTTCGAAGAGGATTTCCAGCTCAACTTCGGCCACTCCAACCTGCCGCCGAACACTCTCGCCGACGGGTTCGCCTTCGCGGCGCGGCAGGTCTATCCCGGATACTCGGCGACCTGCGGGCCGACGGCGGGAGCGCTTTGCCTGCGCGACGGTCGCTACCGGGCCGAGGTCGCCTGGCGCACGGCGGCGGCGAGCGGAGTCGGCCATGCGGTGTCGCTCTCCGCGGGAGACTCCGGGCTGTTCTGGTTCTTCGACGCGGGCAACATCGAAATGCTCGTCAAGGTCCTCGACGGCTGCGTGGTCAACCATCGCGTATGGGTCTTTGCCTCGGCGACGACGAACGTGGGCTTCACGCTCACGGTCACCGACACGGTGGGCGGCACGGTCAGGACCTATAGCAACGCGCTCGGGCACCCGGCGAGCATCGTGACCGACACCGAAGCGTTCGCCACGTGTCCTTGAGGAGTCGCGGAGGTCGCCCATGTCGATGCTGATCTACGGTGTCAACGGCTACACCGGAGAGCTGGTGGTTCGCGAAGCGGCTCGTCGCGGCCTGAAACCCATCCTGGCGGGCCGAAATCCCGCCGCGGTGTCGGTGCTCGGCAGCGAGCTCCGGCTCGAGGCGCGAGCTTTCGCGCTCGACGATCCTGCCGCCGTCGGCGAGGGTCTAGCGGGGGTCGATGCGGTGCTCCACTGTGCCGGCCCCTTCATGCGCACCAGCCGACCGATGGTCGAGGCGTGCCTGGCGAAGAAGGTGAGCTATCTCGACATCACCGGCGAGCTTTCGGTCTTCGAACGCGTGTTGCGCCGTGGCGAGGCGGCGAAGAGCGCGGGGATCGTGCTGCTCCCCGGTGTCGGGTTCGACGTCGTGCCCTCGGACTGTCTCGCCGCGACCCTCGCTGTGGCGCTGCCGGATGCGACGCATCTCGACCTCGCGTTTTACAGTCAGGGCGGCTCGTGGAGCAAGGGGACGATGCAGACCATGATCGAGAGTCTGCCGAGCGCGGGAGCGATCCGGCGCGACGGCGAGATCGTGCCGGTCGGTCTGGCGCATGCGGTGCGAGATTTCGACTTTCCGTGCGGCCGGCGGCGACTGATGACCATTCCGTGGGGCGACGTGTCGACCGCATTCCACACCACTGGAATTCGCAACATCCGCGTCTTCGGCGCCGGGCCGCGGCACCCCGGCCGGCTCAAGCTGTTGCAACCGTTCCTGCCGTTGCTGGCGCTTGGACCGATCAAGCGCGCGCTGCAGGCGAGAGTGCGCAAGACCGTCACCGGACCGGACGAGCACGTCCGCCGGACCGCGCGGGTCTATCTTTGGGGCCAAGTGCGCAATGCGGCCGGCGTGACCAGGACGGCGCGGCTGGAAACTCCGGAGGCGTACGCCTACACCGCGACCACGGCCGTTGAGAGCCTGCGCCGGGTGGCGGCGGGCGAGGTCGCTCCCGGCAGTTGGACGCCGGCGCGGGCTTTCGGCGCGGGCTACGCGGCCTCCTTCGAGGGTGTGGTCGCGAGCCCGCCGCAAACCGAGGACTGAGGCCGCCAGGGCCTGTCCTCGGATCACTCTTCGGGGTTCTTCTCCCAAGAGCCGTACATCGGATTCGGCAGCATGAAGAAACGTGTGCCGAAGGCGCCGAGGCGCTCGGGATCGAATCTCGCCTTCTGATCGAGGGTCGGGAAGTCCCGGATGTTGTCGCCGATCCACAAGACGACATGCAGCGGACCGAGCGCTGTGCCGCCTTTCTCGACCGCCTGGAATCGGGGGTTCTTGTCACCGTCGGCGCCCCGGCAGAGCATGACGTCGAAGGGCAACGATTGCTGGCTGAAATTGGCGCGTGTTGCCTCGCAAGTCGCTTCCGATCGATTGGTCACGATCGCGATCTTGCCGCCGAGCGAGTGCACCAGATTGAGGAATTCGCGCGCGCCGGGAAGGGGCGGCGCCGACTGCCGAGCGACCCAGCTCGCCCACAGGGCTTCGTCGAATGTGCCCTTGCCCGTCTGCCACAGCTCTTTTTCATACTGTGAGTTGTCGATGACGGTTTCGTCCGCGTCGAGGATGACGGCCCACGAGCCCGCGGCAAAAGCCGGCGCGCTGGCGGTCACCGTGCGCGCCGCGACGGCGTAGATCTCCAGATACGCCGCCTGCTGCTCCGCCGAATCGCGGAACCAGTGCACGGCGGAAGGCATGGGAGTCGCCGTTGGCGCCGGAGACGTCGTCGGAGTTGCCCCCTCCGGCGGCGAAACGGATACTGGTGCGCTCGCACACCCGGCGAACGTCAGCGTGGCGAGCAGCAGAGTCAGCGACCGCTTCATTCCATGCTCCACACGGGCACGCGCCCGGGGGTCCACGGCGCGCCGGCGGTTTCGATCCGGGCCCGTAGATCGCGGAGGTCCTGATCGACGAGCTGGTGGAGATCAGCGAGCACACCGGTGAACTCTTCGCCCGCGATGCGATAGGCGTCGAGGCTCGTCCCGGTGGGCGCCGAAGTGCTGTTCCATTGCGTGCCGACGATGGCGCCGACTCGGCCGCTGATTCCGGGTGGTGTGGGCTCGTTGCGCGAGGCGACCAGGCTGTCGCCGCTGAGCTTGATACTGAGCTGGCGCAGCTTGGCCTCGAGCGCGAGCGCACGATCCATCAGCTCGGTCGTCGGCTTTGGTGTCGCGAGTAGCGCCTTCTTGATCGCCGCAAGCTCGGTCTTGGTCGCGTCAACGGTCTCCTCGGCTCCCGCGACCGCGCGCTGCAGGCGACCGACCTTCTGCTCGAAGGCGAGCAGGGTTGCCTGATCGGCGGCCGGAAGTGAGGCCGTCGAAACGGCCTCGACCTTGAAGGCCTGGGGTTCGGAAAGGGCAGTCTCCTTGCCGTCCAGGCGCTCGAACAACGATACGTTGTAGCCGCCGGGAACCGCGATCGGTCCGGTGGGGCCGTCGTCGCCGCTATCGTCCCCAGCGCCGCCGTCATCCGATGCGGCGACGACGGCGGGATAGCGCAGGTCCCATGCCACCCGGTGAACTCCCGAGGTCGCCGGCCCAGTCAGCTTGCGCACGACGTTCCCTTGCCCATCAGTCACCACCATCAGGATGGTGGGATCTTCCTCACTGCTCTCGGCACGTAGCGCATCCCAGCTCGGGTAGGGCAAGTCCTTGCCTTCCTTGACCAACTTCTTCTCGGTCTCCTGGCGGAGCTTCTTCCTGGTCTTGAGCGAGTCCTTCAGGTAGTACGTGAAGGTTGCGCCGAAGGCCGGATTGGGCGCCAGGTAATAGCTTTCGCCGAGGAATCCCTTGTCGCGTCCCCCGATCGGCAGCGCGGGCATGTAGGCGAGCGCCGTCTTGACCGGGAAGAGCACGGCATTCGCCGCCAGCGTCTCCGCCTTCGCCTGGCGGAGAGGCGAGTAGTCGTCGAGCACGAAAAAGCCGCGGCCGAAGCTCGCCAGCACGAGGTCGTTCTCGTTCTTCTGCACCACGAGATCTTTGACTGCGATGGTCGGCATGCCGCCCTTGAGCTGGATCCACTTCTTACCGCCGTCGGTGGTGAAGAAGAGACCGAACTCGGTGCCGGCGAAGAGCAGACTCGGATCGACGTGGTCCTCGGCCAGGGAGTAGACCGACCCTCGCCCCGGCAAGTCGCCGGCGATCGAAGTCCAGGTCTTGCCGCGGTCGGCGCTCTTCAGGACGTAGGGCTTGAAGTCGCCCATCTTGTGGTTGTCGAAGCTCGCGTAGACGGTGCCGGCGTCGTGTTGGCTGGCCTTGAGGCTCGAGACGTACGTCATCTCGGGCACGCCGGGGAAGGTGTCGATCTTGCGCCAAGAACCGCCGGCGTCCTCGGTTACCTGGACCAAGCCGTCGTCGGTGCCGACGTAGACCAGATTCTCCTGCTTCGGCGATTCGCTGAGCGACACGATGTTGCCGTAAAACGAGGTCGACGCGTTCTTCGCCACGGTGTCGATCGACCACACCTTGCCCATCACCTTGAGCTGATTGCGATCCACTTGGCGGGTGAGGTCGCTGCTGATCGCCTTCCAGCTGGCGCCGCGGTCGTCGCTCCGAAAGAGCTTGTTGGCGGCGAAGTAGAGCCGTGTGTGCGAGTGCGGACTGATGAGCAGCGGCGAGTCCCAGTTCCAGCGCAGGCCGGGCTCGCCCTTGCCCTCCTGCGGCTGAATGTAGAGAGTCTCGCCGCTCTTTTTGTCGAAGCGCACCAGTGCCCCATGCTGAGCCTCGGCGTATGCGATGTTCGGATCCTCGGGATCGACAGCGCTCCAGAAGCCGTCGCCGCCCTGGGTGACGTACCACTCCGAGTTCGGAATCCCGTTCTGGCGCCGCGAGCGCGACGGGCCGCCGAGCGAGAAGTTGTCCTGAGTGCCGCCATAGACGTTGTAGAACGGGCCGTCGTTGCTGACCGCCACCCGGTAAAACTGGATGATCGGCAGGTTGGCGTCGAAGCGCCAGGTGGTCCCGCGATCGAAACTCTCGTACAGGCCGCCGTCGCAGCCGACACGGTAGTGATCGTTGTCCCGCGGATCGACCCAGATGACGTGATTGTCCACGTGCTTCGACTTTTCGCCGAGTCGGGCGAAGGTCTTGCCACCGTCGTTGCTCACGCGCAGGAAGGTGTCCGTCGAATACACGCGGTCCTTGTTCACCGGATCGACATAGATCTTGTTGTAGTACTGCGGGCTGCTCGAGCCCTCGCCGCTCATCTTCGACCAGTTGGCCCCGCGATCGGTCGAGCGGTAGAAGCCGCCGTTCTTGGGCGTCGACTCGACGATCGCGTACACGGTGTCGGGCGCCGAGGGCGCCAAGGCGAGCCCGATCTTGCCCTTGTCCTCCTTGGGCAGGCCGTTTTCGAGCTTGGTCCAGTTCGCGCCGGCGTCATTCGAGCGGTAGATCGCCGAGCCCGGGCCGCCGTCGATCAGCGTCCAGACGTGACGTCGGCGCTGGTACGTCGAGGCATAGAGAATCTGCGGATTGCGCGGGTCCATGAGCACTTCGTTGGCGCCGGTCTCGGCGTCGACCGTCAGCACTGCTTTCCAGGTCTTGCCGCCGTCGATCGTCTTGTAGACGCCGCGCTCACCACCGGACTTCCACAGCGGACCCTGCGCCGCCACGTACACCACGTTCGAGTCTCGGGGATCGACCACGATGCGGCCGATGTGCTCGGACTCCTTGAGGCCCATGTTGGTCCAGCTCTTGCCGCCGTCTTCGGAGCGATAGACGCCATCGCCGTAAGCGACACTCCTCTGGCTGTTGTTCTCGCCCGAGCCGACCCAGATCACGTTCGAATTGTTGGGGTCGATGGTGATGCAGCCGATGGAGTACGAGGCCTCGCCGTCGAAGATGGGCTCGAAAGTCACCCCAGCGTTCAGCGTCCGCCAGACACCGCCGGATGCTGCGGCGACGAAGAAGCGGTTGGAGTTGTCGCGGTCGACAGCGAGGTCGACGATGCGTCCCTCGGTAATCGCCGGGCCGATATTGCGCAGCTCGAGGCCCGACCAGGTGTCCGCGGACATCGGATCCGGCTTCTTGTCCACATCGGTCTTGTCGGTCTTGTTCTTCTTGTCGGCCGGCTTCTTGTCGGCGACCTTGGTTGGGACGTCCTTCTTGTCGCTCTTCGCCTGCTTGATTGGATCGGCATCCGCCGCGGGTGATTTCGCCGCGGGTTGCGTTTCGGCTGCCCAGGCAGGGGAGAGGAGACAGGTGGCGACGGCGAGGACGGTCAATACACGATGCGGCATGTTCACAAGATTCCTCCGAGTGGACGATGCCGGTGAGTTTAAGTCAAGGCGGGCCGAGCGCGCCGTGCCCGGGCCGAAAACCCGAGACACGGCGAGTTGCAGCCGGAGTTGCGGAGCAGCGCTTACTTCGCCGCCGGTGCTTCCTTCTTGGTTTCCAGACTCACCGTCACCTCGACGTCATCGGCCAGCATGAAGCCGCCGTCATCGAGCTTGGCGTTCCAGATCATGTTGTAGTCCTTGCGGTTGAGCGTTGCGGTGGTTTCGAAACCCGCCTTGACGTTGCCCCAGGGATCCTTGCCCTCGCCGAGGAACTTCACCGGCAGGGTGATCTCCTTGCTGATGCAATGCATGGTGAGGTTGCCGGTCACGCCGAAGGTGTCCTTGGCGGTCGACACGATTTTGGTGCTCTTGAACGTCACCTCGGGGCACTTCTCGGCGCCGAAAAACTCGTCGCTCTTCAGGTGCGTGTCGCGCTTGTCGTTGTCGGTGCTGATGCTCGCCGACTTGAGGGCGAACTCGACCGAGGACTTCGACAAGTCGGCCTTGTCCCAGCTGATGGTGCCCGAGAAATCGGTGAACTTGCCGGCCAGCTTGGAGAACATGTGCTTGACCCGGAACGTGGCCTCGGAGTGCGTTTTGTCCACGGTGTAGACGTCGGCGGCAGTGGCGGGTACGGCGCTGGCGATCAGTAGCAGTGCGGCGGGAATGAAGCGCTTCATGAGGGATCCCTTTCTAGCGTGGGCTTGGCGCCCGGTTAGACTTCGGAAGTCGTTAAGTGCGCGAGACGAATCGTGTCCAGGTGATTGACCAGCAGCGACTGCTCTTCTTCGTTCAAGGCGCTCATGGCGTGCGAGTCGGCAAGATCGACTGGCGAGTCGAGCTCGGCGAGCAGCGCGAGGGCTTCCACCGTTGGCCAGCAGAGCACCTGCCGCCGGTCGGCGCTGCATCGTTCGCGGCGCACCAGACCCTTGCGCTCGAGTCGATCGAGCAGCCGGGTAATGCCCGGAGCACGCTCGATCATGCGGTCGGAAATCTCCAGAGTCGGCAAACCGGCCGCGCCGGCGCCGCGGAGAATGCGCAGCACGTTGTACTGCTGGAAGGTGAGGCCCGAGGGCGCGATCGCCTTGGCCAGCCCCTGCCGGACGAGGTCAGCCGTCCGCAGCAGGCCGACCGTGGCCTCGTGGGCCTTGGACCGAAACGGCCGCGCTTGGCGGATCTCGCGCTGCAGGGGAGAGTCAGGGGTCGCCACGAAATTAGACTACATCTCATTGATTGATTCGTCAAGTAATTTCGAGAGAGAACTAAAGCATCAAGATGCTTGTTTGCTAGCATCTTGACATGCGCACCACGCTGACGTTGGACGAAGACGTTGCCGCCAAGCTCAAGTCGGAAGCTCGAAGCTCCGGTCGGACCTTCCGAGACATCGTGAACGAAAGCCTTCGCGCGGGCCTGACTCTGGTCAGTGCGCCGCCCGCGATCGAACCGTTTCGCGTTCGGGTGCGCGATCTTGGAGAGCTTCGTCCGGGGCTCGGGCTCGACAGTGTCGCGGACCTGCTCTCCCAGGTCGAGGGACCGGACCACCGATGATCTTGGTCGACGCGAATCTCCTGCTCTACGCCCACCATCCGCGAGCGCCCGAGCACGCGCGCAGCCGCCAGTGGTTGGAAGCGGTTCTGTCTGGTCATGAGCTGGTGCGCTTCAGCTGGTTGACGCTCTGGGCCTTCGTGCGAATTTCGACCAACTCCCGCGTCTTCGAGATGCCGCTGACCCCGGGCGAGGCGATGTCGGTCGTTGCGTCGCTACTCGCGCCGCGGTGTGCTGGAGTCCTCGAGCCGGGGGAACGCCACCCCGAGATTCTCGACCGCCTCGTTCGCGATGGACAAAGCGCGGGTCCGCTGGTCATGGATGCAGCGCTTGCCGCGATCGCGATCGAACACGGCGCCACACTGTGCTCGACGGATCGCGATTTCACGCGATTCGCAGGTCTTTCCTGGACCAACCCGCTAGCCTGAGTCCGCCGTCTCTCGATCCGGCAGCGGTCGCAGCGACAACCAGATCTCGCCGCTTTCCTCTCGGACCGCGAAGCGCCGCAGTGCGGCCCACGGTTCGTTGAGGCAAGCGCCGGTCGCCAAGTCATAGGTCCAGCCGTGCCGCGGGCAGACCACGCGGTTTCCGTTGCGGGGCGATTGGCTGAGGTCGCCGTTTTGATGCCGGCACGCGAGCTCGAGCGCCTGCAGGGTCCCGTCGTCGGCGCGTCGAAGTAGGACCTGGCGGCCGAGCACGGCGAGTACGCGCTCGGGGGCCGCTGACAGGTCAGCAACGGTTGCGACGCGCAGGAAGCCATCCATGCGCAGGGCGTCAGGGCTTGCGCAATGCCGTTGCGGGATCGAGCCGCGCAGCGCCAGCGGCGGGCAGAGCGCTGCTGATCGAGCCCCCCAGGGCGAGGACAGCGAATGCGGCGCCCCAGGCGAGGCCATCGAACGGAGTGACGCCGTACAACTCGCTGGCGAGCATCCGAGCGAGAGGCCACGCGAGCGCGGCGCCGAACGCCAGCCCGAGGAGCAGATCGATCGATCCGCGCCTGAAAACGAAGAGGAAGAGTGCTCGCGGGCTGGCGCCGAGCGCGCCGCGCAGGCCGAGCTCTCGCAGCGTGCTGCGCACGCTGAAAGCCAGGACGCCATAGAGACCGAGCAGGGACAATCCCAGAGCGCCTCCGGCGAAGGCCATGAACGCGGCGCCTAGTAAACGGCGAGTGCGGATCGCCTCGGTCAGGATCTCGGGGAGCGAGGCGACGTGAGTCACGGGCACTTCCGGATCACCGGCGGCAAGAATCCCCGGCAGCCGGCCGGCTAGGCCGATCGATGCCGAACGGATCCGCAACACGAGGTACAAGCGCGGCGGCGGATCCTGCGCGAGGGGAACGTAAATGCCCGGGAGCCCACCGTCTTCCGGGAGGCCGAGCACCGTATCGGAAACTACGCCCACGACCGTTCGCCAGGCCTCCGGCTCCCTCGGGTCGCGCACGCGGATCCGGCGACCGACGGCCTCGCCCGAGAGATATCGGGCCGCGAAGCTGGAGTTCACAATTGCCACCCGCGGCGCGGCGGTGCTATCGCCCCTGGTGAATCCCCGGCCGTGGCGCAGGCTTGCCCCGATCAGGCCCAATAGCCCGGGTGAGACCTGCCCGTAGCGCACTTCCGCAGTTGGCCCTTCGAACGGCCCAGTGGCCTCGATCTCGAGCTTTGCCATCGCGCTTCTCGATCCGGGGACGCTCGACGCCTCGCCCACCGCGAGCACGTCCGGATCCGCCGTGAGCACCGCCTCGAACTTCGGCAGCGCCGTCAGCAATCGAGCCGAGTCCACGTTAGGTGCGAAGAGCTCCGCCGTGAGAACGCGGTCGGGGTCATCACCTTGATCGAAGGTCGAGGCGGCGTGTTGCGTGCGCAGCAAGAGCGCGCCGCCAACCAGAAGTGCCGCCGAGCCCGCCACTTGCACTACCACCAGCGCGCGTGCCGAGCGTCCTGCGTGCCGTGAGCCGCTGCGCTGACCTTCCTGCTGTAGCACCTCCGCCGGCGCGCGCCGCAAGGCGATCGCCGCTGGCAGCGCTGCCGAAAGCACCGCAACCAGAGTACCGAGCAGCGCGAGGAAAACGACCGTGGACATATCGAGCCGAAGGTCTACCCAGTACATCCAGAGAGTGCCCTGCGTCACGTGTGTCAGCCATTGAGTGGCCGCCGCCGCGATCACGACTCCACCCACGGCGCCCAAGAGTGCAACCAGCGCCGCTTCCGCCATGGATTGCGCGGCCAGCTGCCAACGTGAGGCTCCGAGCGCGGCGCGTACCGCGAGTTCCTGGCGTCGAGCGAGGCTTCTTGCCCGCAGGAGATTGCTCACGTTGGCCGAAGCCAGCAGCAGGACCAGTGCCGCCGCTGCGAGCAGCAGATTCACCGTTCGACGGATGTCGCGGGTGTAGGACTCGACGAATGGTGAGACCCGAACCGTCGCGCGGGAGGCTGATGCGGCGACTCCTCGGGTCAGCGTCGTGAGCTCGGTGGCAGCGGCCGCAGAGTCGGTCTTCGGCAACAACTTGCCCGCCACCTGAACCCACCAGGCACGGACCGCCGCACGCGAGGATTGAAGCGGCGTCCACAGATCTTGATTCAGCGGAAAACGCATGCCCGGCGCCATGACGCCGACGATCCGGGCGCTCTCCTCGCCGAGGAGCACCTCGCGGCCTACGACCCCGGGGTCGCTCGCGAACTGCTCACGCCAGACGCGATCGCTGAGCAATACCGCCGTTTCGTCCGCAGTCGAGAGGCCCCGTCCTAGCGCCGGCCGGATGCGGAGGAGATCGAATGCGCCGGCCGTGATGTGGGCGACGGTGTAGCGGTGCGCGGCCGCACCCGGAGAGCGTAGGGTGACGTTGCTATACGCCCAGGCGATGAGACCTTCGAAGGAGCGCTGGCGGCTCTGCCAACTCGCGAGCTCCTCGACTTTGACTTCACCGAAGCGGCCGCCGGGTTCCGTTCCTCCCGCGGGCACGAGGCGCTCGATACGCATCACCCGGTCGGTGTCTGGAACCGGCAGGCCTCGTAGATAGGCCCCGCGCGCCACCGCGAAAAGCGTGGCAGCGAGGCCCAAACCGAACGCAAACGCGACCGAGGCGATCAGCGTCTCCACTGGATACCGCCGGAACGACCGCGCCGCAGTCCTGAGCTCGTGGAGCACGGAGATCATCGGCTGCTCAGTCCGCCGAGCTCAACGTAGTGCGGCCCGCCGGATCGCCTCCACCGAGCGTTCCACGTCCGCGGTGGTGGTCATCCAGCCGGAGACCGAAATGCGGATCGCGGCCTTGCCCCTCCAAGTGGTACCCGACGGCCAGGCCTCGCCGCTCTGCTGCACGCGCAGGAGGCTCGCGCGGGTGAAGGCGTCGCTCGCGGCCTCGTCGCCGCCGCCGGGCGGCTCGATCCGCACGACCGTCTGGTTGAGAACCACGTCGTTCAGGATGTGAATCCCAGGAATCGTTCGGAGCCGGTCGGCGAACAACCGCGCATGATCGCTGGTGCGCTCGACGAGCTCCGCGACGCCCTGGCGACCTAGAGAGCGCAACGCCGCCCACACTGCGAAGCCGCGCGCGCGGCGAGAAAACTCCGGCGTCCATTCGAAAGGATCGCGATCGCGACCCTCGGTCTGATCGAGGTAGGCCGCCGTGGCGGTCAGCGCGGCGCGATGGGCTGCGGGGTGGGCGGTGAACACGAGGCCCGAGTCGTACGGCACGTTCAACCATTTGTGCGCATCGGTTGCCCACGAATCGGCCTGCTCGAGCCCGGCGACCAACGGACGGAATCGCGCGCTCGCCCCCGCCCACAGGCCAAAAGCGCCGTCGACGTGCACCCAGGCGCCGTGCCGGTGCGCGAGCGGGATGATCTCCGCCAGGGGATCGAACGCGCCACTGTTCACGTTGCCGGCCTGCGTGCAGACGATGAGCGGACGCTCGCCCAGCGTCGAGAGGACCTCGGCGAGCGCGTCGGCGCGCATCCGCCCCTGCCCGTCGACGGCGACCTTGTGCACGCGGTCGCGGCCGAGGCCGAGCATCTGGAGCGCCGTGCGGATGGTGACGTGCGCTTCCTCGCCGAGCACGACCGCGATCTCGGGAGCGCCGTAGAGGCCGCGGCCTTCGACATCCCATCCTGCCCGCTCGAGCACCGCATGGCGGGCGCTCGCGAGGGCGGTGAAATTGGCCGCCTGACAGCCGGTGACGAATCCGACGCTCGCGCCGGTGGGCAGGCCGAGCAGCTCGCGGATCCATTGGCCGGCGACTTCTTCGACTACCGCCGCGGCAGGAGCGAGCACGGAGAGGCCGGCGTTCTGGTCCCAAGCACCCGCCAGCCAGTCCGCCGCAAGCGCCGCAGGCAGCGAGCCGCCGACGACGAAACCGAAGAACCGCGGACCGGCGGAGGCCATGATGCCGCCGGAGGCATCGCGCACGAGCTGCTCGATCACTTCTTCCGGAGGCACGCCGCGTTCGCCGAGCGGTCCGCCGAGGGCTTCGCGCAACTGTGCCGGAGAGGCGACCGGTGCAACCGGGCGATCGGGTAGCGATTCCAAATAGTCTGCGGCGCGTCGCGCCGTTTTTTGCAGCAAGTCACGTGTCGACATGCGATTCGATCCTCATCGTGTGCGTTGACTCAACCAGCGATCAGCTCCCCGGCCCGTCGTGTCGCCTCGACCACCGCCTTGATCAGGGTCACGCGGAGGCCGCCTTCCTCGAGCTGCAGCAGGCCGTCGATGGTGCAGCCCGCGGGCGTGGTGACGGCATCCTTCAACAAGGCGGGATGTTCGCCGGTCTTGAGCACCATCTGGGCCGCACCGAGCGCCGTCTGCGCGGCGAGCTCGGTCGCGATGTTGCGCGGCAGGCCGACCTTCACTCCGCCCTCGGCGAGCGATTCGAGCACCACGTAGACGAACGCCGGTCCACTCGCCGAGAGTGCGGTGACCGCATCCATGTGTTTCTCGTCGAGGGTGATGACGCGGCCGACGGCTTCGAACAAGGCCCGGGCGCGCGCCACGTGCTCTTCACTGGCGTGGGTGCCGGCGCTCAAGACGGTCATGCCGGCGCCGACCAGGCTCGGCGTATTGGGCATGGCGCGGACCACCGGCACGCCGGGTTGGAGATGGCGCTCGATGAAGGCCAGCGTTGCCGAGGCCACGATCGACACCACGAGTTGCCGCGGCTGCAGATGCGGACGGAGCTCATCGAGCACATCGCCGAGGGCCTGCGGCTTGACCGCGAGGAGCACGAGGTCGGCGTCCTGCACGGCCTCGGGATTGCTGGTGACGACCGCCACTTGGAGGCGCTTGGCAACTTCGCGCCCGGTGTCGGCGTGACGGGTAGTGGCACGGACGCTCGCCGCGTCCAGCCGGCCGGCGTCGAACAACGCGCGCAGCAGGGTGGTCGCCATCTTCCCGGCGCCGACCACTGCCAGGCTTCCTTGGATTTTTCCTTCGCTGGTCATGTTCACACTCCCCTTCGGAGCGTGAATCGTATCGCTCGCCGGCTTCCGGCGCCCATCGGCGCCCATCGGCGTCAACGGCGCGGCTTGTGCGACTGCAGGGCCAGCGTGTTGCCCTCGCTGTCGCGGAAGAAGGTCATCCAGAGATCGTGCGTGGGCGCGCTGTAGATCAGGTGCGGAGTATCCCGAAACTCGACCCCTTTCGAGGCCAACGCCAGGTGAGCGGCCTCGATGTCGTCCACCTGGAAGTAGAGGACCGACGAGGCGTGGTCGTACTCATCGGTCTCTGGCAAGGACAGCATGAGCATCAGCTCGCCGAGCTCGAAGAACGCCATCTTCGGCGCCGGGAAGAGGAACTTGAGGCCCAGCGTGTCGCGATAGAACGCCGTGGCGCGATCGATGTCCTTGGCGTTGATCGCGATCTGCCCGATCTTGCTGATCCATGGCTCGGTTGCTTCGCCCATTGCCTTACTCATCGCACGCTCCTTGACATAAGTTAGCTAGGCTAACTAAACTGTATGGCGCGATGAACGAATCGTCAAGCCCTCCTGGTGGACCCGAGAGCCCGGCTCGCGAAATCATCCATCGAGTCGCCGATCGTCTGCATAAGCAGGCGATTCGGCTGCTGCGCCGTCTGCGTCGCGAGGATGTTTCGACCGGCCTCTCCCCGGCCCGCGCTTCGGCGCTGTCGGTCTTGGTCTTCACCGGTCCATTGACCCTGGGCGCGCTGGCCCTGGCCGAGCAGGTGAGCGCACCGACCATGAGCCGAGTCGTCGCGGCCTTGACTGGCGACGGTCTGGTCAAGCGAGAGACCGATCCCGAGGACGGACGGGTCGTTCGCCTGCGCGCGACGGCCAAGGGGGTTCGCCTGCTCCAGCAGGGGCGGGCGAGGCGTCTGCGCGCTTTTGGCGACTTGCTCGCTCCGCTCGACGACGACGAGCTCGCAGTTCTGCTCCGGGCGACCGAGCTGCTGGAGCGAGTCGTGCGCTAGCCGTATCCTATTCACCACGCGCTATTTGGCCCGTCAGGCGCCGCCGATGGCTCGAAATCGGGCCGCGGTGCGGTACGATGAGCGCTCGAGAGGAGGCCAGGATGGCCAAGAAAACCGCCCAAACCTTCGCCAAGCGTCAAAAAGAGCTGGCTCGCAAGGAAAAGCAGCAGCACAAGGCCCAAAAGCGGCAGGAGCGCAAGGTCGAAAAGACCGGTCGCGAAGTCGCCGGCGGCGATCCCGATATCGATTGGATCGTTCCCGGCCCCCAGCCGCCGATGGAGGACATCTAGCGCGGTAGCTGGGTCGCGTTCCGCGATCGTGCGGAGGATCCGGGGCCGGGAGCGAAGGACTTCGTTCCCGGCCTTGGTGTTTCTAGGTGACTCGGCCGATCTACTTCGCCCCCGGAATCAGGATCGCGGGTACCCCCAACCCGACGGCGTCAGCGTTCTGTCGCGCTAGGTCGCCGATCAACGCGGCGAAGTCCGCCAGTACTCCGTCGAGCTCCTTCCTCTGCCGCGCGAACTCCTCCTTCACCCCCTGCGTCGGGGCCCCGCTGCCACTCGTGGCCCAGCCCATGAGAGGCGAAAGGCGGGAATAGAGCTGGGCGCCGCCGAGCTGGGCGAGAACGTCGTAGGCGATCTTGGCGTCGGGGTTGTGGAGGCGCTTCTCGATGGCGTCGAGGCGCGCGATCAGATCGTCGGAGGACTTGACGAGCGCCGCGGCCTTGGTCGCGAGCGCCGGCTCGGCCTTGAGCAGCGCGGTGCGCTCGCTTAGCTGCCTGCGAAGCGACTGCAGGCGATTGACGGCGCGCGTCGTGTCGGTGATGGCGTCCCGGATTGCGAGGCCGAGCGCGAGCTGGGCGTCGAGGTCGGCCGGCGGCACGGTCGAGCGCGGATCGGCAAGCACGTGGAAGGGGACGCTGAGCGCGGTGCTGTCGACGGTGAGCCTGGCGAAGTAGGCGCCTGGCGCGGCCAGCGGACCGTGCGCCGGATCGCCTGAATCCACGATCGCGCCGGTGATCATTTCGGCGCCCGCCCAGTGCAGGTCCCAGGTCGCGACATTGAGCCCGGCATCCTTCGAGAGCGCCGCCTTCTTGAGCGCCTCGGTTTCGAGCTCGACGTATTCGCTGCTGCGGCTCGGCTCCTTGGCCTTGCTGCTCAAGGTGTCGACAGTTCTTCCCTGGCGGTCGAGAATGTCGATCGTCACCTCGCCTTTGGGAGCGCCCTTCAGCCAGTAGTGCAGCACCGCCCCGCGCGGTGGGTTGCTCGCGGTCCAGGCCGGGCCGTAACCGTCGCCATAAGACCAACGCACGGCGTCTTGGACCGGGAGGAGATCGACGGCGGTCTTCTGCCTTGCCGCGGTGAGCACGAGGAGGGGAGTACGGTCATCGAGAATCCACATCGAGCGGCCCAGGGTGCTCGCCACCAGGCTGCGATCCTTGATCACGAGGTCGGTGACCGCGACGGTCGGCATGCCGTTACCCAGCTTCTTCCACGAGGCTCCGGCATCGAGAGAATAGGTGATGCCGTTCTCGGTGCCGAGCCAGAGGACGTTTCGGTCGGTCGGGTCCTCGCGCACGGTGCGCAGGTAGCTGGCCTGGTCGAGCTTCGCATCGAGCCGCGTCCACGTTGCGCCGTAGTCGGCGGTCTTCCACAGATAGGGCCTCGGGTCGTCCAGCCGATGGGCATCCGCCACCACATAGGCAGTGCCGGCGTCGAAGTGGGAAGGCTCGATCATGGCGATGGTGGACCACTCGGCCAGGCCGGGCAAATTCTTGGATACATCGTTCCAACCCGCGCCGCCGTCTCGGGTCACGTGCACCAAGCCGTCGTCGCTCCCCACCCAGATGACGCCCTTCTCGCGCGGTGATTCGGCGATGGCGAAGATCGTGCAATAGATCTCGACGCCGGTATTGTCGCCGGTGATCGGGCCGCCCGACCGCTTTTCCTTGCTCTTGTCGTCGCGTGTCAGATCGGGCGAGATCGATTTCCAGGTGAAGCCCTCGTCGTCCGAACGGAACAGCACGTTGGCGCCGTGGTAGACCACCTTGGGATCGTGCGGCGAGGTCGCAATCGGCGCCGTCCATTGAAAGCGATAGAGCAGATCCTCGCCGCCGTGGCCCGAGGCGTTGTAGGGATACACGCCGACGTGCCGGGTCTCGCCCGTCCGACTGTCGTGGCGCGAAAGATAGCCGCCGTAGTCGCCAGCGAAGACGATGTGGTTGTCGGCGGGATCCGCCACCACCCAGCCGGCTTCACCGCCCCCGACGCCGTACCAATCGGCGTTGCGGATGCCTGCCCCGAGCAGCGAGTTGCTCGGACCCTGCGCGGTGCCGATGTCTTGGAGCGAACCGGCCACTTTGAACGGCACCGAGCTATCGACGCCGACATGGTAGAACTGCCCGATCGGCAGCGGCGGCGACCACCAGGTCTCGCCGCCATCGAGTGAGAGGTCGACACCGCCATCGTTGGCGACGATCATCCGCTTCGGATTCTGCGGATCGATCCAGGCGTCATGCATGTCGCCGTGCTGGTAGCCCGCCGGGAAGGTAAAGTTCTTGCCCCCGTCGATGGTCTTCAACAGGGCCACCTGCGGGAACCACGCTTCATCCGGGTTCGTGGGATTCACCGTCATGGTCGTGTAGTACCAGTGGCGCTGGCGCAGTCGGTGATCGCTGCTCACGTGCGTCCACTTCTCGCCGCCGTCGTCGGAGCGAAAGAGCCCGCCGTCCAGATTCTCGATCAGGGCGTACACGCGGCGATCGTCCGAAGGCGCGATCGCGATCCCGACTTTGCCCCAGAGCCCTTCCGGCAGACCGTTGCCGCCCCCTCCGGTCAGCTGCTTCCAGGTGTCGCCGCCGTCGCGCGACACGTAGAGCCCCGACCCCGGCCCGCCGCTCACCAACTCCCACGGCCGGCGCCGCACTTGCCAGAGCCCGGCGAAGATGACGCGCGGGTTGCGCGGGTCGATCGCGACGTCCGAGGCGCCGGTGTCGGCGTCCTTCTTCAGTACCTGCTGCCAGGTCTTGCCGCCGTCGCGGGTGCGGTAGACCCCGCGCTCGGGGTTCGGGCCATAGGCGTGACCGAGAACCGCGGCGAACGCGATGTCGGCGTCCCGCGGATCGATGGCAATCGTGCCGATCTGTCCAATCTGAGACCAGACATGGGTCCAGGTCTTGCCGGCATCGGTCGACTTGTAGATGCCGTTGCCGGCTGCCACGTTGCCGCGGATATTGGCCTCACCCGAGCCGACGTAGATCACGTTGGGATCGGAGGGCGCGACCGCGATCGAGCCGATGGAGGAGACCGGCTGATCGTCGAAGATCGAAGCGAAGCTCTGCCCGCCATCCGAAGACTTCCAGACTCCTCCGGAGGCCGAGGCCGCGTAGTACACGAGAGGGTTTCCCGGCACGCCGACGGCGCGCGTCGTGCGCCCACCCCATGCCGGGCCGAGCAATCGAACCTTGAGCCCGGCCAGCGGATCCTTGGGCGCTTCCGCTGCCGTCGGCGCAGGCGAAACATTCTTGGCCGGCTCGCTCGCCAGCGCAGGCATGGCCCCAGAAAAATACGCTGCCAGCCCCAGGACCAGCGAAGCACGGGACGAACGACGGCGAGTCGAAGCCAGCATGAAGTCTCCTTGTGTGTTCAGCCACGATATCGCGCTCCGGAGGTGGTACCTTCATCGCCGATGAATTCCGCCGCCCGCGTCGAAGAGGGTCTCGCCGAGGCGGCACGCGTGCTGCCGTCGAGTCTCTCGGCCCATCGCCCCTACCGGCGTCTCGCGTTCATGGACTCGACCAACCTGCTGATCTTCGCGGTCGCGCTGGCGGCGGGAGTCGGGAAGGGCCTTTGGCGGTTCACTGCGGGTGTGCTGGTTGCGGAAGCGCTCTGGCTGGCGCTGGCATCGCGTATCGGCGCCACACGACGCGGGCTCGATGCGCGCTTCGCGGCGGAGAGCGCGGTCAAAGAACGCCAGCGTCGCAATGAGCTCTTGGGAGAGCTCTCGACCGCAGATCGAGCCCGAATCGAGGCTCTCATCGATCTTCGGCAAGGGCTGGCACGGCGGGCGACCGCAAGCGGCGCCGACGCCGGAACCAGCGACCGCATGCTGGACGCGCTCGGCCAAACCGACGCGCTCTTCGGGCTCGGCGTGCTCGAGGCACGGCGCTCGGCGCGGCTCAAGACCTATCTGAGGGAGCTCGATCCCGAACAGATCGAGCGCGATCTGCGGCGGCTCGCGGATGCCGGCGATACGGCGAGCCTCGAGCTCGCTCGCCAGCGCCAGGCGCGAGCACGCGAGGGTCAGACCGCGTTCGATGCCAGCCGGGAACGAGTGATGCTGCTCGAGAACGCCTTGCGCGCAGTCGCCAGTCGCGAACCGACTGAGGCCCCACAGCCGCCGATCGGCGACTTGCTCTCGGGAGTCGACGCGTTGGTGCAGGCGAAGCACCCGCTGAGCGAGTCGCCGGGCAGTTGGCGTTCCTTGATGAACGCCACGCCGAACTAGGTCTCGAGCGCCGCCGCGTCGATGCTACCGACCGATCTACTCTTGGGGAGGGATGTCCGTGCCCAGAGCTTGTCAATCGTTCACCTTCACGGGCGGTAAATCGCGATTGCTCATGTGGAGCCTCGTGTTGCCCCTGTCCTTGGTCACGTCCGGGGCGGCTCAAACTGCGGCGCGCTCGGCCGCGCTCGCCGCGCCGACGCCCGAACCGAAGTTCGACCCCGCTGACCCCCGGGTCGCGATCATCGATTCGATCGGCCGCCTCGAGAACCAGCGCGATCCCAAGTGCTACGCCACCGCCAGCCGGCTCGAGGACTTCATGTACGGCACGCCGCTCACCGAAGAGGCGCGCTTTGCCAAGGTCGAGTTGCAGAAGGGGTTGCTGGGGCGGCTTTGGGCAGCGGCCTCCGAGACTGCCGCCGCGCATGGCGCGACCGATCTCGATGCGCCAGCTCTCCAGCCGTTCGTCGACGGTGCGCTGCGCTTCGCCGCCAGCGAGAGCGGCGACTGGACCCTGCGGACGGCACACGGCGAGACCCTGATCGTCGCCGAGCGTGACAAGCGCCAGTACAGCAATGTGGCGTACGCGCTGCGCGCCATCCTCGCCGTGCAGCAAGAAGCGCTGCTCGATCCCCGATCGCGACTCTTGGCCCTGCGACCGGATGCGGTTGCCGAGCTCAAGGACCTCATCGACCTGCTCACCCTGGCGGCCTTGCAACGAGCCGACCGGGGCGCGCGTGACTCCGGCAAGGCGAGCATCGACGCGCCGGCGTTTCGCCTCGCCTGGGCGAGCCTCGCGCCGTCCCCGACGCCGAGGTCTCCGCACCCAGGCGGTCTCGCCGAGCCCACCGCGGTAACTCCCGGCGCCAACGCCGCGCCCGGCGAGCGCTTCGCCACTCTGCACGAGATTGCCCGCCAGAAACTCGCCGCCTATGCGGCCTACAACGACATCGCGATGCCGGTGTTTCTACGCAACATTCAGGTCTACTTCGCCCGTCATCGCTGGCCTAGCGACGCCGAAGAGGGCAAGGCGTTCAAGGACTACTTCAGCGAAGCCATGATCCAGTGGACGCGTGACGTCCTGCTCGAAGCCGACCGCGTCGCCCGGCTGGAGCATCACCCACTGATCCGCGTCGAGGATGTGCACACGGCCGTGGCGCGCTATCTGCCCTACGAGCAGAATCCGTTCGAGGACATCACGTACTTCCCGCGGCTGCCGCGCGGCGAGCGCATCACCGTCGAGGCGTACGACCTCGATGCGTTCCGTGACCCCGGCGTGCACTGGCTATACCTGAGCGAGGCGCTGTTCGACCCGACATACTCCGGTACGCTTGAACCCGATCCCTTCGCCGCCGAGCTCATGGCCGAAGCGGTCGCCCAATTCGCCGTGCTCACGCTCCGCGTCGCCGGCCAGGCAGCCGACGCCGAGGCCGCGGCTGTCGAAGCCGCCGCCGGTGCCGCCAATGCCTCAGCACCCCGGCTGAAGGTCGAGCATCTCGAAAAGAGCCTGCAACGCATCCAGGCGCTGCTTGACAGGAACGCACAGGCCCCGCCGTCCCGCGTCTCCGCGCTGCAGGTGACCTCGAGCCCCGACACCAAGGGCGCCGCGTCGGCGGGTGCGTACTTCACGGATATCACCGCGGCGTCCGGCGTCCAGTTCGCGCATCGCAACTCAGACTGGTTGGCGCGCTCGATTCGCAGCTATGCCGTGCAACAGGACGGTGCGGCCAAGCTCGCCATTCCGCCGGCGTTTGGCGGTAGTGGCGTCGCCGCCGAGGACATCGATGGCGACGGCGACATCGACATTCTGCTGCTCTCGGGCTCGGGCAACAAGCTCTATTTGAACGATGGGCAGGGTCGATTTCGCGACGTCACCGCCGAAGCCGGCTTGGACTGGCGCCGCCCGGACGGGCACCCCGGAGAGCCGCGGCAGCCGATCGTCGCGGACTTCGACAACGATGGCCGCCAGGACGTCTTCGTCACCTACGTGGACGACGCGCACCGGCTCTACCGGAACATCGGTATGCGCGAAGGCATCCCGCGCTTCGAGGACGTGACCGCAACGGCCGGCCTGGGCGGCGCGGGGCTCGCTGGCGGTCCGGCGACGGCGGCCGACTTCGACGGCGACGGGCTGCTCGACCTGTTCATCGGCTATTTCGGAGACTACCCGCGGGGCGTTTTGCCGACGCTATCGCGCCGCAACACGAATGGGTTGCCGGACAAGATCTTTCGCAACCTCGGAAACCTGCGTTTCGAGGACCGGAGCGCGGGCAGCGGCGTCGAGAACACCGGCTGGGCACAGGCCGTGGGCCACACCGACTTCGACCGCGACGGCAAACAGGACCTGATCGTCGGCAACGACTTCGGAGTGAATGCGTACTACCGCAATCTCGGCGACTTCAAGTTCGAGGACTGGGCGGCGCGGCTCGGCGCCGACAAGCCCTCGTACACCATGAACATCGGCCTGGCCGATCTGAACCGCGACGGCTTTCCAGATCTCTACATCTCCAACATCGTGACCATGAACAAGGACGAGAAGTACGTCCTGCCCGACGCCAACACGCCGATGAAGCTCGATCTCAAGAAACTCGCCACCATGCGCGTGGTCGAATCGAACGATCTGTGGGAGTCGAGGGCGCAGGACGGAAGGCTGCAGAGCTACGAGCTGTCCGCCGCCGTCGGCCGTGGCAAGGACTCCACCGGATGGTCTTGGGACGCCGACTTCTTCGATTTCGACAACGACGGTGACGACGATCTGTACGTGCTCGACGGCATGAACGAGTACGCGGTGTACTCGAGCGCCGGCGCCTACTTCGCGGACCAGACCGGCGAGCGCAAGGACGTAGTCATTCCCGTCGACACCGCCGAGCACAACGTCTTCTTCGTCAATCAGGGTGGTCGTCTCGAGGAGCAGTCGGCAGCGAGCGGGGCCGACTTCGGCGGCAATTCAAGGAGCGCCGCCTACGCCGATTTCGACGGCGATGGCGATCTCGACATCGTGGTCAACGCCTTTATCGGTCCGGCCGTGATGCTGCGCAACAACAGCCAGCGCCTCGGCCACCATTGGTTGAAGGTGCGCCTGGTTGGCGATCCGGCCGCGGGCACCACGCGCGATGCGATCGGCGCCCACCTCGTCGTCGACACCGCCCACGCGAAAGGGCTGTGGCGTGAGGTGTACACCACCACGGGCTACCTCTCCGTGCATCCCAAGGAGCAGCACTTCGGACTCGGCGCCGATCGCCAGGCCGATCTCACGATCACCTGGCCAAACGGCACTGCGGAGACCTTTCGCGGGCTGGCGGCGGACCGGCGCTACCAGATCGTCGAGGGGCACGCTCCCGAGGTGGTGCGCTGACTCGCTGCCGCCCCACGTCGCTAGCGGCGCCGGAAAATCACCAGCGACTCGGATCGCGCCTGAGGGTCCGGGAACTCGGCCACCGATTCGTAGGCCTCAGTGAACCACGGGCGATGAACGAAATCCTCTGAACGGCCACCGGCCCGATGCAGTACGAACTCGGCCGCGCTCGAGCGCAGCCCACGAGGAATCGCGAGCGTCCGCTTGGCGCGCGGCTGCGGCGAGACCAGACCCATCAGGTCGACAATCGGGCGTTCGCTGTAGTACCCCAGCACGCCGACTTCGGTGTGCGCCACGCGATCATCGGGCTGCGAATGCGCTCGCAGCCAGAGGCCCGCGTCCCGGTAGATAACCAGGCGCTGGGGCGGGGTGTAGTCGCGCGCCATGGCGTAGCTTCGTCCCAGCGCGGGCAGGAACAACAGGACGCTCAGCAGGGTTGTGATCGCCGCGAACGCTCGCGGTGTCCCGAGGCCAGAGCCCTGGGCGCACCATCGGGTCAGCCGAGCGACGATCGTGACGGCGGCGTAGGTCCCCGCGATGATCTCGAGAATGGAATACCAGCTGAAGTACGGGACTCCGAGGATCGGGTAGGCGATCGCCAGCAGCAAGGCTAAGGCGCTGATAAGGCGAAGCGGAGCCGATGCCGCTCGGAAGAGTAACGGCAAGCCCGCAACCGACGCGAGGATGGCAAGCGCCCACGGTCGGCCCAGGTGGCGACGGAAGCTGTCCGCCGCGGCGGGCCAGAAATTCAGGCCCGCCAGATTTTCTCCGTGACCCAGGGTCATCTGCGTCTTCGCGTGCAGGGTCTGCGGCAAGGGCCGACCGAAGTAGCTGTTGGCTGCGAGCAGTCCAGCGAGGATGACGAGCCCGGCGGCGAGGGTCGAAACCATGGCGCCGCGACGACTGGTTCTGAGCTGCAGCCACGCCAGGACCGGCATGGCGAGCGCGGCATCCGGGCGCACCCAGACCGCGAGTCCCGCGAGCGTTCCAGCAAGGAGCGCCCGCTTGGGTGCTTGCAAGGCAGCGATCGTGAGCAGGAGAGCGCAAAGCGGCGCCGCCGCGCCGTTGTTCGTCCACAGCAGCGTTGAGTTCACCAGCAACGTTCCAGCGATGAAGGCGACCAGGCCTGCGCCGCGCGCGATCTCCGCGCGCAGGATCACAACGCAGAAGCCGACCAGTGCTGCGCCGAACACGGCGCTCGCCAGCATTTCGACCCGCCATCCGGTGATCCAGCGCAAGAACCCGAGAAGCAGGGCGAGGCCCGGGTCGGTCACACCGAAGACTCGTTCCCCGAGGTTGTAGACCAAGCCCCGCCCTGCAGCCAGGTTGGCGACGTAGCGGTACGAAATGAAAAAGTCGTCGACTGTCCAACCCTGCAACCGCCACACCCAGAAGGCGGCGCAACCGCTCCAGAGCGTGGCTGCGATGAAGATCGGCAGTCTCGTTGACGGCGGAACACCGCGGAGAGCGCCGTTGACCCTCTCAATAGTCATCGGCCCGGCAGCGCGGCGCGCCTTCTCCGAGTCAACCGCTACTCCTCATCCTCGTCCCTGAGCTCCTCGGGAATCTCGTCGGGAGCCAACGTCATTCCGGCGCGGTGTTCTTTGGCCACGTCGACAAACAGCTGCCGAGCCTTCTCGACATACGGCAGGTCGACCCAAAGAAGTCCGCGCCAACTCGCTTCCCGCTGCCCGAGGAAGAGCGCATTGCTTTCCAGGTGCCCCATGGCCGAACCGTATTGGACGACGTAGGGGATCGCCTCGAGCTCGAAGCGATCGGCGACCGCCGCGGCCTCGTGGTGATCGGCGAGCGGGCCGAGCATGACGAGATCGCTGCGCGAGGGATTCTCGACGCTATCGACGTCGATCGAGCCGTCTTCATTGTTCTCGCCCGGCTTCATGCCCGGGAGCTCGTCGACCAGCGGGACGTTGCAATCCGCGCAGACCGTGAAGCCCGGGCGGTACTCCGAATAGCACTCTGGACAGAACACGGCGCGCTCTAACTCCGCGGCGCCGAGGGAGCCGGTGGAGTCAACGTCGGCGCGTTGCCGGTCTTGATGACGTTGGTGGCGAGGGCGATCATCGAGGCCACGTCGGAGACGGTCGCCGGGATGACGAGCGTGGTGCTTTGCTTGGCGAGGCGCCCGAACTGCTCCACATATTGCTCGGCGACGCGCAGCTGCATGGCCTGGTGTCCGCCCGGAGTCTGAATGGCCGCAGCGACGGCGACCAAGCCCTTGGAGGTCGCGTCGGCGACCGCCAGGATGGCCGAGGCCTGGCCTTCGGCCTCGTTGATCTGCTTCTGCTTCTCGGCTTCGGAAGCCTTGATCGCCTGTTGCTTCTCGCCCTCGGCGCGGTTGATCGCGGCGTCGCGTACGGCTTCAGAGTTCAGGATCGTGGCGCGCTTCTCGCGCTCGGCGCGCATCTGCTTTTCCATCGCCGCCAGCACGTCCTGCGGCGGGGTGATGTTCTTGATCTCGTAGCGCAACACCTTTACGCCCCAGGGCGCGGTCGCCTTGTCGAGCTCGGTGATCACCATGGTGTTGATATGGGTGCGCTCCTCGAAGGTACGGTCGAGATCGATCTTGCCGATCTCGCTGCGCAGCGAGGTCTGGGCGAGCTGGGTGATGGCGAAACGATAGTCGGTGATGCCGTAGGACGCCCGGTCGGGCGTCAGCACCTGCAGGTAGAGCACACCGTCGACCCCCACCTGCACGTTGTCGCGGGTGATGCAGACCTGCTCTGGGATGTCCATCGCCTGCTCCTTGAGCGAGTGGCGATAGCGGATGACGTCCATGAACGGCATCAGGAAATGGAAGCCGGGCTCGAGCACGCCGGAGAACTTTCCGAGACGCTCGACCACGTAGGCGCTCTGCTGAGGAACGACAACGGCGGTCTTGGCGATGATGATGAGCACGACCACCGCGATAGCTATGGGCACGAGAACGCTGGCACTGATCATTGAAGCCTCCCTGTGACTGTCGATTTGAGCGTCGGAATCAGGCGCGGCGCAGGCCGATGACCAGGCCGTCGACGCGGTCCACGATGCAATGGGCTCCAGACTCGAGCGCTGCCGAGTCGACGTTGCGGGCGCTCCAGGTGGTGCCGCGCAACTCGGCCCGGCCGACATCGCCGGCGGCGATGCGCTCGAGCGCGATCGCCGCTTCGCCGACCAGCTCGGGCTCGCGGCGCGCCGGCATGCCGCGCTGGAACCTCGCCAGCAACGGCTGGCGAAACAAGAGCGCCGAAAGAATCGAGGCCACCGAAAACACCAACCACTGGGTTCCCGGCCCACCTGCCAGGCCGAGCAGATTCAATACACCGACCAGGATCCCGCCGACGCCGAAGAAGATCAGGTAGAAACCGCCCGCGGAAACCAGCTCAGCGCCGACCAGTGCGAGCCCGAGGAGCATCCAGAGCCACCAGACCATGTCAATTCCTCCCGAGATGCGATGGTGCTCCGCCGACGATAGCGCGGTTGGAAGAATCTAAGTGGCGGCGGCCGGAGCAAGCCGCAGGCGGTGCGTGACCAGGATGTGCCCGAGCAGGGCTGACGGGACCAGCACCGACGGTAACCAGATGTACGGCGCGAACGCGACCCAGGTGTTGAGGCGCTCCGGCGTCGTGCCGAAGGCGTGGAACATCGGCAGCGAGAGCACGGCGATCACGACGATCACCAGCAGCAAGAGCGCACCGATGACATCCCAGAGCCATACCACCCAGCCCGGCGCCCAGCCGTTGGCGAGGAGCACCGCGACCAGTAGCGCGCCGGCGCCGCTCACGATGTCGAAGTTGTAGCCGGTGAACGACATTTGCTCCGGCATAACGCCCTCGCGGACCGCCCGGTGCATTGCCAGCTCGAGCGGCAGCCGGAAGGCCTGCATGCCAACTAGAGCCCAGAGCGGCGCCTCGAGCGCGATCCTCCTGCCCAGGGCCGAGCGGCCGAGCACGATCGCGCCGACGACCGAAATCAAGATGAAAAACATGATCGGTGGCGGCCGCAGCTCGAGATGAGCCAGCACGCCGCGCTCCGCCAGGATCCACCCCGCTCCCAGCCAAGTCGACAGCAACACAGAGGCGATGAGCCCGCGGCGCAGTCGCCCGGCCGGCTCGCCGCCGCGGGCGCAGAGCGCGACGATGGCGACGGCGACCAGGATCGCCAGAGTGGCGATCGATCCCGAGACCAGCCCTGAAGCGACGGGAGCGGACACGACGATCTACCAGCCCATGACGTCGATCGCGTAGGGCAGCATCTTTCGCCACCACGGCCAATCGTGATTCACGTCGTGACCCCACATCTCGAGGCGGTTGGGGATGCCCTTGCCGTCGAGCAGCTTGGAGAAGGAGCGTGAGGCCTCGGGGGCTTCATAGTTGCCCTGACCGGTGAGGATGTGGATCTTGCACGAGGTCTGCAGGGTGTGTAGGGCGTCGCCCGCCATCTGCTGCAGGTACCAGGCGGGATTGTTGAAGTAGCAGTTGTCGTCGCTGTAGCCCTTGAAGTAGTCGGACTCGAGGTCGTAGAACCCGCTCATCGCGATCGTGGCATCGAACAGATCGGGCCGCCGGCAGAGCGTGTTCATGGCGTGGAAGCCACCGAAGCTCGCGCCCGAGGTCGCGATGCGAATGCCCGGGCTCTGGCAGGCGAAGCGGATGTACGGCACCACTTCCTCTTCGACATAGCGTGCGTAGAGTGCCTGCCGGCGAGCTTGCTCCTGCACCGGCAAGTTGCGATCCATCCACGCCTGACTATTGATGCTGTTGATCGAGAAGACCCGCACCCGCCCAGCCAGGATTGCGGGCTCGACCGCTTTCACCAGGAAGAAGCGCTCGTTCTCCAGGTAGTCGGCCGCGGCGGTCGGGAAGAGCAACAGTGGATGCCCGAAATTCCCATAGCCCACGATCGGCATCGGCTGCCCGAGGCTGGGGCTATGCCATTCGTCGATACGGCGGGGCATCGAGTCGTCGACGTACTTCATGTCCATCGGAAATCCTCCGCGCGATAAAAAGTAGAGGCCAGATGCTATACCGGCGCGGCTCCGCTACCATGGTCGCACTCCACTCCACGGCCAACTCTCGGAGGTCTCGTGCGCCGACGTCACTCGATAAGCTGCGTAGCCGTGTTCTTCACTCTGGCAGCCACTTCGCGGTCGGCGCAGGCGGCGCCGCCGCCCGCCGACTTGATCCTGCGCGGCGGCACCGTCTACACGCTCGATGCACCGCGTTCGTGGGCCGAAGCCGTGGCGGTGACCCAGGGGAAGCTGGTCTACGTGGGCACGAACCCCGGTGCGGAGGCATTCATCGGGCCACGCACCAAAGTGGTGGAGCTCGCCGGCCGCATGGTGTTACCGTCGTTTCGCGACAGCCACGTGCATCCGATTTCGAGTGGAGTCGATCTGGCGCGTTGCGATTTGAACGCCGCCACGACCAAGGAACAGGCCCTGGCTGCTATCCGCAGGTATGCGGCGGCCCACCCCGACGCGAAGTGGATTCTCGGCGGTGGCTGGCAGTTGCCGCTGTTCCCGGCGGCCAATCCCAATCGCGCGGATCTCGATACGGCGGTGCCCGATCGGCCGGCCTTCCTGAGCGCCGCAGACGGCCATTCAGGATGGGCAAACTCGCGCGCCCTGAAGCTCGCCGGTGTGACCCGCTCGACCAGAGACCCCGAGGGTGGCCGCATCGAGCGCGACGCCTCGGGGGAGCCGAGCGGAACCCTGCGCGAATCGGCGCAGCGCCTGATCGATAAACACATCCCCGAGGCGACAGAAGGCGAGCGGCGCGAGGGCTTGCGCCGCGCCCTGCGGATGGCGGCGGGTTTCGGCATCACCACGCTCAACGAGGCGGCCGCGGACGAGTCGGATCTCGAAACCTACGGCGGGGCCGAGCAGGCGGGCGAGCTCACGGCCCGCATCGTGGTCTCGCTCGAGCTTGGCATCGCGAGCGACGAGAGCGAGATCGGTCGCCTGGCGAGGCTCCGGGAGCGCTACAAGAGCGCGCGACTGAGTGCTCCCGCGATCAAGATGTTCGCCGACGGCGTGATCGAGTCAGGAACCGCGGCGCTGCTCGAGCCCTATCTCAATCGCCCTGGGGACCGCGGCACGCTGAATTTCGCACCCGCCCGCTTCGCCGCGCTGGCGACCGCCGCCGACAAGCAGGGCTTCCAGATCCACATCCATGCGATCGGCGACCGCGCGGTCCGCGTGGCGCTCGACGCGCTCGAAGTTGCGCAGAAAGCAAACGGCGCGCGCGATTCACGCCATCACATCGCGCATCTCGAGCTCATCGACCCCGCCGACATCCCGCGCTTCGGACAGCTCGGCGTGATCGCCAATTTCCAGGCGCTCTGGGCCTACGCCGACCCCTACATCGTCGAGCTCACGGAACCCGTGCTCGGGCCGGCGCGGTCGCGTTGGCTCTATCCGCTGGCGAGCGTCGCACGCGCCGGTGGAATGATCGTCGGGGGCAGCGATTGGTCGGTGTCGTCACTCAATCCGCTGGATGCGATCCAAGTCGCGGTGACTCGCCGCGATCCAGACTCGCCGGCCGGCCCGGCCTGGATTCCGGAAGAGCGCATGGAGCTCGCCGATATGCTGGCGGCGTACACGATTCGCGGCGCGTATCTGAACTTCGAAGAGAAGACGACCGGTTCGCTCGAGGTCGGCAAGTCGGCGGACTTGATCGTGCTCGAGAAGAATCTCTTCCGGATACCGGCGGAGGAGATCCACTCGACCAAGGTTCTGCTGACGTTGCTCGCGGGTGCCGAGGTCTTTCGCGACCCGGCGATGCCGAAGTAGCTCGGGTTGTCAGTCCTGACGCCGCGCCTCGAGCGCCTTGCCGGCGCGCAATTCCTGCGCGGCTTCGGAAGCTCGACCGGTCTGGTCCAACAGGTCCGCCAGCACGTAGTGCCCGAGCGGTGCGTAGTCTGACTTCGGATCGAGCGCTAGCCCCTGGCGCGCCTCGCGCTCGGCGCCCACAAGATCGTTGGAGTCGAGCAGCGCCTGGGCGTAGAACAGATGGCCGACGCCGAAGTCGGGGTTCCTGGTCACCGTTTCGGCGAGCGCCGCGAGCGCAGCGGGCTGGTCGCCGCGACGGGCGAGCAAGCGCCCCAGATTGAACGACGCCTTGTAGGCCTCGGGATGCGCAGCGAGCTCGGCACGGTACGCCTGCTCGGCGTCGGCGAGGTTGCCTTCTTCCTCGAGGATCAAGGCCAGGTTGTAGTGGGCGTGGCGCGCGGTGGGGTCGATCGCGATCGCGCGTGCGATCGCCAGGTGCGCGCTGGCGAAGTTGCGTCCGCGAAATGCCACCACCGCGAGGCCGACTTCGGCGCGAGCCGTGCGGGGCTCGACCTCGAGCGTGCGCTGGAAGTACTTCGCCGCCGGGCCGTCGTGCCCCGCGTCGAGCTCCACTTGAGCCAACCGGTAGAGGATCTGCGCGTTATTGGGATCGTGCTCGAGGAAGTGCTCGTAGCCGAGCACGGCATCGTCGATTTGCCCCTTCGCGACCAGGGTGTCGGCGAGCCCGACCGCGGCGTAGTCGTGGTCCGGGCGCTTGGCGAGCGTGGTGCGGTAGCACTCGGCGGCGTGATCCCAGTCGCGCTCGCGGGCGTAGGCGTTGCCGAGCAGGAACCAGGCGTCGATCACCTCGGGGTCCACGGCGAGCGCTTGGCGCAGGAAGTCGATCGTGCGCCCCGTCGCCCCAGGTTTGTCGTCTTCGGTCTCTTCCCGGGCGTGGTTGATGAGGTTGTAGACCGCCAGGCGATCCTTCGGGTCGGGGAGGTCACGAAACGATTTGTCGCTGGGCTTGGCCAAGGACCCGACGTAGCCGAGCGCCGCAAGTTTCTTGAGTGTGTCCTCGTCTTCTTCGACCGGCAATTTCGCCACCGTGACCGTCGCCGACTTCAACGTCGACCTATCGAGGTCGGCGAGTGTGCCGCGCAGCCGGGCTACGGTGCGGCGCTCGCCGTCTGCCAAGTTGTGCTCCTCCCCGGGATCGTTCTCCGTGTCATAGAGCTCGGGCTTCGGCGCCTCGATGAAGTGCCAGCGCCGCGTGCGCACCGCGCGAAGCTCGGCCCAGCCGTAGTGGAGGCGGGCGTAGAACGCCTCGCTGTAGCCGTCGCCATCGTCGTCCGAGGGAACAGCGCTCGGTTCTGCGCCGGCCCGGGCGTCGGCGATGAGTGGAACGAGACTGCGCCCCTGCGCTGCGAGGGCGCCCTTCTGGCCGAGCAGCTCTAGCAGTGTGGGTGTCACGTCGATACTGCGCACGACGGGGGCGACTCTCCGCCCGGCGAGATTGGAGTAGGGAGCGGCGAGCAGGAACGGAATCCGCGTCGTCGGCTCGTAGAGAAAGTAGCCGTGCCCGCTCTCGCCGTGTTCACCGAGGCTCTCGCCGTGATCGGCCACGACTGCGATGATCGTGCGCTGCCGCAGGTTCATTCGATCGAGGCCGGCGAGCAAGCGCCCCACCAGCTCATCGGTCCAGGCGATCTCTCCGTTGTATGGGTGACCGGTGTAGCGGCTCTTGTAGGGCTCCGGCGGGTCGTAGGGCGCGTGCGGGTCGTATAGATGCACCCAGGCGAAGAACTTGTGTTGTCCCTGACTCTCGACCCAGTCGAGCGCGTGCGCTACCACGTCGTCGCCCCGGCGTTGGATGTCGCCCATGCTGACCGTCTTGTACTTCGTGAGATCGAAGTCGTCGTAGTAGCGATCGAAGCCCTGCGCGATGCCCCAGCGATGATCGAGCACGTACGCGGCAACGAATCCACCGGTCGACCAGCCGCGCTGACGAAGGACGGTGGCGAGCGTCAGGTGCTCGGGCGCCAGCACGAAGCCGCCGTTGTCGCGCACGCCGTGGGCCGCCGGCAGCAGCCCGGTAAAGAGCGAACAGTGCGCCGGCAGCGTCAAAGGCACCGGCGAGATGGCGCGTTCGAAGAGCACTCCGGAGGCCGCCAGGCGATCGAGGTTCGGCGTCGCCACCTGGGTCGAGCCATAGCAGCCGAGGCGATCGAGTCGCGTAGTGTCGAGCGTCACCACCAAGAGATTGAGCTCGCTGGGAGCCCGTCCGTCGGGCAGGCGGCCGACACCGCCGGACGAGCTTTCGCCGCGGCAGGCGCCGAGCGCGAGGACGGATACGAATAGGCAAGCGCGCTGAAATCTCACCGCGCACATCCTATGGCGGCGACGTCCGCGTCGCCCACGTCTTGAGGCCGTTCGGCCCAGCTCGGCACGGGCGGCCGAGCTCTGCGTGTTAGCTTCCCTCCCAGAGTCTCTCCCAGTGGTTTGCCAGGAGGTTGCCGATGAGCGATGCCGCGAAGCGTTGTCTTCCCGTTCTCGTGCTGTGCTGTCTCGTGTTTGCGGTGGCTTGGCCCGCGCGCGCCCAGAGCAACACCACCAGCGCGTTAGCGGGTGTCGTGGTCGATGAAACCGGCGCGGCGCTGCCGGGGGCAACGGTCGAGGCGAAAAGCGACGACGCCCTGGGCACCCGTTCGGCGCAGACCGACGCCGCGGGCAAGTTTCGCTTCGCCCAAGTACCCCCCGGGGTCTATGCGGTCTCGGTGACGCTCGAGGGCTTCCAGCCAACGCGCATCGAAGGCTTGCGCCTGCAGCTCGGGCAGACCACCGAGTTGCCGGTGAAGCTCAGCATCGCCAAGGTCGAGGAATCGCTGGTAGTGGTCGGCGAGGCGACCGCGGTTGACGCCACGAGTTCCGCCACCAGCACCAACCTATCGAATGAATATCTGCAGAACATGCCGACCTCGCGCTTTCAGCCCGCGGTGCTGAACCTCGCGCCAGGGGTGAACATGGACTCGGCCTACGGCGGCGCCGAGGGCTCGGCAAACTCCTATCAGATCGACGGCGTCGACGTGTCCGACCCCGACGGCGGCACGCCGTGGGCGTTCTTCAACTTCAACTTGATCAAGGAAGTGCAGCTGGTCGGCCTCGGGGCACCGGCGGAGTACGGCCAGTTCACTGGCGTGGTGTTCAACAGCGTGACCCAGTCGGGCGGCAACAAGTTGCACGGCATGGTGGAAGGCAACTACACCAACGACGCCCTGACGTCGGACAACTCGAATATCCCCAACCTCAATCCGACGACCAAGAAGTCGATCGACACGACCGTGCAGTTCGGCGGGCCGCTGATCACCGACAAGCTCTGGTACTTCGTCTCCGGCCAGTATCTGGCCGACGATTCCTCGAGCGGCGGGCCGGTCGGCACCGAGCGCGATCCGCGCATCTTCGCCAAGCTCAACACCCAGCCCAACGAGAGTACGACCCTCGACTTCTGGGGCGAGTGGGATCGCTACGACATCACCGGCCGCGGCGGCGATGCTTTCACCCCGCTCGCGGCGACGGTGCGCGAGAAGGCGCCGGAAACCGTCTGGAATGTCAACTGGCAATCGCTGCTGTCGCAGAACACGGTCCTGAATGTCACCGAGAGCGGCTACACCGGTTACTACTATCTCGACCCCGAGAACGGCTACGACATCGCCGGCCATCTCGATTCCGGGTCCGGGCTGCACTCGGTGAACTCGCTCTATTACTACAAGGCCGATCGGACGCGGAATCAACTGAACGCGTCGGTCTCGCATCACGCGGCCGATTTCATCAAGGGCGACCACGACTTCAAGTTCGGCATGGAGATCGAGCGCTCGACGGTGCGCAACCGCTACGGCTACACCACGGGAACCTGGTTCTACGACAACTATGGAACCGCGTACGACCCCGGCGTGCCGGACTCCTATGACCTGGTTCCATACTCGCTCACGTACTCGGGCGGCAGCTACGACGTGCACGCGCGGAACGAACGGCTCTCGGTCTACGCCCAGGATTCCTGGCGCATCGGCGACCGCTTCACGATCAATCCAGGTGTGCGCGCCGACCTCGATCGCGGGCATGTCCGCAGCGGCACCGTCTACTCCGCCAACCCCGTCGCGCCGCGTATCGGATTCGCCTGGGACCCGATGGGCAACGGCAAGACGGTGATCAAGGGGCATTTCGGCCAGTACTACGAAGCGCTCTTCGGCAGCCACTACTACTGGGTCGACCCCGGCGCGTTCACCGGCGGCGAGATCGGCCGACTCTTCCCGAGCGGCTACACCGACGTGATCTCGGAGACCGCCGGAAGCCGCTATGCGATCGACCGGAACATGAAGCATCCGTACGTCGAGCAGGAGCTCATCGGCGTCGATCGCGAGCTCACGCCCGGCATCGTCATGTCGGCGACCTACGTGCACCGAAGGAACAAGAACTTGATCGAGACGGTGAGCCGTGACGGCGTGTTCGTCCCGGTCACCGGAGAGGTCGCGGTGATCGATCCCAAGACCGGCGACTACGTCGGCACCGGGCAACAGGTGACTCTGTTCGACTATCTCAATCCGGGCGAGGACACCCTCATCGTGACGAATCCCAAGGGCCTATACCGCAAGTACGATGGCTTCATCTTCACCGTCAACCGGCGCCTGAAGGACAACTGGCAGATGCTGGTCTCGTACGTGTACTCGAAGACTCGTGGCAACATCGACAACCTCGACGGCTTCAACAGCGCATACGGCGGCAATAACCCCGGCGGCTTCTTGAACACACCGAATTCACTGATCAACGCCGACGGCCGTCTCACTCACGATCAGACGAACCAGGTGAAGCTCCAGGGTAGCTACTTCTTGCGCAAGCTCGACCTCGTGTTTTCCGGCAATTTCACGTACTACAGCGGTGACACTTGGAACCCGCGAACTACCTGCCTGCTGATGCCACCCGACGAAGATGGAGTACGCAGCTGCCACGACTTCCCACAAGGTTCGGTACGGTATTTCGCCGAAACCCGGGGCAGCCGTCGGCTGCCGGCTGCCCGTCAGCTCGACCTGCGCGTCGAGTGGACGCACGCGCTCGGCGGCGGCCAGCTCGGGCTCGTGCTCGATGCCTTCAACCTCACCAACCAGGGGCGGGCGACGGTAGTGGAGGACCGGGTGAACAACGCCGCGTTCGGCCAGCCGAGCTCGTTCAACTCGCCGCGGCAGCTCCGGCTAGGGGCGCGCTACACCTGGTGAGTGTTCGAGCCTGGGTGAAGCGGACCGCGCTAGTCCAAGTCGGCGCGGTCCGAGTCGCCCATCTCGACGCCGCCTTGGGGGAAGTATTCCCTCCAGCGGCGGGTCACGAGCTCGGCCGTCTGCTCGTCGCAGAAGAGCTCGTCAGGAAATCCGGGCTTTAGGCGTGCATCGATCAGCAGCGGACCCTTGAAGGCGACGTGATTGCGCACCAGCTCGCGGCTCGCGGAATGGAGATCGCGCGCCGGCTCGAAACGAGTGAAGGTGGTCCAGAGAAAATTGATCGGGCTCTTGGCGGCGCGCGCGGGCTCGTCGGTGAGCACCAACAGGGGCCAGTCCGAGAACGCCGGGTGCGCCGCGAGACGCCCCCCGAGGTCGGGATTCTCAGCGAAGCTCGCGCCCCCGACCACCAAGCAGCCGGGACAGAACATTCGCACGTCGGTGACCGATGGCGGAGGCTGCACACGCGGTGAGAACTCGCGTGGCAACTCACGCACGGGATCGCCGAGGCCGAGCAGCACGCCCTTCGACCCCTCGTTGATCCGCGGCCCGGTGTAGTCGAGCGTGTCCATCGCCAGGTTGTCGAAGACGAAGAGATCGCTCTCCGGTTGAGCGCGCGCCAACACGTGGGCCAAGGTCGCGCGGAAGTCCTTGAGGTCTACCGGCCGGTCGGTGACCAGCAGAAACTTGGTGAGCGCCAGCTGACCCTCCCCGAGGATGCGAAACGCGCTCACCATGGCCTCGCGCCGGAAGCGCTCCTCGACCACCGCGGCAGCAAGAGAGTGATACCCGGTTTCGCCGTACGACCACAATTGGCGGACACCCGGCATGACCAGCGGGAAGAGCGGCGAAAGCAGCTCTTGGAGCAGATCGCCGATGAAGAAATCCTCCTGGCGCGGCTTGCCGACCACCGTGGCGGGGAAGATCGCGTCCTTGCGTCGCGCCACGTAGTCGACCTCGAAGACTGGGTAGTCATGGCGCAGCGAGTAGTAGCCATAGTGATCGCCGAACGGGCCCTCGGGTTTGCGCACCCGAGGCTTCACCTCGCCGATCAGCGCGAACTCCGCGCCGGCGACCAGCGGGTGTGCTCCGGGGCCCGGACAGAGCTTGAGCTTCTCCCCCGCGATCAACGAGGCGAGCAGCAGCTCGGGCACATTCTCGGGCAGCGGCGCGATGGCGGACAGGATGAGCGCCGGTGGTCCGCCGAGGAACGTGGTCACCGGCAAGGGACGCTGCTGCGCTTCGGCCGCGGCGTAGTGAAAGCCGCCGCCCTTGCCGATCTGCCAGTGCATGCCAGTGGAGGAGGCGCCGTGCACCTGCATGCGATAGAGGCCGAGGTTGCTCCGCCCGATGTGAAAGGGCGACGAGGTGGGCGCGCCGAGCGATCGCGCCGCCGGGCCGCCGTTCGCCAAGACGTCCGGATGCTCCGTGTAGACCAACGGGAGAGTGAGAAAGGGGCCGCCATCCTGGCTCCAGCAGGTCAGCGCCGGCAGCCGATCGAGCCGCACGTCCGGAGTCACGATCTCGGTGACCGGGCCCTGCTCGCGCCGTTTCGTGCCCAGACGAAGCGCGGCGCCGGCCAGATCGCGGGCTCGCCAGAGTTTCGAGGGCGACGGAGGCAGCAGGGTCTGGGCGGCCTCGACCAATCGTTGGATGAGTCGCAACGGGCGCTTGCCGAAGGCGAGCTCGGCGCGCCGAGCGGTGCCGAAAAGATTGGTGACCAGTGGAAAGTCGGCGTCCTTCACCCGCGTGAACAGCAACGCCGGGCCGCCGGCCGCGATCACCCGGCGGTGGATCTCCGCCACCTCGAGATGCCGATCGACTGGCGCGTCGACGACGACAAGCTGGTGATCGCGGCGCAGCTCGGCGATGAACGCGCGCAGATCCGGAAAAGTGGGCTCGGCCATCGCGCCGAGTCTATCGGTCCTCAGGGTTGATAGCCGGCGGGCGCCTCGACCACGAAGCCATGTCGCCGGGCGCTCACTCGCAACGGGCGGAACTTGTCGCCCGCCAGTCGCGGCTGATAGGCAAGCAGATACTGTTCACGGAGGTCGTCGGCGATTTCAGAGAACACCCCACCGAGTTCCATCGCATCGCGGACGAAAAAGGCCCGCCCGCCGGACTCCCTGCTCAATCGCCGCAACCGCCGGCGCGAAGCTCCCGAGGATAAATCGAGGCCGACGGAATATAGTTGCACGCCGCTCTGTCGCAAGGTCGCTCGCGCTTCGGCGTAAGTTGAGCTCGGAGCGCGGTCGTCGCCGGCGGAAAGGAGAATCAGCGCCCGCCGGCCTTCGACGCCGGAGAAGTCCCGTAGTGTCTGGATCAAGGCATCCCAAAGAGCGCTACCGGGTTCGGCCTTCAGGTTCTCGATCCCGGAGCGCAATGCGCCGAGGTCACCGGTAAAAGGGACCAAACGGTGAGTGGACCGGTTGAACGAGACCACGGTGGCGCGGTCCCGCGGCCGCAGGAGCGCGGCCAGGAATCGATCGGCAGCGGCCTTCTCGACGTCTAGCCGCTCGGCCACAGAAGCTGAGGTGTCGAGCAGCAGACCAAGGTGGATCATGCCCTCTACGGCCTCCTCGCAACGGAGGAGTGTTTGCTCGATCCCGCTCTCGCGCAGACGGAAGTCAGAGCAACCGAGGCCGTGCACGGCATCGCCGGAGGGAGCTTCCCGGGTCGCGCGCGAGTGGACCCGTGCGAACACCTCGACCGCGCGCACGTCGACGGTCGCCGCCGCAGTGGGCGCGTCGATGAGAACCGAGTCCTCCGCTGCGCCGCCGTCGGTGAGGACGGCCGAGACCCGCAGTAGGTGCGGTCGCGGGTCCTCGGCGAGGGCGAGCGGGAGCTCCCAGGGTTCGCCGTAGAGCGTCTCGACAAGAGCCTCATCGAGGTAGATTTCCAGCCGACCGAGCGCCGCACCGGCGGGAATATCGACCTCGGCGCGAACGCGCACCGGCGCTCCCGCCGGCGGTGCGGTACCAGGGCGCGGCTCGATCAGGCGGACCGCGAAGCGATAGTCGCCGGCATTCACCCAGTGCTCGTCGCGCGACACTTCGTCTCCTCGGGCGTCGAGCGCCGCCGCGGCAATGCGATGGGCGCGGGGAACCTCATCGGGCACTTCGAGATGTGAGGAGGCTGCCGTCTCCGTCGGCTCGATCGAGGAGAACGCCGGTACGTCGAAGTCCTGCTCGGCGCGAAAGAAGCGGCCCGGACCCGGTTCCTCGATCCGCACGACCAAGTTGTAGTGGCCGGGGGGCAACGTGCGTACGAACGCGAGCGGAGTCGAGCCCGGTTGAGCCGGCGGCAGGTACTGCACGCGGAAGGTCTCGAGCAGGCGATCGTCGGCTACCACTTCTCCGTTGAGTAGGAAGTGCCGGGTCGCCGGGCCAGGCTCGGCTTCGATGGCGACCGTGCCTTCGACCACCCGCCGACTTTGCCGTCGCCCGCCGACGCGAATCGTGAGCGCGGCCGGTAGCAGATCCGCGCGCGGTGGCAGATCCGTCGACCGGTTCTCGAACGCGGTCACCCATTCCTGATTCGGCCTCGGTTGTCGGTCGCGACCCCGAGCGAGGAGCTCCAGATAGTGAGTGTCGGTCCAGCTCTGGCTCTTCAGGCTGAAGGCCTCGTGCAGAGCGGCCTGATCGTCGATGCCGAGCGAGTCGGGCTCGCAGGCGCCGTACAGCTCGTCCTCATCGCCGGGCTCCCAAAGCCGGAAATCGGCGGTGCTGCCATAGGGGCGATAAAAAAGGAGCGGGAACGGGGTGCGTTCCGAGTCACTGCCCCGGGGATAGAACCAGAGCTCGATCTGCGCCTCGCGTCGCCGGCAGTAGACCAGCGTCCGTGGATCGGCCGGACCGTGCAGGAGAAAGTAGCGCGCCCGCGCGTCGGTGAGGTTGCCGAAGAGTTCCCGCGCCTGCGCCACCTTGTCTTGCCAATGTTCTCGAAACGCCTCGCCAGGGGCGAGCGCAGGCTCATCGTGTTCCTGCCAGAAACGCTCGATGAAAGCGTCACGCTGGTAGCCCCTGGTCAGGGCGAGGAAGGCGTCGTGCTCTGCGCTCGACAGAATGACGTCGACTTCTTGCAGCCACTCGGCGTGATCTATGGTGAAAGCGGGCGAGCCCGCGTCGTCGGCCGTCGCGGGCCGCTCGGCGGCGCGCTCGGCCAGGGCGACGAGGAGGAGCGCGCATACCGCTCGTCCTCGGTTCAGTTTCGCCATGATTGCTCGGCAGCTACGCAGCGCTCACGAGGCGCCGGATGTGATCGACGTAGACCTCGGCGCGATGCGCGGCGACCAGATCGAATACCAGCATGAGCGCACTTTGTGCGATGAAGCCAATGCCTACGGCGTACCAATCGATCCGGGAGCGCATGAAGTAGCTCAGTGCGATGCCGCCAAGCAGCAGCGTGATCTCGATCGCCTCGTAGAGCTTGAAGTTTCGCTGCACGCGGTCCATGCGCTGCAGCTCTTGTGCGCGGTAGTCGAGCGGATCGGTGTCGAGCTGATTGGTGAGCCGGTCGACCTGTCGATTGGTGCGCGCGAGAACCGTTCCGCCGACGACGATCTGAATGAGCGCGATCGCGATCAAAGGCACGGCAATCCAACGGTATTCGCTCGCCGAGTTGATCAACAGGATCGAGATCGCGATGGCGGCGGCGGCGGCGAGCACGAAGAGAGCGCTCTCGAACTTCTCGGCCTGGAAATAGCGCGCGATCTGATCCTTCATCTGGAATTCCCAGGCCAGACTCCTCACCGGCTCGCTCACGTCCATTGCCTTTCGCTCCTCGATCTTTCAATCCGTGCGTTCGATGCGGATTTCGGGATCGCCCCAGGCATCGCGCTTGACCGTGATCTGACAGGGATTGCAGCACACCTCGCAGTCCTGCACCAACACGCCGCGCACGTCCTCTTCGATGGTGAGCTCGAGCGGCTCGCCGCAGTATGGGCATTGCACGCCGAATAGGTCGCTCACATCTGAAATGATCTCATGCGGACGCCATGCGAGCGATGAACGACGCGGGAAGCAAGCGGTTCAAGGACTACTTCTCCGGCCATTCGGCCTTGTACGCGCGCTACCGGCCGACGTACCCGGCAGCGCTCTACGAGTATTGCGCTACCCTTCCCGCCCGCACCGCCTTGGCGCTCGATTGTGCCACCGGGAGCGGCCAGGCGGCGCGGGGGCTGGCGCGCCACTTCGGGCGTGTGCTCGGCACCGACGCCAGTCCGCAACAGCTGATCGCGGCGCCGCCCCTGTCCGGTGTATTCCTCGCGGTCGCTCCCGCGGAGCGCACTCCCGTGGCCGACCACCGGGTCGATCTGGTGATGGTGGCGCAGGCTCTCCATTGGTTGAATCACGATGCCTTCTACGCCGAGGTGCGGCGCCTCTTGGCGCCCGGTGGCGCGCTGGTCGCGACGATGTACGATTTCCTCGAGTGCGCGCCGGAGATCGACGCCGCGGTGCTCGAACTGCGTGCCGCGGTCGAACCCTACTGGCCTCCAGAACGGGCCCAGACCACGAAGGAAGGCTTCTACAGGATCGCGTTCCCGCTCGTCGAGCAGGCCTCGCCTCCGATCGCCATGGTCCAGCAGTGGACTCTCGAGCAAATGCTGGGCTACCTCTCGACCTGGTCCGCCGTTCGGCGATTCGTGGCCGCGAACGGTGTCGATCCGGTGGCAGCGCGAGTCGCGTTGTTCGAATCTGCCTGGGGCGATCCCGCAGCCGTGCGGGCGGTACGGTGGCCGTTGATGGTGCGTATCGGACGCCCTTGAGAGCGCCGTAGCCATGCGCATCCCTCGCTTCGGCCAGAGCCTGCTCGCCCGCACCGTCTTGGCGCTGGCGGCGGTGGGCCTGCTGCCGGTGCTGATCGCGTCGTACCGACTGGTCGATCTCAATCGCGACGCCATGGCCGAGCAGGTGCTGCGCACGCACGTGGTGGCCGCGCGTACTTCGGCCGCGCGCGTCACGGCGTATCTCGCCGCCCGGCGCTCACTCGCCGTGGGCGCGGCAAACAACCCCGCCATGACCGATCCGAAGTCGCCTGCTGCAGCGGCTTTCCTGGCGCAGACGCTCAGGGCTTGGTCGGACATGGAGGTGTTGGGCACCGCGGTGGTGAACGCCTCCGGCGAAGAGGTCATTCGGGCCCAGCTTCGTGACGCCGGCGTCGCGGCCAGGGTGTCGCGGGCGATCGCCGCGAAGGCAGCGCCTGTGGCGGAGGGTGAGGTGAGCTCCCTGATCGTCGCCGACGGCTCGTCCCTTCTCCTGCGGCTTGCGGTACCGCTGCCGGGCACCACGGGCCAAGTGGTGGTGATCGGTGACGCCTCCGGATTGGCGGATCTCCTCCATCCCGAAGAGCTCGGCGAGCAGGCGGAGCTGGTCTTGATAGATGCCCGCGGCGTACGCCTGGCGGGCTCGGAGATCGCCGCCGGTGCGATTCCCTCGGCGTTGCAAGCCGCGGCGTTATCGGGCCGGGTCTCGAGCGCCGCGCGCTATCGTCGCGGCGACGGCAGCGAGGTCCTCGGCGCAAGCGCTTCCGTCGACGGCGCCCGCTGGGCGGTGATCTCTCTGCAACCTACTCGCGTGGCGGATGAACTGGCCGCCAACATGCGCCGCCGCGCTCTGGTAGCAATCGGCGCGGCGGCGCTGCTGATCGTGCTGTTGTCTTTGGCGGCCTGGGCGGGAGTGGTGCGGCCCATCGCGCGGCTCGCGGCGGCGCAGAGCCGGCTGGCGGGACATTCGCCGGCGAGCGAAGGCGGGGTGAGCATCGGCAGCCTCGAGGAATCGTTCGCCGCGCTCGAACGGTCCCTGCGCGACCGCCGCGCGGTCGACGCCATTTCGCTCGGCCGTTACCAGGTGCGCGACGTAATCGGCTCCGGCGCGATGGGCACGGTGTTCAGCGGCTACGACCCCAAGCTCGAGCGACCGGTAGCCTTGAAGATCGTTCGCGCTAGCGGCAGCGAGACCAAGGACCGGCAACAAATCGAACGACTGTTGCGGGAAGCGGTGACCGTGGCCCGCTTCAGCCATCCCCACATCGTCGCGGTGCACGACGTCCAGGATGCCGCGGGCGGCGCCTTCGTGGCTATGGAGCTGATCGAAGGCTGCAGCCTGGAGAGCCTGGTCGACGGACGCGGGCCCCTGCCGCCGGAGCTGGTGGCGCCGCTCGGCGCCGCGGTCGCCTCGGCGCTCACCGCGGCGCACCAGCGCGGTTTGGTGCACCGTGACGTCAAGCCGCCGAACGTGCTCCTGGGCAGAGACGGCGCGATCAAGGTCACCGACTTCGGCATCGCGGCCCTGGTGTCGGCGGGAATGAATCAAGGGGACTTGATCTTCGGTACACCCGGATTCCTGCCGCCGGAGACGCTCCTCGAGGGCGGGTGGACTGCGTCGGGAGATCTCTTCGCGCTCGGAGCGACGCTTTACTTCGCCCTCACCGGTGAGCTGCCGTTCGACGGCGAGTCTCTGCAGGACATTCTGCGCGCCACCGTGCAGGGACCCCTGCCGCTTCCGCCGCGCAGCGAGTCGAGACCCTCGCCGGAGCTCGAGGCCGTAGTCCTCGGTCTCCTGGAGCGCGACCCGGCGAGGCGTCCGGCGAGCGCCGAGCGGGTCGCGGATCAACTCGACGAACTGGCGAGGGCCCGAGGTTGGGTGTGGGCGGCTCCGCCACCGGGAACCGAGACGCTACGCTCGGCCGTGCGCCAGGGCCAGTGGTTCCCGACCAGCTCGTTGCGACGTTGAGCTTACTTCTCGCTCTTTGGCACCAGCGGCCAGTCGATGACCTTGCGGTTGCCGACCTGGTCGGCGGTCTCGATGCGCAAGACCCAGTCGCCCTTCAAGAGCTCGACGGGACGGGGATAGAGCCGCGCGACGCCGCTTTCGGTGTCGCGCACCTTGACCGCGAGCGCGGTCCATCCGGAAAGGTTCACTGGCGCCGCCGCCCTGAAGGGATTCGCCTGCGGCGCCCGCAGATAGAGCGTCGCTTCGTCGACGGGTGCGGGGAGCCTGCCGGGGCTCTCCGGGTCGTCGAGCGTCGAGTACCAGCTCGCGGGCGGCAGGTGCGGACCGCGCCGCCAGGGGAGGGGAACGCCCCACGAGAACGGTATCCAAGAGATGCCATCGAGTGACCATTCGAGTTGCGCTGGCAGGGGCCGGCGAATGGGCGGCGGGAACCGATGGTGCTGCTCGGTTTCCTTGGCCTCGAGCTGCGCTCCCGAAGGCGCCAAGTTCACCCGATCCCAGGTTACCGCCGGCGCATCGAGGTCGACGGCAAAGCGCACGGTGGCCAGAGTCGCCGTGGCCCCGCAATCGTTGGCCCCAACCGCCGAGGCCGTGTGCGGACCGGGAGTCCAGCCTCCGCCCCACGCCGCGAACCCGACGGGCTTGCCGTCGAGCGACGGCATGAACCCGGTGGCGGCAACGCCGCGCGAATTCACTACCGTCAGCTGACTGCGACTGTCGATCCACAAGGTGTCGCCACGTTGGGCCATCACGCCCGTGGCCACGATGCTCATGTCCTGGGCGGTTGCGCCCGTAGAGCTGGTCGTGGTCGGAGCAGAGGCCGTCGCGCTGACCTGAAAAGGAAGGTTCGTGGAATACCCATCGAGGCCGTTGGCGCTGCGCGCGGTGACCCGCGCGAAGTAGCTGCCCGGCACCAAGGCGGGGGCTCGCCACTGCGCGCCGGCCACTCCGGTGGCCCGGTCGATCAAGGTCGCGCAATTTGCGTCCTGGCAAATCTCGACGACATACGAAACCGCGCCGACGACTGGCGACCAGCGCACGAGGGGCGAAGCGCAAGTGAGCGCGGCGCCGCTCGCCGGTTCGAGAATTGCGGCTGCCGCGAGCAGCGCCTCGGGCGGCATCGGAGCGCCGTGCGGAGGCACCGCGGTGCCGGTACCCTCGGGCACCGCGACCTTGCTGCCCGCGGCCTCCACGGCGCCTTCGCCGCGGTAGACCATGAACTCGGCGTTGCCGCTCGAGGCATGACGGGCACGGCTTTGCGACTCCGCGCCGCTGGCGCTCTTGGAAGTCGCGCGGGCCTCGCCCATGACGATCTCGACGTCGGCAAACTGCGTGGCCCTCGCGCTCATCGCGATGTCGGCGGTGCCCTCGCGAATCTCGACGCCGCGAACGGGCTGTGCCTGGAGCGTGCCGCCCTGCTGACGCAGGAAGAGGAGCGAATCTTCGGTCACCACCAGCCGCGCGCCGTCGTTGAACGCCAGCTCGGTCGAGGACTTGGCGCCCGTGCGCACGCCGTCGCGGTCGAGCAGCAGATCGTTCTCGGTGGCGTTGTCCCAGTTGCGCGGGCCGAGCTTGTCGTCGACCGCGCGCGACTTGCGCCGCAGGACGGCGTCCGGCTCCGTCGGCCGTTCGAGGATCTTGATCTTCAGGCGCTCGCCGGGAGTGAGCTTGTGCGGATTCTGCACCTGCGGGTTGAGCCGCCAGTTCTCGGGCCAGCGCTCGGGATCGCCAAGGTAGCGCCCCGACAGCCCTTCGAGCGTGTCGCCCGGGCGAACGATGTGCCAGGCCTCGAACTCCTGCGCGCTGCCGCTCGGTGCGGCCACGGCATTGCCCGACGCCTTTTCCACGGCTCCGGCGACCGCCGGAAAAGCGATCCGCGGCACGGTGGTGAGCACTACGGCGAGGAAGATCGGGAACGATCGAGGCATGGGTCAGAGACTCCCTGGTCTGTGGCGCGGGTTCAGCAGGGATTGTGACACTGGCGGGCCTATCGTGCACCTGTCTGCAAGCATAGACTCCCGTCGATACAACCTATGGCCTACACCTTGGAGGGCGCTTCCGTGCAAGTGCTGCTGGTCGCCGCGGGCCGGCCCGTCAGAATCCTCGCCGAACGCGACCTGGCGGAAACCGGGAGCCTGCTGGTGGCGTTCAATCCCGATCGGTCGCCTGCGGACCTGGTCATCGGTCAAGGCTTCGAGCAAATCGCTCTCGACCCCGCGCCGCTCGGTGACACGGATAGCCGTCTGAGCGCCGCGCGGGGCTTGAGCGCGACCTCCGAGTTGGTCGCGGTCGGCACCGACCAGCGCTACACCTATCTCACCCGCCCGCTTCGCCCGGAGGACGTGCGGCGCATGCTGTCGCCAGGCAAGACACCGCGCAAGGAACACAGTGGGGCGAGGGCACGGGTGGCGGCCGCGGGCAACGGCATCCTCGGCCACAGCGCTGCCATGGCGAAGGTGCTGGATACGGTCGAGCGCGTCGCGCCTTCGAGCACCACGGTGCTGCTGCACGGCGAGACCGGAACCGGCAAGACGCTCTTGGCGCGCGCCGTCCACCGGCTCTCGCCGCGGCTCGACAAACCCTACGTGGCGCTCAACTGCGGCGCCTTCCAGGACACCCTGCTCGAGAGCGAGCTCTTCGGTCACGAGCGCGGTGCCTTCACCGGAGCCGTGGGCGAGAAGCCCGGGCTGTTCGAAATCGCGCATCAAGGAACGCTCTTCCTTGACGAGGTTGGAGAGCTCAGCCGCAGCGCGCAGGCCAGGCTGCTTCAGGTTCTCGACAGCGGAGAATTCCGCCGCGTCGGCGGCACCAAGGTGCGCCGCGCCGACGTGCGCATCGTCGCGGCTACCAACCGGGACCTGGAGGGCGAGGTCCGTGAAGGACGTTTCCGCGAGGATCTGTTCTTCCGTCTGAGCGTGCTGTCGCTCGAGGTGCCGTCGCTGCGGGAACGCCGTGACGACATCCCAGTGCTAGTCGAGGGGCTGCTCGACCGTTTCGCACAGCGCGGTATGGCGGTCAAGACCGTCTCGCCGGAGGCTCTGGCCGAGCTCACGGCCTACCGCTGGCCGGGGAACGTGCGGGAGTTGGCGAATGTGCTCGAAGGCCTGCTGCTGTTATCGCCCGATCCGGTGATCGGAGTCGAGCAGCTCCCGCGACACATTCGCACGGCGGCGACCGGAACATCCCGCGTGGACGGAGCGAGCTCGCACGCGCAGACCCCGGGGCTCGGCCCGGTGAGCGAATCCAGCAACGGCGATCCTCCTGTGTCCCTTGCCGTGTTAGAGCATCAGCATGTGCAGCGCGCCCTGTCTTTCACAGCGGGCAACAAGGCCGCCGCGGCGCGTCTGCTCGGGATCGATGTCAAGACGCTCTACAGCAAACTGAAGCCGGGCTGATCAGCTCAATACGACGCCCGGCAGCTCACCGGCTTCGTCCACCCACAGCTCGACCATCGAAGTCGTCGGCGTGCGGCCGGCGAGCTGGTGATCGCCGTTGACGCGATCGAGCAGGGCGGCGAGCGAACGCGGCTCCCGCCTTCCGAGGTCCTGCAGATCGGCGATCCCCGCGGCTTCGAGCAGCTCGCTGAACTGTTTACCGACGCCGGGTACGCGCATGAGGTCGGCGCGATGGATCCAGCGCAGGATTTCGTCCTCGGCGATACCCGTACGCGCGGCCAGCAGCGCTCTGCCCTGCGGATGGGCACCGCGTTTGAGCAACTGACCCGTCGTCCGCACGCCTTCGCCGATGAGGCGCTGGGCATGCACGCGCTCGACCCCTTCGACGGTCTCAATGGGGTAGGACTTCAATCGAGGCATAGGTTCTCTCCGGTCTGGCAACCAATGGCTGCACAACCATGGACTAGCAACCGAGATGCCAGCTCGAAGGGTGCCGAATAGGAGCGAAAAGTCGCGCCGACGGGGCGAAACGTTCAAATTCCATCATCAGCCACACGGAGAAAATTCCCTTGCGCAGGGAACTTCTCCGCAGGCCTGGGGTCTTGGCGCTTCTCGTTGAGAGCCCTAGGGCGTGAGCGTCGAACTGCAGTGGCCGCAGCGCGTCGCCTTGAGCGGCACCGCCATCAGGCACTGCGGGCAGTCACGGGTCGACGGAGCCGCGACGGCAGGCGGGTTGAAGCGATTGGCCATGCGCACGATCATGAAGATCGCGAACGCGATGATCAGGAAGCCGATGACGTTGTTGAGGAAGAGCCCGTAGGCGAACGTCGGCGCTCCGGCGGTCTTGGCCGCGGCCAACGTGGGGTAGGCCTGCCCGTTCAAGCTCACGAAGAGGTTCGCGAAGTCGACCTTGCCGAGCGCGAGGCCGAGGACCGGCATCAGCAGGTCATCGACGAGCGACCCGACGATCTTGCCGAACGCGCCGCCAATGATCACCGCCACCGCCAGATCGAGGACATTGCCGCGGGAGATGAACTCCTTGAATTCCTTCAACATGGGCGGGCTCCTTGCCGGATGGTTTTCTGGACGGGGCCATAGTGCCATAGCCCGGCAAGGGGCCGCACCCTCGGATCACTGAGTGGCGTGAGCCGCCTGCGTGACCATCGCAGCGGCTTGATCGAGCGCGTCGGCGTACCCACCGAGCACCCCCGACACCACGCCGATCTGAGTCTCCGCTTCGCTCCAGTGGCGAAGCTCGATGGCCTCGCGTACCGCGGGCAGTGTTTTGACACCGTAGCCGGTGTAGCGCCCCGGGGCGTAGATCTGGTGCACGTACCAGGGGCGTCCGGGGAGTCCTTCTGCGCGAGTGAGGGCGCGCTCGAGCACGCGCAAGCGAGCGTCGAGCGCTGAGCGGTTTTCCGGCGAAAGGTCGCCGGCCTTCTCCGCGATTGCCTTGTCGAGCGCCGCCGCGCTCGCGGTGACGCGCGCCGAGGTGTTTTCGAGTGGCGCAAAATTCAGGAAGGGCACGGCGTCCTTGGGCTGCGGTGCGACGTACACCAGCTGTGGATCGGCGACCAGCGCATCGGTCTTGTCGGCGAGCCGCCGATTGGTTTCCTCGGTCTCCTTGCGCATGTCGGCGGCGAGCTTGCCGACTTCCTCGGTGTACTTGGCGATCGCTTCGGCAACCGGCGTGAACGTGAGCGGCAAGGTGTCAGCCTGGGCCAGCCGCAGGACGACTCGGCCGCCGGTCTCTGCCATGGTCACGCCGTAGACGAACCCGGGATCGCCGAAACGCGTGTAGTGCGCGAACGAGTCGTAGACCGAGTGGTACGAACCGCCGCCGTCCTCGCCGCCATAGCCGAGATTGAGCGCCGCCAGGCCGAGGTGCTGGAGGAATGGCGTGAAGTCCGATCCCGAACCCAGAGCGGACAGCCGCAGGTCGTCGCGGGAACGGGCCTCCTTCTGCGCCTCGGCGTCGCCGCGGGCGATCTGCAGGGCCCGGGCGCGCTCGCGAACACTGACCTTGGCTTCGGGGTCCGTCACATCGCGGGTCACTTGATTGAGGAAGTGTTCCAGGCTGTGGGCGCCGTCGAGGCCGACGAAGCCGCGGCCGTTGGTGTCCGAGTTGATGTAAGCCACGGCCTTCGCCTGCAGCTCGTCGGCGTGTGCTTCGACCCACTCGGTCGAGCCGATCAGGCCGGGTTCCTCACCGTCCCAGGCGGCATAGACCAGGGTCCGTTTGGGCTTGAAGCCGTCCTTCGCCAGCAAGCCGATGGCGCGAGCCTCCGCGAGCATGCTGACCAAGCCGCTCAGGGGATCGTTGGCGCCATTCACCCAGGCGTCGTGATGGTTGCCGCGCACCACCCACTGGTCGGGATATTCGCTCCCTTTGAGCACCGCGATCACGTCCCGCGCCGGCTTCAACGACCAGTCGAACTGGAGTTTCAGGTGAACCCTCGCCGGTCCGGGGCCCAGGTGGTACGTGGTCGCCAGCGAGCCGCGCCAACTCTCAGGCGCCACGGGCCCACCGAGCGCCGCGAGGAGCGGCAGCGCGTCACCGTAGGAGATCGGCAGCACCGGGATCGTGGTCAGCGTTTGGGCGTCCTTCAGCGCCAAGCGCTTGGCGCCCTTGGTCGCGGCGATGAACGGGGTCAACGGATCGCCGGCATAGAGCGGCATGTCGGCGACCGAGCCGCGCTGGGCGCCATTTTCGTTGCGCCACGCGCCCTGGGGGTACACATCGCCCTGGAAGTATCCGTCGTCGTGCGGGTCGGAATAGATGATGCAGCCGAGTGCGCCGTGCTCCGCCGCCACCTTGGGCTTGATGCCGCGCCAGGACGCACCGTAGCGCACGATCACGATTTTGCCCTTGACGTCGATGCCGTGTTGGGCGAGCGCATCGTAGTCCTTGGGCAGACCGAAGTTGGCGTACACCAGATCCCCAGTCACGTCGCCATCGATCGAGTACGCGTTGTAGGTCGGGAGTTGCTCCTGGCTCTGATTCGAAGTCGCATCGCCGCCGACCGGCGGCTCGGTGAGCCGGGCGGTGAAGCGCGTCGGCGACACCATCTCGAGGATGCGCACCTGGGGGGTGGGGAAAAGGACGTCGAACTCCTCGATGTGGGTGTCGAAGCCGAAGCTCTTGAGCCACGAAGCGATGAGCTCGGCGTTCGTCTTGCCCGCCGGAGATCCGACGTGGTGCGGGTGGGCGCTCAGCTGGCGCATCCAGTCGCGGAGGTCATCGGCGCGGAGCTCGGCGTCGAAACGCGCCTCGAGTGCCCGTTGCTCGGCCGCCGACGCCGTGCTGAAGCCCTGCAGCGGTGGTTCCGCTCCCGTGGCGCGCAGTGGCAACGCGAAAAGCGGAACGATCAGGCAGGCGACGGCGAGGACGAACGACGGGCTCGAGCGGCGGAGGGTCATCGAGGCTCCTTGGGTACTTGCTTCGGTCAGCGCTTCGGTCAGCGCGGCGGTCAGCGGTTCCTGCCGATTCTAGCCGGGGGAGCCCCCGTCTGCTTTTAGAATCGGTCCATGACTCAGCCCTCCATTTCGATCGCGGACCTCGAGCGCGCCGCCGAGCGCTTGCGCGGCCGTGTGCGGGTGACGCCCATGCTGAGTCCGGCACCCGTGCGCGAGTCCGTCCCGGGCGATCCTGCCCTGACGCTCAAGCTCGAGTGTCTGCAAGTGACGGGCTCGTTCAAGGCCCGCGGAGCGCTGAACGCGCTATTGGCGTTACCCGAGGGGGCCCGCGAGCGCGGCTTGATCACCGCCTCGGGAGGAAATCACGGGCTCGCGGTCGCCTACGCCGGTTGGTCGGCCGGAGTGCCGGCCACAGTGTATCTACCGACGAGCGCTCCCGAGCACAAGGCCGTCGGTATCGCCGCATGGGGCGCGCGGGTGGTCCGCGAGGGCACGGCGTGGGACGATGCGAATCGCGCTGCGCTCGCCGAAGCGCAGCGTTCCGGCAGCACCTACATTCACCCGTTCGCCGATCGCGAGGTCATCGCCGGCCAGGGTTCGCTGGGCCTCGAGATTCTGCAACAAGCGCCGGAGGTCGAGACCCTGGTGGTAGCGATTGGAGGCGGTGGATTGATCAGCGGCTTGGCGCTCGCCGCCGCGGCACGGTCCGCCGTGGGCAAACCCATTCGCGTCGTAGGGGTCGAACCTCTCGGCGCTCCCACCCTGCACGCAAGCTTGCGTGCAGGTCAAATCATCGAGCTCGAGCGGCTCGACACGGTGGCCAACACTCTCGCTCCGCGCCGCAGCGCCGAGATCAACTTCGAGATCGTGCGCGAGAACGTCGAGGACATCGTGTTGGTCAGCGACGACGAGATGCGACTCGCGGCGCGTTGGCTCTGGCGGGAAGCGGGAGTCGCGGCCGAGCTCTCGGGTGCCGCGGCCCTCGCCGCGCTGCTCACCGGTCGCCTGCCGGTGCGGAGAGGCGAGCAAGTCTGCGTGCTGGTCTGTGGCGCCGGAGCCGACGGCTTCGGCGCCTACTGATCGAACTCGCGCAGCATTTTTTCGAGCGCCGCCCGTTGCTCGGGGTCGCGCTCCAGCCGCAGCGCCTGCTGGAAGCTCTTCTGCGCGGCGGCGCGATCGGTCAGCTGGTAGAGCTCGATCGCTCCCAGCGTCTTCCACAGGTCGAGACGATCGGGAACGATGCGGAGCAAGGTCTGGTACAGCTGCGCCGACTCGCGAAAGCGGCCCAGCTGGTATGAGGCGCGGGCGGCGTTCTCGAGAGGAACGGGATCGTTCGGGCTGCGTCGGGCGGCTTCGCGGAAATCGCTCGACGCTTGGTCGAGCCGTCCGGCTTCGGCGTTCAACACGCCGCGCTCCTGGAACACTGAGGGCATATGGCAGCCGGCGGCGATGGCGGCGTCGAGCACCGCTCCGGCGCCAGCGCGATCGCCGCGCTCGCGGAGGATGCGCGCCAGGTTCGACGCCGATTCGGACTGGGTGGCGTCGAGGGTCAGCGCGTGTCGGTATTCGCGCTCCGCTTCGGCGGTACGACCCAGCTTCAACAGGCTTCCGGCGATGCTCGCGATCGGTACCGCGGAGAGCTCGTTTTCCTGGGCCGCCCGGCGGAAGAGCGCCAGCGCCTTCTCGTGCTGTCCAGTATCGCGCAAACACTCGCCGGCCAGGCTCAAGGCCGGGAAGTTGTGGGGATCCGCGAGCACGATGCGCTGCAGGTCGGGCAAGATATCCTTGCAGCGACCCTGCTGCACGCCGGCGGCCGCTTGATGAAGCGAAAGCGCGATGGCGGTCATGCTCCGGGGGTCCGGAAGGGCCGTCGACACCGCCCCCGCCGAGACTCCGCCGAGATACCCCAGGCTCGCGAGCCGTTGCCGCTGCTCCTCGGTGAGCACGTTTTCGGGCCGCGCCGCGGACTGGAGCGTTTCTCCCGCGGCAGCGAGCAATGTCTGCAGGCGTTCGCGCCAGTCGGCCACTTTCTTGGGCTCGCGCTCGGCGATGTCCACGGCTTCGTCCGGATCGCGGTCGAGACTGTAGAGGCTGCTCTTCGGCGCTTGTAGGAAGAGCTCGGCGCCGTTCGACATCGCCCGCAGTGGATACCACTTGTAGTCGAAGAAGGGCAGGAAGCTCTCGCTATAGCTGGTTCGCGCGCACGACCGCGCGTCCGCCAGCGGCAGCAGGCTCTCACCGTCGAGCCCGGACGCCTTGACCCCAGCGAGCTGGAGCAGAGTGGGCGCGACGTCGGCGGTGCGGGCCAGGCAGTCGTCGACTCTCCCCGCCGGGACGCCGGGACCGGCCATCATCAGTGGCACCCGCCGGGCGCCGCGATAGAGGAGCAACCCGTGCGAGGTCTCGCCATGTTCGCCCAGCATCTCGCCGTGATCGCCGACCGCAACGACCACGGTCGAGGCGGGAAGCCTGCCGAGCAGCACTCCGATCTGCTCGTCCATATAGGCAATCTCGCCGTCGTAGAGCCGTTGCGGACCCTTGGCGAGGTCGGCAAAGCGAGTGGGCGGCCGGTACTCCTCGTGCGGGTCGTAGAAATGCACCCAGAGAAAGAAGGGCGCGTGCAATCCGGCGAGGGCGTGTTCGGCGGCTGCCGTCGTGTTCTCGGCCTGACGCTCGCTCACCTCCGTGCCGGCCGTATAGCCCATGCCGAGATCGTCGTCGTACGTGCGGAAGCCCTGGTCCAGGCCGTGACGCCGCGCCAGCACCACGGCGGAAACCACCGCCGCGGTGTCATAGCCCGCTTGACGCAGCCGCTCGGCCAGGGTCTCGATGTGCTCCGGCAGGATGAAGGTGCCGTTGTCCCGCACCCCGTGATGGGGCGGGAGGAGTCCGGTGAGGATGGTCGAGTGGCTGGGCAGGGTGATCGGCGCCGCCGTGTCGGTTCTAGCGAAGCGTGTACCCCGGCCGGCCAGGGCGTCCAGGTTGGGCGTGTGGGCGTAGCTCCAGCCCCAGGCGCCGAGATGATCGGCGCGCGTGGTGTCGAGGGTCAGCAGGACGAGGTTCGGGCGAACCGCGGCGGGGCCGCCGGCCCCCGAAGCCTCCCCGGAGGCCCCGGCCGAGCAGGGAAATGTGGCTAGGCCAAGGAGCGCCAGGGCAGTGTTCAGGAAGCGGGCTCTCGCGCTCACGGAAGGGGAGTATATGCGGGCGAAAATACTGCTTGACATGATGTTTCGCACTCCACTAGGGTTCGCGAGTCCCCGAAACACAGATAGAAAAATTGGTCGTTGACCCCTGTTTTCTGACCGATGACCCCTGGTCAGTAGCCGCTGGCCACGAAGAAGGCAGCCCGCCCTGAAGTGTCGCGCATGGCGCCACCTCTTGGGCTTGTAACCGTCCGTTCGGAGACTCTCCGACGGCTTTTTCTTCGAGGAGGCAGGGTAAATGACGCAGCGAACGCAACGTGCAGCCGGCCTGTTCATCGGGCTGGCACTCGCCCTCTTACCTGTACGCCCGGCCGGCGCGCAGGTGATGGCGAAAGAGCGGTTCGACAACCTCGCCGGCCGTGCCACGGTCAGCGAACGGCTGACGATGAGCAAGGACTCGGATTCGCTCGAGACCCTGCGCAGCCAGGGCCAGGTCGCGGCCCGGACCCAGGACGACTGGCAGGCCTTCCAGTGGGGCGCGCCCGGTCAGTGGAGTTCTTTCGTCGACAAGCGCACCGGCCGCATCGAATATGCCGAAGGCGCCGGAATCCCGTGGATTCCCGGTCGCGGCAACAACCTGAAGGCGTCGGATATCGCCAATCGCCTGGAGGGCAAGCAGCACGTCGACCTGGCCACCATGGAGTCGATCGCGCGTGGGTTCCTGCCGCGTGTCGCTCCGCTGCTCGGCGTCGACCCCAAGAACCTGGTCCTCAGCGCCTCGCGCTCGGGCAACCCCGCCAGCTACCTCTGGTACGTCGATTTCGACGTGATGTCCGAGGGCCACGTGATCGAGGGCGCGCGGGTCGCGTTCACGGTCAACAACGGCAACCTGATCCAGTTCGGCACCGATAACCTGCCCGCGCCGGACGCGAAGCTCGCACCCGTCCGCCTCAACGCCTTCCAGGCCCGCAACAAGGTCGCCGAGTACATCGGTGACTTCGAGCCTGGGGACCGCCTGGTGGATCGCGGCAGCTACCACGTGATGCCGACCAACGTCTCCGACGCCAAGTTTAACGATGGCTACGAGACCGGCAAGGGCCGCGGCGTCACCGGCGTCTGGGAAGTGATCTTCAAGCGCCCTGGAGTGATCGGCACCTGGCGCGCTCGCGTCGACGCCTCGACCGGCGACGTGCTCGAGTTCTATGACATCAACGACTACGCTGCGGCCACTGGCGGCACGTATTCGAGCGATCGTCCGGCGACGGAGGCGGTCATGCCACTGCCGTTCACGAATCTGTCGACCGGCGGCTTTTCCAACTCTGGCGGCATCTTCACCGCGACTGGAACTCCGAGCACCACGCTCGCCGGCCAGTACGTGAAGATCGTCGACACCTGCGGCGCGATCTCCAAGGCCGCGGATGGCAGCGGCAACATCGCGCTCGGTTCCTCGACCGGCACCGATTGCACCACGCCGGGCTCCGGCGGCGCCGGCAACACGCACGCCTCGCGCACCCAGTTCTACAACGTCAACCGCGGCAAGGAAATCGGCCGCGGCTGGTTGCCTTCGAACAGCTGGCTGGGCGCGCAACTCACGGTCAACGTGAACCTCAACCAGACCTGCAACGCGTACTGGGACGGCACGGCGCTCAACTTCTTCAAGTCCGGCGGCGGTTGCGCCAACACCGGCGAGCTGCCGGGCGTTTCCCTCCACGAGTGGGGCCACGGTCTCGACCAGAACGATGGCAACGGCAGCTCGGCCGACAACGGCACCGGCGAGACCTACGGAGACTTCTCGGCGGCGCTCCTCTACCACACCTCCTGCACCGGCAATGGCTTCCTGAGCAGCAACTGCGGTGGCTATGGCGACGCTTGTACCGCTTGCACGGGCGTGCGCGACATCGATTGGGCCAAGCACGCCTCCAACGCGCCCGAGACGGTGGCGAACTTTACCCAGCCCAAGTGCCCGAAGCCGTCCGCGAACAACCCGAACTACGTCGGGCCGTGCGGCAAGGACGCGATCGCGCGCGGTTCCACAACCAACAAGCGAGAGGGTCACTGCGAGTCGGTTCCGATCTCGCAGGCCCTGTGGGACTTGGTCAACCGTGATCTCACTGGCGCCGGTTTGAGCCTCAATGCCGCCTGGGCGGTGACCGATCGCCTCTGGTACCTGTCGCGCTCGACCACCACCTCGGCGTTCGTCTGCAACACCTCGACGTCCACCTGGACGTCCAGCGGTTGCGCCACCGGCACGCTCTTCCGCACCATGCGGGCGGTCGACGACGACAACGGCAACCTGAACGACGGCACGCCGCACGGTGCGGCGATCGCGGCGGCGTTCAACCGCCACGGTATGGCCTGCACCACGGACACCGCATGGAACACCTCGTTCGCGGGTTGCACCTCCCCGGGAGCTACTACCCTCACGGCGACTGCGGGCAACAACTCGGCGGGTCTGAGCTGGACCGCCACCGCGAGTGCCTATGACGTGTATCGCAACGAGCGCGGTTGCTCGGCGGGATTCATCAAGATCGCTAACGACCTGACGACCACATCGTTCAACGACACGGCGGTCGCCAACGGTCTCACCTACTACTACCAGATCGTCGGTCAGCCGACCGGTAACGAGGCTTGCGCCTCGGCGCCGTCGACCTGCGTCTCGGTCACTCCGGCGGTGGTCGCCACACCCGACTTCGCCATTTCCGCCTCGCCGGCCTCGGTGTCGGTGGTGCAAGGCAACTCGGGTAGCTCGACAGTGACCACGTCGGTCTCCGGCGGCTTCAACTCTGCGGTCGCGTTGTCGGCCTCGGGCGCTCCGTCTGGCGTCACCGTGTCCTTCAGCCCGTCTTCGATCGCGGCGCCGGGCTCCGGCACGTCGTCGATGACGTTGGCGGTCGGTTCCGCAACCGCGACGGGTACCTACCCCATCACCGTAACCGGCACCGGCGGCAGCACGACGCACACCACCTCGGTCAGCTTGGTGGTGACCGCGGTTCCGGTGCCTGACTTCGCGATCTCGGCGGCTCCGACGTCGACCTCGATCGCTCAGGGCGCCGCGGCCAACGTCACGGTCTCGACGACGGTGTCCGGCGGCTTCTCCAACGCCGTCGCTCTCTCTGCCACCGGCGCCCCCACGGGTGTCACGGTAGCGTTCGCTCCCACCTCGATCGCGGCGCCCGGTTCGGGTTCCTCGACGATGACCATCACGGTCGCTTCGACCGCCACCGCGGGTGCTTCCACGATCACCGTGACCGGCACCGGCGGCAGCAGCACGCACAGCACCACGGTTGGCCTGACGGTGACCTCCACCGGCGGCGTCACAGTGCTCACCAATGGCGTTCCCCTCACCGGTCTTTCCGGTGCGAAGAGCTCCCAGACGTTCTTCAGCCTCGCCGTACCCGCCGGGGCGACGAACTTGTCGTTCAAGCTCTCGGGTGGAACGGGTGACGCGGACATGTACACGCGGTTCGGCGCCCAGCCGACCACGAGCACCTACGACTGCCGTCCGTACGTGAACGGGAACGCCGAGACCTGCACCGTCGCGGCACCGTCCACGGGTACGTACTACGTGATGCTCAACGGTTATGCGGCGTACTCAGGCGTCACTCTCGTCGCGAGCTACACGGCCGGCGGCGGTGGTGGCGGCACGGAGTTGGTCACCAACGGTGGATTCGAGGGCAGCGTTTCGCCCTGGGTCCTCGCGGGCACGGGTTCCGTTTGGAGCTCGACGGCCGCCAATGCTCACGCCGGCTCGGGCTCGCTCGCGATGGGCGGTGTGAACAACGGCAGCGGTACGGCGTACGAGACGATCAGCATCCCGTCGGGTGCGACATCCGCCAACCTGACGTTCTGGCTGAGCATCACCACGGCCGAGACGACGACCACCACGAAGTACGACTTCCTGTACGTCGAGGTGAGAAACACGGCCGGTACGCTGCTCGCCACGTTGGCGACCTACAGCAACCTGGATCATGCGGGCTATGCGCAGAAGGGTTCGTTCAACCTGCTGCCGTATGCCGGTCAGACCGTGCGGCTGCAGTTCCGCGGCACCACCGACGTTTCCTTGATCTCCACCTTCCGTGTGGATGACGTGTCGGTGAAGTAACCGTCCGGCATCCGCCGGTCGTTGTCCTCGATTTGGGGTCGGGCGTTCGCCCGGCCCCTTTTTCCTTTTCAGCCGACGGTGAAGCGTTCGCCAACCGCGGGAATCTTCACTCGTGCGAGGTCGCCGCCCGCTGCTTCGACCGCCTGGCGCAATACCGTCGGCGCCAAGTCCACCGGCTCGTCCGTGAGGTCGAAGGTCCCCCAGTGCATGGCGACCATCTGGCGCGCGCCGAGATCCTGGAACGCCCTGTAGGCCTCGGCTGGATCCATGTGCTGTCCGGACATGAACCACCGTGGCTCGTAGGCGCCGATGGGCAGGAGCGCGACGTCGATCGGACCGTATCGCCGGCCGATCTCCGCGAAGCCGTGGAAGTAGCCGCTGTCGCCGGCGAAGAAATAGCGCCGCTCTCCCGAGTCGAGCATCCACGAGCACCAGAGGGTCGAATTCTGCGACTGACTCAGTCGGTGGGACCAGTGCTGCGCCGGCAGACAGGTGAGGCGCCAGCGCCCGCGCTCCACGCTCTGCCACCAATCCATCTCGACCACGCTGTCGAGGCCTCGGCGGTGAAACCAGTCTTTGAGACCGAGAGGAACGTACCAGGAGAAGCCAGGTCCCAGTCGCTTCGCGGTCCCGGCGTCCAGGTGGTCGTAGTGGCTGTGAGAGAGCACCCCGAAGGCGTGTTCCGGCACCGCGGCGAGCGGGATCCCCGGCGGCCGCTTTCGTTTCGGCAGCAGCGCGCGCGGACCGAAGTGCGGGTCGGTCAGGATCACGTCCCGGCGATCGTGAATCGCGAACGTCGAATGTCCAACCCAGGTGATCTCGGCGCCATCGAGAATTCCACGCAGGCCGGCGCCGTCGTTGGCGACCACCGGAACCTCGAGTGTCGCGGGCTTCTCGTAGGTCTTCTTCTGGAGCTTCCAGCGCCAGACGTCGCGCAGAGTGCGCAACTCCTCGCCCCAGGGGTTGAAGAACTTGCCGCCGAAACGATGCGGCGCGTACAGGGTGGCGATCTCCGCGGGTGTTGGTGTGGGATCGAGGTTCGACATCACGCAAAATCCTAACAGCGTCGTCGCTGGTACGATGAGCGACATGCTCCGACAGATCGGCCATGGACCGGTGCGCGAGTTGCGTCTCGACCGCCCGCCGGTGAATGCCCTGAACACCGAACTGATCGCCGCCCTGCGCGTGGCGATCACCGATGCCGCGGAGGATGGCGCCGAGGCGCTGGTGCTCTCCGGCGCGCCGGGCATGTTCTCCGGCGGTCTCGACGTTCCGGCGTTGCTTCAGCTCGACCGGGCCGCGATCCGCGAGACCTGGGAAGACTTCTACGGCCTGATGGGCGCCCTCGCCACGTCGCCCATTCCCGTCGCCTGCGCCATCACCGGCCACAGCCCGGCCGGCGGTGCGGTGATGGCGATGTTCTGCGACTACCGCGTGATGGCCGACGGCGAGTTCAAGATCGGCCTCAACGAGGTGCGGGTGGGGATACCGATGCCGCCGGCGATCCACGCCGCGCTGGCGCGCCTCGTGGGCCCGCACCGCGCCGAGCGCATGGTGGTCGGCGGAATGATGATCTCACCGCAGGAGGCCTATCGCATCGGCTTCGTGGACGAGCTCGTGCCGCTCGAACAAGCCATACCGGCGGCGCTGTCTTGGTGCGAAAGCCTGCTCAAACTCCCGCTGGTGGCGCGGACCAAGACGCGAGCCATCGCGCGCGCGGACCTCGGCGCGCTGTTCACCTGGACCCGCGGCCGCGAGGTCGATCTGGTCGCCAACGACTGGTTCAGCGACGAGACGCAGACGGCGCTACACGCGCTCGTCGACCGACTCAAGAAGAAGTAGCCGCAACCGGAGGCAACAGGAGGATAACCATGAGCGATCTCGCGAGTCAGCAGTGCGTGCCTTGCAAGGGCGGAGTGCCGCCCCTTTCCGGTCAGGCGCTCGAGGACATCGAGCGCCGTCTCGGCAATGGCTGGCAGGTGATCGACGGCCATCATCTGGAGAAGGCGTATACGTTTTCGAACTTCGTCGACGCCCTGGCCTTCGTTAACCGAGTTGGCGAGCTTGCCGAACAGCAGGGCCATCATCCCGATGTCTATCTCGCCTGGGGCAAGGTGAAGCTCACCTTGTGGACGCACTCGATCAACGGGCTGACCGAGAGCGATTTCGTGTTCGCCGCCAAGGCCGATCAACGACAGTAGGACGGAGGTATCGAGCGTGCGGATTCCTCGCCGAGCGTTGATCGTCCTTGCCTTGATCGGCTGCGCCGCGAGTCTGCGCGCGGTAGCGCCTGCGGCCGAGTCAGCGCCTGCGACCGAGTCGGCGCCGGCGAGCGCCGACCTTGCCGCGGCCCGCGCGCTGTTCGAGCGCAATCTCGACGCGATCCGGCATCGCGATCGCGAGGCCTACCTCGCCTGCTACCTCGAGTCCGAGACGCTGGCGCTCAACGGCGTCGGCGGGCTCAACCTGGGATACGAGGCCTTGGCGAAGAACGCTGGTAGTGGCTGGCCGGACGTCTTCGATGGGCAAGATCTGCAGCTCGTCCCACTGGCGCCGGGCATCGTCTACGCGAGCTACCGCTACCGCGTGCGCTACGGTGAAGTGGAGCAAACGGGCCGCTCGGAGCGCGTCTTTCGCTCGACGCCCGAGGGCTGGCGCATCGCGGTCTCTACCGCCTTCTCCGATTCTCCCGGCACCTCTGCGCCGCCGCGAGCGCTGGTCGGCGGCACGTTGATCGATGGCACTGGCGAGCCCGCGACGCCTGACTCGGTCGTGGTCCTGCGGGACGGCAAGATCCAATGCGCCGGCTCCCGCGCCGCTTGCCCGGTGCCTGCCGATGCCGGGGTGGTGGACGTGAAGGGTACCTGGATCACTCCCGGCTTGATCGATGCGCACGTGCACTTCTCGCAGACCGGCTGGGTCGACGGGCGTCCCGATGCGCTCGACTTGCGCGTGCGGCACCCCTACGAACAGGTCGAGGCGGATCTGCGTGCGCATCCGGAGCGGTTCTGGCGCGCCGATCTGTGCAGCGGCGTGACCGCGGTCCTCGACGCCGGCGGCTATCCATGGTCGCTGGGTCTCGAAGAGCGCGCCGAGAACGACACGCGAGCGCC
>JBDTNL010000018.1:0-58788 GCA_039933785.1 Acidobacteriota bacterium
GTGCCGGAGGCGGGACTCGAACCCGCACGCCTCTCGCGAGACAAAGGATTTTAAGTCCTCTGCGTCTGCCATTTCGCCACTCCGGCCAGCAGGCATTCTAGATGGAGGGGGCGCGGCGCACACCAGGTCGCTGGGATCCAACGGAGAGCTGAGGGAGAAAGCTGGAGGCGACGGTGAGAATCGAACTCACGAATAAGGGTTTTGCAGACCCTCGCCTTACCACTTGGCTACGTCGCCCTGTTCCTGCCGGCCGGACTCCAGAGAACCGAAAGGCCGCGCGGGGGCGGCCTTTGAACCGGAGTTGTTTAATGGAGCGGGAAACGGGATTTGAACCCGCGACCCCAACCTTGGCAAGGTTGTGCTCTACCACTGAGCTATTCCCGCCCGGCCGCGCGAAGGATAGTGGCGAGGCCCCCGTCGTGTCAAGGACTGGGCCAGTTGTGGCCCGATTACCCGGCCTCGAACGCGTTGCGGAGCAGCGTGTAGGACCACCCGGAGGGGCTCGGATCCATCCCGAGCACATCGAAGCGGCAGGGGACGTCGCGCAGGTCGCGGAGCATCAAATACAGGCTCGCGGCGCGGGCGATGCGGCGCTGCTTGGCGGGGGTGACGGCGGCGATCGCCGGGCCGTAGGCATCGCCCGCACGGGCCTTGATCTCGATGAAACAGAGGGTGTCGCCGTCGCGCGCGATGGCGTCGATCTCCCCCGCGTCGGTGCGCACGTTGCGCTCGACCAGGACGTAGCCCTCGGCTTCGAGCCACCGCACTGCCTGCTCCTCCGCCGTATTGCCCTTGGCGCGATTGTGCGCGCCGGATTCGAAGCCCTTCAGGTCCTCTTCCAACGGGTTCCTTGGGGGGTGTCCTCGATGACCACGCCACGCGCCGCGAGCTCGCTACGCAGACGGTCGCTGGCCGCGAAGTCGCGTCGCACTCTCGCGTCGGAGCGCTCGCGTACCAGGCGTTCGATCTCGCCGTCGTCTCCTGCCGCGGCGTTGTCCGTCGACCAGGCCGCGGGATCGAGGACGCCGAAGACGCGATCCGCCGCCGCGAGCGCTGCCACGATGCGCTCCGCGTCGCCGCTGCCGATCTCACCGGCCTCGATGCAGGCGTTGGCCTCGCGGACGAAGCCGAAGATCGCGGCCAGTGCCTTCGACACGTTGAGATCGTCGGCGAGAGCCGCCGCAACGTCCTCCGCCACCGCCGCCACGGCCTGACTGACCCGCGGGCTTGCCGGCTCCTTCTTGGGGGCATGCTGCAAGCGAAAGCGCATCTCGTCGATGCGGCGCAGCGCGTTGCCGGCGGCTTCCAGGGACTCGAAGCTGAAATTCAGCTTCTGCCGGTAGTGCACCGACAAGAAGAGGTAGCGCAGGGCGCGCGGACTGCAGCCCCTGGCCAGGAGGTCCTTCAGCGTGTATTGATTGCCCAGGGATTTCGACATCTTCTCGCCGTCGACGATCAGATGTTCGGCGTGCAGCCAGAATTTGACGAAAGTCTTCCCGGTCGCGGATTCGCTCTGCGCGATCTCGTTTTCGTGGTGAGGAAAGATGTTGTCCACCGCGCCGCAGTGGATATCGAAGGTGTCGCCGAGATACTTCCGGCTCATCGCCGAGCACTCGATATGCCATCCCGGACGACCTGCGCCCCAGGGCGAGCTCCAGGAGGGCTCGCCTTCCTTGTGTGCCTTCCAGAGCACGAAGTCGCGCACGTCCTCCTTCTCGTACTCGTCGCTCGCGACGCGCTCGCCTTGGCGCGCCGATTCGAGGTCGAAGCCCGAGAGGTTGCCGTAGTCCTTGTCCTGCGCGATGCGGAACCACACCGATCCGTCGCTGACGTAAGCGAACCCCTTGGCGAGCAGGATCTCGATCATCTCGATCATCGCCGCCACGTGCTCGGTGGCCCGCGGATAGACCTCGGCGCGCTGGATGTGCAGCGTGTCGAGGTCCTCGAAAAACGAGGCGATGAAAGGCGCGGTGAATTCGTCGAGGCCAACGCCGGCCGCTTGGGCGCCGCGGATCGTCTTGTCGTCGACGTCAGTCAGGTTCATCACTTGGGTGACGCGGTAGCCGAGCAGGGTGAGGCTCCGGCGCAGCAAGTCCTCGAACGCGAAGGTGCGCAGATTCCCGATGTGTACGTGGTTGTAAACCGTTGGCCCGCAGGTGTAGATCCGCGCCTCTCCCTGCCGGGTGGGCGCGAAGTCCTGGTAGTCGCGGCCGAGCGTGTTGAAGAAGCGCGGCCCGCGAAGCGTCATCGCACCACCGTCACGGAGCCGCCGGTCCAAGTGACTCCGAGGACTTCGCCGCCCGCATGATCGAGGGCGTGGTTGCGGGTGAACGCGATCGCGCCGCCACCCGCCGCGATGACCTCGAACCGCAGCGTCATCGCGATGCCGCTCGCGGAGGCTATGCCGCCGGAGTTGCCGGTGCGCGAGAGTCCCACGACCAGGTGTCCGGAGCTGCTCTCGCTGGTTTGCACCAGCAGGGGGACCCCGGCGCTTGCCAGAGCGCTCCCCTCGCTGGCCCCGGCGAAACGGAGCGCGCCCGCTGGAAAATCGAGGTCGAAGGCCAGCCCATATAGGCCGGGCACTGCTTGCAGGGTCAGGTTCAGCTCGAGCGTCGTTAGGCTGACGGTTCCCGACTGCAGGGAGACGCTGTTGCTTCCCGCCGCACCTGCGGGGATGAACGTGACGCTCGGCGGCGGGGGTTGCGTGGGTCCGCCGCCGCCGCCTCCGCCTCCGCCACAGGCCGCGATGAACGACGCGGCGGCAATTGTCAGGACCGCGCTGAGCAGCCGCATCGAGCCTCTCATCCGCCCTCCTTCCGGTCCTTGAGCAGGCGCCGCAGAAAGCGCCGCGCACGTTCGCGTCTAAGGCCGCGCAGATGATCCACGAACAAGACTCCATTCAAGTGATCCAGCTCGTGCCCTAGGGCGCGAGCCAGAAGTTCGGTGGCGCGAATCTCAAACGGACTCCCGTCGAGGCGTTGCGCTGTGATGGTCAGGGTCTCGGGTCGCTCCACTTTCTCGGTGAAGTCCGGAATCGACAGGCATCCCTCGCTCTCGGTCTCCGCCCCGGTCGAGGCGACGATCTGCGGATTGACCAGGATATGCAACTCGTCGCCGCGCTCGCCGACCGAGACGTCGACAACAGCGAGGCGCACCTCACGCCCTACCTGTGGCGCCGCCAAGCCGACGCCGGGGGCGGCGTGCATGGTGTCCACCATGTCTCTCGCCAAGTCCGCGAGGGCTTGGTCGAAGACGGTCACCGGTGGGCAGCGGACGCGAAGAACGGGGTCTGGATACAGGCGGATGGGCAGCACGGCCACGCGTTCAGGCCCCTGCCTGCAAGGCTTCGACGGCCTGGCGCACATCGCGATCGAAGTGCTGGGCGCGAATCTGGTCGATGAAGGCGCGCGGATCCGGATTGCCCTGCAGTGCAGTCTCGAGGCCCGGCCGATCGAGACGCATCAGTGTGCAAGCTTCGGTGGCCCGGTAGTGCGTCGGCCAGGGCTTGCGCTCGAACAACGTTGATTCACCAATGAAGTCGCCGGCACCGAAGCTGCGCAACTGCGTCAAGCCGCCGGTCTTCTCCACCAGCGCCTCGATTTGTCCGCTGACGATCAGGTACACGGCTTCCGTTGTGCTCCCGGCCTCCTCGAGGATCTCGCGCGGTCGCACTCGATGGATCTCCATCGCGCTTAGCAAACGCTTGATTTGATCGGGAGCGAAACGCTGCACGACGGTGGTCTCCTGGAGGTTGGCCCACAACATCTGAGCCTCGATGACGCTGGTGCCCTGCATGGTGCCGCCTTCCTTGCCCTGCAGGTTCTGCCGAAGAAGACCCTCGATGGCGAAGGACCGACTGTGCTCGAGGCGCTTCAGATTCTCCAGCCGGTCGACGCGTTCGGTGATCGAGCTGTCGCCGGGTGCCATGCGGATGGCCTTGGCAAGCAGGGCGAGCCCCTTGTCGTAGAAACCGTCGTCAGCCAACTCGTCGGCGACGTACACGAACTCGTCGACCGCCTTCAGGTTCTGGCCCTGAGCCTGGTACACGCTGGCCAGCTTGAGGTGCGAATGGAGGTCATTCGGGTGCGACTTGGTGCGCTCTTTCAGGCGTTCGGCGGCTTCCCCGTAGCGCTCGAGCGCGATGAGGTCGTCGACGTCGAGCTCCTGCTCGAGCTTTTCTTTGTTGCCTCCGGAGCCGAAGAGCTTCTTGAACACCACACGCCTTCCTCTTGCCGAGCGCTCCAAGAACCCATCTCGGGGGACGACTGCGCCCCCGGGAGTGGACGTTTGATCGAGCGAGCCACGCGATTATAGGCGAGGAAGGGGAGCGATTCCGCGGAGTTAGCCGAGCGCCCAACTGGCAGCGCTCTTGCTACCCTTCAGGTGGTTCGAAGGAGGACCCGACGATGAGCACTGGCAAACTAACCCTTGGACTACTCGGCAGCCTGGTGGCGGCTCTTACTTTGGCGTTTCCGGTCCGCGCCGCCGCGGGATCTAGCTATGTCAGCACGCTGGAGGGTGGGGTCAGTCTGGTCGCCGCCGACGACCGGGAGCAGCAGCCGCTGGAATTGAACCAGCCGCTGGTAGCGGGAGATCGCGTGGTCTTGCCGCGGGGCTCGCGCGCCGAGTTGGTCCTCGCCGATGGAGCGATCACTCGCCTGGATTCCGGCACCGACGTAGAGCTCGCGACGCTCGCAGGCGACGATGAGTCGTCGAGCGCCTCCACGACCCTGCGGCTCGCGGATGGCGGCCTGCAACTCGTGCTGGACAGCGGACAGTCCTCCGGGGGCGTTCGCGTGGATACCGAAAGCGCCACCATCTACTTCAACGCCGGGGGCGAATATCTCGTCGAAACCGACTCAGGATCGGGCTGGACGCGAGTCGTCGTTCGCCAGGGCGACTGCCAGGTGCTGACCGAGCGGGGCTCGCGCCAGCTCGCCGCGGGCGATGAGGCCCAGATCGACGGCGACTCGCAAGGCCGCATGCAGATCAGCGACGCCGGCGCGCTCAGCACGCTGGAGCGGTGGGGCGAGCGCCTCGACTCCGTGGCGCGAGAGGCCGATGTTCGTTTCGTCGACCCCGCTTTGCGTTACTCCGCGGCTAGGCTCGAGGGCAACGGCTCCTGGCTGTCCGTGGACGGCCAATACGCCTGGCAACCGCACGTAGCCTCGACCTGGCGACCCTATTGGAACGGCCGCTGGCGCTATACGCCGAGCGGCTTGACCTGGGTCTCCGGCGAGTCCTGGGGATGGCTCACCCATCACTACGGCAACTGGGACTATCGCCCCGGCAATGGCTGGCTCTGGTATCCAGGACGGAGCTACTCCCCGGCCTGGGTGTATTGGTACTGGGGGCCCACCCAGGTAGGTTGGTGCCCGACCGGCTACTACAGTCACTACTACGGGAACAGCTATTTTGGGGCCGGCGTTCGCTTGGGTGTCTACGGCTGGGCGAGCGGCTGGAACGGCTTCCAGAATTGGAACTTCGTGTCCACCGATCGTTTCGGGACGCGCGATATGGGTCACTACATGCGCCGCGGCTCCGACTTGCGCAGCGAGCTCGGAGAGGCCCTGCCGCGAGGCATTATCACGACCGATACCCGCGGGCTCACTCCGGATGGATGGCAGCACCCCGACGAGGCGATTAGGCGACTTCGCGGTCATCTCGCCTCCACCCGGCCCGGTGAAGACATCCCCGACGTCTCGGGGTTCATCTCTCGCCGCCCCGATCTCCCAGTGGAGGTGCAGCGAGTGGTTCGCACCGGCCCCGGTGCGGTCTCAGCCACCTTGGGACGGCCGCTGCGCGCGCGTCCGGAAGGTTGGGTTCGCGGCGACGAGGGCCGCCCAGCAGTCGCGATCGAGGCCCGGCCCACGACTGACTCGATCGGGCGTCCACGGAGCTCGGGCGTACGGTCGGGCAACGATTGGCGCGGCGCTGGCGTGCGGCCGATCGACAGCCGCCCGGCGCCGGAGGCAGTCCAGGGCCGGCCCGAGGCGAACAACTGGCGCAACCCCCGGCGTTCGCCGAACGCCGAGACCGGCGTCGTCCGGAGTGACCGGCCTGATCGTCCTGTGGGCAGCGGCAGGACCGAAGTGGTGCCGCGAGGATCGCAGTCGGGCGGCAACTCCTCGACGCCCATTCGTCGCATCGTCGACCAGGTGCGGCAATCGCCAGGCGAACCGCGCTCGTCGAATGGCACGCACGAGTCGCCGCAGCGAGGCCCGGTGGTCAGTGCGGAGCCTGCCTCACCGCGGCGCGGCGAAACCTCCGAGCGCGGCGCGGCGAGATCGTCGCGCCCACCTCGGGCTGAAGCCGAGTCGTCGCGCCAGGCTCCCCCACCGCCGCCGCCTTCCTGACCGGCAGGTGATCGAGGGTATGCGCCGGGCCAGCCCTGGCCGGCGCTGGCTTCCCTGGCGATCGTCTAGAATCGCCACCTCGCCATGCGCTTCGACTCGCTATTCCGGATCCTGTTCATCCTCTATTGCGTCGAGGCGGGCGTCTTTCTCCTGGTGGCACCCTGGGGGCAATTCTGGGACCGGGGAATGCTGCAGCTTCCCTTCGAGGGTTGGCGTGCGCTCCTGCTCGCTCCCAGTGTGCGCGGAGCAGTGAGTGGCTTCGGGATCAGCCATCTGGTGTGGGCGCTCCACGACGTGCGCGCGTGGTGGATCGAGCGCCGCGCCAAGACCCCGCCTGCCTCGACCGCCGCTTGGAACTCTCCCTCCGCGCCGACCTCATGAGCATCCTGGGAATCGGCATCGACATCGTAGAGCTTGCCCGCATCGCGCGGCTTCAGGAAAAGCATGGGGAGCTGTTCGCTCGGCGGTTCTGTCTGCAAGGGGAGCGGCTCGAGCGCGAGGGCGAAGCCCTGGTCCAGCATCTCGGCGGTCTGTTCGCTGCCAAAGAAGCGGTCCTGAAGGCGCTCGGAACCGGCTGGGGGCAGGGGTTGGGCCTGCTTCAGGTCGAGGTGACGCGCTTGCCGGGAGGCGCGCCCGCGGTTCGTCTTCACGGCGCCGCTGAAAGTCTGGCCCGCAAGCTAGGCGCCGCAAGTATCCACCTGTCGATCACCCACGAGCGCCACTATGCGGCCGCGGTGGCCATTCTGGAGCGCGGCGCGCCGTGAGCCTGGCCGACCAGGAGGTCGCGGCGGTTGCCATAGCGCCGGCGATCCGGCCGAAGAGCCTGTTCCTCCTCGCCTCGTTGGGCGTTCTGGCGCTCGACCAGTGGAGCAAATGGCTGATCGAGGCCCACCTGCCTGAGCATGCCTCGCAGGTTCTCCTGCCGGGCTTCGTGAGCTTCACGCACGTGCGCAACAACGGTGTCGCCTTCGGACTGTTTGCGTCGGCGACACAGGGCGCCTCGACCTCGCTGCTCGCCGTAGTCGGTCTTTTCGCTCTAGTCGTGGTCGCCGCGTACTTCTGGCGCACGCCGCCCTCGCAGTCCACTCTTCTCCTCGCTCTGAGCCTGGTGCTCGGCGGCGCGCTCGGCAACCTGCTCGATCGCTTCGTCAGCGGCGCGGTCACCGATTTCGTCGACTTGAGCCTCGGCGCGCATCACTGGCCGGCGTTCAACGTCGCCGACAGCGCGATCACCATCGGCCTGCTGCTGTTAGCGCTGGACGCAGTCCGCCCTTGGCGAGTGGAGTTGAACGATTGAAGCTGCGCGTGCCGCCGGAAGTCTCCGGGGTGCGGCTCGATCGATTTCTGTCGGACGCGCTGGAGCAACCGCGAAATCAAATTCAACGCTGGCTGCGCAACGGCGACTTGCTAGTGGACGGCAAGCTCGCCAAGGTGTCTCAGACGTTGCGCGGCGGCGAGCTGGTCAGCGGCGACCTGCCGGACCCCGCCGAGCGCGAGACCCTGAGCCCCGAGTCCGGCGACTTGGTCGTCCTCCACGAAGACGAGTACCTCCTGGTGATCGACAAGCCGCCGGGACTGACCGTGCATCCGGGAGCAGGGCGCAGCCACGGCACGTTGGTCCACCGTCTGCTCGATCGCTATCCGGAGCTCGCCGGTGTCGGCGGCCCTGGTCGGCCCGGCATCGTGCATCGACTCGACAAGGACACCAGTGGCGTCATGGTGATCGCGCGAACCGCGGCGGCCTATCGCTCTTTGACCGCGGCGTTCGCCGCGCGCGGAATCAAAAAGACATACGTGGCTATCGTCTACGGCAACCCGCGGCCCCTGGCTGCCGAGATCTCGGCCGCGATCGGACGGCACCCGTCGCGACGCACTCAGATGGCCGTACGAGCGAACGGCAAGCCCGGCATCACCAGATACCGAACGGCCGCCGCGCAGCAGGGCATCGCCTGGCTCGAGGTCGAGCTGCTCACCGGGCGGACGCACCAGATCCGAGTACACATGAAGCACATCGGCAATCCTTTGGTCGGCGATCCGGTATACGGCGAAGCGCGATGGCGCGCGCTACCCGTCCCCGTACAGCGAACGCTGCGCGAATTCCCGCGCCCCGCGCTGCATGCCTGGAGCATCGCGTTCCAGCACCCCGGAAACGCGGCCTTGGTGCGTTTCTCGGCCGCGATTCCAGCGGACCTGAACGAGCTCTGGCTGCAGGTGGCCGGAGAGCCCTTGCCGGCGTAGTCCGCCGGCGAAGGAGCCCGGCTACTTCTTGTCGTCTTGCTTGGCTGGCTTCTCGTCGGGCTTGTTGCCGGTCATCTCGACTTTGCCCTTGAAGAAGGCGCCTTCGGCGATGACGACGCGCGGCGCCGAGACATCGCCCTCGAGCGATCCTGAGGCGAGCACCTCGACGCGCTCGAGACCGCGAATGTTGCCCAGGACTTTCCCCGCGACGCGAATCGTGCGTGCGGAGATCTCGCCCTTGACCAGACCCGCGGAGCCCACCACCGCGTTGCCTTCGACGCGAATCTCGCCCTCGAGCTCGCCCTCGATCACCACCTCGGTCGGACCGGAGATCTTGCCCGTGACCTTGCTGCCCGCAGCGACGAGAGTCGAGACGCGGCCTCCGCTTGGCTGCACCGGGCTTACCGGGCTGGGACTACTGGTGGGTTTGGCGGGCTGCTGCTCACGGCCGAACAAAGACATCGAAGGCTCCCTTGAAGCTTTCACGAAAAAGTCGCGCTGGAGCGGGCAACGGGACTCGAACCCGCGACATCAAGCTTGGGAAGCTTGCACTCTACCAGCTGAGTTATGCCCGCTCACTGGCATTCGCGATGCGGACGGAATGTAGCCCAGCGAGGGTGTGGGGTCAAGCAACACTTGCGCCGCCGCACCGGCCCGCTATACTGAACGCGACATGTCCGGCAAGGGCACGACTGAGATGCCGAATTCGCTGTACTTCTTCCCCGATCGCGAAACCACCGAAGAACAGCTTCGCGCCGTGCTCGCCAGTGGCACGCGCGCCGAGCGCGCCGCCATGATCTCGCAGATGCTGCGCTACGCTCAGTGGGACGACCTCTGGACCTATGTGAGCCGCGACGAAGTGCGCGAAATTTTCGGCGAGCTCGACTTGCCCGAGAACCTGCGGGTCGCCTGGGGTCGTATGCTCAAGGTCGAAGCGCCGGTCGGCTGACGAAGTCAACCTCGAACAATTTCGGCCATAGCTTTCCGGTAATCAGGAACACCTTCCGCGAGGCATCGTAGGCGATGCCATTCAAGACATCCACGCGGGTGCGCTCGTTCATGGCGAGCAGCCCCGAAGCATCGATGACCGCCTCGACCCGCCCGCTCTGCGGGTCGATGCGCAAGATAGTGTCGCTCTGCCAGACGTTGGCGAAGATCTTTCCGTTCACCCACTCGAGCTCGTTTAGATAGTCGCGCGGCCGGCCCTCGATCGTCACTTTGTGGCGGGCCAGGACCGCCAGCGTTTTGGCGTCGCGCACGGTGAGGGTATCGCTGCCGTCGCTCATCCAAAGCGCGCTTCCATCCCAGGTCAAACCCCAGCCCTCGCCCTCGTAGCGCGGCGCCGAGAGCGGAGCGAAGTCGCGCCGAGAATAGACGAAGGCCTGTCCTTCGCGCCAAGTGAGCTGGACGAGGCGGTCTCCGGCCAGTGCCAAGCCCTCGCCGAAGTACTTCGCATCGAGCTCCACCCGACGCACGGCGCGCCCGCTTTCGAGCTCCACTTCGAGCAGCGCGGACGAGCCGTACTCCCCCACGCTTTCGTACAGCGTCCCGTCGCTCCAGACCAAGCCCTGGGTGAAGGACTTGGGGTCGTGCGGCCAACTCGCACGCACGCGCACGACGAGATGTTCGACCGCGCTCGAGCTCTTGACCGGCGCGTTCACAGTCACCGGAGGTTTTGGGCTGTCCGCGGCATCGCAGTTCAAGGGACCGACGCAGAGCAACGCGATCGCGATCCGCGCGGCGCGCGTCGAGCAGAGCGCTTGGCGCGTGGCGGTCAATGCCACTGCGGACCCTCGAGGTCGCCGAGGCCGCAGTCGCCGAGACCACCCGCCGCGCCAATGGGATCCCCCGGCGGCGGTGCGAGAGCTGGCGTCGGAGCCGGTGCCGCATCGCGCGGGCGCGTCAGGTGGGCCGCAATGGTCCGTCGCATGCTGCTTTGAGCGGCGCGGTCGGCGGCCGGCGCTGCCGAAGCGTTCAGCCGCGAGGCCAGTCCCTCGAGGGCAGCATCGACGCGGGCGCGCACCCGCATCGGCGCCTCCGCGTTCTCCGCCAAGCGGACCATGCCCGAGACGATCTCCTGCTGAATGACCCGGCGCAATTCCCCTTGGCGTGGCGCCGCAACTGCGGCACCGGAGAATCCGGTCTTGATCAGGGCGTCGAGGACCTCCTCGAGGCCAGGCAGATTGGCATCGCGGCGGTGGAAGTCGACCAGTCGCGCCGCACGCTCGCTCTGCAGAAGAGCATCCACCGCCATGCGCGACGCCGTAGACGCGGCGCCCAGGGCGTCGAATACGGGGGCCGTCGAATGCTGAAAGGCCTCGCGGCCATCGGTCTCTTCGAAGGCGCGCGGCACCAACACGGCGAGCGCGGGCTCGGGAAGATCCAGCGTGTCGGGTGAGAGCACCGAAAGGATTGCCTCGAGCGCCGCCCGCTGAGTCGGCGCCGGGATCATGCTCGCCGGTGGCTGACCGTCGCCGCGCACGGAATAGGAATAGTCGAGTCCGCCGACCGTCTTGGCGGCGCGGGTGAGCTCGTAGCGATGATGAAAATAGAGCGGCGCCAGCACCTCCTGCAGCGTGGAGAGCGGCACACCGGGCCGGACGTTGTGTTCGCCGAAGTGGGCGAGCGCGATCTTTCGTACCGCGAGCTCGTGGCGGAGTCCCTCGGCCGGATCGGAGCCGTTGTCCCACAATGCCGCGTTCGGGTTCGCGGCTCCGGCGGGCCGAGCGTCTTCATCGGTGAGGAAGCGCATGCCGTTGGAGGTCCCCTGACGGAGGATGGTTTCGAGCTCGGCGGCTTCATCGGCGCCGGGCGCGATTTGGGTATACGCGTAGCGAGTTGCCTGCACGTCCCACGGCCCCACTCCGACGCCATAGGCGTGCGAGAGATCGAGGTCGCCGGCCGGAGTGATGTCGACTTGCGGCGCCGGATAGTCCATCACCGACGCGCGCCCCCAGGTGCTGGCCGCGAAGTTGTGCGCGAAGCCGAGCGTGTGCCCGACTTCGTGCGCCGCCAGCTGACGAATCCGGGTGAGCGCGACTTGCACCGGGTCGTCGGCGCCGCCGGTCCCGGTCTTGTCCGTGCCGACCAAACCCTCGAGCAGAGTGCGGTCCTGACGGATGCGGAGTGCGTCCAACACCACGTGCCCCTTGAGCATCTCGCCCGTCCGCGGATCGACCACCCCGCCGCCGTACGACCAGCCGCGCGTCGAGCGCTGCACCCACTCGACGACGTTGTAGCGCACGTCCAACGGATGCGCGCCCGGCGGCAGCAGCTCGACGCGGAAGGCATCGATGAATCCCGCGGCGTCGAAGGCCTTGGCCCACCACGAAGTGCCTTCGATTAGCGCCGAGCGAATGGGCTCGGGAGTCGCGGGGTCGACGTAGTAGACGATCGGCTTCTTCACCCGCGACCGCGCGGCCGTGGGATCGAGCTTCTCGAGGCGATGGCGCACGATCCATTTCCGCGTGAGTTGAGCCGAGACCGGAACCCCGTAGTCCAGGAACGTGACCGAGAACGAGCTCGAACGTGGATCGAACGCGCGCGGGTGGTAGCCGTCGTCGGGCAGTCGAATCAGCGAGTGATGCTGCACCAGCGTCAAAGCGCCGGGGTCCGGCAAGGTGGCGCGCATCTCCGCGCCGGGCTCGTGCCCGGTGTAGGTGAGCAGCGCCTCGAACTCGAGATTGTCCGGGAACGACAGACAATGCGAGACGTCGAGAGCGCTGCGACCCTCTTCGAGGGAATAGCTGCCCTGCCCCGCCGTGCGCAATGTGGCGACGATGCCGTGCGCATCGCGAACCAAAAACGAGGTGATATCGACCAGGGCGCGGCCGTCGCTGTCGAGCGCCGCGATTTCGCCGCCCCAGAGCACCGAGGTGCCGAACGACTGGCGGATGGCATTCACCTCCGCCGGATTGTCGGTCAACGCGCGATAGCCGAGGTTCGGCGCCTCGATCAGTAGGCGTCCGCCCAGCCGTCGAAAGTCCACTACACGCGTGTTGCCGATCTGGCCGCGATCGAGACCGACCGGATTCGACCCCATGCCGGTGGTGATGCCCTCGATGTAGAGGTATCGGCCGACCTCCCCGCTTGCCGCGCTGGAGGCGGGCAGCTCCAACCACAGGTGACCGCGTTGGCGATCGAGATAAAGCGGCAGGAGCCCTTCGCGGCGCTCCAGGCCTTCGATCTTCTTGGCCACGGCGGGCAGGGGATCGGCGACGGCAGGCAGGCTGGTTGCGGCCCAGGCGAGTACGCAGGCGGCGGCATGGAGCAACGGACGTGGAATTCGAATTGGGCGCACGGAAACCTCCTTGGTGAGCTGCTGAGGATGTGATCCTAACTTGTCGCAGAGAACGTTTGCGGTAGCCGACGCTGTCCGAGTCGCGACGCGATCCACGATCCCAGGCCGCAAGTGGCGAGCGCCCAGATCAAACCCACAAGCTGCGACAAGGCAAGACCGAGCCAGGAGAAGGTGGATGGGTTCGCGAGCACGGTTCGGACGAGCACGAACAAATCGTCGCCGCGCAGGTCGGTCGCGGCCCGCCAGGGCGCTAGGTGAGTGACCACGATCGAGCCGATCTCATAGGCATCGCCGGTCAGCGAGACAATCGGGGCGAGAGCCAAGGGAAGCGCGACGCCGAACAGCCACGCCTGCTCGGCGCGGGCGGCGCGCCGGAGCAGCCAGACGCCGGGAAACAGGGTCAGAATGAAAGGCGCGAAGTCGGTCGCGAGGTAGGTCAGATCGCTGCCCTGGGTGTCGAACCCCGATAGTCGTCCCGCGTACTCGCCGCCCGCGCTCACGAAGGGCAGGAACTTGGCCAGCGCGGCGCCGCCGTACAGCGGCGCGATCTCCAAGCGGTGAACTTCTCCACCCGTCGCTGCACACCCGGCCGCGTGGAGAAGCTCGTGGACCGGAACGTAGAGCCACCAGCCGGCGAGCAATCCCAGGCCGGTTGCGATCAGTCGCTTCGCGCCCCCGGCCAGGACTTGGTCGAGGCCGCGGAGCGCGTCGACGAAGGGCGAGGTGAAGAAATCGCGGACATCTTGGGCGAGGGTCGTCGAGCTCACTTCGCCTTCGGCGGTGTCGGTGTCCAAACCACCGGCGTCGCGAGCACGGTCCGTCCGTCGGGGAGCAGGAAGCTCGCCGAGAGCGTGATCTGCGCGTTGCGGTCCCTCGGTTTGAATTCGATCGGACCGGTCTCGAGCTTGCCCGCGCCCTCGAGGATGGGCAGGTACAGACGTAAGCGTTCCGGGCTCCGCAACGCCTCGATGTCCACCTTGTCCGAGCCTTTGCGCAGGAGCTCGAAGCGCGGGAACGCGCCCGCTTGCACCGTGCCGAGCAAGCCGCCGTCCGTGCTGACCTCGACGAAATTGTTGTTCAGCATCGCGATGTCGCTGCGCTCGTCGTTGCGGTTTTCGATCGCCACCTTGAAGACCCAGTGTTGAGAATTGCGATCCAGAGCCTCGGCCGATAGCAGTAGGTCCAAGGTCGGCGGCTGCGCGGCGAGCGCGTCACCGAGCTGCGAGATCGTCGGCGTGAGCCGCTCGGTCGGAGTGGGCAGACGGTAGAAGACCTGACCGAGGTAGCGCGGGGTGGCGACCTCCTGGATGTGCTTGCGCAGACTCTGTAGATACGTCGGCCCGGTGCCAACGACGCGCACTGAGTCGCCGCGCGCTACCTTCCACGAGCCGACCTCGGTCGCACCTTCGACGTGGAATCCATACACCTCGCGGTCGAGGCCTTCGAGCGTGAAACCGCCTTCGAGCTTCAATCGGGGATTGAGCGCCAGATCGCGCAACGACATCTCGGTCGTCGATTCGAGGGTGTCGCCGCCGGCGCTGCGGTGGCTTGCGGTGCCGAGCAGGACGACGCCGATTCTGTAGGGCCGCTTCAGCGCCTCGGCGCGCTGTACGTTCCGCACCACTTCCTGAAAGTCCCAGGCCTTGGTGTCTTCCCCCTGGCCGGGCCGCTGCCCGTAGAGGAAGACCACCGAATAGTCGACGGCGCGAGCTACCTTGGCCACGGCCTCGTCCTGCAGCGAGGTCCGACCTACGCTCACCGAGAGGAACAGCGGCTTGGGAAGCACGCCTCGGATGGCGCGCAACCCTTGTGCGTACGAAACCAAGTTGCCGGTCGCTGCGAGATCGAGATGCACGCCGATCGGGAACAGCCCGCGCGCCTCGGCGTCGAGCTGGAGTCGCCGGAGCTCCGCGGCCAGACGCGTACCGGCGGCCTTGGAATCGCCAAGGACTACCGGCCATTGCCCCGAGACGACCAGTGTCACGGGCATCTGGCCCCGCAGCGGGGCGAGCTTCGCGATGCGCACCTGCGGCGTCGATCCGTTCCACTCCACTTCCCCGGCGGCGAGGAACACTTCCTGAACGCCGAGAGTCCGCGTCGCGGCCAAGTCGAGAGCATCCAGAGTCGCCGGATCGCCCCAGACGACGGTGCCGGGGGGTTTGTCGGGCCGCCCCCAGCTGCCGAAGCAGCCGGTAAGCCCAATAAGCCCGGCAATCACAAGTGTGGCGCCGATCGCTTGATGAAGCTGGTAGCGTTTCATAGGCACGGGATTGTAATCACGACTTCGAGGCCCCCGCCAGGGCCGTTGTACGCGGCGACTCCGCCGCCGTGTTCTTCCACGATCCGGCGCGCGATGGGCAGGCCAAGCCCGGTGCCGGTGTCATGGGTCGAGAAGTAGGGGTCGAAAATTCGCGGCAGCAGCTCCGCCGGCACGCCTGGACCGCGATCGGCGACCACGACCCGCGCCTGGTCGCCGACTCGCTCCACGGTAATGCGCACTGTGCCCTGCCCGGCGCTTGCGCGCACGGCGTTTTCGAGCAGGTTGCGCACCGCCCGACCGAGCATGCGCTCGTCGAAGCGGGAGAGTAGGTGGGGAGTCGATTCTTGGAGCTCGATCTCGACTCCCGGCGGCGGCGCGGCCTGGTAGCCCTCGACGATGCGGCGCACCGCGGGCACCAGATCGCCGTCGGCGAGCGCCAGCTTCGGAATCCGGCTGTAAGTCGAGAACTCGGACGCGATCTGACGCAAGTCTTCCACCTGACCGAGGATGTTGGTGGTGCAACGCTCGAACACCTCGGCGAAGCGTTCGGGAGCGCTGGCATAGACCTCGCGCATGTGCTCGGCGGAAAGCCGAATCGGCGTCAGCGGGTTCTTGATCTCGTGCGCGATCATGCGCGCCATCTCGGCCCAGGCTTCCAGGCGCTGGCCGCGCAGGATTTCGGTCGCGTCCTCGACGACGAAAAGCGCCGAAGGCTCGCCCGCGCCGGGCACCTGAACCCACACCAGCGTCCACTCGCGCTCCCCTTCCGGCGTGCGCAGTTTCATCGCCGTGCGCTGGGGCTCCGTTCCGCCCGGCTTGACGCTGCCCCTCGAGATACCGCGCAGCCACTCGGCCACCGGCGCGAGTCCGGGGCGCTTGGCGAGCGACGTCGCGAGCGCTTCGCCGGCGCTGACTCCGAGCAATTCCGCAGCGACGCGGTTGTGCAGAATGGCCCGCTGCTCGCGATCGAGCGAGACGACGCCGGCGGTCACGTTCTCCACCATGTTCTCGAGCACATGCTTGCCGCGCACGAGATCCTCGCGGGCCTCGGCGATGCGCCGCGCCATGCGGTCGACCGCCTCGACCAGGGCGGCGAGCTCGAGCTCCGTCGGAGCCAATCCGAGCGAGGAGGCGCCGGCTGCGATGCGCTGGGTGCCCTGCACCAGCTCCTGCAAAGGCCGGGTAAAGTTCTGCGCCAGGCGGCCGCCTACGGCAACGAGCAGGATGAAGAGCGCCGAGGCGCCGAGGAGTGCTTGCCGGTGCAGATAGGCGATGGCGGTCTGAGTCTCCTCCTGCTGGGCCAGCAGCGGCATCGAGAGCGTCAGCCCCTCCGCCGCATCGCGAGTGCCGTTGTTGCCGTCCGGCATGCGCAAGGGTGCGTAGATTTCGAGGTAGCTCACCTCGCCGGTGTGCCCGGTCTTCGATGCCACGTCGTAGCCCTGCAGAGCGAGCCGCGAGTAGATATCGCCGGGGATGCGCTTGGGCAGCAGCCCGGCGGTGAACAGCTCGCGCTTGCTCGAGGCGTATACCGTGCTGCCCCAGTACAGGTTGACCTCATGGTGGACGACCGCGGAGAGCCACAGCAGGAGGTCGTCGTCGAGCGTCGTGTCGAGTCCGAAGCCGGGATCCAGGGTCAGCAGGTACTCTCCGAGGACCCGCTGCGCCGAGGCGAGAGCCTGCTGGCCGTCGCTGCGCTGCTCGTTGCGCACCCGCTCCTCGAGGCCGCCGACCAAGGCAACGCTGAGCAGCAGCAGGGGCACCAGCAGGAGCACGGTGTAGACAATGAGCAGACGCTTCGAGTACGAGCGCACGGCCCGCCTCAGGGTGTCGCGGAACGTGGCTCGGGGCAGGCCCAGGAGAACCACCAGCAGGCTGGCGGCGGCCGCGAGCAAGAGGCTCGCCAGGCAATGCGTTCCCACGCGATCGAGACCGGCGAGCGGCGCCAGACGAGGAATGTAGATCGCCCGCCAACCCTCGCGCCCGGCGGCGGCCCAGGCCGACGCGGTGCCGACCGGCGTCGCGACCTCGTTGACCACTCCGCGGCGCAGGCGCGGATCGAGCGGCGGCGTTTCGCGCCACGGTGCGAGTAGGGCATGGCCGGTCGGATCGTAGAGCGCGAAGGTCACTCCCGCGGGCAGTCCTTCCACCGTGTGCGCGCCGGGCGCGCCGCGCAGCAAGTCGAGCCCGAGATCTCCGGCGCGCTGCATTCCCCAGCGAAACCCGGGCCGGGGTTGGAACCAATACAAGCCGCGGCCATAGGGCTTGCCGCCGGCCTTCAGCTCCACTTCCCCGGAGACCAGAGTGTCGTCCCAAACCGGCAGGCGCGGTGGAGACCAGCGACCAGGCAGTTGTTCCACGCGTGCTCCGCCGCGCAGGGGAAGGCCAAAAGCAAAACGCGAACCCTCCTTGCCGTAGGGGATGACGGAGAGCGCCGAGAAGATGTTCGCTCGTCCCAGTGGAGAGCGCCGCCAGAGCGCGATCGCCAAATCTTGGCGGTCCAGCCGCAGAGAAGGCGAAGGCGACAAGTCCTCGATGTCGGTCTCTGCGAGGGCCCGCTGAACGGCGACCTCGAGCGCCTTCTGCTCGCTGTCCGAGGGCGGTGCCAGCGCTTGCAAGAGCTGCGGCGCCGAGTCGCGCAACGCCGCGCGGGAGGCGAGCTCCCATGCCACGGCAGAGGAGAGCGCCGCGATCAGCACCGCCGTCGCTCCCGCCGCCAGCCGATGCGTGGGCCAGTTGCCCGCCGCCCACACCGCGGCGAGCGCGAAACCAAGGACGAGCAGTGCGCCGGCGAGGATCTCGAAATCCAGCAAGGCGCCCGCGGTGAGCAGTGAGCCGATGGCCAGCCAGGCCAGCCGCGAGCGGGCCGGGACCTCGGCCGGATGCCTGGCTCGTCTCCCGCCCGCCAGCAGGAGAAGAGCAAAAGCGAAACTCGCCAGTCCCAGTCTCAGTGCCGAATCTCTCGACGAGCCCCACAGAGCGGACCCGAGATCAATGCTGAATCCGAGCCGGCCGGCGAGGAAGCAGAGGCTGAGCAGCAGCATGGCCGCCAGGGCTCCCCCCGCCGCCGACCAGCGCGCGCGCCGCTGCCATCGCACCTTGGAGGCCACGATGCCGACCAAGCCGGCGACCAGGAGCGGCAGGAGCGCCGAGGGCGGCGCGGCTGCCGCCAGGAGCCAGCAGGAAACTCCGCCGGCGCCGAGCGCCACGACTTGCCACGGACGGGCGCGGCTCCGCACCACCGTTCCCGAGAGGAAGGCGAGTCCGATGCCGCGCAGCACGGCCAAGCCGAAGAGTCCCAGGCCGAGCACGATCCACGCGGCACGCCGCGGGCGCGCGAGAGTTTGCGGCAGCTCGTCCCCGGGCTCCGCTATGAGGCGAGGATCGCCGGGGCTGTCGAGGGCAAGCCATCGCTGGGGAAGAGTTTCGGCGGCCTCACCCTGATCGCCGCTGTCGACCAACGACCAGCGCCACGCGCGCGGGCGGCGCCAACTCGGATCCTTGAAGGGCAATCGATCGACCGGCAGGCTCACTCCGGCGGCGACGCGAAACGGTCTCTTCTCTCCGGCCAGCGGTCGCACGACGACCAGGGTCGCGGAGGAGAATCCGGCGACGAAGGCGTCACCGGTCAAGGGCAGCGCGTTGCCCGACAACTCGTGCAGCAACCCCGCTCCCGCCCAGGCGACCGCTTCTCCATCGGGGTTGATGAGTGCGAGGGTCAGGCCCGGGCGGCCAGCGTCGGCGCGCTCAGCGAGGATCCGAAATGCGGCCAACCGTTGGTCCGGAGTCTCCGGTGCGTGCGCAATCGAGGCGCTTGCTTCGGCAGCCTCTTGCCGCAGGCCGGCCCATAACTCGCGGTAGGGTCGCTGAGCGGCAGCGGTCCATTCCTCGGGCGACATCGCCGGGAAAGCGGACAACAGCCAAGCGCCGCCGAGAATAACGGCGGCCGCGAGCAGACAGGCGCCGACCAGCGTGCCCTCTCGCGGTGCTGGGCGTTGGGCGAGGAAAGCCGCGCCGATCGCGACCAGCACCAAGGCGGGCCAGCCTGCCGGTAGAAACGGCGCTGCGGCCGCGGCGATGAGAAGCGAGATCTCGACTGGCCGGGCGGTCCTCACAGCATCGGGATGTCGACGCCATGGCGACGCGCAAACGCCACCGCATCGGGATAGCCGGCGTCGGCATGACGCACGACGCCCATGCCCGGATCGCCGGTCAACACACGTTCGAGCCGGACCGCCGCGTCCGGGGTTCCGTCGGCCACGATGACCATGCCGGCGTGAATCGAGTAGCCGATGCCGACGCCACCGCCATGGTGGAGCGATACCCAAGTCGCGCCATTCACCGCGTTCAACAAGAGGTTGAGCACCGGCCAATCGGCGATCGCATCCGAACCGTCGCGCATGGCTTCGGTTTCCCGGTTGGGCGACGCCACCGAGCCGCAGTCGAGATGATCGCGGCCGATCACGATCGGGGCCTTGACTCGGCCTGAAGCCACCAGCTCGTTGAACAGCCGGCCGGCGCGAGCGCGCTCGCCGTAGCCGAGCCAGCAGATACGCGCCGGCAGACCCTGGAATGCGACGCGCTCCCGAGCCAGCGGAATCCAGCGATGAAGCGCCTCGTCGTCGGGGAACTCCTCGAGGATCGCCTGGTCAGTGACCGCCAGGTCCTCCGGGTCGCCGGACAGGACCGCCCAGCGAAACGGACCCTTGCCCTCGCAAAACAGCGGCCGGATGAAGAGCGGCACAAAACCGCCGATGTCGAAAGCGTCCGTGACGCCCTCGGCGAGCGCCTGTCCGCGCAGATTGTTGCCGTAGTCGAAAGTCACCGCGCCGCGCGCCTTGAGAGCGAGCATGGCGCGGACGTGGACCGCCATCGACTGCAGAGAACGCCGCACGTACTGTGCCGCGTCCGTTCGGCGAAGGGTGTCGGCCTGTTGCAGGTTCAAGCCCTGCGGCAGGTAGCCAGTCAGGGCGTCATGAGCCGAGGTCTGATCGGTCAAGATGTCGGGGGTGATGCCCTGGGCGAGCAGAGCCTGGAGCAGATCGATCGCGTTGGCCTCGACGGCGATGGAAATCACCCGCCGCTCGGCCTTGGCCTCGAGCGCCCGCGCGATGGCGGCATCGATCGCGGTCTCCGACGTGTCGACATAGCGCGTCGCCAGGCGGCGCTCGATCCGCGAGCGGTCGACCTCGGCGACCAGACAGACGCCGTCGTTCATGGTGACCGCGAGCGGCTGCGCTCCCCCCATCCCACCGAGGCCGGCGGTCACCGTCAGCGTGCCGCGCAGGCTGCCGCCGAAATGTTGCCGGGCGCATTCGGCCAGGGTCTCGAAGGTGCCCTGCAGGATGCCTTGGGTGCCGATGTAGATCCACGAGCCCGCGGTCATCTGGCCGTACATCGTCAAGCCCAGACCCTCGAGGCGTCGGAACTCGTCCGCGGTTGCCCATTTGGGCACCAACAACGAGTTGGCGATCAAGACGCGCGGCGCCTCGCGATGGGTTTTGAAGACCGCAACGGGCTTTCCGGACTGCACCAGCAGCGACTCGTCGTCGCCCAGACGCCGCAGTGTGCGAACGATGGCCTCGTAACACTCCCAGTTACGCGCCGCCTTGCCCGAGCCGCCATAGACCACGAGATCCTCGGGGTGCTCGGCGACCTCGGGGTCGAGGTTGTTCATCAGCATGCGCAAGGCGGCTTCCTGCTGCCACCCGCGGCAGGAGAGCTCGGTGCCGCGCGGCGCGCGGACGGTGTGGGCGAGGGCGCTCGTCATCGGGCGATCTTAGCTTTCCCGGCGCTCAGATCCGATAGCGCTGCATCTTCATGGCCAGGCCGTTGCGCGAGATGCCCAGCAGCCGCGCCGCATGCAGCTTGTTGCCGTCGGTGCGCCGCAACGCTTCGCGGATCGCGGCTTCCTCGCAGGACGAAACGAGGCGTTCGAGCTGGATGTCTGCGCTGCCGTCGCTCGCCCTGCCGGCGGCCTCGATGGCGGCGGTCCGCACGCGCTCCGGCAGCATGCTGTGCCGGATGGGCTGCCCCGCCGGACAGATGTACACCAGCTGACGAATGAGATTCTCGAGCTCGGGAAGGTTCCCCGGATAGTGGTAGCCGGTCAATGCCGCCATCGCCTTGACCGAGATCCCGTGCACGCGCTTCCCCGCTTCGTGGCAGAAGCGGTTCACGAAGGCCTGGATGAGCAACGGCAGATCTTCTCGGCGATCGCGTAGCGGTGGCACGTCGATCGCCATGCGCGATAGCCGGTGGGCGAGGTCGACGCGAAAGGCGTCACGCGCCGCGCGTGGCTCCAGCGCGGACCCACTGGAAGCGATCAGCCGCACGTCCACGCGCTGGGCCTCGGTGCCGCCGACGGGCTCGACCTCGCCGGAGCGGAGGAACCGCACCATGCGCGCCTGCAGGTCCATCGGCAGATGCTCGACGTCGGCGAGCAGCAGCGTGCCGCCGTCGGCCTCCGCCAGCTTGCCCGGCTTGCGCCGGACCGCGCGGCCGGGGCTCTCGACCGAGACGCCGAAGAGCTCGGCCTCGAGCAGGCCGCCGGCGACGCCGAGGCAAGAGGCAACCACGAACGGTCCCTTCGAGCGCGGCCCCGAGAGATGGAGTGTCCGCGCCAGGTTCTCCCTGCCGGTTCCGGCTTCGCCGCGCAGCAGCACCGTGACCTCGGGCTCGATGGCGCCCTTCAACTGCTCCATCAAGCGCTTCATGGCGAGGGATTCACCGACCGTGAGACCGGGGGCGGTGCGCAGGTCGCGCTGGCGGCCGTGTCCAGGCAGCAGCGGCTCGTAGCGTCCCACGTGGTGCACCAGCCCAAGCACCAACATGTCGGCGACGGCGCGCAGGAACGGCAGCGGCGACCAGGCGCCGGGCTCGAAACGCGGAAAGGCGGCGAGCAGGAGGTGCGAGCGCTCGAGGCCGGTGAAGTAGCGGAAGAAGACCCAAGCACGGCCTTCACTGAGCATGCCCTCGAAGGCGCCCGCTTCGTGCCGGGCCTTCGGGCGGTGGCGGTGGGCATGGGCCTGATTCATCAGCTCACCGCCGGACGCGAGCCAGGCCGGATCGGACGCCGCGACCAGACGAATGCCGTGGTTGTCCCCTTCGAACTGCAACAGGAAGAGCGCTCCGCCGCCGAAATCGGCCAGCATGGCGCCGAGCAGCGACTCGGCCGTGGCGCGGCTCTCGGTGTCGCCGAGTACCCAGTCGGAGAGCGCCGCGACATGTAGCGACAGGCTCTCTGGGGTCACCGTAGGGGCTTCGGGAATTCGCGGCGGCGCGATGGGTAGCGGATCGGCTGTCGCCTCCGAGTCTTCGAGGAGCAACGTCGCGCTGCCCAGCTTGACCTCGTCGAGAACTTGCAAGCTGGCGTCCTGGACGCGCTTGCCGTTGACCATCATCCCCTTGCGCGAGCTGAGGTCGGCGATCCGTAGCTCACCGCTGTCCCAGGTCAACAGGGCATGCCGTTGGGCTACGCCGGCGTACGGAAGACAGATTTCACATTCGGGCTCGCTGCCGATGACCGCTGGGCTCCGCGGCACCGGGAACCGTTGCACGCCGTGATGTCCATAGGCGACGAAGCGGAGCATCGTGTGATCCTAAGCGCGACTGCCCGCCAGAGCGCGAGCCGAACGATGAAAGGCACGACGCCAGTGGTTGAAGTCGCTCGAGGCGGAGGTGCGATGGGCGAGCAGCACGGCGACGAGATCGGCCTCGGGATCGATCCACAAACTCGTCCCGGTGGACCCCGTGTGCCCGAATGCCCCGGCCGACAACGCCGGCCCTGCGCTGCCCGCAACTCTCCGCCTTGCCCAACCGAGTGCATACGCGCCCTGTGGCCCGGCGATGCTCGCCGCGACGTCGCGCGGCCGCAGCAGTCGTCGCGGCCGTAGCCACTCGCGGCCGAGGGTCGCAACGCTCTCGGCGTCGCCGAACAGGCCCGCGTGTCCAGCGAGTCCACCAAGAAACCGCGCGTTGCCGTCCTGGACCGCACCCGGTGAAGGCGCTCTGCGGACAGGAAGGTCGAGTTTCTGTGCTGCCGCCAATTCATGCTCCCGGCGGCCGTCCAGGATCGTCTCGGCCACGTCGCGCACCGCACCCGGCGAGGGCTGGATGCGCTCGAGCCCCAGCGGTGAGAGGACGCTGGTGCGCAGCGCCGCCTCGAACGACACACCGAGAACGGATTCGACGCTCGAGGACCACAGGATGTAGCCCAGATCGCTATAGGTGGGCCGAGAGCCACCGAGCAGCGCGCCGCCGGTCAAGAGGTTCGGCACGTCGCCAGGTTTCGCACAACGCAGTTGAAGTGGCGTCCAAGCCTGAAGACTCGAACGGTGGCGCAACAGGTGTTCCATGGTCGCTCGCGCCATGGTGGGATGCGAGTCCGGCCAAACATCGCCGACCCGAAGAGCGAGCGCCATCGCCTTCGACTGCGCGAGCACCCGAGCGAGCGTCGCACTGAAGGGCTTGGTGAGCGAGGCCAGATCGAAGCGGGTGTCCGCTCGCACCAGCGCGCCGCCACGGCCAGATCGTGTCCGCCCGGCGACACCGCTCCAGAGAACTCCTCGGGACGTACCCACCCAAGCGCTGGCCGCGGTGGCGACGCTCTGCTCCACCAGCGCATCCAGTACTCCCTGCGGACTCTCGACCATTCGCACTAACCCCCGCCCACACGACGGAGTCCACGGAACCCCAAAGCGCGAGCGACCATCTAATAATTGTCAGGGTTGCCGGTCTGAAACACGACCACTCGCTCCCCGTCTTTCATGGTGCCATCGGCCTGCAGACGGTCGACGGCGCGCAGAGCGGCTGCGCCCTCGGGTCCAATGCGCATACCTTCCAGCCGCGCCGCTCTCCCGGCGACCTCGTCGAGACCGGGCTCGTGGATCGCGACCGCTACGCCCCGCGTCTCGCGCAACGCGCGCAAGATGATGAAGTCCGCGATCGCGCGCGGCACCCGCAGCCCCCAAACCTCGGTGCGGGCGTCTTCCCAGGGCGTCGCCGACTCGGCGCCGCTCTGGAAGGCTCGCACCAGCGGCGCGCAACCCTCCATCTGCACGACGACAAAACGCGGACGCCGCGAGTCGATCAGCCCGAGCGACTGCAGCTCATCGAAGGCCTTCGCCATGCCCACGATTCCAGTGCCTCCGCCGGTCGGATAGACGATCCACTCCGGCAGGTTCCATTCGAATTGCTCAGCGAGCTCGAAGCCCATGGTCTTCTTGCCCTCGGCGCGATAGGGCTCCTTGAGGGTCGAGAGATCGAAGTAGCCGTCGCGGTGCTCAGCCAGGCGTTTCGCCGCGTCGACCAGGGTTCCGGGCGCGGTGAGCACCTCGGCTCCATGCTCGCGGCAGCGGTCGAGGATGCGCCGAGGCGTGTCTTCCGGCACCGCGACTCGCGCGGGAATTCCGGCTGCCGCGGCGTAGGCCGCGAGCGCCAGAGCCGCGTTGCCGGCGCTCGGGAGCTGCACGCCGGGAGCCCCGAGCTCGCGCGCTCGGTTCACCGCCAGCGACAGTCCGCGGGCCTTGAAGGAGCCGGTCGGATTGGTGCCCTCCTCCTTCATCCAGACCTGGAGCCCGCCTGGCGCCATGCGCCGTAGTTTCAGCAAGGCGGTCCCGCCCTCCCCCAAATCGATGCGTCCCCCAAAGTCGCGCACCGGCAACAACTCGCGATAGCGCCAGAGATCCCACGAGCGCCCCTGGAGAGCAGCGCGCCAGGCGGCTCCCTGGCCAGGGTCGAGGTCGTAGCGCACCAGCCACGGAGCACCGACGGGAGAGAGAAAGGCCGGCTCGTCCAGAGGTGCGCGAGCTCCGGTCTTCGAACATTCGAGGTGAGTCGCCCAACGGCTGCCGAGAGTGTTCATTTATAGAATCGTATCAATCGTTTACGGCCCTTCGCTCGAATTCCGCGTGGTATCATTCGCCTTGGCACCCCCATGGACAAAATCGGCAAATACGAGGTCCTCGAGAAGATCGGTGTGGGCGGATTCGGCGTCGTGTACAAGGCGTACGACCCGTTCATCAAGCGCCTGGTGGCGATCAAGACCTGCACCGCTGACGACGAGGACATCCGACAGCGCTTCTTTCAGGAGGCGGAGATCGCCGGCAACCTGCAGCACCGCAACGTGGTCACGGTCTACGACTTCGGTGTGCAGGGCGAGGTGCCGTATCTGATTCAGGAGTACCTGACCGGCGAGGACCTCGATCGCAAGATCAAGCGCCGGGAGAACATGCCCCACCGCGAGCGCCTGCTCTTCCTGGTGCAGATCGCCCGCGGCCTCGAATACGCGCACTCGAAGGGCGTCATCCATCGCGACATCAAGCCGGCCAACATCCGCATTCTCGAGGACGGCACGGCCAAGATCATGGACTTCGGGATCGCCAAGCTGGCGCAGCGTCAGAGCGGCCTTACCCAGACCGGGATGACCTTGGGCACCGCGGCGTATCTCGCTCCGGAACAGATCCGCGGCGAACCCGTGGACCAGCGCACCGACATCTTCTCGCTCGGCGTCCTCGCCTACGAGCTGCTCACTTTCGAGCGCCCCTTCAGCGGCGAAGTGATCTCCACGGTGCTCTACCAGATTCTCAACTCGCGCCCGCGCTCGATCGCCGAGACCTGGCCGGACTCCCCGTCGGATTTCGTCGCCGTGGTCGAGCGCTGCCTGGAGAAGGATCAGTCTCGGCGCTACGCGAATTGTGCCGAGCTGCTGCGCGACCTCGATCAGGTGCTCCGCCGGATGCGCGCCAGCGCCTCGCGCTCACCCGCCGAGACGTCCGGGTTCGAGCCCACGACGACCGCCGGAATCGCCATCACACGCTCGGGGAGTCTTCCGCTGCCAGCCCAGCGAAGCGCGACGACCGCGACGACCGGCCTGTCCCTGCCGGTGGTGCCGCCTCCATCGAGCGAGACCGAGGTCGACCTCGCCTTCGATCGCTACCGCCGGACTCCGCACTCCATCAGCACTTCGGCGGCCTACCGCGAGAAGGAAGTCTCGAAGCTCTCGACCATCGCGGCCACCGCGGCGGTGGTGATCGCTCTTGGGGCGGGTCTCTGGTATTGGCAAGGGCGTCCGAGCCCCACCGCAGCCGCGAGCTCAGCGACTCCGCCTGCCGCCGGGCAGGTTCCGGGGACCAGCCCAGCGTCTTCAGCGCCGGTATCGCAGGAGCCGAGCCTGGTTCCGGCGCGCATCGAACCGCCGGCCCCGGTGAAAGCGGCGCCGGTGGTGCCGCCGCCGGTGCCTGAGAAGGCGACGATTGTGGTGGCGGCAGCCTGGGATCCGCAGATGACAGTGACGGTCGACGGCGCCACCCGTGCGCTCGAGCACGCGCAGACGTTCCAGGTGACGCCCGGCCGGCACGTGCTGAGCTTTGCGCTGACCGGAGGCGACTATTCGCAGCTTCAGGAGAAGACGATCGAGGTGCGCAGCGGCTCGACCACGAGCTACGCGAGCCCGATCGTGCGGCCCGGACGGCTGACGGTGCAGCCCGCACCGAGCTCACCGCTGGGCACCGTGATGGTCGACGGCGACAACCTCGGGCCGGGCGTAATCAACAACAAGGCCATCAGCCCGGGGACGCACCGCATCGAAATCCGCTATCCGCGCCAGGAAGTGGATGGTTCCAAGGTCATCACGCAGATGATCAGCGTCGAGTCGGGCGTGAGAACCACGGTTACCTTCAATCTCCTGAAGGACACCCCGCCGAGCGTCTTCACCACCGCGCTCTCACCCCCTTGAGCGTTTGCTAGGATCGCCGGGACCTCATGCGCTCCTGGCTTCCTCTCGTCCTCTCCCTCGGCCTCGCTGCTTCCGCTTCCGCCCAGATCGGTGTCGAGGTCACGCCGCTGCCCTCGACGACGGTGCCGGCCGCGCCACGGACCGCCGCGCAGGCCGAGCAGGAAGCCGACGACAAATACGCCCAGGGTGACTTGAACGCCGCGGTGCGATTGTACGAGGAAGCGGCGAGCCTGCTGCCGACCGGCGACGGCACGGTACGACTACTCGTCGTGGCGGCCTCTCTCGAGCAGCGCCTTGGCGACAACGAGCGCGCGATCGCGGCCATGACTCGCGCCTTGGTGCTCAAGCCTGACTACGTCCTCTCGCAGGAAAACTTCGCCCCCGCATTTCAGGACGTCTACTACGAGGCACACAAGCGAGCCCTGGAGCAACGCGCCAACACGGCGCAGGAGCGAGTGAAGGCCGCCGACCAGGCGTTGAAGGAGCGCGATCTGCCGACCGCGCGCGCGGCCTATCGCGAAGCGCTGAGAATCGACGGCGGACTGGTGCCGGCAATTTTCGGGCTGGCTGAGGTCGATCGCGAGCAGGGCGACGTCGACGCGGCTCTGGCGGGCTACCAGAAAGTACTCGCGCTGCGCCGCTCCAGTCCCAATGCCGTTTCAGCTGGAATCCAGGGAGCAGCGCTCAACAACCTCGGCATTCTCTACTACGGCAAGGGCTTCTATGAGGACGCGGAGTCGGCACTGAACGAGGCGTTGGCCCTGGATCCGGCAAGCCCTGAGTCCTGGAGCAACCTTGGCCTCGCGCGGCGCAAGCTAGGCAAGAAGAGCGAGGCCACGGAGGCCCTGCGCAAGGCCTACACGCTCGATCCACAAGGCGAGTCGACGGTGAGCAATCTCGCGCTGGCCTACATCGACAGCGCCAAATGGGTCGAGGCGGTGGCCTTGCTCCTCGATGCCGCCAAACGCAGCCCCGAGAATCCGCAACTGTGGCTCAACCTCGGGATCGCCCAGCAGGGCATGGAAAATCTCGAGGGCTCGATCGCCTCGCTGCAGAAGGCCATCCAGCTCGATCCGGGCAATCGGTATGGAGTTGCGGCGAGCGCCGCCGGCTACTCCGCCATCGCCTACACCAAGCAGGGCAAGCTCGACCTGGCGGCCCAGCAGGCTCAGCTGCAGGTCGGCTGGACGCCCGAGGACGTGGGCGGTTGGATCAACCTCGGGCAGGCTCAACTCTCGGCCGGCAAGACCGCCGAAGCCCGTCAGAGTCTCGAGCGCGCACTGGCGCTCGACCCGACGCGGCCTGAGGTTTCGAACAATCTGGGGAGCGCGTACTACCGCTTGGGCGACTACGCGCGTGCCGCCGAGGCCTTCCAGCGGGCGTTGACCATGCGCGGTGACTACCTCGCCGCATCCGACAATCTGTCGATGACGAAGCGGCGCCTGGCCGAGGTCGATCTGCTCGAACGGCGCCTCGGGCTGCAGATCGATACAGTGGGGAGCGGGCCCCGCGGGATCCTGGTGCGGTCCGTGGCGCCGAACAGCCCGGCGGCAAAGGAAGAGCTTCAACCCGGTGACGTCATCGTGCGCATCGAGGGCAACCCGGCGAGCACGGCGGCCGAACTGGCGGCCTATCTGGCGATCCAACCACCCCTGCGGTCGTTGAACTGTGAGGTTTCGCGCGCCGGCAAGGTGCTCAAGGCGCGTTTCAAGCTCAACGGTTGATTTCGTCGGGCTCGGCTCGTCAACCTACCCGTTCTCTTACCGAATAGCTGTCGCGACGGTCGAAGTTCTTGACCGTGATCATCTCGCCGATCAACCCCGTGGTGAGCACCTGGATGCCGAGCACCATGAGCAGCACCCCGAGCTGCAGCAGCGGTCGCCGTGCGATCGTGTCGCCCTGGAGCCAGATGATCAACAGATAGAGGTTGATCGACAGGCCGCCGCCGAGGAACAACAGGCCGAAAGCCCCGAACAGATGCAACGGCCGCCGCGTGTACCGAGTGATGAACAATACGGTGATCAGGTCGAGCAAGCCTTTGTACAGACGGTCCCATCCGTACTTGCTGGAGCCGTGACGGCGCGGATGATGGGTGACCTCGATTTCGCCGACGCTGAAGCCGCGCCGGCTGGCGAGCACCGGGATGTAGCGATGGAGCTCACCGTAGAGCGCGATCTGTTCCAGGACCTCGCGGCGGTAGGCCTTGTAGCCGCAGTTGAAATCGTGCAGGTCGACGCTCGAGATCCAACGCGTCACCCAGTTGAAGAGCCGCGACGGATAGCGCTTCGAGACCGGATCCTGGCGATTCCGTTTCCACCCGGAGACCAGATCCAAGTCCTCGCCCTCGAGCTTCTCGAGGAAACGGGCGATCTCCCGCGGATCGTCCTGCAAGTCGCCGTCGATGGTGACCAGAATCCGTCCCCGCGAGGCGTCGAAGCCGGCGCAGATCGCCGCCGCCTTGCCGAAATTCCGCCGTAAGCGCACCAGGCGGACCCGGTGATCCTTGAGGTTCGCCGCGCGCACTGCCTTGGCAGTGCCGTCGTTCGAGCCGTCGTCGATGAAGATGATCTCGAACGAACGCCGCAGGCGATCGAGCTCGGAGGCCAGCGAAGTCGCCAGCTCCTCGACCGTATCCGCTTCGTTGAGCACCGGCACGAGGACGCTGACGTCGAGCAGTGGTTCGACCTCGGTTCCGGTCTCCAGCGAGGAGGCGCCCGAGCTGGCGGGCGCTTCGTCGCCCCGGTGAGCCGGCGGCGTGAGCTGAGTGGACGGCATCGGGGGCATTCTACCCTTCGACCGTCTGCGCCATCAGGCGGTGATACTCGAGCGTCGTGCTCAAGCTGGGCTCGACGCCGAGCTCTTCAGCGAGCATGCGGCTGAAACGATCGAAGTGCCGGCGAACCAGGTCGCGCCTGCCCTGCTTGGCGTAGACGCGAAGCAGCGCCATGTGGAGCTCCTCCTGCAAGCCGTCCTCGGCGAGGCTCAGCCGATAGAGGTCGAGGGCGCCCTCGGCGTCCCCGCGACCTTCGCGCAGCGCGCCGAGCGCCCCCAGAATCACGACCCGCCTCTGCCGGAAGCTCTCCCGCTGCTCCTCGATCCACAAATCTCGATCGCCGGCGAGGAACGGCCCGCGATAGAGCGCCAATGCCCGGGTCCACAGCGCGTCGGCAGCGGGCTCATCGCCCCGCTCCTGGGCGACGCGGCCGGCGAGGGCCAGTCGATCGAACTCGAGCGCGTCGATGGTCCAGCTCAGCCCGGGGTGAAGGCCGTAGCCTCCTGGCAAGGAGAGCAGAGCGTGAAGCCCTGGACGCGGCTCGCCGAGCGCGCTGCGCAACGCGTGCAGGGTTGGATGCAGGCTCCGGCGGACCCGCAAGCTGTCACTCTCGGGCCACAGGGCTTGGACGATTTCATCGCGCGTCGCTCGCCGCTCCGGGGCGAGCGCCAGAAAGGCCAACAGCCGACGGGCGCGCCGCAGGCGCCATGCGATCTCCTCGTCGGGCGGACTCGAGCTGCTACGGTAGACGCGGGCCGGTCCGAGGAGATCGATCCGGAAGTCCGGCTCCGGCTCGGTGGGATCTTCGAAGCGAGCCAGACGAGAACGCAGGCGCGCGTTCTCCTCCTCCAGGGCCTGCAGGCGCGCGGAGGGCGCCACGGTCTAGCTCACTCCGCTCGCGTGCGCAGGCGGTCGCGAACCTGCTGCAGATCGTCCCAGGTCGGCCGCTTGAATGCGGGATTCCGCAACAGGGCGGCGGGATGGTAGGTGACCATCATGGGGATGCCGTTCTTCTCGTGCCACTGGCCGCGCAGGCGGCCGATCGGCGTGTCGACGCCGAGCAGAGTCTGCGCCGCGACGCGGCCGAGCGCGCAGAGCACGCGCGGCTGGATGGTTTGGATCTGGCGCTCGAGGAAGCTCCGGCACGCCGCGACTTCGTCCGGCTCGGGATCGCGATTCCCCGGCGGCCGGCACTTCACGATGTTGGCGATGTAGACCTCGTCGCGGCGCATCTCCATGGCCTGGATCATCCGGGTAAGCAATTCACCGGCGCGGCCCACGAACGGCAGCCCCTGCCGATCTTCCTCGGCGCCCGGGCCCTCGCCGATGAAGATCAGGTCGGCCGCGGGATTCCCCGAGCCGAAGACGACCGAGTGGCGGCCGGCGGCGAGCTTGCAAGCGGTGCAACGCGACGCCTCTTCGCCGATCGTCGCGAGCACCGCGGCCCGAGCACCAGGAGCCGCGCCTGCCTCTGCGGCTGAACGCGGCTCGGTCGCGGGCTCGACGACCTTCGAAGCAGCGGCCCGCGGCCGCAAATAGGCGTCGCCGTACCCGATGTCCGACAGGTAGTCGAGCAGGTCAGCGAGCGGCGGGTTGGGCGTCACGTTGAGAGAGCGCGACCGCGAAAAGGTGAATCAGCTCCGCGGCGATCCGGTCTTTGGCTCGACGGCTGAGATGGATCGGCGCTTCGCCGCGGCGGTATACGGTGACTTCGTTGGCGTCACTGCCGAAGCCAATGTCGGCGCGCGAGACGTCGTTCGCGACCAGGAAGTCGGCGCGCTTGCGCTCGAGCTTGGCTGCGGCGTTCTCTTCGAGATTGTCGGTCTCGGCGGCGAAGCCCACGCGCAGAGCCGCGGGAGCTTTCTCCGCCAATCCCGCCAGGATGTCCGGATTGGCGGTGAGCTCGAGATGAGGGACGCCGAGGTCGCGCTTGATCTTGGTTCGGCCCACCTGCGTCGGGCGAAAGTCCGCGACCGCCGCGGCCATCACGATGAGGTCGGCGCTCGGCGCATGAGTGTGCACGACGGACTCCATCTCGAGGGCGGTCTCGACGTCGATGCGCTCGACTCCCGCGGGACTGGGTAGCGCCACCGGTCCAGCGACCAGAATCACCCGAGCGCCGAGGCGTGCGGCTTCCGCTGCCAAGGCGAATCCCATCTTGCCGCTCGAACGATTGCCGAGATAGCGCACCGGGTCGAGCGGCTCGTGGGTCGGTCCAGCGGTGATCAAGACCGTACGCCCTGACAGGTCCGCGCCGTCTTTGCTCGAGTTCGCAGTACTGCGCGCGAACTCGTCTTCGAGCACCGCCACGATCTGCTCCGGCTCCGCCATCCGTCCGAGGCCGCTCTCGCCGGAGGCAAGACGTCCCTCGAGCGGTCCGACGAACACCGCGCCGCGGCGTCGCAACGAGTCGACGTTGGACTCGACCGCGGCCTTGGCCCACATGGCACTGTGCATGGCCGGCGCGATCACCAGCGGACCGTCGAAAGCCAACGCGGTCGTGGTCAAGAAGTCATCCGCCAGCCCCAGCGCCAACCTCCCGAGCACATTGGCGGTCGCCGGCGCGATGCACAGAAGCTCCGCCCACTGCGCGACCTCGATGTGCAACTCCACGCCGCCATTGCCGGGATGGAGATACTCCTCGCGGTACACGGTGTGCCCGCTCAAGACTTCGAGGCTGAGAGGAGTGACGAACGATTCAGCGCTGCGCGTCAGGATGCAGCGCACCTCGTGCCCGCGCTCGCGGAGCCGGCGCACCAGGTGAGCCGCCTTGAACGCGGCGATACCGCCCGTGGCGCCGACGAGAACGCGCAAAGGGCCTCAGGATTCCAAGGGCTCGGCGTCGGGAGCGGGTCCGTAGCCCCAGGCGACGCGGTCTTCGAGGACCTCGGTCATGGCAACGCGGGTGGGCTTGCGGCTCGCGATATCGACCCGCGGACGGGCGCCGCGCACCATCTGCTCGGCGCGCCGGGAGGCCAGGAGTACGAACCGGAACTTGCTGTCGATCTTCTCGGGAATCTCGGTCATTCGGAATGCCTTCCCTCTACGCTTCTAGGATGAGTGACTCCGCTCGGCCGAAACCGCGCGTTCGAAGTCCGCTACGATGCTCTGCACACGCTCCCGCTGGCGATCTCGCACCTGGCGCTTTTCCAGGATGATCGACGCCAGCGCTCTCGCGGCGCGGTCCGCATCGTCGTTGATAATAACATATCGATAGCGCTCATAACGTCTGATTTCCCAAAGAGATACAGCGAGCCGGCCGGCGATCTCCGCGGCGCCGTCCAGGGCTCTGCCGCGCAACCGAGAGCCCAGATCTTGATAGCTGGGAGGCATCAGGAAGATGCTGTGCGCCGCGGGGTGTCGGGCGGCGACTCGTTCGGCTCCCTGGACGTCGATGTCGAGCAGAACGTCGATCCCCGCCTCGAGCCGGGGAAACACTTCGGCGTTGGAGGTGCCGTAGGAGTTCTCGTGCACCTTGGCCCACTCGAGGAACTCGTCCTTCTCCACCATGCTGGCGAATCGGGCGGGGTCGACGAAGTGGTACTCGCGGCCGTCCGTCTCGCCATTGCGGGGCCGGCGGGTGGTGTGGCTCACGGAGAAGGCCAGGCCCCCGGGCAGTGCCATCGGCCCGGAGAACAAGCGTTGAATGAGAGTGGTCTTGCCAGCTCCCGAAGGTGCCGACAAGATAAAGAGTTCACCGCGATTCATGCGTGACGGAATGTTATCGCACCCCGGTTGACTCGGTTGCTGCGGCGCCGGCTGCGGCAGTCTCGGCAGCCGCCTCGGCAGCATCAATGCGACTTTCGAGCTCCCCTGCCAACGCCCCTAGACCGGCTCCTTTGGGAACCTCCAAGGGCTCGCCGAACGCAACCCAGACGCGCGCGAAGGGCTTGGGAACGAGCATGCGATCCCAGCTGCGCAGCCGCCAGGCGCTGCGAGCGGCCACCGCTACGGGGACCACGGGCCACCGCAGGATCTGGGCGACGATCAGGACACCGGGCTGGACCCTGCCTGCCGGACCGCGCGGACCGTCCGGCGTGAACGCCAGGTCATGACCCTTGCGGGCCAAACGCAGGAGGCCCAGCATGCCTGCCCCGCCCGCGCGCGAGGTCGAACCGCGGCTGGTGGCGACCCCGAGGTGACGCGCAGTTCGAGCCGCGATCTCGCCGTCCCTGCTCCAACTTACTAGGCTGGCGAGGCCGCGGCCCCTGTATGTGCGCAACATGCCGATCAAGTGCCGGTGCCAGACCGCCAGAACGAAGGGCGAGCGGGCGGCTTCCCACGAGCGCACCTGCGATTCGTCGACGAACCGAATGCGCCAGGTGGCGGAGAGCAAGCGCAGGATCCAGGCCGCCCACCACGCCATGAATCGCAAAGACGCTGGCGGTGACCTCGGTCCCGCCGCGATCGCCGGCCCGGGCGCGGGCGTGGTGACGGGCAATGGCTACTCCAGGTTCTGCACTTGTTCGCGCAGCTGCTCGCATAGCACCTTGGCGTCGAGCAGAACCCGCGTCATCTCGGCGTCGCGGCACTTCGAGCCCAGCGTGTTGAGCTCGCGGAAAATCTCCTGGGCGAGAAAATCCATCCGCTTTCCCACCGCGCCTTCGGAGCGCAGGAGCTCGTCGAAGTGTTCGAGATGAAGACGAAGGCGGTCGAGCTCCTCGGCGACATCGCTGCGGTCGGCGAGCAACGCTGCCTCCTGCGCCAAGCGCCCTTCGTCGAGATTGCGGTCGCCCAGAAGATCCTGCATGCGCGAGCGTAGATCGGCGAGCAGCCGGGCCGACACTCCCGCGCGGCCCTCGGCGAGCTGCGCCTGGATGACGAACAAGCCGCGCACGCGCTCGGCCAAGACCTCGCCGAGTTTGTTGCCTTCCAGATCCCGCGCGGCGTTGAACTGGGTGAGGGCTTGGCGCGCGAGGGCGAGAAGCAATTCCGCGTCCTCGGGCTGCCAAGCGCTCGCGGCGCCGCGCACGCGGACGAGCTCCGGGACTCGCAACAGATCGCCGAAGGTCGGTCCGGCGCTCACCAAGCCGGCCTCTAACAGCTCCTGCGCGGCACGATGGAGGGCTGCGATCGCCGGCTGGTGGAGCTCCACTTCCGCTTCGGGAACGCTCGCCGGCTGCACCTCGAGGTTCATCTCGACACGGCCGCGCTGGACGTTTGCCGAGACCAGATCGCGGAGCGCGATCTCACTCCCCCGTTGCTCTTCGCGCAGCCGCAACGCGAGATCGAGGAAGCGGTGATTCACCCCGCGGACCACGACCGACATTCGGAAGCTCGGATTGGATGCCTGCGCTTGTCCGTATCCCGTCATGCTGCGCATTGCGACTCCTCCACTCCCGCCGCGGCGCGAGCCGCGGCTTCGACCTCATTCAAGCGCCGAGCCAGGTCCAGCGCGACGGCGGCAAAGTCGTCTCGCCGCTCGACCGTGAACGAGGGGCCGATGACGAAATGGGCGACACCCAACGGGATCGGCACCACCATTCTGTCCCAGCTTGCGAGGCGCCAGCATCGGCGAACCGACCAGGCGATGGGAACGATCGGGCACCCGACCGCCGAGGCCACCGCCAGCACTCCGGGCTTGACCTCCCCCGCGGGACCGCGCGGTCCGTCCGGAGCGACCGCGATGTCCCAGCCGCCACGGCCCAAGCGAACCAGCTCGTGCAGCGCCGCCAGTCCGCCGCGCGAATTCGAGCCGCGGACCGAACGGATGCCGAAGTGCGAGAGCACGGCGGTCAGCCACTCTCCCGCATCGCTCTGACTGGCCATGACGGCGACGCGTTGGCCGCGATACACGTAGGGCATCAGCAGGAGACCGTGGTGCCAGAAGGCGAGGACGAAGGGCCGCTCCGCCGCCTCGAAACCGCGCAGCTCGTCGTCGCCGTGAAAGCGCAGGCGCAGTCCGGCGCGAATGCCGCGGATCAGGAACATGCCGATCCAGCCCGCCATGCTCCAGCCCAAGCGCCGCAAGGGCGAGGTCGAACGGACGCGGCGCGGCTTGAAAGCCCGTACCGGGCGAGCGGCCTCGGTAGTCCCGCCGGGAGTGATTGGCGGGTCGAGCGAGGGGTCGCCCGCGCTCACCCGTCGTCCTCGGCCGGACGCAAATCGTTGTCGCGGAATTGCAGGTCGTACAGCCGGCGGTAGAGCCCGCCGCCCGCGATGAGCTCGTCGTGCGTTCCCTGCTCGACGACCTTACCGCGCTCGAGCACCACGATGCGGTCGGCGCGCATGACCGTGGCCAAGCGATGCGCGATCACCAGCGTGGTGCGCTCCTGCATCAAATTGAGTAGGGCCTTCTGCACCAGGGATTCGGATTCGGTGTCGAGGTTCGAGGTCGCCTCGTCGAGAATCAGGATCGGAGCATTCTTGAGCAGGGCGCGGGCGATAGCGAGCCGTTGACGCTGGCCGCCGGAAAGGCGGAGGCCGCTCTCCCCGATGGGGGTGTCATAGCCTTGGGGCAGCTGCTGAATGAATTCGTCGGCGTAGGCCGCGACTGCCGCCTGGCGAACGCGTTCTAGCGGCAGATCGCTTCGCCCGTACGCGATGTTGTTGCGCACGGTGTCGGCGAACAGGACGGTCTCCTGCGTGACCAGTCCGATCAGGCCGCGCAAGTCGGCGAGGCGGATTTCACGGAGGTCCTGTCCGTCGATGGTCAAGCGCCCGGACGTAGGGTCGAAGAATCGCGGCAACAGATTCACGATCGTGGTCTTGCCCGCTCCCGACGGACCGACCAGCGCGACCATCTCGCCGCAGCGGAGCTCGAGGTCGAGGTCCTGGAGCACGGGCTCGCGTTCGTAGGCGAAGGTGACCTTCTCGTAGCGGATCCCCTGCTGGAGCGTGCGCAGCGGCCGGGCGGCCGGTGCCTCGCGGATCTCTTCGGGTTCGTCGAAGAGCTCCTTCACTCGTTGGGTCGCGGCCAGCGATTGCTGCAAGACGGCGTTGATCTTGTTCAATCGGCGCACCGGGTTGTACATGCCTCCGATGAGCGCCAGGAAATAGAACACCTGCACCGGAGAGAGCGACCCGGCGCGGATGGCGCGGCCGGCATAGACCAGGAGGGCGCAGGCTCCGGCGACGCCCAACACCTCGACCACGGGCGACGAGATACTCGCCAGGAGCTGGGCGCGGAGACTCACGCGCAAGTGCCGACGCGTCGCCTCGCGGAAGCGCAGACCCTCGAAGGGCTCCATGCCGAAGGCCTTGACCACTCGATGTCCGCGCACCGCTTCGGTGACCAACGTCGAGACCTCGGCCAGCCGCTGCTGGCTGCGCCGTCCCGTGCGGCGGAGGCTGTGACCGAAGCGGATGATCGGGAAGAGCAGCAGAGGAGCTGCCACTAGACAGAGCAACGCGAGCCGCAAATTGGTCGAAAACAGCATGGCGGCGAGCGCCAGGATCATGGTGCTCTGTTGAAACAAATCGAGCAGCCCGGTCGAGACAGCGTTCTGCATCATCGAGACGTCGTTGACCACGCGGCTGACCAACTCACCGGAGGGATGCGCGCTATGGAAACGGCTCGACTGGCGTAACAGCTTGTCGAAAAGCTCGTTGCGGATGTCGTTCGTGGCGCCCAGGCCGATGCGCTGGAACGAGTACGCGCTGGCCCCATCGGTCACGGCACGCAGGGTGAAAAGGATCAGCAACAACACGGGCAGGAACACCGCGGTGCCCTGTTCGTTGACTGCGAAGTGGTGCTTGAGGCGTGCGTAGGCGCCCTCGACGGCTGCCTGGAGGCCGCGCTGAAGATTCGCCGGCTTCGGAGCTGCGTCCGGGGCCACGGGCTCATTCGACGGTTGCACGAGTCCACTGCTCAGGCCGGCGATCGCTTTCTGGTCGAGATGCAAGACCTCACCGAGGAGCGGACGAAGCAAACCGAAGAACATGGAAGTAAGGCCGGCGTAGAGCGCCAAAAGCACGAGCGCCGCGACCCACCAAGCGACGTAGCGGCGGAAGTAGCGCCAGAGAAAGGGCGCGAGCACTAGGCCGCCCTGCCGTTGCGAAGAAGCACTCCGGCGACCTGCTCGGCGGCCCGCCGACTGGCTCCCGAGGCGCCGAGCCGGGGCCGCAGCTCAGCCAAGCCGGTGCGCATGACAGCGATCCGCGCGGGGTCGCGCAGCAAGCCCTCGGCCGCCGCGGCCAGGCCCTCGGCATTGGCGCCTTCCTGGAGCAACTCTGGAACCACGCCGCGTCCAAGAACGAGATTCACCAAGCTGAAGTGCGGCAGGCGCACCAGCCACTTGGCCATTCGATAGGTCAGCGGGTTGAGCCTGTACGCGACGATCAACGGCGTGCCCAACAGGCCGACTTCGAGGGTCGCGGTGCCCGAGGCGCAAAGCACCAGGTGGGAGTTGGCGATCTCTTCGAAGCGTCGCTCGCGGATTCGGCGCACTTCGACCCCCGCTGTTGCCAATGCATTCTCGACCTGTTCGTCGGCGATCGTGGGTGCCTGGACGAGAGTGAAGATTGCCGGTAGGCGATCGACGAGCAAGCGAGCAGCGCCCAGCATCGAAGGCAGCAGAGCCTCGACTTCGCTGCGCCTCGAGCCAGGAAGCAGAGTGATTCGAAAGGGTTCGCCGCCGGCCGGCGCACCGCGATCCCAGGCTTGCGGAAGAACCGGCACCTCGTCGACCAAGGGATGCCCTACGTGCTCGACCGCCACGTCGTGGCCCCGATAGAAGTCGACCTCGAAGGGAAAGACCACCAACATGAGATCGACCACGCGGGCGATGGCCTTCACTCGACCGCGTCGCCACGCCCAGACCTGCGGACTTATGTAATAGATGACCTTGATGCCGCGCGCCTTGAGCTGCTTGGCGAGTCGAAGATTGAACTCCGGGGAGTCGATGAGGATCGCCGTCGCGGGCTTCCGCCGTTCGCACTCGGCGAGGAGTTGGCGAAAGATTTGTTTCGCCCGCGGCAGGATCCTCAACGCTTCGGTCAGACCGACCACCGCGATCTCGCGGCTGTCGGCGACGGCATCGAGACCGGCCGCGCGCAACTCGGCTCCGCCCATGCCGAAGGCCTCGAGGTCGGGGACCAGAGACTTGAGCTCGCTAAGCAGCCGGGCGCCGTGCAGGTCTCCCGAGGCCTCTCCGGCGACCAGGAGAAGATCATGGGCGCCCATCTGCGCAGCTCAGGGAATGGGCGATGGCGGACCGGATGGGAAGGGGTACATCAACCAGGCGGCGATCAATCCACCGCCCACCAGGCCGATGTAGACCTGGAGAAACATCTTGATCCGGTCCCGCATTTGCCGCCGCCAGAGCAGGGCGAAGAACGCCCCGACGATTGTCGCGTACAGGTTCATCAATAGAAAGTGATTGGGCACGAGTCAGTCCTTCTTCCCGGTGGCGATGTCCCAGGCGTCGAGCATCAACAGGAGATTCATCAAGCCGGCGGTGAGCAGGAAGGCCGTGCCGTACTCATAGCCGGGTGCGGTGGGCGTGCCGGTGTAGTCGCGCACGAAACGCAGGACGAAGTACGGAATACCCATGCCCATGCTGCCGAGCGTCGCCAGAAAGGTCAGAGGTTGGCCGCTCTCGGGGCGGAACAGATTGCCCTGTAGCCAAACCCCGGTGACCAGGGATGCCGCCACGATGAGCAGGAAAGCGACCGCTCGCAGGCGCTTGCCGAGGTAGAAGTGTCCAAGTCCCGGGAATAGTAAAGCGAGCACGCAGGCGAGCTGAGGATTGCCCACCGCCTCGCCGCTTGCGGCCGGGGCTGTATTGCTGACGTCGGTCAAGATTCGGTTCTCCTCACTGCGGGGCGAGAGGCGCGAGTGGCGGGAGTGGTGGACACTCCGCTCAATCGTCGTTCAGAAGCTCCTTGAGCTCCTTGCCGGGCTTGAAGTAGGGAATGCGCTTGGGCGGCACGTCGACCTTGTCGCCAGTCTTGGGGTTGCGGCCAGTGCGGGAGCCCCGACGCCGGATGCGGAAGCTGCCGAAGCCGCGCAGCTCGATCTTCTCGCCGGTCTTGAGCGAGTCGACGATGCTGTCGAACACCGTGTTGACGATGATCTCCGCGTGCTTCTTGGTGAGCTGCGTAGTCTTGGCGACTTCTTCGACCAGCTCTGCCTTGGTCATCCCGTCCTTGATCGACACTGATGCCTCCCCCTCGAGCCGGTTGCGTCGCAGGCGGCCGGCGGTTGCCCGCCGGCCGGTGGGATTTGAAGTCTATCCTTCGGTGGTGCTCTCTTCGACCGCGGCGGCGAGCTGAGCCGCCTTCTCGGCCGCGGCCTTCTCGTACTCCGCCTTTTCCTCAGCCGTGGGCTGGGGCACGCCGCGCAGGGAGAGGCCGACCTTCTTCTCCTCTTCCTCGATGCGCAGGATGCGGGCGCGGACGAATTCGCCGACCGCGTAGTGCTCTTCGAGCCGGCCCGGCACCTCGATCTCGCTGACATGCGCGAGACCCTCGAGGCCCTCGTACACGTCGATGAAGAGACCGAAGTCGGTGACGTTCACGACCCGTCCGTCGATGGTGTCGCCGACGTGGTGATTGGCGACGAAATTCTCCCATTCGTTGGGCAGGAATTCCTTGATCGACAGCGAAACGCGCTGGTTGTCGGCGTCGATGTTGGTGATCCGAGCATGGACCAGGTCACCCTTCTTGAGCACTTCGCTCGGGTGCTTGACCCGCTTGGTCCAGCTCATGTCCGAGACGTGCACCAGGCCGTCGATCTCTTCGGTGATCTCGACGAAGGCGCCGAACTCGGTCAAGTTGCGCACCTTGCCCTCGATGACCGTGCCGATCGGATGGGTGTCGGTGAGCTCTTCCCACGGATTGCGCTCGGTCTGGCGGAGCGACAGGCTGATGCGCCGCTGCGGCATGTCGAGCTCGGAGACGATCGCTTCGACCTCGTCGCCGACGTTGAGGATCTTGGAGGGGTTCACGACCTTCTTGGTCCACGACATCTCGCTGACGTGAATCAGGCCCTCGACCCCGGGCTCGATCTCGACGAAGGCGCCGTAGTCGACCAGGCTGACCACCTTGCCGTGCACGCGCGAGCCGACCGGATACTTCTTGTCGACCAGCAGCCAAGGATCCTCGGTGCGCTGCTTGTAGCCCAGCGAGACGCGCTCGGTCTCGCGATCGAACTTGAGCACCGCCACCTCGACCTCGTCGCCGACCGAGAAGTGCTCGCTCGGATGATTGACGCGGCCCCAGGAAATGTCGGTGATGTGGAGCAGGCCGTCGATCCCGCCGAGGTCGATGAACACACCGTAGTCGGTGATGTTCTTGACCACTCCCGGCAGCACGACGCCTTCACGCAGCTTGCCGAGGGTGTCGGCCTTCTTCTTCTCGTATTCCTTCTCGAGGACGGCCTTGCGCGACAGCACGATGTTGTTGCGGCGGCGATCGAGGCTGATGACCTTGAACTCGAGCTCCTTGCCGCGGAGTGACTCGAGGTTCTTGACCGGCTTGATGTCGACCAGCGAGCCCGGCAGGAAAGCACGGACGCCTACATCGACCGTGAGACCGCCCTTGATGCGATCGATCACGCGGCCCTTGATGATCTTGCCTTCCTTGAACGAATTCTCGACGTCGGTCCAAACGCGCATGCGCTCGGCCTTGGTCTTGGAGAGGAGCACATGCCCTTCGAGGTCCTCTGCTTTTTCCAGCAACACCTCGACTTCGTCGCCTTCCTTTACGGTCAACTTGCCGGAAAGGTCGCGGAACTCTTCGAGGGGAATCAGCCCTTCGGACTTGTATCCGACGTCGACGATCACCTCGTTATTGGTGATGCCGATCACCCGGCCGCGGACGATTTCGCCCTCGGTGAGGTTCCGCATGCTGTCGTCGTACAGCGCGACCAGCTTCGCGTACTCCTCTGCGGTCACCTCCGCCTCATCGTCGGCCGGGCGGCCTCCGTGCTTCTCTGCAGTGAACTCCATAAAGCGTACTTCCTCCTTGATTTGGGATCAGGCCGATGCGGTGCACCGCCTGTCGTGGCCGCGCCTGGCGCAGCGCGAGTTCCGCTAAGTGATTGAGAACTCGGAACCTTGAAGTATAGGTGCCGCCGGCGCTTAAAGTCAACTTGGGCGCCCGAGGCGCGACGCTCCGTTACACTGGGGCAAAAGGAGGCTCCAATGGCTGAATGGGTCGAAGAAGGCACCGCCGCACCGGACTTTTCCCTGCAGGACGACCATGACAAGACCGTCAAGCTCTCCGCCTTGCGCGGCAAGCCCGTAGTCCTCTACTTCTACCCCAAGGACGACACTCCTGGGTGCACGAAAGAGGCCTGCGCGTTCCGCGACGCGAAGGATCAGTTCGCCAAATTTGGCGCCCAGCTGCTCGGCATGAGCCCGGACGACGTCGCGAGCCATGGCAAATTTCGCGAGAAGTTCCACTTGAACTTCCCGCTCCTGGCGGACCCCGGTCACCAGGTCGCTCTCGAATACGGCGCGTGGCGGGAGAAGAACATGTACGGCGTCAAGTCGATGGGCATCCAGCGCTCGACCTTCCTGATCGATGCCAAGGGCGTCGTTTGCAAGGTCTGGAAGAAGGTCTCCGTGGATGGCCACGACGAACAGGTGCTCAAGGCTCTCGAAGGCCTCGCTTCCATCGGATAGACTCGCGCCTGTCACATGGCGGTGCGGTCGGCCGCCCTCCCTTCAGGAGTCTCCATGGAACCGTTCGAACTCATGACCACGATGGGCCACGAGCGCGTGTTGGTGTGCTCGAATCCCGACGTCGGCCTGCGTGCCTTGATCGCCGTCCACTCCACCGTGCTCGGGCCGGGACTCGGCGGGACGCGGATGTGGCCGTACGCGAGCTTCGACGAAGCCCTCACCGACGTGCTTCGCCTCTCGCGCGGCATGACCTACAAGGCAGCTGCTGCCGGCGTGCATCTTGGCGGCGGCAAAGCGGTCATCCTGGGCGATCCCAAGAAGGACAAGAGCGAGGCCTTGCTGCGCGCTTTCGGCAGTTACGTCGAGTCGCTCGGGGGTCTGTACATCACCGCCGAGGACGTCGGCACCTCGACCGACGACATGGACGTGATCGCGACCGAGACTCAATGGGTGACGGGTGTGTCGCCGGAGAACGGCGGTAGCGGGGACCCTTCGCCGGTCACCGCCTTCGGCACCCTGCAGGGCATGCGTGCCGCAGCCGAGCGGCGTTTCGGCGACGCTTCGCTGAAAGGCAAGGCCGTGGCGATTCAAGGCCTCGGCAGCGTCGGCTTCCATTTGGCCTCGTACTTGAAGAAGGACGGCGCCAAGCTATTCGGCTGCGACATCGATGCCGATCGCCTGGCCCGCGCCTCGAGCGAGCTCGGCGTCGAGATCGTGCCAGTCGAGCAGATCTTCGACGTCGAGTGCGACGTGTTCGCCCCCTGCGCGCTCGGCGCCGTACTCAATGACCAGACGATCCCCCGGTTGCGGTGTCAGGTGGTCGCCGGCGCTGCGAACAACCAGCTTGCCGTCGAGGACCGAGACGGCGTTGCACTCGAGACGCGGGGTATCCTCTACGCGCCGGACTTCGTCGGTAACGCTGGCGGACTGATCAACGTCTACAACGAGCTCATCGGCTACAACCAGGAGCGCGCCATGCGCGGCGCGCGTGGAATCTTCGCCAGCATGGGGCAGGTTTTCGCCATCGCCGCCCGCGAGAAGATCCCGACTTACCTAGCGGCGGACCGGATGGCGGAAGAGCGCATCGCGCACGTGCGCCACCTGACTCCGCGGCATTGGTCGCGCGCGGTCAAGGCTTCCCGCCATCCCCGCAACGGTTATTGAACGATGGCGGGACGACTCGGCCGAGGCACGGGTTGGCTCGTCGCGCTGCATCTTGCGATCGCAGCGATCGCCTCATCCGCGTTTGCAAGGCCGGCCGCGGTTGCGCCGCCTATCTGCGATGCCTCGACCAGCTTCACCCTGATCGCTCTCGACAGCCGCGAGCGGTCGCTGCTCTTCGCGCTCCCCGGTGGCGGATGGATGGAGCTCCGGGCCGGGGCAACGTCACCGTCGGCGACGCTCTACCCCGCCGATTCGCGCGTTCTCCGCGGGGCCTCGTCCGGCAGCGGCCCCGTGTTCGTGGTGGTCGAATGTGGCAGGGACTGCCTCGAGGTCGAGACGTTCTCGAGCGGACGCTTCGAGACTCTGGGCGAGCCGCTTGTCGCCTCGGCGCGAACGAGCGCGCTGGCGGCCTACGACCACGAGGGCACACCGTGGGTCCTGCTCCAGCAGTCCAATGACGGCTCCGCAATCGATACTCGCGCGTTCCACCTGGCGGGGAAGGACTGGAAACCGGCAGGGACCCGGCGAGTGACCGACGTCGGGCATCCCGGCGTGCATGCCGCCCCGGGGGCGGGTGACGCGGTCACCAGCGGTACCGGGTTGTTCAGCGCCAGCGCGGAAGCGACCACGTGGCCGAAGGGCTTGCCCGAAATCTCCGCGGCTCGGCGTGGTGAGATCGTGTCTCTCGGCGAGGACCGCGCTGCGTACATCGCCGCGGATGGCGCCGTGTACCGTTCGAGCGACCGCGGCGCGACCTGGCGACGTGTCCTCTGGACGCCGTGGAGCTCCGACTGGGTACAGATCTGGACCCGCAGCGTGGACTACGATTCCGAGCTCCCTGGGGGCGCCCTGGGTCCCTCTCTGCCCATGCTTTGGTTCGATCACCGCGACCCAAAAGCTGCTCCAGCTCTCGTGCTGAGCGAGATGGACACCACCGGAACCTGGGCGGAGCTTGCTACCCTGCCCGCCGCACTCGCGGTCGAGGGGGGCGCTCCTGCCGAGATCTCCGAAATGGTCCGTTTCGACGATGGCTCGTGGGGCTTGTTCGCGGGCTGCAGCACCCGAGGGAGCGAATCCCGGCTTCTCTGGGAGACCTGGAGCGCGAAGGCCGGGGCGAAACGCGCCGACGTTGCGGTGACGCGCGCCGTGCCCTAGGGGCGGGTGCCGCGGTGCTCGGCGATGAGGCTCGCCATGCGTTCGACAATCGCGTCGACGCTGACATCCGAAGTGTCGATCACCACATAGCTGTCGTCCACCCGCAGCGGAGAATCCGTCCGGCTCCGGTCGCGCTCATCCCGGCGAGCGATCTCGACGGCCACCTCGGCCGGGGCGACGGGATGTCCCTGGCGCCGGAGCTGCGCCGCGCGGCGGGCCGCGCGCACCGGCAGGCGGGCCTCGAGAAAGAACTTGAACGGGGTGTCGGGAAACACCTGCGTGCCGATGTCGCGCCCTTCGACGACTCCGCCGTGCTCGGTGGCGCATGAGCGTTGGATGGCGACCATGCGCGCGCGCACTCGCGGGTTCGCCGCCACGCGCGAAGTGATCTCGGCGACCGCCTGAGAGCGGATGCGATCCTCGACCGGCTGGCCGTCGAGCAACACGGCGAAGCGCCCGTTGGGCTCTCGGCGCAGACCAATAGCGGCGGTCTCGGCGACTGCCGCCACGCTCTCGACATTCTCCGGATCGACGCCGCGGTCCAAGACCTGAAGGCCGATCGAGCGGTACATCGCACCGGTGTCGAGGTACGGCACGCCGAGGCGCTCGGCTAGCTTGCGGGCCAAAGTGCTCTTCCCCACCCCGGAGGGGCCGTCGATCGCGACGATAAGCGGTGCGGAGCTCACCGGCGAGGACGGCGAGCGTCACGCTCGGGGCGCGAATCTTTCGCTCGTGCGGGTCCGGCCGGCCGGCGCGGAGAGTCCTTCCCGCGCGGCGGGTGAGCCTGAGCAGTCTTCTTGCGATGGCTATCGCCGACGCGCTCGCGCGGCTTCGCCGCGCTCCGCGGCGCGGCGTTGCGACGCAAGGACTCGACCTCGCGTTCACTGAGCTCTCGACAGGCTCCGAGCGGCAGGTTGTCGTCCTCGAAAGTGCCGATGGCGACTCGGCGAAGCTTTTGCACCGGATGCCCGATGCGGAAGAACATCTCGCGGATCTGGCGCGTGCGGCCTTCGAACAGCTCGACGGTCCACCAGGTGTTGCCTTCGGTCTCGCGCCCGCCGACGGGCCCGCGGCGGGACTTGATCCGGCAGGGCGAGGTCCGCGAGCCGTCGATGACCACTCCGGCGCGCAAGCGTTCGAGATCCGGTTCGGCCGGCTCGCCTTTCGCCTTGACCGCGTACGTCTTGCGGCATCCGTAGCGCGGATGCGAAACGTGCTGGGCGAACTCGCCGTCGTCGGTGAGCAGGAGCAGACCCTCGGTCTGGAAGTCCAGGCGGCCCACCGGCACCAGCGCCTTGCGGAACTGCGGCGGGATCAGATCCATCACCGTCGGCCGGCCCTCGGGGTCGGTCACCGTCGACATGAAGCCCTTGGGTTTGTTGAGCACCAGGTAGTGGAACGAGGTCTGAGGCTGGATGCGCTTGCCGTCCACCTTGATCGCGTCACGGCTCGGCTCGGCCTTGTCGCCGAGGATCGCGATCTTGCCGTTCACCGTCACCCGGCCCTCGGTGATCAGCGCCTCGACCTTGCGGCGCGAAGCGACACCGGCGCGGGCAAGGATCTTTTGCAGCCTGTCTTCGCTCATTGCAAACCTCCTACTACAGGATCTCGACAGGGGACTCGCTGGGCTCCGCGGCGGGCCCCGTCGCTTCCTGCTCGTCTTCCGACGCGATGGACCGATCAATCTCATGCTCGTCCTGCGACTCGCTGATCTCACGCTCGTCCTGCGACTCGCTGGTCTCCTGCTCGTCGAGCCGAGCCGATTCTTGCAGGATTCCTTCTTCGCGGTCCGGGCTCGAGCCATCGCTCGCACCGCCGCCGGAGCCGAGCTCGGCGCCGAAGGTCTCCTCGAACTCCTCGAGCGGCGGAAGATCCTTGAGGCTCCGCAAGCCGAAGTGCATGAGGAATTCCCGTGTGGTGCCGTAGAGGAAGGGATTGCCCACCACCGGCTTTCGCCCGGTGATGCGGATCAGCCGCCGCTCGAGCAGCGTCTTGAGCACTCCGGCGGGCGACTTGCCGCGCAGGTCCTGGATCTCCGGGCCGGTCATCGGCTGGCGGTAGGCGATGATGGCGAGGGTCTCGAGCGCCGCCATCGAGAGCTTGTTGCCGCCGGAGGCCTCGTAGAAGCGGCGCAGCCAACCGTTGAGCTCGGGTCGGGTCACCAGGCGAAAACCGCCGCCGACCTCTTCGATCATCAGGCCGCGCCCTTCCCCAGCCGCGTGGCGTTCGAGGACGCTCTGCAACGCGGCCATCGCCTCGTCGCGCTCGCCGTCCTCGAAGACCGCGAGCAAACGCTCGCTCGGGATCGGTTCCGTGGCGACGAAGAGGATCGCTTCCACTACTGCTTCCATCTCGCCGCGTGCGGTCATTCGGGAATCGCCTCCAACTCCTGATTCGTCAACTCTTTCGTCGTGCGATAGAGCAGGATGTCACCGCTCTCGGTCTGATGCAGGCGCACGAGATTCAGCCGCGCCAGCTCGAGCACTGCGAGGAACGCCGAGATCGCCTCCGAGCGGCACGACAGCGCCTTGAGGTCGGCGATCAGATCGAACGGGTGCCCGGCGTCGAGTCCGCGCAGCAGGCGCTCGAACTGATTGCGCACCGGATAGACCTCGGCCCCCACGACCATCGGATCGGGATGCTCGCGGTCGTAGCGCGTAAGCACCTGCCGGAAGGCTCCCATGAGGTCGAACAGGGAGAGCTCACCGAGGTCGATCTCCTCGCTCTCTTCGAGCAGGGGTTTCCAACTCTTCGCCTTGCGGGTCCAGATTCCTTGTCGAACGCGGTCGACCTCGGCCAGCGCCTGCGCGGCCTCTTTGAGACGCCGATACTCGAGCAGCCTCTGAACCAACTCCTGGCGCGGGTCTTCCTCGATCAGCTCGCCGTCGATGCCTATGGAGGGCCGCGGGAGGAGCAGTTTGGACTTGATCTGGATCAGCTGCGCCGCTTCGTAGATGTACTCGCCCGCGATGTCGAGATCGAGCTTCTCCATCAGCGACAAGTACTCGTGGAACTGATCGCAGATCAAGGCGACCGGGATGTCGCTGATCTCGACCTGGTTGACCTTGATTAAGTGCAGCAGCAAATCGAGCGGGCCGTCGAAGATCGGCAAATGGATCTTCCACGACTCCGGGAGGACGCTCTTTTCGATTTCCGAAGTGCTCATGGGTTCAGCTCTGGGTAAGTACCGCGACGAACAGAAAGATGGGCAGCGCCAACAACCAGACGACCTTGAAGACGCCGAGCGCCATCGCTATCGTCAAGCCGAAGCGCTGGGTGCGAGCGTACTTGGGGGCCCAATCGGCCGGCATGACCGTGTACAGGAGTCGGCCGCCGTCCAAGGGAAGCAAAGGCAGAAGATGGAACACCGCCAAGCTGCCGCTGAGGCACGCGAGCTGCACGAGGGTGAAGATCAGGGGGAAATACGGCAGCCCGGCGACCTGCTGGCTGGCGAGAAACCCGGCCTGGAACGCGGCGGCGGCCGACGGTTTGGCGGCCGGGCCGAGGAGGTGAACGAGCACACCGCAAGCGGATGCCGCGACGAGGCAGAGCAGCAGATTGGCGAGCGGCCCGGCGGCGATCACCAACAGCTGATCCTTGGGCCGTTTCAGATTGCGCGCCACCATCGGCACCGGCCTGGCCCAGCCGAATAGCGGCGCACCCATGAGCAGCAGGATCAACGGCAAGATCAGCGAACCGAACAGGTCGAGATGCGGAAGAGGGTTGAGCGTCGCGCGGCCTAGAGCGCGTCCGGTCGAGTCACCGAATCTCTCTGCCACCCAGGCGTGCGCGGCCTCGTGAACGGAGAGCGCGAACAGCAGGATCAACCATTGCACGAGGCCGATCCACAGGCGATCGGCGCTGAACGCCGGCGTCAAATCGGACATCGGCTCAGGCTCCCGCCTGGAGGTCGAGGTCGGCGATCAGCCGGTCCTGACGAGCGAGAGCTGAGCTCTCCCGCCACATCGCCCAGAGCTGCAACACGAGTGCGGCGTAGATCAGCGCATGGTGCGTCCAGAACGGCGCAAAGCGAGCCCACACTCCCCCGCCCGCCATGGCTGCCAGGACCAGGAACGACACGGCGAGGAGTCCGGCGGGCAATGCTGTCAGTAAATGCTTCTGCGCTTGGGCCGAGAGCTCCTCGGAAAGCCCGAGCTCGCGGACGAGACGACCCACAACTCGGCGAGTTGCCGCCAAGTAGATCAGGATCGCGCTGTGCGACAACAGCATCAGCAGGCTAGCGCCGAGGGCCCAGAACAGGTGTTGCTGCAGCGCCTCGGCATCGGCGCCGCCTTGATAGCCCCGAACGAGGGCCACCAGGAATCCCGCGGTCGCGAGCATTCCCAGAATGAGAAGAGACTTGCGCATCATGGCTTAGAGAACTCAGGACTCCCAGGCGAGGGATTTTGAACGGCGTGGCGATCCATTTGAGCGCCAGAGTGTGGGGCCCAGCCTATCGTAGGGCTCAGCCCCCCGCAAACTGTTCGTAGCGGCTCCGCAGGCGCGGCTCGATCCGCAGACGCAAGGCCCGTAGGGCCGGCTCACCGATCCGCGGCAGCAGTTCTCGGGCATCGGCGCGGGCGCGCTCCAGCCAGTCCCGATCGCCCACCAGGTCGGCGACGCGGAACGCGGGCAGTCCCGCCTGCCGAGTGCCCAAGAGATCCCCCGGACCGCGAATCTGCAGGTCGGCCTCGGCGATTTGAAACCCGTCGGTGGTCGAGGCAAAGACCTCGAGCCGCTTGCGCCCCTCCCCCGACAGCTTCCCGTGCAGCGCGATGCAGCGTGAGGCGGCGCTGCCGCGCCCGACGCGACCGCGCAACTGATGGAGCTGCGCGAGCCCGAACCGTTCGGCGTTCTCGATCACCATCCAGCTCGCGGTGGGCACGTCCACTCCGACCTCGATAACCGTCGTCGCGATCAACAGGCGGAGCTTCCCGGACGTGAAGTCCCGCATGATGGCCTCCCGCTCGGGCGCCTTCAGACGGCCGTGCAGAATCGCGCTGGGGAACTCGCTCAGGTACCCTCGCACCTTCTCTCCCATCGCTTCGACCGAAGCCGCGTCGACTTGCTCGCTCTCCTCGATGAGCGGGAAGACCACGTAGGCCTGGGCCCCGTTGGCGACTTCTTCGCGCAAGCGCTGATAGACCGCGCGCCGCTGTCCGATGGGCTGCACCTCGGTGGCGATCGGCGTGCGGCCTGGGGGCAGCTCGTCGAGCACCGAGGACTCGAGGTCGCCGTACGCGGTCAACGCCAAGGAGCGCGGGATGGGAGTCGCGGTCATCACCAGAACGTCCGGGTGATCGCCCTTGCGCTGCAGGAGCTGGCGTTGGAGGACTCCGAAGCGGTGCTGCTCGTCGATCACGGCGAGACCGAGCCGGCGGAACTCGACGCCCTCTTGAATGAGCGCGTGCGTGCCGACGGCCAAGTGCACCTCGCCGCGCGCCAACAGCTTGCGATCGGCGCTGCCTCGCCCCGCGGCGCCGCTCAGCAGCACCAATCGATAGCGCTGCCCGAGTAGTCGCTGAAGACTGGCGAAGTGCTGCTCCGCCAGAAGCTCAGTGGGCGCCATGAACGCCGCCTGCAGACCGCTCTCGATGGCGAGCACGATGGCGAGCGCCGCGACGATCGTCTTGCCGCTGCCGACGTCACCCTGGAGGAGGCGGAGCATCGGATAGGGCGAGGAAAGGTCGGCTGCGATCTCCTTGAGGACGCGTTTCTGCGCCGCGGTGAGCTTGAACGGCAGCACTTCGCGCGCCACGGCGCGAACCGAGTCGTCGATGCGATAGGCATGCTCCTTCTTCACCTTGACCTCGCGCTGGCGCAGCAGGGCGAGCTCGAGCTGCAGCTCCAGAAGCTCGCCATAGATCAGGCGCAGGTGGCTCGGGCTGCGGCGGCTGTTGAGCAACTCGAGGTCCTCGTCATCTGCCGGGGCGTGCAGGGTGCCGAGAGCGCGGTGCAGGCGCGGTAGCGCGTATCGTCGCAGGATCTCTTCGGGCAGTGGATCGGGAGCGTGTGCCGCGAGGTCGAGCTCGGTCAGGACTTGGTTGAGGATCCGGCGCAGGATCGCCGGCCCCAGCCGACCGGCCGCTGGGTAGATCGGCACGATGCGGGCGCCGTGGATGGCTTCCTCGGCGCGCTCGCAGGTGGGGTTCAACATCTCGAGGCCGCTCTTGCCGAGGCGAACTTCGCCATGCAACAGATACTCCTGATCGGCCAGGACTTGGGTCGTCAGGTAGGGGCGGTTAAACCAGGTCACCGCCACGGATACCCCCGCGCCGACGAGCACACCGTGCACGATCGAGAGGCTGCGCCGGCGGGTGCGGATCAGGCGTAGATCCTGAATCCGCGCCCGGACGGTCCACAGACCGGGAGAGTTCACCTCCGACAGCGGTTGAATAGCTCGCCGATCTTCGTAACGGAATGGCAGGTGATACAGGAGATCGCCGACGGTTTCGTAGCCGGCCGCGGACAGCGCTTGGGCGCGGCCGGGGCCAACGCCTTTCACGTACTGGAGGGGAGTTGCGAGATCCATGTCGTCGAGCGAAGCGCCGCGAACAGCGGCTTGCGCGGTCGTGAAACGCGAGCTACGCCAGCTGGAACGTCGTCTCGATCACTCCAAAACGTACTTCGTCGCCCTGCTTGATCTCGACCGGCACGCCGGTCTCGATGCGGACGTTGTTGACGAAGGTGCCGTTCATGGTGCCGATTTCTTCGGCGACGAAGAACCGTGAGCCGCGGCGATAGACCTTGGCGTGGCGGCGGCTGATCGAACGTTGCCCGTCGACCGGGGTAAGGTCGATGTCGGGGTGAATTCCGGTGACCGGGTCCTTGCGACCGATGGTGGTCTCCGAGGTGTTAGCGAGGAAGAATTCCATTCCTGACTTGGTGTGCAGGAGGCGTTGCGGACCCGTACCCTCACCGGCCGTGGCGCTGGGCGTCGGCATCTCCGGGGCGCCTTCGCCGGATAGATTGCCGGCCGCGTCACGCAGGAGCTGGTCGGTCTCGCGGAGACGGCGGGAGAGCTTGCGCATCATCCGCACCGCGATCTCCGGATTGGTGCGCAGCATCTGGTCGAAGGTCGAGCCGTTGATCTGGAGCAGCTTGGTGTCGATGAGCGACCGCGCCGACGCGGTGCGGGGCAGCTCTTCCAGAATCGACATCTCACCGAAGAAGTCGCCCTTCTCGAGCACCGCGACCTGGCGCTCGTCTTCGTCGTGATCGTGCACGCGCTTCAGGATCTCGACCCGGCCGTCCTGCACGATGTACATCTCGGTACCGAGGTCGCCCTCCTTGAAGACGTAGTCGCCACGCGGCACTTCGATGGTGAAGTTGCCGGTGGGCTTCTCCGGTTTCCTCGGGCCGCCGGTGGTCTTGAATACGGGTTTGCTCATCGCAGGGCCAGCTCCTGAGTCGCTGAGTCGAGCAGTACTCGCCGTCCGAGCGGCAAGGTCCAGTTCGGCGAATCGTGACCCATCGGCAGGCCCCACGCGACCGGGCCGTGGAGGCTCGCTGCGTGGTCACGCAAGCACTCCACCGCGGGCATCGAATCCGGAGATATCGCGGTGTCTGCGCCGCGTACCGGACAGCTGCCCATCACCATGCCGCGCACGGCGGAGAGCGTACCCGACAGGTTCAGGTGGGTCAACATCCGGTCGATGCGATACAGCGGTTCGTTGGTGTCTTCCCAAGCGAGGATGGCTCCCTCGCCGTCGAGCCCGTACGGCGTTCCGATCGTGGAAACGAGCAGGCTGAGACAGCCCCCCAATAGCACACCCTCGGCGCTCCCGGGCGCCAGGAAACCCGCCACAGGAAGCGTCGGGAGCGGATCGGCGCGCAGGGCCGCTTGCAGAGACGCGACTTCCTCTGCCGACAACCCGCGCGCGAGATCGGCCGCGATCATCGGGCCGTGTAGAGCGACCAGCCCGAGCCTCGCGACGACGCCGAGCAGGAACGGTGTCAAGTCCGAATACCCGACGTAGAAGCGCGGCGTCTCCGCCAAAAGAGACCAGTCGATGCGCGGCAGAATTCGCAGGAGTCCGTGACCGCCGCGAGCGAAGAAGATGGCGCGCAGATCCGCGTCCGCGGCCAGGGCATGGAACCCATCCAGGCGCTCGTTGTCCGAGCCCGCGAAGAGGCCGGCGTGCGATCGGATGTTGGAGCCCAGGACGGGCTCGTAGCCGAGTGCGCGAAGGGCCGTGAGGCCGCTCTGCAGCCGGTCCTCGCGAACCGGCCCGGAGAGCGCGGCGACGCCGACTCGATCGCCCGGACGGACGGCGGGAGGGAATTCAGCGGGCGAAATCATCAAGGCTGGATCGGCGTTTCAGGGCGCGAATGAATAGCGGGCCGGAGAGCCCCGTAAGCCGAGTTCTGTCTAGCCTGCCGAAGCAGTGAGCGATCATTCCTCTCGAACCGGCGTTGCCACCGGCCTCCAGCAACCTACCCGGAAGCGTCGTCCTGGCCTTGCGACCGGAACAGCGGGACGGGCGGCCCGCGTATGCGCTCCCCTATTTGGTCTTGCTCCGCAGGGGGTTTGCCGTGCCTCGCAACGTCGCCGCGCGAGCGGTGCGCTCTTACCGCACCGTTTCACCCTTACCCGATGGCCCCAGAGATCGAGGCCGACGGGCGGTCTATTCTCTGTTGCACTTTCCGTCGTGTCACCACGCCTCGCCGTTAGCGAGCCTGCTGCCCGTAGGAGTTCGGACTTTCCTCCCCGGCATAGAACACCGGGGCGATCGCATGGAACTCTCCAACCCGGCGTCATTCTACCTCGCCGCGAAACCAGCGCTCCCAGAACTTGATGTCCACGGCCTGAGGCGATTCAGCGTCGCGCGTCTTGTCGCTTGGCGGAGTCGCCCGACGGCGCTTGACGAGGCTGGAGAGCGGCAGATGCCGAACCCCGAGATCTCCGCACCGCCGCGCGAGCTCGCGGTCGTTGGTGAGGAGCTGCCAGTCCTGAGGCCGTTCGGAGACCACGCGCAGGAGCACGGCGTCGCCGCTGTCCCGGCCACTCCAGCGCACTTCGAGGGCGCCGTATCGATCGGCCAGGTCGGTTTGGGGTGGGCCATCGAAGACCAAGACCATGCGGTCGCTGCGGCCCCGCGCCCAGGGCTGCAGCCAGGCGAGGACGGCGGTCGCGTTGCGCGCACCGCCTCGCCCACCGAGCATGCCGCCGAGATTGCTGCCGTCGATGGCAATCGGCATGCAGGTGGACCGACTCAGCGCTGCGACTTCTTGCCGGCGCGCACTCGCTTCATGAAGGTCTCGACCGGAATGCCCTGCAGCGAGGCCAGGCGGCCGAGGCCCTCTGCCGCCGCCACCTGCTCGGGCTCGCGGTCACAGACCAGAAGGTATTCCTGCGCCGCAGAGTCGAGGTCACCCTTCCTCTCCAGCGCATGTGCGAGGAGGAGATGCAGCGGGAGATCGTTGGGCTTGAGTCTAAGGCCCGACCTGGCGCTGTCGAGGGCCTGCTGGACCCAGTGATCGTTGCGCAGTTGCGCGTGTCCCAGGAGCAGGTAGTACTCGGGCTGCGGGTCGAGGACCACCGCCTGGCGCATGAGCTCGACCGCGAAGTGAAAATCTTCCGAGGCCACGAGGTCGCGGGAGCGCTCGTAGGAGCGCCGAGCGTGTTCCTTGCGCTCGATGGCCCGCTCCTCCGCCCCTTTCTGACCAATACCGAGCCCCATCTCCAGGTTGTACTGAGAACGCCGGCGCGGATCGTTGAGCGTGAGATACGCGCGCGCGGCGCGCTCGAAGAGCAGGTCCAGGGCGACCTCTCGGCCGATCAGCGACAGATGCTCAGCATGACTGGGGTGGACGAGGCGCGCGAGCTCGGTGTAGGACCGATGCACTTGGTCGTCGCTGGCATCGACAGGAATGTCGAGCAGCTCGTAGTGCGTCATGCCGCCGCACTGGGCCAGGAGTTGCGCCACGCGCACGCGGTGCGGCGTCGCCTCGAGCGCCACGGGACTGCTGAGCAGATCCGCCGCGATACGCTCGGAGAACCGCTCCAGCAGCTGCGGCGGCAGCAGATCGCCGTCGCCGAGCGCGGCAAGGCCGCCGGTCTCGGCGGGGAGGATGAGCTCGATGGCGCGCAAGCGGCTGAGCCGCGCCACGGTCGAGCGGCGATCCATGGTGCCCTGGTAGAGGATGTCGCCGAGGGCCGCCGCATGCTCGAGACGCGAGAGCAGGAAGGCATCCTCGGGTTCCAACGCGGGAAATCGGGTCGCGTTCGTGCCACCCGGGCGGGCGACGATTCTGCCGCGCTCGCCGCCCAAGAATTCGACCAGCTCCTCTTCCGTGCGGCCCCGGGTGAAGGCCTCCATGATCAGGCGGGCGGTCGGAAGCGGCCCGACGAGTCTCGCTTCGGCATGTGGCGGATCCACCGGGCGGACCGCGGCCGGGCTCCAACTCGACATGACCTCGAGAACCCGAGCGAGGCCGCCGCCGAGCCCGTTGAACGCCGGCGCCAAGGGTTCGTCTGGGGGTACGAAAAGCTCGCCGGCGCGGAAAAGCAACTGCTGAGAGCCGCCCGGGAAAGTGACCTCCAGGCCGGCGGTAGCGCGGGACAGGTAGAAGCCGCGGACTCCGTCGAGGACCTTCCGGGCGATGGGGCGTTCGGTGGTTTGCATGTTTTAAACTGACCAATCCTAGCTCGACTGGACCGTTTTCGTGGAATCGGGCGGATGAACCTGACCGAAAACCGCGTTGCCCAGAGCGCCGCCAAGGACTTCCACGATCTCCTCGCGGCTGGCGGCTTCGAGCCCCTTCCAGCCGCCGAATCGCTGCACGAGGGCCTTCTTGCGCCGCGGTCCCACACCCCGCAGGTCGTCGAAGCGGCTGCGCAGGGTTCCGGCATTTCGCCGGTTGCGGTGCCGCGAGACGGCGAATCTGTGGGCTTCGTCCCGTACCTGCTGAACCAGCTGCAACGCCGGGTCATTGCGACGAAGACGCATGGGAACCGGCTGCTCGGGACTGTAGATCTCCTCTTCCTGCTTGGCGAGAGAAATCACCGGGGTCTCCTCGACGCCGAGCTCGGTGAGCGCCGCCAGCGCCGCGTTCAGCTGGCCGCGGCCGCCGTCGATCAGGATCAGGTCCGGCATCTCGCCGACTTCCTCCAGCCGGCGCCGATACCGGCGCTCGACCGCCTGGTGGATCGAGGCGAAGTCGTCCTGTCCGGGCATGCCGCGCATATTGAAGCTGCGGTAGTCGCCCTTGCGCATCCGGCCCTCTTCCCACACCACCATCGAAGCCACGATCTCGCTGCCCTGGGTGTGCGAGATGTCGAAGCCCTCGATACGCCGCGGCGGCTCGGAGAGCCCGAGGTGGCGGGCCAGCGCCTCGGCTCCGGGATGCACGGCCAAGCCGCGGAAGCGGCGCCGATGCGCCATCTCGGCGTTGTGCATCGCCAGCTGCACGCGGTCGGCCTTGGCTCCGCGGGACGGCAGGCGGATGTACACGCGCTCACCTTTCCGTTCGGAGAGCCAGGTCTCTAGCGCCTCACCGCCCTCGATTGGCATGGGGAGATGGATTTCCTTGGGGATGAACATCGTGCGGTCGTAGAGCTGCGGTAGGACCTCGCTCAGAAGCAGCGCGGGCTCCACCGCCTGCTTGCCCTCCCAGAACAGCTCCCGCCGATCGAGGATCTGCCCCCCCCGCATGACCAGGACCACCACCGAGGCATTGCCGCCGCGCACGTAGACGCCGAAGATGTCGAGGTCCTCCTCGAGCTCCGAGGACAGCTTCCGCCGCTGGGAGATTGCGTCCACCTCGGTGATCGCGTCCCGCAGACGCGCCGCCTGCTCGAACTCCAGCGCCTCGGCGGCCTCCTCCATCTCACGTTTCAAGCGCTTGACCAGCTGCTCGCCGCGGCCGGAGAGGAAGAGCCTCGCCTGCTCCACCGCCGAGGCGTACGCGGCCTCGGTGGTCAGGCCGTCGACGCAGGGGCCCAGGCAGCGGTGCATGTCGAAGTACAGGCAGGGCCGCGGCAGCTTGCCGTCGATCTCAATCCGGCAGATGCGCACCCGGAAGAGTTTCTGCACCAGCTTGATCGCCTTGCGCGCCAGGCCCGCGGGTAGGAAGGGACCGAAGTACTCGGCGCCGTCGTTGCGAATGCGACGGGTGAACACCAGCCGCGGCCAAGGCTCTCGCACGGTGAGCTTGAGATACGGATACGTCTTGTCGTCGCGGAGTCGGATGTTGTAACGCGGCTTCTTCTGCTTGATCCAGTTGTTCTCCAGCAGCAGCGCTTCGGCCTCGGAATCGGTGACCACGAAGTCGAGCTCGGCGGCCTCCGCGACCATGACCAGGAGACGCACCTCGAGATCACCTGACAGGTAGTTCAAAACCCGCTTGCGCAGCGACTTCGCCTTACCGACGTAGAGCGCGCGGCCCTCGGCGTCCTTGAAGATGTAGATTCCGGGCTGATCGGGAAGGGCGCGGACGCGCTCCTCGACGTGGGCGATCGCAGGCATGGGATCAGGTCAGCCGGCGTAGATCTGCAGCTCGCGCAGCTCCCGCAACCGATCGCGCATCTCCGCCGCCTCCTCGAACTCCAACCGCTTGGCGGCGGCTTTCATTTCCTTCTCGAGATTGGCGATGCGTTCCTTGAGCGGCAGCTCGTCGCCCTCCGCGACCTCGAGTAACCGGCCAGGCGCGCCTGCCATCCGATAGTCGAGCTCGCTCATGCGGACCAGCGGGTTGTGGATGTCCTTCAGGATGGTCTGCGGCTCGATGCCGTTCGCTTCGTTGTAGGCCACTTGCTTCACGCGCCGGCGGCGGGTCTCCTCGAGGGCGCGATTCATCGAGTCGGTGTAGCGATCGGCGTAGAGGATTGCCCGGCCATTGATATTGCGGGCGGCGCGGCCGATGGTCTGAATGAGCGAGGTCTGGCTGCGCAGGAAGCCTTCCTTGTCGGCGTCGAGAATTGCGACCAGGGAGACTTCCGGCAGATCGAGGCCCTCGCGGAGGAGGTTGATGCCGACCAGGACGTCGAACTCACCACGCCGCAGCGAGGTGAGGATTTCGACGCGTTCGAGAGTCTCGATGTCACTGTGGAGGTAGCGCACTCGCATGCCGAGCTCGGACAAATACTGCGTCAGCTCTTCCGACATGCGCTTGGTTAGCGTGGTGACCAGCACGCGTTCCTGCTTGGCGACCGTGGCACGGATCTCGGTCACCAGGTCGTCCACTTGACCTTGGGCCGGGCGCACGATCACCTGCGGATCGATCAAGCCCGTGGGGCGGATCACCTGTTCGGCGAACACCCCCTGGGTGCGCTCGAGCTCCCAGGCGGAGGGCGTGGCCGAGACGTAGATCCGCTGGCCGACGCGGGTCTCGAACTCCTCGAAACGGAGCGGCCGGTTGTCGAGTGCACTCGGCAGGCGGAACCCGAAGTCCACCAGCGTTTGCTTGCGGGAGCGGTCGCCGTGAAACATACCGCGCACCTGCGGAAGGGTCTGGTGGCTCTCGTCGACCACGAGCAGGAAATCTTTCGGAAAATACTCGAGGAGCGTCGGCGGCGGTTCGCCGGGGGCGCGACCGGACAGGTGGCGCGAATAGTTCTCGATCCCCTGACAGGTGCCGATCTCTTTCAGCATCTCGAGGTCGAAACGGGTGCGCTGTTCGAGGCGCTGGCGCTCGAGGAGCTTGTTCTCGCTCTCGAGCACGGCCAGCCGCTCGGGAAGCTCTTCTTTGATCGTCTCGATCGCCCGCAGCAGGCGATCGCGCGGGGTCACATAGTGGCTCTTGGGATACAACGCGATGCGCCTGGTGGTCTCCAGAGCCTCACCGCGCAGCGGATCGAAGCGGGTGATGCGTTCGATCTCGTCGCCGAAGTACTCCACTCGAATTCCGCGGTCTTCGTAGGCGGGCAATATTTCTAGGACGTCGCCACGGGCGCGGAAGCTGCCATGGAAGAGGTCGTACTGCGTCCGTTCGTACTGCATTTCGACCATCTTTCGCATCGCGGCGTCCATACCGCCGCGGCCGGACTCGTGCTCGCCCACTTCAAAGAACTGCAGCATGCCGTAGAAGGCTTCCGGTGAACCGAGGCCGTAGATGCAGGACACCGAGGCCACGATGATCACGTCCTGGCGCTCGAACAGCGACTTGGTCGCCGAGAGCCGCAGGCGCTCGATCTCTTGGTTGATGCTGGTTTCCTTCTCGATGTAGGTGTCGGTCTGCGGAACGTACGCCTCGGGCTGGTAGTAGTCGTAGTAGGAGACGAAATACTCCACCGCGT
>JBDTNL010000019.1:0-57509 GCA_039933785.1 Acidobacteriota bacterium
CTTCTGCAGGGCAAGTATGCCGATGGCATCGCCGAATACGGCAAGGCCGAGGCGCACATGATGATGCTGGCCGATGCGCTAACGAACGGCCTCATCGCAACCTTCCCGAAGAAGTTCGAGAAGTGACGGCAGGAGTACCCTGAGGTAATCGCCTACGACCGACTAGGGGACTAGGCCGCTCCCCAACCTCCGCCGCCGGGGGTCTCGAGCACCAGCCGATCGCCCGGGAAGACCTCGCAGCCGTCTACCGGGCCGAGCGTCACGATCTCGCCAGAAGCCCGGATCACGCGCTGCCGTCCGGCTTCACCCTCGCCGCCTCCGGCGACGCCGTATGGGCGCTCACGACGGTGTTGGGTAAGCACTGAGAGCGACATCGGCTCGAGAAACGTGATCTCGCGGACCACCCCGTCGCCGCCTCGCCACTGGCCGGCGCCCCCCGAGCCCCGACGGACCGCGAAGCGTTCGAGGCGCACCGGATAGCGATGCTCCAAAACCTCGGGATCGGTGATCCGCGTGTTGGTCATATGGCTGTGCACCGCGCTCGCGCCGTCGAAGCCCGGGCCGGCGCCGCAGCCGCCACACACCGTTTCGTAGAAGCCGAAGTGCGCATTGCCGAACAGCGTGTTGTTCATCGTGCCCTGGCTGCAGGCGGCCAGACCGAGTGCTTTGAGCAGGGTGTCGACCAGCCGCTGGCTGGTCTCGACGTTGCCACCCACCACCGCCGGCGACTCGGCTGGCGTGCCGGAAAAGTCGGGATTGAGCAACGTGCCCGCGGGAATCGTTAGATCGACATCGGCCAACAGCCCTTCGTTGAGCGGCAGCGGCACGCCGTCATCGCCAGCAAGTAGACGCAGCACGTAGAGCACGACGCTGCGCACGATGGCCGGGGTCATGTTGAGATTTCCCGGATGCACCGGGCTGGTTCCCGTGAAATCGAAGTGGGCACGACCCGCGGCGATATCGATCGCTATGTGAAGCTCGCTTCCGTCATCGAGCCGTTCCCGAGCCTCACGCCGGCCCGGTTCCAGGCGCAGGAACGCATCCCGCATACGTTGCGCCGCGCGCTCTTGGATCGCCGCCATGGCCCCGCGCACCGCCTCCCCGCCGTACTGCCCCGCCAGACGTTCGAGGCCCTGCTGCCCCCGGCGCACCGCGGCGAGGGCGGCGTTCAGATCGGCGAGGTTCTCCTCCACGGAGCGCGAGGGAAAGGGGCCGCCCCGAAGCTCGGCCTCGAGCTCCTGCCAACGCGCTTCACCCGAGCGCAGCAGATGAAACGGTGCCAGCACCACGCCTTCTTCCGCGAGGCACCGTGCGTCGGGCGGCATGGAACCGGGCCGCTTGCCTCCGATCTCGGCGTGGTGCGCGCGATTGGCGACCCAGCCGAGCAGCTCGCCGTTCGGGCTGTTCACCGGGGCGAGCACGGTGACGTCAGGCAGATGAGAGCCGCCGAAACCAGGGTGATTCGTCACCACCACGTCGCCGGGAGCGATCTCGATTGCGGCTCGAACTCGGCGCACGCATTCGCCGAGAGCGCCGAGGTGCACCGGAATGTGGGGCGCGTTGACTACCAGCGAGCCCGAGGCATCGAGGAGCGCGCAGGAGAAATCCAGGCGCTCCTTGACGTTGGTCGAGATGGCGGTGCGCCGCAGCATCTCACCCATCTCGGCGGCGAGCGCGCCGAAGCGATGGGTGAAGAGCTCGAGGTCGGCGGCCGAAATCGCCACGGACAATTCCTAGGACGCCGCGAGCCGCCGCACCAGCACGGCCGTGGTGTCGTCCTTGGGCGGCGCACCGATGGCGAAAGCAGCGAGATCGTCGAACAAGGCGCCCGAAATCTCCTCGAGCTTGCCGGTACCACGGGTCTCGATCAGTGCGGTCAGGCGCTCCATGCCGTATTCATTCTCGGTCACGTTCTCGCACTCGGTGACTCCATCGGTGTAGAGCAGCAGCAGATCGCCGGGCTCGAGACGCGCATGCCCGAGCTGGAAGACTCCGGGAAAGATCAGACCGACCACGGGGCCGGTGGCATCGAGCGGCCGAGCCTTCCCCTCGTGTACGACGAGCGGCGGGTTGTGCCCGGCGTTGACGTAGCTGAAGTCGCCGGTCAGAGGGTCGAGCTCGCCGTAGAAGGCGGTGACATATTTCGCCGCCGGCGAGTTCTCGAACATCACCAAATTGAGGCGGGTCAGCAGCTCTTCGGGTCGCAGTCCGGAGCCCGCGAGCGATCGGAGCGATGCCTGAAAGGCCGCCATGAGCAAGGCCGCGCCAACTCCTTTTCCCGACACATCGGCGATCACCAGGCCAAGGCGCCCGTCGGGCAAGCGCAGGTAGTCGAAGTAGTCGCCACCGATCTCGTAGCAGGAATGCGAGGCGCCGCGCAGCTCCCAGCCCGCGACCTCGGGCGCGGCCTGGGGCAGCAAACGGCGTTGAATCTGCGCCGCCACCTTGAGCTGCTCCTCCATGCGCTCGGTCTCGATCTGCTGCGCCATGAGCCGGGCGTTCTCGACCTTGACCGCCGCCATGTTGGCGATCAATCCCAGAAGCCGTAGATCGCTCTGCGAGAACGCGCGGTCGGAGATCTGGTTGTCGGCGTAGATCAGGCCGATTACGTTCTGCTCGTTCCAGAGCGGCACGCAGATCACCGAGCGCACGCCCTGGATGCGAATACTCTGGGCGCTCGCCAGCCGATCGTCGGTCTGCGCATCGAGAGTCAGCACGCCCTTTTGCTCTTCCATCACCTGCTGCACCACCGTGCGGCTGATCTGCAAGGGCGGCGCGCCCTTCGGCACCCGCACCACGCGAGCGTCGAGTTCGCCATCAGGGCGCCGCAGCATCAAGGCGCCGCGATCCGCGCGCACAGCGCGAAACACGATGTCCATGACCACTTCGAGCAGACGATCGATCGGATAGTGCGTGATCAGCGTCGCCGCGGCGTCGTTGAGCGCCGGCCAGATTCCGGCGTCGCCCGGCTTCGGCAAGACGCCCGAGCGCGACTCCTCGGCGTAGCGGCGAAAGTTCAGCTGATCGCGGTTGAGGACGTAGGTGTCGCTCGGCGTCGACATGCCGCCGTCGGCGGTGAGCTTCACCGAGTCGGTGGCGCTCGCCAGCACGCGAATGCGCACGTCGCCGCAGCGCACCTCGTCGCCCGGTTTGATCGGCACCGCCCCGGTCAGCTGCTGACCGTTGACGAACGTACCGTTGCGGCTCCCGAGATCCTCGACCGAATAGCCGTCACCCTGAGCGAAGAGCCGCGCGTGCCGTCTGGAGAGCGACAGGCTGGGGATGGACAGATCGCTGTCCGTCGCGCGGCCGATCGACATCTGCTCGCGGCGCAAGTCGACTTCGTACGCGGGACGCTCGGGGGGCTCGATGCGGAGGGTCGGCATCGAAGCGGAATCTTAGCCCGGAACGCGGGTCGCGTCCGGTCGCCAGAGTACGAGCGCCCCGGCGCGGTCGAGAACGGCATGCCAGCCCGGTTCGACCACCGTCGAGGAGTGCGCCTCGAGGACCAGCGCCGGGCCCCTGAAGGCTTGCCCCTCGCTGAGCTCCGAGCGCTGGAACAACGGAACCACTTGGCATCCTCCGTCGAAGAACGCTCGCCCCTGCTCGTTGCTTCCGGCCCTGGTGAGAGGCCGCGCGGGGGTCTCCGACGGCGCCGTCTCACCACTCTCGATTCCACCCGCCGCGACCACGCGCAAGGAATCGACCTCGAGGCCCCGCGGCGGCGCTGGGTAGCCATAGATCTCGCGATAGGCACGCCGAAAGGCGGTGTCGACTTCGTCGACCGCGACGTTCTCTCCTGACAATTCGATCTGCAGAGCCGCATCTTGACCGAGCAGGCGAACGCCGGCGATTCGCCGCCGCAGAGTGACCGCGGACTCAGGAACGCCCTGCGCGGCTACGTCAGCGCGGGCCTTGGCCTCGAGTTCGCCGAGGCGTCGCGGGAGCTCGAGCCGTTCGTCGAGTGGCAGCAGAACCTGCTGTTCAGCGAAGCGTTCGATCACCGCGGAGCCCAGACCCAAGGCGCTCAGCAGGCCGGCGTCCCGGGGCACCAGCACGCGTTGCATGCCGAGCAAATCGGCCACCGCCGAAGCATGTTGCCCGCCGGCGCCGCCGAACGCGAGCAGGGTGCTTGAACGCGGGTCGTACCCTTCGCGCACTGAGATCCGCCGGATCGCCTCGGCCATGCGCTCGTTGGCGATGCGGAGGAAGCCCTGCAGCACCTCCTCGCGGCTCTCCCTCGCCGCTAGGCGGCCCAAAACTCGATCCAGGGCCTGCTCCGCCGCGGCGACGACGATCGGGATGCCGAAGCGCTCAGGGCGAAGACGGCCGAGCAGCAAATTGACGTCGGTGAGCGTCAGCGGCCCGCCGGCGCCATAGCAGGCCGGGCCGGGATTCGCGCCGGCGCTGTCCGGGCCGACCCGGAGGGCGAGTCCGTCGGTGTCGCAGATCGAGCCACCTCCCGCCGCCACGGTCTCGATGCGCAGGGCGGGCGCCACCACCGTCGCGTCGCCCACCGCGTGCTCGAAGGAATACTCCAAGCGCCCGGCATAGCGCGAGACGTCGGTGGAGGTGCCACCCATGTCGAAGGCAATCAGCTCGTCGACACCCGAGCGCGCGGCGCTCTCGACGGCACCGACAACGCCGCCTGCCGGGCCCGAGAGCAACGCGTCCTTGGCGCGGAAGGCGGACCGCTCGAGCAGGCCACCGGCACTGGTCATCACATGCAGCGCGGTGACTCCTCCTGCCGCGACGCGATCGAGATACCCGCCGACCATCGGCGCCAGATACGCATCGACCACGGCGGTTTGCGCCCGAGCCAGCAGGCCGATCCGGGGCGCGATCTCGCCCGAGAGTGAAACGTGCCGGAATCCGGCGTCGCGCAGTACCTCCCCCACCTGCCGCTCGCTTCGTGAATCGCGATAGCCATGCATAAGCGCCACGGCGGCACTACGAATGCCTCGCGCCACGCACCCTCGCGCCGCGCGCTCGACCGCCTCGAGATCGAGCGGCGCGAGCACCCTGCCGTCCGCTCCCAGCCGGCCGCTTACTTCGACCGTCGTCTCGTGCAAGGGATGGGGCTTGCGCACCTGCAGCGCGAAGAGGTCGGCGCGTTGCTGGGTCGCGATCTCGAGCAAGTCCGCGAAGCCTCCGGTGATGAAGAGCGCCACGCGGGCGCCCTTGCGCTCGAGCAATGCGTTCGTGCCGTGGGTGGTGGCGAGGCGCATCTGCATGGGCGGTAGCTGACTGTCCATCGCGGTGCCGGTAACCAGTCGCGCAGCCAGCACGGGCGCTTCTTCCGGCGAGCGAATCTCGAACGTCGCCGTGAGGCCACCAAGCTCCGGCAGCGCGTGGGGCGATGCGAGCTCGATCTCGTTCCGCTCGGGATCAAAGCGAACGAGGGGGGTGAAGTCTCCGGACGCACCGAGCCAACAGAGAGTGCATCCGGAGAAGAAATCTGGGCCGACCCGCCACGGAGCCTCGACGCGAAACCGGTGCGAGTCGACAACTTCGACCGCGCGGCCACGCAAAGCGCTGGTGCTCAGGACCTTGGCGCGGTGCACCGCGCCCGAAGGGTCGATTGCCAGGCAATCGGTGAAGGTACCGCCGGTATCGATCCAAACCCGCCACGCTCCCGACGGCGGTGCGGAGGGTCGTGCGCCGGCCGGCGACGCCATGCTCAGTTCAGGGACGGCGGCGAGGCGAAGCTCGTTTGGCTCGGCGGGATCGAGGGCTGCCGACGCTGAGCGGAGCGCACCGGCGTCGCGGGCGCCGCGTTCAGACGCTGAGCCAGCTGCTCGGTTCGCGTGCCTTTCGGGCCGCCTTGGTGCTCGGCCTTGCGCAGCCATTTTCGGGCCCCGGTCGAATCGCCCGATTGGAGGCTCAGCAGGCCCATGGCTGAATACGGCTCCGGATCGTCGTTCGCAAGACGCATGGCACGCTGATAGAAGCGTTCCGCTTCGACCACGCGTCCGTGGCGAAGATTGAGGTCGCCGAGATCGAGATAGCTCCACGGATTCTTGTTGTCGCGGCGATCCACGAAGGCGAGCAGGTCCATCGCCTCGGATTCCTTGCCTTCCATCCTCAGCAGGGCCGCCAGATTCTGATACGCGGAGAGCGCGTTGGGGTCGACCTCCAAGGCCTTGCGGTAGGCGGTCTGGGCCGCGTCCATCTTGCCCAGTCGGCGCAGCGCCACACCATAGTTGACCCAAGCTCCGGGCAGGCCGGCGTCGAGAGCGACCGCCGTGGCGAGCCAACGCTCGGCCGATGGGTTATCTCCGTCGCGCAGCAGACGCGCGCCGCGATTGGAATAGAACATCGAGATCGCGGTGAGATCCGAGATCGTGCGCACCTGACGGTAGGCCTTGGCCTGCCCGAGCGTGAAGTCGAGCAACGTCTGATCGCTCTTGTCTCCATAGCCCGCGGTCACGTGCCCGGATACGATGATCAGGTCGCCTTCCTTGGTGAAGCCCTGCAGATCCTTAACCTCGACGAAATACGCCGGCACGTCGATCTCGCGCGCCAAGCCGACGAAGATGTTGGTGAACGAGAGACAGTTCGCTCGCCCGCTGGCAAAGACCTCCTCGGCGGTAGCGGTGTTGTCGCTCTGGTACTCCAGGTTCATGCCCTCTTTGGCGAGCAGGGCGCTTAGCAGTTGGCGCAGCTTCTCCTTCGGCGGCGCGTCCGCGTTCACCTGGGCGCGGGCCCAGACCCGCATCGAATCGCTGACCGCGAATGGAACCACGACCGCGGCTGGATTCAGCGCCCGGGCGCGCAAGGCGGCGTCGAGGTCGCGGACGCGGCCGGTCGAGTCAATCGCCGCGCAGGAGGTGAACAGAGCCAGAGCTCCCGCCGCGGCGATTCCCCGGGGGAGTGTTCCCAACGCTTTCATCGTCCGGCTCACAAGGGGATTCTACGGCCACGACGGCCAAGAGTTCTCAGGCGCTCGAGCCAGCCCTTGGCGGCTTGGACCCCAAAAACGCTCGCTAGGCCCAGATACGAGCCGCCGAAGACTCCGAGCACGGCCGCAGCGGCGACCACCGGATGCAGCGCCCGGACGAGCCACCACGCCAGTGCGGCGGGTGCGCCGGCTCCAGCGGCCGCCAGGATCATCCGGCCGAAACCCGCCAGGGGGAGGTGAAAGCCCGGCAATCGCTGGCGCAGCCGGCGGTCGAGCTGAAACAGCTCCACCCACGCGGCGAGGCCGGTGGCGAGCGAAAGTCCGGCGGCACCCAGGCGCAGGGTGCTCGGCTGCCCCACCCAGTCGGCCAGCGCCACGCGATCCAACAACAGCATGGCGGGAACTCCGAGGAGCGCCGACAGCCCGACCCGCAGAACCGCGATGCGCGCCGGAGTACGGGTATCGCCGAAGGAATAGAACGCGTTCTGGAGCAGCCTCGAGCAGCCCCCGGGGGCCAGCCCAACCGTGAAGCCCGCGAGTACCAGGTAGGTCAGCCAACCGTCGGCGGCATTGAAGCTGCCCGTGCGATAGAGCGCCCCGACCACCAGCAGTCCGAATCCCGCATACGCGAAGCTGGCAGCAATATTCATGAATCCAACGCTCTGCAAGCTGAGCGACAGGCGCCGTTCGACCAACTCGGAATGCTCCGGGCCGAGCTTCGCCGAGGAAAGCTCCGGCAGCTCGGCGACGGCGACCGAAGTGCCGAACAGCGCCGCCGGAAGGGCGTAGAGCGTGAAGGCGTAGCCGAGCGCGCCCACCGCTCCGGGAACCAGGAATGAGGCCAGGAACTGATCGAGATAGGCCGCCGCCTGCACCGCGCCCCGTCCGGCCATGGCCGGCCACAGGGCGCGAAGGGCCGGCCGGACACCGCCCACCGCGAGCGACCACGAGACGCGAAACCCGCGCATCAGCCGCAACACCAGCGGCATCTGAATCGCGAACTGGAGGAAGCCTCCCAGCAACGCGCCGGCACAGGCCGCCTGCAACAGTCGATCGAGCGGCACGGCGGCGGCGGCGCCTGGGCCACCGTGGTGGCCCGCCCACCACAGGGCCCCGATGATCGCGACGTTCCAGAGCACCGGAGCGAAGTACGCGAGAAAGAAACGACGATGGCTGTTCAAGACCCCGAGGGCCCACGCCGAGAGCACCAGAATGCCGGTCATGGGGAAGATCCAGCGCACCGCCGCGACGGCGAGCGGGAAGCGATCGATCGCCGCGCCGTTCTTCGCATCCGCCAGGAAGCCGGGCGTGAGCACGGTGACGATTGGCTGCGCGAAGAGCACGCCTAGGAGCGCCAAGCCTCCCGCCGCGGCCAGCAGCAGGCCGAACATCGCACCGGCGAAGCGGCCGGCATCCTCTCGCTTGCCCTCGGCGAGCAGCCGCGAGTAGATCGGAATGAAGGACGCCGAGAGCGTGCCTTCGCCGAGCAGGTTCTGCAGGAGATTCGGTCCGCGCAGGGCGGTGCGGAAGACGTCGGCGTGCGGCCCGACGCCGAAGTAGTGCGCCATGGCGCGTTCGCGCAGGAAGCCGGCGATCCGGCTGGCCAGGATTCCCGCCGCGACCCGGGAGGCCCCGCTGGTTTCAGTCGGCATTGGTTCGGCGGATAGTATGTCGCGTGCATGCCGATCTACGAGTTCTACTGTCCTGACTGCAATACGGTCTATAGCTTCTTCTCCTCGAGCATCGATACCGACTCCCGCCCGAGCTGCCCACGCTGCGGCCGGGTGAATCTCGAGCGCAAGCCCTCACGCTTCGCCGCCCTGCGCGGTGGATCGCCAAAGGAAGAGTCCGACGACGAGTCTGCGCTGGGCGACCTGGGCGGCAATCTCGACGAGGAGCGCATGGAACGCGCCATGGCCGCAATGGCTGGCGAAATGGAGGGCTTCGGTGACGGCGACGGCCCCGAAGACCCGCGAGCCCTGGCCCGCATGCTGCGAAAGTTCGGCGACGCGACCGGGCTCGACGCCGGGCCGCGCATGGAAGAGATGCTGCGCCGTCTCGAGTCGGGCGAGGATCCCGACGAGCTCGAGTCCGAGATGAGCGGCGAGGGCGGCACCGACGACGACGGCGATCTCTCGGACTTCTTCCAGGTGCGGAAGGCCGCCAAGGCTGCCCGGCGACCGAAGGTCGACGAAACGCTCTACTTCCTCTGAAGTGCGGCGCTGGCAAAGCGCTCACCCGCCGAGCGCACCATCGAGACCATCGCCATCAGGCCCATCGACTTCCCCATCGAGAGCTCCTGGCCGAAGATGCCGTACACGATGTCGCTCGGAATCTGAGCGATCGCCGACGCCGGAGACCCCGAAACGTTCTCCTCGAGGATCACCGCCAGCGCCATCGCGGAGATTCCCTGCGGGTTCAGCACGGCGAAGTGGAACGTCAGGTTTCCTGACCCATCCGGCAGCGACCATACGTACGCCTGCGACTCGCACGCCGGCACCTTGTTGGCCTCCGAGTAGGGCGGCGACGCGATGTCCGCCGGGACCGGACGGTAGCGCTTGGAGATACCGATGAGCGCTTCGATGCGCTCCGAACGGTCGGCCAGCGCCTCGAAGTCGGCGAGGAATTCGGACAACTTCGTGGGGATCGGTGGGATCGCCGTCATCACTTCTCGATCGGCACGCCCACCAGGTTGCCCCACTCGGTCCACGACCCGTCGTAGTTGCGCACTTTCGAATAGCCCAGCAGGTAGGTGAGCACGAACCAGGTGTGGCTGCTGCGCTCGCCGATGCGACAGTACGCAATCACGTCGTCGCTCGGCTTCAGGCCCTTCTCTCCCTCGTAGATCGCGCGCAACGCTTCGGCGCTCTTGAAGGTGCCGTTGTCGGGCACGATGGCGCGCGCCCATGGCACGTTGGCCGCGCCCGGGATGTGTCCACCGCGAAGCGCGCCTTCGTTGGGATATGCCTCCATGTGCAGGCGCGTGCCGTTGAACTCCTCGGGGCTCCGCACGTCGACCATCGGCTTCTTCGCATCGAGGTGCTTCATCACGTCGTCGCGGAAAGCGCGGATACGCGAGTCGTCGCGCTCGGGAGCGCCGTACTTCGTCGCTGCGTACGCGGGAACTTCGCGCACCATCGGGCGGCCTTCCTTCTCCCACTTCAGCCGCCCGCCGTCCATCACCATCACATTCTTGTGCCCGAACAGCTGGAACACCCAGAGCGCATAGCAAGACCACCAGTTGTTCTTGTCGCCGTAGAGCACCAGTTTCGTCTGCGGCGTGGCGCCGATACGCGACATCAGAGCCTCGAACCCCTCACGTTGCAGATAGTCGCGACGTAGGGGGTCGTTGAGGTCTCTTACCCAGTCGACCTCGACCGCGCCTGGGATGTGCCCCGAGGGATAGAGCAGCGGATCCTCGTTCGACTCGATGATGCGGACGCCCGGGTCCTGCAGATGCTCGGCGACCCACGCCGTAGAGACCAGCGCATCGGAATGCGCGTAACCGCGAGCCTCGATTTCACTCATGCAACCTCCTGGACCTCGGTTGGGCCCCAAACAGCTCGCTGGCGCCATTTGGCGCAATGTTTCAGGACGCGCGCGCCATCTGGCGCGCTAGCAGCATCGCCATTTCGAGCGACTGCTCGTAGTTCAATCGCGGATCGACTTGCGTGCGGTAGTCGCGCTTCAGGTCCTCCGCGGCCAGACCGCGGGCGCCGCCGATGCACTCAGTGACATTCTCTCCGGTGAGCTCGAAATGCACTCCGCCGAGCCGGCTGCCGAGTCGCGCGTGAATGTCGAACGACTGTTCGAGCTCCGACAGGATGTGCTCGAACCGCCGCGTGCGGGTACCGTCGGCGGTGGTCTCGGTGTTGCCGTGCATCGGGTCGCACACCCACAGCACCCCGTGACCGCGTGATTTGAAGGCCTCGACCAGCGGCGGCAGGTGGGTCGCGAGCTGGTTCACTCCGAAGCGGTGAATCAGCGTCAGGCGGCCGGGCTCGCGCTGCGGATCGAGCACGTCGGCCAGAGCCAGGACCTGTTCGACCGGCATGCTGGTCCCGACCTTCATCCCCAGCGGGTTGGCGATGCCGCGCATGAACTCGATGTGCGCGCCGCCCGGGTCAGCCGTGCGTACGCCGATCCAGGGGAAGTGCGTCGCCAGGTTGTACCAGCCGGTGCGGTGCGGCACCCGGCGCGTTTGCGCCTGTTCGTAGTGCAAGTGCAGCGCCTCGTGGCTGGTGAAAAAGTCGATCCGGCGCATGGTGCCGATCTGCTGACCGGCCAGGGTCTCCATGAAACGGAGCGAGTTTCCGATCGCCTCGACCATGCGCTGGTATTCGGCGGCGAGCGGCGAATGGCGGACGAAATCGAGGTCCCAGTACTCTGGGTGATGAAGGTCCGCGAAGCCGCCATCGATCAGCGCACGGATGAAGTTCACCGTCAGCGCCGCGCGTTCGTAGCCGCGAAGCAGAAGCTCAGGGTCCGGCGTCCGCGCGGCGAGCGTGAACGGCGGATGATTGATCAGGTCGCCGCGATAGCTCGGCAGCGACACACCGCCTCGCACCTCGCGGTCCTCGGAGCGCGGCTTGGCGTACTGACCGCCGAAGCGGCCGACACGGATGACGCGCTTGCGCCCTCCGTGCACCAGCACCAAGCTCATCTGCAGAAGGATCTTCAGCTTGTTGGCGATCGCCGCCGAGGTGCAATCCTCGAAGGTTTCGGCGCAGTCGCCGCCCTGGAGCAGGAAGCTGTTGCCCGCCGCGGCGTCGGCGAGCTGGGCGCGGAGTCCCTCCACCTCCCAGGACGTCACCAGCGGAGGCAGCTGCGACAGACTCGCGATGGCCCGATCGAGTGCCGCGCGATCCGGATACTCCGGCTGCTGGCGGGCCGGAAGCGCTTGCCAGGAGGTCGGCGTCCAGCTCGATCCTTCGGCTACCGCTGCGGCTTCGCTCACGCGGTGATCCTACTAGAGCTGCTCAGCCGTAGCCGGCGGGATGGCTCCGATGCCACGCCCAGGCGTGGGTAAGGATGGTCGAGAGAGCGCTCGATCGCGGCGTCCACCCGAGCTCGCGCCGGGCCTTCTCCGCCGAGGCGACGAGCCGGGCGGGATCGCCAGGGCGCCGCGCTGCGGGCTGCCACGGAATCGGCTGTCCGGTCACCGCTTCGGCCGCTCGGATCACCTCGAGGACCGAAAAACCATCGCCGAAACCCAGATTGAAGGCCTCGCAGGCGTCGCGCCCGCGCAAGCGCTCGAGGGCCAGGTAGTGCGCCGAGCACAGGTCGTCGATGTGCACGTAGTCGCGCACGCAGGTGCCGTCCGGCGTCGGCCAGTCGTCGCCGAACACATGCACCGGTCCGCGCCGACCCGCCGCGGCGAAGAGCACGTTCGGGATCAGGTGCTCCTCGGGCTCGTGGTGCTCCCCGAGCTCGCCCTCCGGGTCCGCGCCGGCGGCATTGAAGTAGCGCAGCGAGATCGAGCTCAACCCGTGCGCACCGTGGTACCAGCGCAGCATCTGCTCGACGGCGCGCTTGGTCTCGCCGTACGGATTGGTCGGAATCTGCGAATGCTGCTCGTCGATCGGCACGGTCTCGGGCTCGCCGTACGTCGCCGCTGTCGAAGAAAAGATCAGCCGCCGCGCCCCGTGCGCGCGCATCGCCTCGAGCAGGTGGAAGCAACCCACCAGGTTGTTGTCGTAGTAGAGCTCCGGCACGCGCACGGACTCGCCGACCGAGGCGAGCGCGGCGAAATGCATGACGCATTCGATGGCGCGTCCAGCGAACAAACGCTCGAGATCCTGCGGACGCCGCAGATCGCCCTCGACGAGCTCCGCACCCGGGCGCACCGCCTCGCGGTGGCCCCGCGACAGGTTGTCGAACACCACCACCGACTCGCTCTTGGCGAGTAGACGTTTCACCATCAGCGAGCCGATGTAGCCCGCGCCACCAATGACTGCGATCACCGTGGATCCTCCGAGCTGGCGGCGAACGCCGCAGGTTGGATCTTACAATGTCGGGGGACGCGACAGCGTGCGTATGCGGGGCACGTCCACCACGCGCGGACTGGCGCCGACCTCAGCTGGGTTCTCGATCGCCCAGACCAGCGCCGTGACCATCTCGGGCAGGGTCACGAGTCCGAGCCGCAGCGCTTCCTCGCGCCAGCCGGGGACGCCCACTGGTGCCCAGGCCCGAGCACGTACCAAGGGCGCAGGAAGGTGGCCGGAATTCCGCTCTCCACGATCCAACGCTCGCAGCGGGCCCGAGCGTAGGTGTACGCGGCCATGAACGGCGCCGACTGCGCCACGCTCACGTACACCAGATGCGACAGCCCGGCGCCCTTCACGGCCGCGAGTGTGGCCCGGACCGAAGCCACGTCGACGGCCTCGAACTGCGCCGCTTTCCAAGGCGCCGGGTGCGCCAGGCCGACCATGTGCAGGAAGGTGTCGGACGGACGAATAGAACCGGCGAAGGTCGCGGCCTCCAGCGCGTCGCCGCGCACCAGGGAGGGGTCGCTCCCCAGCCGGCCCCGGGTCAGCACACGCACCGGATGCCCCCGGCGAACGAGCGCCGGAACCAGGGCCCGGCCGAGATAGCCGGTTCCCCCGCTGACGAAGATGTCGCGCATCACCTGAAGTTACGGACTCGCAGGCCCCACGGATGGAGCGCCGCCTTGCTACCATCGAGCGATGCTCGAAGGCGTAGGTCTAGTGGGTTGCGGGTACGACGCTCTCGAGCAGGGCGCGTTCCAAGTGATCGACGTTCAGGAACTCGACGCCGATTTCGACACCCTCATCCGCGCGCCGTTCCCAGGCCACGCGGGCCTTGGCGCGAAAGACTCGTCCCGCGACCGTGATTAGGACGGCCAGGATCGAGTTGACCCCGAGGGTCTTCTCGCTGGTGAACATGCAGCCGCCCAGACCGAGGACTTGGGTGCGCGTGATCTGCTCGAGGTCGGGCGTCGCGGTGCCCACGCGCTTGACCAGCATCGGGGTGACATAAGGAATGCGAGGATGGTGACGCTTGAGGGAGATCGACTGCAGCATTGCCGGACTCCTACCTGTGACCTATGCCTCGATAGTAATTGATCCATGCTCACAAACCAAGAGGAGAATTTACCGGATAATACCGGGATGACCGAAGTCCTACAGATCGCCAAAACTTGGCAGGGGGTGCCAATCCCAGAAAGCGAGCAGGTCACCGTGCTGGTCGATCGCTCCGGGGCCGGCCTCCGGCTGAGGGTCGAGGCGCCGTTTCATGGAGATCCCGCCCCGCCGGCTCGCCCGGGACCCTGCGACCGTTTGTGGGAGTTCGAGGTCGTCGAGGTCTTCCTGGCCGGGCCGCCGGACGACGTGGGGCGGATCCCGTACACCGAAGTCGAGCTCTCGCCTCACGGCCACCACCTGGTGCTCCGCATGCTTGGGGTGCGCAACGCCATCGACTGGGCCTTGCCGCTCGTGTACCGCGCCGAGATCGCCGGCAACCGCTGGCGCGGGGAGGCGGTGATTCCGGCGTCGTTCCTGCCCCCACTCATCGGGCTCACTGGCAACGCGTACGCGATCCACGGGCCCCGCGACGCTCGGCGTTACCTGGCGGCGATTCCACTGCCCGGTCCTCGCCCCAACTTCCACCAGCCCGATCGGTTTCGCCCGCTCGACCTGGAGGGATAAACTTCGACCCCGCCATGTCCGCGACTCCACAGACTTCCGTCCACCGCCCTCGCCACCGCACGGTGGGGGTGCGCATCGGCAGCGTCCAGGTCGGCGGAGGCGCCCCGGTAGTCGTGCAGTCGATGGCGAACACCGACACCGCCGATGCGGCCGGCACCGCCAAGCAGTGCATAGACCTAGCCCGGGCAGGCTCCGAACTCGTGCGGATCACGGTGAATTTGCCCGAGGCCGCAGCCGCGGTTCCCGAGATCAAGCGCCGGATGCTCGAAGCGGGTGTCGACGCACCGCTGATCGGCGATTTCCACTACAACGGCCACTTGCTGCTCACCCAGTACCCGGACTGCGCCTTGGCGCTCGACAAATACCGCATCAACCCCGGCAACGTCGGACACGGGCGGCGGCGCGACGAGCAGTTCTCCACCATCTGTCAGGTGGCGGTAGACAACGGGAAGCCGGTGCGCATCGGCGTCAACGGCGGCTCGCTGAACCAGGAGCTGGTGATGCGCAAGATGCAGGAGAACACCGACCTCGAGCTCGGCTTCTCCTCGCAGGAGATCGTCAACGAATGCATGGTGCTGTCGGCGGTCGAATCGACCGAGCTCGCGCTGCAGAGCGGCCTGCGCCAGGACCAGATCATCATCTCGTGCAAAGTCTCGCGGCCGAGCGACCTGATCGCGGTCTACCGCGAGCTTGCCCAACGGACCGAGCAGCCCCTCCACCTCGGGCTCACCGAGGCGGGCATGGGGATCAAGGGCTTGGTGTGGTCGTCCTCGGCGATGGCGATCCTGCTGAGTGAGGGCATCGGCGACACCATCCGCACTTCGCTCACTCCGAAGCCGGGCGGCGATCGTCGCGAGGAGGTCTACGCCTGCTGCGAGCTGCTGCAGGCGCTCGGTCTGCGCTCGTTCTCGCCCAGCATCACCGCTTGCCCGGGCTGCGGACGGACCACGAGCACCACGTTCCAAGAGCTCGCCGAAAAAGTGCAGGACTACGTCCGCGAGCGCATGCCCGAGTGGAAGATCACCTACGAGGGTGTGGAGACCATGACGGTCGCGGTCATGGGCTGCGTGGTCAACGGGCCGGGCGAATCGAAGGCCGCCAACATCGGGATCAGCCTGCCCGGCACCGGCGAGGCGCCGACTTGCCCGGTGTTCGTCGACGGCGAGAAGTTCACCACCCTGCGCGGCAACTACACCGAGCTCGCCGAGGCCTTCCGTCGCATCATCGACGACTACGTGTCGACGAAGTACCCGCGACGCGCCACCGTCGTTCTCGCCTGAGTGGCAAGATGATGCGATCCGCGACTCGTCGTCCGGCGCTCGCCTTGGCAGTCAGCCTGGCTTTGACTTGGAGCGCTGAGCCCGCCATCCAAGCCCTGCCCAACGTTCTGGTCAACGATCCGGCTACCGATGCAACGGAGCGAGACACGCAGAGCGGCACGGCGCTCGTCCTCGGGGCCGCAGGCACGCTCGTCGCGGCGTTCAACGACACCGGCTCTTCAGTCGGCGGCGCCAGCCACCTCACCGGCTGGGCGCGCTCGACGAACGGCGGCGCCAGTTGGACCGACCTCGGCATCCTGCCGAACAGTACCGACGGTGACGGAGGCTATCCGACGCTCGCGCGAAGCGCCTCGACCGGCACCATCGTCCTCGCCACCGAGGGACGGCTCAGTGGCGCGGTCATTCAGGTCTTCCGGTCGACCAGCGACGGCGCGAGCTTCGCTCCGCCGGTGAATGGCGCTGCCGGTGGCGGAACCCTCGACAAGCCATGGCTCGCCGCGGACAACGTCTCCGGCGTCGGGCAAGGCAACTTCTACCTCTCATTCCGGGACTCCGGCCCCGGCGGCGGCCTGATCTTCACGCGCTCGACCGACGACGGCGTGACTTGGACCGACCGTAGGCTGCTGGGCGCCGGACAGGGCGCCTGGGTGGTGGTCGGCGTCGACCACGCGATCTATGCGTTCTGGCTGAGCGGCACGACTCTCCTGGTGCGCAAGTCGCGCGACGGCGGCCTCAACTTCGACCCAGCGACCACTGTCGCGACCCTCCGCACCACCGGCCCGTGGGGCGATCTCGGTCTCGGCGGGGGGTTCACGACGAATGCCTTTCCCCAGGTCGTGGCCAACCCGAACGATCCCCAGCAGCTCTATGCGGTGTACAACGACACCGCGCTCAGCGGGCCCGACAAGGCGAACGTCTATCTCACTCGAACGATGGACGGCGGCGCTTCCTGGAGCGTTCCCGAGCAGGTCAACATGGATGGCGGCACAAACGACAACTGGGGCCCGGTGGTCGCGATCACGCCCGACGGCACCGGGCTCTTCGTGAGCTGGTACGACCGCAGACTCGACCCGTCGAACTCGCTCATCGACATCTACGGCAGGAGCGCAAAGATCTCTGGCACCAACCTCACCCTTGGCGCGGACTACCGGATCACCGATGCGCCCTTTCCGGTTGTCCGTGGACAGGACCCTGCACTGAGCCTGGACTACATGGGCGACTACGACACGGCGGTGGCCGACAACGCGACGTACTACCGGACCTGGGGAGACAACCGGCTCGCCCAGGGGATCCACTCCCACCAACCCGACGTCCGGTTCGCCGCGATCCCCAAGGACGGCCCGGGGCCGGTGCTCGCCGCGGCCGGAGTGACGATCGCCGCCGAGAGCTGCACGCCCCTGAACCAGGCGATCGAGCCCGGCGAAGCCGTCGTGGTGACTCTGGGGCTCACCAACTTCGGATCCGCGGCGACACTGAATCTCGTGGGCAGCCTCGAAGCGACGGGAGGGGTCACTCTTCAGAGCGGACCGCAGTCCTTCGGCGCGGTCGGGCCCGGCTCGACCGTCGCGCGGACCTTCAACTTCACCGCCGCGGGAACCTGTGGTGGGACGATCACCGCCAACCTGCGCCTCCAAGACGGGCCGGTGGATCGGGGTAGCGCGACCTTCAAACTGCTTCTCGGTGCGCCGCTGCAGATCCCGCTCGCAGTCTCGAATGCCGGGGGCATCCTGATCCAGGACTTGTCGGCCGCCTTCCCGTACCCCTCGACCCTCACGGTCGCCGGCTTCTCCGGTCCCATCAGCCGTGCCACCGTGACGCTCGGCGGCTTGACGCACACGTTCCCCGCCGACGTAGACGTACTGCTCGTCGGCCCCGGAGGACAGAAGGCGCTCTTCATGTCCGATGTCGGCGCCGGCAACGGCGTCAACAGCATCAACCTGACCTTCGACGACTTGGCGGCGAGCTCGCCCGGCGCGACACTGTCGAGCGGCACTTTCCTGCCGACCAACCTGGACGAGAACACCGACGTGTTTCCCGCACCTGCTCCGGCCGGCCCCTACACGGCACCGCTGGCTGCTTTCGCAGGCCTCTCGGGCCCTGCGGCGAACGGCGTGTGGAATCTCTACGTTCGAGATGACAATTTCATCGACAGCGGCAGCATCTTCGGGTGGACGCTCAACCTGTACGGCTTCTCCTGTTCGACCTCCTGCGCTCAGACGGTTCCCCTGCGGTACTTCACGCTCGCTCCCTGTCGGCTCGTCGACACTCGCGGAGCGGCGGGCAGCCTCGGTGGGCCGGCCTTGCAAGCGGCAACGGACCGCTCGTTCCCGGTCTCGGGAACCTGCGGCGTGCCTCCGCAAGCGCAAGCGTTGGCGCTCAACGTCACGGCCGTGAGCGCCACCAGCGGCGGGCACCTGAGGCTTTTCGCCGGCTCGACGCCGCGCCCCGAAGCGAGCGCCATCAGCTTCGATGCTGGGCGGACGCGCGCTAACAACGCGGTCGTGAATCTGGGAACCGGCGGCGTCCTGACGGTCTTCGACGGCCAGCCCAGTGGCACCGTGCACTGCGTGCTCGATGTCAGCGGTTACTTCGCTGGCTGGCCCTGATCTTCACGAACTCTTGACGCGGCTGGTATTCTCGCTGGCAGTTCCTTCCAGCGGGAGGCGTCATGCGCACTCACGTCGCAGCCGAGAGAACGATCGCTCCCAGCGGTCCACTCACAGGCTTGCGCGGAGTGAACGGTGTCGCGGCGGCACTCGGCACGGCGCTCGCGTTCAAGCTGGCCTCCGACCTCTCGGCGCTTTTCCTTCAGCCTGACGGCGCGTCGTTTCTCTTTCCCCCGGCGGCGGTGATCCTCGCCGCGGCAGCAGCCTTCGGCGGCTGGGGAGTGCTCGGCGTTTGCATCGGCGCCGCGCTGTCGCAGTTCGGCGCTGCCGCGACGCCGACCGGCGCCGCACTGTTCGTGCTCGTGCACGGGGCCACCGCGCTCGTCCCGGCCATCGCTCTGCGCCACTGCAATGGCGGCGCCTGGACTCGCCTCTGGCGGACGATCGTCTTCGGTGGTGTGCTGCCCACCTTGCTCTCCGCGGTGCTCGGCACGGCGGTGCTGCTCTACTTGGGCTTCCTGCCTGCGCAGTCGAGCGCGATCCTGCGCAATCTCTCGTTCTGGTGGACCAGCGATCTGATCGCGGCGCTTGCCCTCGGCATGCCCTTGCTCGCCTTCCTCCGTCCCGAGGTGTTGATGATCCCCAAGGAGCGGATCGCGCTCAGCGACTGGCTCCGCAACAGCGGCTCGGTGGAGCTCAGCGCGGCACTTCTCGTCTGCGCGCTCGCTCCCGCATTCCTGCTGCCCCGCTTCGGCTGGGGCTTCCCGCATTGGCTGGCGGTCATGCTCTCGATACCGATCGCGCTCGCCGCGCTCCAAGGCGGCATCGGACCAGCTCTGTTGGTCAACGGAATCGCCTGTTCGGCGTACATGGGCGCCCTGGTCTCGGCGCCCATCCAAAGCCTCAGCGCCCAAGGTACGGCGCTGCAGCAGCTGCTTGCGCCCGGCTACAGCAGCGTCGCGGTGTTCACCGGCTTCGCCGTGCTGGGCGGCTGGCTGGCGAGCCGGAACCGCCGGCTGCTCGAGCGCCTGCGCGAGCAGCAAAAGCAGCTGCGCCGCGACTTCGAGGTCGCCGTCGCCTCGCTCGCCGGCGCGATCCAGGCCAAGGATCCGTCGACGCAAGGCCACGTGCAGCGGGTCGCGATGCTGGCGGTGCGGGTCGGCGCGCGTCTCGACATGAGCGAGCGCGATCTGAGCCTATTGCGTCACGGCGCGGTTCTCCACGACGTGGGCAAGATCGGGGTGCCGGAGAGCATCCTGAATAAGCCTGGTCCGCTGACGCCGGAAGAGAAGGCGATCATGGAGCAGCACGTCGAAATCGGCCTGCGGATCGTCAATGGAGTCGAGGAGCTGCGCGAGGTCGAACCGCTCATCCGCTATCACCAGGAGCGCTGGGATGGCCGCCGCGAGGACGTCACCTATCCGGGCTACTTCGGCTTGGCGGGGACACAAATTCCGCTCGGGGCGCGCATCCTCTCGGTGGTGGACACTTACGACGCGATCACCGAGGACCGCCCGTACCGCGCCGGACGCTCACGCCAAGTCGCGATCGACGAGCTGCGCCGCGAAGCGGGCCGGCAGTTCGATCCCGACGTGGTCGAGGCCTTCATCGCGGTGATTCAGGAGCTACCGGAAGACCGCGCTGCCCACTCGGTGCCCGCGCTGGGGCTACCCGAGGCGCACCAGGTCCACTAGGCGACCGGGGGCCCGGCCTCGGCCGGCGTCAACCGCCAACCGCAGGCGGCCAGCGCGGCCTCGAATTGCGGCGGCAGGCCGGCCTCGAAGGCTCGTGCCGCACCCTGCCAGGGCACCGTCAAGCGCCAGGCATGGAGCAACGTGTGGCTGGGCGCAAGGACTTTTCGCAGAGCGCGATCGCGCACGCCGTGATGACGCGGGCCGCCGTAGAAGTCGTCGCCCACGATGGGGTGCCCAGCATGGGCCGCGTGGACGCGCAGCTGGTGGGTGCGACCGGTGAGCGCCTTGAGCTCGAGCAAGGTGACTCCGTGGCCGCTCTCGAGAATGGCGTAACGCGATCGCGAAGGTCGCCCGTCGGGATCGACCTTCATCCGCCGTCGGTCCTTGCGATCGGGGCCCAGCGGCTGGCTCCACTCGCCCTGCCCCGGCTTCGGGCGGCCCCAAACCAGCGCGAGGTAGGTCTTCTCGACCCGACGCTCGGTGAAGGCTCGCACCAGCTCTCGGTGAACCTCGGAATCCCGGGCCACCGAAACCAGGCCTGAGGTTCCGACATCGAGCCGATGCACGAGGTGAAGCTCGCCGTTGCCAAGCCGCGCGCGATCGGATGGGCTCAGGGAAGCCGCCAGGCGCGCAACCGCCGCCCCGGGCTCGCTCGGCCGCGTCGCCAGGCTCAATCCCGGCGGCTTGGCGAACACGGCGAGGCCCTCATCGAGATGAATCAAAGTACTTCGCGGCTCGCTCACCGCGGCATGTTACGCGAGCCTCGCGAAAGCTTGGCGAGGCCCGCGGGCCTTCGCCTCCTCACCATCTATACTTCGATGTATGACTCTCCTGGACTCGCGCGCGCGACCGCTGCGCGATCTGCGTGTTTCCGTGACCGATCGCTGCAACCTGCGCTGCACCTATTGCATGCCGCGCGAGGTCTTCGGTCCAACGTTCCCCTTTCTCGGCCACGACGAGCTGCTGCGCTACGAGGAAATCTCGCGGCTGGTCCGCATCCTGGCGCCGCTCGGAGCGCGCAAGATCCGCGTCACCGGTGGCGAGCCGCTGGTTCGGCGCGACGTTGACCAGCTGATCGCGCAGCTGGCCGCAATTCCCGGCGTCGAGGACCTCACCCTGACCACCAACGGGGTCCTCTTGCCGCAGTTCGCGCAACGCCTGCGCGCCGCCGGCCTCAGCCGCGTCACGGTCAGCCTGGACGCGCTCGACGACGCGGTTTTCCAGCGCATGAACGGCAGCGGAGTCTCGGTCGACACGGTGCTGCGCGGGATCGACGCGGCGAACGCGGCTGGCCTCGCGCCGATCAAGGTCAACGCCGTGGTGCAGCGCGGCGTGAACGACCATCTGGTGCTCGACCTGGCGCGACACTTTCGTGGCTCGCGCACCATCGTGCGCTTCATTGAGTACATGGACGTCGGCAACACCAATCACTGGCGCCGCGATCAGGTCGTCACGGCGCGGGAAATCATCGCGTGCATCGCCGCCGAGTTCCCGCTCGTGCCGCTCGACCCCACCTACCGCGGCGAGGTCGCCGAGCGCTGGGCGTACGCCGACGGCGCGGGAGAGATCGGCGTCATCGCCTCGGTCTCACAGCCCTTCTGCGGCGATTGCACCCGCGCCAGGCTGTCGCCCGAAGGCCGCCTCTTCACGTGTCTCTTCGCCCGCGACGGCTTCGATCTGCGCGCCCTGCTGCGCGGCGGGGCTAGCGACGAAGAACTCGAAGCCGCCGTGCGTTCGGTGTGGACTCGGCGCGATGACCGGTACTCCGAGCTCCGCGCCTCCCTGCCGACGCCGGTCGAGAAGGTCGAGATGTCCCACATCGGCGGTTGAAGGCCCGTCCACCAGTTCTCTCAACGGAGGCCCACCATGGCAGAGCAAGAACAGAACATCGGCAATCACTCCAAGTGGGTGCCCGGGTACCACTTTGTGCTGTTCGGCATTTTGGTACTCAATCTGGTCTGGCGCGTGCTCTACGCCTGGCGCCTCTATGGCCGCTACGGGCATACCTTCGAGTTGAACGCGCTCGCCGACATCGGCGTGGCCGTGGCCCTGGTGCTGATCTCTTGGTACCTGCGTACGTTCCCGCTCAAGGTGCAAGATCGAGTGATCCGCGTCGAGGAGCGCGAGCGCTTGGCGCGCCTGCTCCCGCCAGACCTGCGCGGCCGGGTCGGAGAGTTCTCCGCCGGCCAGCTCATCGGGCTGCGCTTCGCGAGCGACGAAGAGCTCCCGGCTCTGGCGCAGAAGGTTCTGCAGGACAAAATCACCGACCGCAAGACGATCAAGCAGCTGGTGCGCAACTGGCGAGCCGACCATCTGCGCGCCTGACGGCGCTCCGGCGGTGCCGCGCCCTCGCGGCCGCGGCCGTCGTCCTGGTCGGATGCGGTCGCCGCGTCGCGCCTGAGCACGAGCTTCACGACCTCCTTGCCGAGCTACCCCGAGCCGAACTACGGCCGGGGCTTGCCGGCGTCCTGCCGGAATCCATCGCGCAGGACACCGCGTTGCGGTTCCCAGAGGGCAGCCGGTCAGACTTCGTCGTCGAGCTCCCCGGCGCGGCGCATCTCGAGTACGGCGGCATCCGCGCCTCCGGATCGGCCCGCCTCCTGCTCGCCACGCGGCTCGAGAGCGGAGGCGAGACCGAGTCGTCGCCGCTCGAGAGCTCCGCGAATCCAGGGCGTCTCGACCTTCCGGGCCGGGGGCGCCGGCTGGTTGGACTGAGCCTGCGCGCCGAGGGCGCCGGTGAGGTTCTCCTCTTCGCTCCGCGCTTGGTGGGGGAAGGGAGTTCGGGGCTCGCCGCTCCGCCGGCGCCGCAACCGGCGAAGGCCGCGGCTGGGCGGCCGAACATCGTGATCTTCATGGTGGACACCCTGCGCCGCGACGCGCTCGGGGTCTACGGTCATGCAGCCGGACTTACATCGAATATCGACGGCTTCGCCGAGCGCGCGACAGTCTTCGAGTCGGCGGTGGCGCAGAGCTCGTGGACTCGGCCGTCGGTGGCGACGATGTTCACCGGCCAAGTTCCCACCGAGCACGGAGTCACCGGCCTCGACAACGCCCTGCCACGCGAAGCGAACACCCTGGCCGAGCGGCTGCGCGATGCCGGCTACGCAACCGCGGCGATCAGTACCAACTGGCATGTCAGCCAGCAGACGGGATTGCGCCAGGGCTTTCGGGAATTCTTCCTGAGACCACTGGCACCGGGAGCGCAAGTCGTCTCGGAAAGCGCCAGTTGGCTCGACCGCCGGCCTCCCGGCGTCCCCTTTCTGCTCTATCTCCACATACTCGATCCCCATGCTCCGTACGCGCCGCCGGCCGATCTTCGCCGGCGCTACGCCGCCGATGTGCGAGCGCTGGCGGGAACGGCGCGGGATGTGTCGAAGGTCCTCGCCTCTCGCGGCCGGCGGCGGGCGTTCCACATGGAAGAGCTGCGCCGGCTCTACGAAGCCGAGGTAGCCGCGACCGATCGAGCCTTCGGCGAGTTGCTGGATCACCTCGCCCGACGCCATCTGGACGCCGACACCATGGTTGTCTTCATCGCCGATCACGGCGAGGAATTCGACGAGCACGGCACGCTCGGGCATGCCAACGATTTGCATGCAGAGGTGCTGAACATCCCGTTCATTCTGCGGCTGCCGGGACAGCGCGAGGGTCTGCGGCGAACCGAGATCGTGCAGCAAATCGACCTCCTGCCGACTCTGCTCACCGCCGCCGGCCTGCCGGTGCCCCCTGAGATGATGGGCCTGGCCCTCCAGGCAGGTCCGGTGACCGTCGAGCGCTCCGCCTTTTCGCATCTGAAATACAACGGCCGCGAGTGCGTGAGCCTGCGGCGCGGCGATTTCAAGCTGATCGTTCCCCGGCAACCCCTCGGCTCCCCCGAGCTCTACGACCTCAGCACCGACCCCGCCGAGACCGTCGACATCGCGGCACGACAGCCGCTCCGGGTCGCGTACATGCTCGGCCATCTGCGGCTACTTGAGCAGTCGATCCAGGCTCCAGGCTCGCCGGCTCGGGCACGACTCTCCGACGAGGCGGTGCGCGCCCTGCACGCGCTCGGATACCTCTAGCGGCTCGTATACTTCTCGCATGACGACCGACCTGGATGACGGAATAGCCGTCGATCTACAGCGCGAGTTGCACGGCTTCCTTGCCCTCGAGGCGCCGTTTCTCATCCATCGAGTGCCCGCAGCCGCAACGCTCGACGAGTTGGAAGCCGGCGTCCTGCAGGCAATCGCCGAGCATTGCGAGCCCAATCCGCGTTTCGCGCACGAGGACATGTTTCCCGGTCGCAGCCACGCCGGCGAGGCGGCGAAGACTCGCGACGCGTTGATCGAGTTGGCGCGGTGCTTCTTCGCACGCCAGCGGATCAAGGCCGCGCTCGCCCGCGACGAACGACGCGAAATGCTGCGCACCATGCTCCTGGCGCGCGCCGTCGACTCTTATTTGAAGGATGCCTTCGACAAAAAAAGCGTCAAGTGGGGCGAATACCCGTCCCCGCAGAAGGGCTTTCGTTCTACCGGGCAGGAGGCCATCGTCGGCGCCGCCTTGCGCCTGCGGCGGCCGCCCCAGTTCGCACCCGGTAAGGACTATCGCGGCGACATCCTTGCTCCGCTGATCCGCGACCTTCCGGCGATGCTGATGTTCATGCCGGATCCGCTCAACCCGATCCTGGCCCAGGCGGGGTTGAAAGGCACACCGTTTGACGGCCGCGACCTGCACGTCGGCGATCTCGACCACGGCGTGCTGCCGCCCTCGGCGCCCCTTACCATCTCGACGCAGACCATCGTCGGCATGGCATACGCATGGAAGTTGCGCGGCGAGGATCGCGTCGGTGTGACCTGCGTCGGCGATGGCGCGTCGAGCCTAGGCGAGTGGCACGAGTCAGTAAACCTCGCCGCCGTGCAGCGCCTGAACCTGGTCTTCATCATCCAGAACAACCGCTGGGCACTCGGTACCCACACCAGCGAACAGAGCGCAGTAGAGCGTTTCGCCCTGCGTGCCGCGGGCTATGGCATGCCCGGCGTCACGGTGTTCGGCAACGACCCCGACGAAGTCGCCGCAGCCTGCGCCTGGGCGATCGAACGGGCACGCGCGGGCGGTGGCCCTTCGCTGATCGAGCTCGTGACCTACCGCCGCCCAGGGCATGCGCACCATGACGACGACCGCTTCCACGGCACGCCGGAGTCCGGAGTCGCCGGGTACGAATACGACGAGGAACGCCTGCGCTGGGAGGCAGCTGACCCGATCGCTCTCTACGAGGCGCGGCTGATGCGGCAGGGGCTGACGACCCCCGGCGAGATCGAGACCTGGCGGCAGGACGCCGCGACTGCGGTCTCTCGAGCCAACGAGCGCGCCGCCGCCGCCGAGTGGCCCACCGCGAACGACTATCGCGGACGCGTGTATGCGACCCGAGACGACAACCGAGCGCCGTCTGCAAGCGGCGCTACCAAGCGCATGGCCTACGACGAAGCGATTCGCCAAGCGCTCATCGAGGCGATGACCGAAGACCCGCGCGTCTTCGTTCTCGGCGAGGACGTCGGCGGCCGCTACGGCGGAGCGTTCGGCGTCACTCGCGGCCTGGCCAAGCAGTTCGGCGCCGGGCGCTGCGTCAACCTGCCGATCGCCGAGTCCGCCATCATCGGCTGCGCCGTCGGCGCGGCGATCGAGGGTCTGTTACCGGTGGCCGAAATGCAGTTCGCCGATTTTCTCGCGACCGGCTTCAACGCGCTGGTCAACAACGCAGCCAAGCAGTATTGGCGCAGCGGTCGGCCGGTTCCGATGGTGGTTCGGTTGCCCTACGGCGGGGCCACCGGAACCATGAACCGCCTACTCGGCGGCGGACCCTTCCACTCGCAGTGCCCCGAGATGTGGTTCATGCGCACACCGGGCTGGAAGATCGTCGCGCCTTCGACTCCGCGCGACGCCAAGGGCCTGATGCAGGCCGCCATCCGCGAGCCCAATCCGGTGATCTTCCTGGAATCGAAGGGCCTGTACGGATTTTTCCGCAACGACCTGCGCGAAGACGTGCCGCTCGGCGCCGAGTTCGAAGTACCGATCGGTCAGGCCAGTTTGCGCCGAGCGGGCAAGCACGTGAGCGTACTCACCTACGGCGCCATGACCTACACCGCGATGGCGGCCGCCGAGCAACTCGCCGGCGAAGGCATCGAGCTCGAAGTCCTCGACCTGCGCACACTATGGCCGCTCGACGAGGCGGCCATCGAAGCCACCGCCAAGAAGACCGGCCGCGTTTTGGTGCTGCACGAAGATACCGGCCGCGGCGGCTTGGGTGGCGAGCTCGCGGCGATCCTCGCCGACCGGTTGTTCTGGTATCTCGACGCACCGATTCGGCGAGTGACCGCGCCCGACACGCCGGTCCCCTACTCTCCGCCTTTGGAGTTCGACTTCCTGCCAAAGGCGGCGGACGTCGTCACGGCAGCGCGGGAGTTGGCGAGCATCTAGCAGTCGCCCTTGCCGCAGCTCGCGACTCCGGCGAGGGCGGTCTACGGCTCCTGCACCAAGGGCTCGAACTTTGCCTTGTTGGTCGCCTTGTTGTAGGCGTCGCGCGGGGTGATGGTCTTGCTCTCGACCAGGGCCATCAGGGCGTCGTCCATGAGCTGCATGCCTTGCCCCTTGCCAGCCTGGATGATCGAGGTCAGCATCGGCGTGTTGCCCTCGCGGATGACGCCCGGAAGCCCGCTCGAACGCAGCAAGATTTCGATCGCCGCGACGCGGCCCTTGCCGTCGGCGGTGCGCAGCAGGATCTGCGAGACGATGCCAGCGATCGACTCCGCGAGCGTTGTACGGACCTGAGCCTGCTCCTCCGCCGGGAAGGCGTCGATCAGTCGATCCACCGTGTTGATGGCACTGTTCGAGTGCAACGTGCCGAAGACCAGAGCGCCCATCTCCGCGGCGGTGATGGCGAGCGAGATGGTCTCGAGGTCGCGCATCTCGCCGACCAGGATGACGTCGGCGTCCTGACGAATCGCCGCTCGCAGGGCGGCCGCAAAGCTCACCGTGTCGGTGCCCACCTCGCGCTGCGAGAAGGTCGACTTCTTGCCCTTGTGCACGAACTCGACCGGGTCTTCGATGGTCACGATGTGCTTGGCGTAGTTGGTGTTCACCGCGTCGATGATCGCCGCCAGAGTGGTCGATTTGCCGGACCCCGTCGGCCCGGTGACCAGGACCAACCCATACTGAAGGTGAGCCAGAGACTCGATCGCCGCCGGCAGATGAAGCTCGGCGAGCGGCACGATCTGCTCCGGAATCATGCGGAAAACCCCGCCGCTGCCGTTCTCCTGGCGCAGGAAGTTGGCGCGGAAGCGCGCCACGCCTTCCAACCCGTACGCAAAGTCGGTGTCGCCGGTGGAGGTGAACTCTTCCCAGCGCGCGGCGGGCGCGACTTCCTGCAGCATGGCCAAGAGCTCTTCATCCGTGAGCGCGTTCCAGCCCGGCACATCGCGCAGCGTGCCGTGCAGGCGCACCCTGGGAACGAGACCCGCGGCGAGATGGAGATCCGACGCGTTCTGCTCGCGCAGGTAGAGAAAAAGCTCGTCGAGGCGCGCCATGTCAGGTTTCTCCTCAGACCGCGCCGAAGCGCTGCGGCTCTTCCGCGTAGCGCAGGGCCTCGGCCTTGGCGATGGTGCCAGCCTTGACCAGATTCAACAGCGAGGCGTCCAACAGGCACATCCCCTGCGCCGCCTGCGTCTGAAGCACCGAGCGAATCTGGAACGTCTTGTCCTCGCGGATCAGCGCGCTCACTGCCTTGTTGGCGATCAGGATCTCGAGCGCCGCGACCCGCCCGTGGCCATCGGCCCGCGGCACCAGGCGCTGCGAGATCACCGCCCGCAGCGACTCCGAGAGCATGGTGCGCACTTGCGACTGCTGTCCGGCTGGGAACACGCCGATGATGCGATTGATCGTGCGAATGGCGCTACTGGTGTGAAGAGTCGCGAGCACCAGATGGCCCGTTTCGGCCGCGGTCAGCGCGAGTGAGATGGTCTCGAGGTCGCGCAGCTCGCCGATCGCGATCACGTCCGGGTCCTCACGCAAGGCGGCGCGTAGGGCGCGGGCGAACGAGCCGGTGTGCGGACCGACCGCGCGCTGGTTGACGATGCAGCCCTTCGAGGGGTGCACGAACTCGATCGGATCCTCAATGGTGATGATGTGATCGCGGCGCTCGGTGTTGATGATGTCGACCATCGCGGCCATGGTCGCCGACTTGCCGCAGCCGGCGGGCCCGGTGAGCAGCACCATGCCCTGGTGATAGTTCGACAGCTTGGCCAGGATTTGCGGGAGACCGAGATCGGACAGGCTGGGCGGGCGTTCGGGGATAATGCGAAACACCGCGTCGAGACCGCGCTGTTGGCGATAGACGTTGCAGCGAAAACGGGCCAGTCCCGGCAAGTGGTAGGAGAAGTCCACTTGCCCGCTGCTATCGAGAGCCGCGAGCTGATCCGGGAGCATGACCTCACGAATCACCCGTTCGGCGGTCTTGCGGTCGATGAGCGGATTCGACTCGATCAACTCGCCGTTCAGGCGCATCTTCAAGAGCAGCTCGCTGTGGACGTGCAGATCGCTCGCCCCACGGCGCACCGCCTGTTCGAGCACGCGATCGAGCGGCCGCACCGCGCGGAGCGCCTCGCCGATGACGCGCTGCGAGTCGGCCACTGCCGCGGGGCTCGGCGGCGGCGCCTTCGCAGCGGCCTCTGCCTTGCGCTTCGCCAGGTACTCGCGCTGGGTGGCCAAAAGCTGTTGCAGGCGCGGCCCAGTGAGATAGCCCAGCTTGACGAGAATCTCGCCGAACTGCGTGGTGCCGCCCTCGCGCTCCTGCACTACCGTCGCTTCGACCAGCTGCTCCTGGGTGATGAGCTTGAAGTGCAGCGCCAGCCGGCCGAGCAGAGCGTCGTCTTGATGATCCGCCATGTCCGGCGAGACTAGTGAACGGCTACCGCAGCGTCAACGATATTTACGGGGTCCGATGACCGAGGAGTCGGGACCAAGCGACCAGGTCTCGCGGCGCCGCCGTGTTACGCTGCCCGCGATGGATGAGAGCAACCGTCGGCGCCATCCCCGCTACCCGGTCAGTAGGCTCAGCGGGTCGATCGAGGGACAGCCGTGCGAGTTGCTCCGCTTGAGCCTCGGCGGCCTGCTCGCGGCGAGCCGCCTCGAACCCGCTCCCGAGCGGCTGATTCACCTCGAGTTTCCTCTGGAAGGCGAAGTCTTTCGTTCGGCGGGACGCGTGGCGTTCGTCGGTCCCGACACGCACTCGCCGGAACGGGGCTGGAACCGAATCGGCGTGGAATTCCTGGCCGTGCCGACGCGAAGCCGCCGGACGCTCGAGAAGTATCTGGCCACCCACGCTCCGACCGAACCCGACCCCGGCTAGGTGCGGCGCCGAAGCTCGGCCAGGGCGGCCTGAAAATCCGTCGGAGGCTCGACCGCAAAGCGGAGTGTTTCTCCGCTCCCGGGATGTTCGAAGCCCAATTCCAAGGCGTGCAGCAGCGGGCGCGAAGCGTGGAAGTTGCACGTCGGGCCCCGGCGCGGGTCGCGCACGTAGACGGTCTCGCCGATCAGAGGATGACCAGCCTCGCTCAAATGAATACGAATCTGATGCTGCCGTCCGGTCTCCAGCCGGCAGGCCACGAGGGTCGCCGTCGGCAGGCGCTCCTCGACCTGCACGTGGGTGATGGCCGAACGAGCATCGCGCGGCGGCGTCACACTGGAGCCGCGGCGGCGTTCCCAGGATCCCCTCAGGCCGTCGCCACGGTTTTCGAGGAGGTGGCTGACGAAGGTGGCCTCGTTCATGTGGCCTTCGACCAAGGCCAGATATCGACGCCAGACCGTGCGAGCCTTGAGTTGATCCTGGAGGTGGCGTTCCGCGGGAATCGTTCGGGCGAATACCAGCAGGCCGGAGGTCTCGCGGTCCAAGCGCTGGACCGCTCGTAGGCTGGGGCTGCCCTTGCCGCCCCGCTTGGTCTCCCAGCGTCTAACCGCGGCTGCGGCGCGGTGAATGAGGGTGTCATGGTCGCTGCGATCCACCGGGACTGTCAGGACGCCGGCCGGCTTATTGACCACTGCGACTGCGCTGTCCACATGCACCAGAATCGGCTTCGCGGCCCCGTCGGCCGAGGGGTCTCGGAGGAGCTCGATTCGCTGTCCCTTGGCGGCTCGCCGGGCCGGATCACGCACCGCGGCGCCCTCGAGCAGAACCCGCCCGGACGAGCACAAGTCCTTTGCTTGCCGCCAGCTGAGCTCTGGGCGCAGGGCCCTGACCACGGCCGCTAGGGTCGCTCCGTCCGAATCGCCTGGCACCTCGGACTGCAGTTCGACAACGGGCTCGGAAGGTGGCCGCATGGGCTGCACTCTATCCGGTCGGCGTTGACAAGTGACCGGCGGTCACTTGATGATTCGCAACTGAACACTGGTCATTTATGTCATCTATGCCGAGTCGCGCGCGCACGGGCCCAGAGAAGAGCGAGCGCAGGCTGCAGATCCTGAGCGCGGCCCTGGCGTCCTTCGAGCCTGCCGGGGACCTTGCCAGCGTGGCCGAGATCGCGTCTCGGGCCGGCCTGGCCAAGGGCACGGTCTACCTCTATTTCCGTACGCGGGAAGAGATCTTTCTCGCTCTCCTCGAGGAGCAGATCCATGCCTGGCTGAACCGGTTCGAACAGGGCCTGCGAGCGGACGATCCAACCCCCACCGACGGGCTGGTCGACCGGGCGCTCGAGAACCCTGCGTTCCTTCCCCTGGCGAGCCTCGCCAGCGCCGTGCTCGAGCGCAATCTCGAAGCGCCCACCGCGCTCGGCTTCCGGCGCGCCTGGAGCGCGCGGATCGGCGACCTGGCGACCCGGATCGAGTCGATTTTCGGATTCTTGCCCGGTACGGGAGTACCCCTGATGGTCCGGAGCTACGCCATGCTGATCGGGCTGTGGCAGTTTCACGAACCGGCGCCGGCGATTCGCGCGCTGCTCGCGGCCGACGAGTTGGCCGGCGCACAGGACGACTTCGCAACGGACGCTCGAGAGGCGTTGCGACACCTGTGGGCCGGCGCGAGGTCCTAGAGGATCTTCCGACCCATCTCAGACCAGTTTGGCGTCCAGGGTGATCTCGACGCTCGCGAGGGCCTTGGAAATCGGGCATCCGACCTTGGCACCCTGAGCCACCTCCTGGAACGCCTCGGGAGTGATCCCGGGGACCTTGGCCTCGGTCACCAGGTCGATGCGAACGACCTTGAAGCCGCCGTCCACCTTGTCGACCGAGATCTTGGCGGTGGTGGCTACGGAATCGGCCTTGAAGCCGGCCTTCTCGAGCCCACCCGCGAAGGCCATCGAGAAGCAGCCCGCGTGCGCCGCGCCGAGGAGCTCTTCGGGATTGGTGCCGGTTCCGTTTTCGAATCGCGAAGTGAAGGAATATTGCCCCTCGAAGGCGCCGCTGCCGAGCGCCACGGTGCCCTTGCCGTCCTTCAAGCCGCCCATCCACTGGGCCCTTGCGTTGCGAGAAATCATCGTTGGAGTCTCCTTGAGTTGGGGAATGACCAGTCCATACCCGCGAATCTCAGGGTATCACCGCAGTTTCCCTTCGGGCGCCCTCGGGCCTTGGCGCTATCAGCGCCTTCAATGTAACCTCGCGCGTCGGCCAAACCTCGAGGGGGACGAATCGCATGAGCAGCGGACAGCGCCCGATCACCGAAGTTGCGGCAGGGCTGGGTATCGATCCCCGGCATCTCGTGGCCTATGGCGACGACAAAGCCAAGGTTCGTCTCGAAGCTCTCGAATCGGCCCGCGCCGCCGGGCGTCCTCAAGGCAAGCTGATCCTAGTCTCAGCCGTCACGCCGACCGACGCGGGAGAGGGCAAGACCACGACCTCGATCGGACTGGCGCAGGGCTTGGCGCAGATTGGCGAGCGCGTCTGCCTGGCGCTGCGCGAGCCTTCGATGGGCCCGGTCTTCGGCGTCAAGGGTGGGGCGACCGGCGGCGGCAAGGCTGTTTTGGTGCCGGCGGAGGACATCAATCTGCATTTCACCGGCGACTTCCACGCCATCACCTCGGCGCACAACCTGCTCACCTCGCTGCTCGACAATCAATTCCAGCAAGGCAATCCGCTGGGGCTCGACCCGCGGCGCGTACTCTGGAAGCGGGTCCTGGACGTGAACGATCGCTCGTTGCGGAAGGTTATCGTGGGCCTCGGCGGGACGCAGGACGGCGTGCCACGCGAAAGCGGCTTCGACATCACCGCCGCCTCCGAGGTCATGGCCATCCTCTGCCTGGCCGAGACTCGCGACGACCTGCGGGCGCGCCTCACCCGCGTGCTGGTCGGCCTCACCTTCGAGAACAAACCGGTCACGGCGGGCGACCTCGGTGCTGTCGGCGCCATGATGGTCGTGCTCAAGGACGCGCTCCAGCCCAATTTGGTGCAGACCATCGATGGCGTGCCGGCTTTCGTGCACGGCGGCCCCTTCGCCAACATCGCGCACGGTTGCAACTCGGTGCTCGCCACCCGCATGGCCCTTGCGCACGCCGACTGGGCGGTGACCGAGGCCGGATTCGCCTTCGACCTCGGGGCGGAAAAGTTCTTCGACATCAAGTGCCGGGGCGCCGGTCTGGATACCGCGGCGGTAGTCCTGGTGGCCACGGTTCGCGCTCTCAAGCGCCACGGTGGAGTTGCCAAGGCCGACCTCGGGAAGGAAGATCCGGCGGCGGTCGAGCGCGGTCTCGCCAACCTCGAGAAGCACATCGAGAGCGTGCGCGCTTTCGAAGAGACCGCGATCGTGGCGCTCAACAAGTTCCATACCGACACCGCCGAGGAAATCGCCATGGTGCGCGGCCTGTGCGAGCGCCTTGGCGTTCCCTTCGCCGAAGCCGACCACTTTGCCCGCGGTGGCGCCGGCGCGGTCGATCTCGCGCGAACCGTCATGGAGCACGCGGAGAAGGTCTCCAAGCCCTTCCGCCCGCTTTACGAGCTCGCTGACCCAGTCAAGACCAAGCTCGAGAACATCGCGACCCGCATGTACGGGGCCCGGAAGGTGCTTTACACCGCCGCCGCCGAAAAGGACCTCAAGACGGTGGAGCGGCTGGGCTACTCCGGGCTGCCGCTCTGCGTCGCCAAGACCCAGTCCTCGCTGTCCGACAACTCCTCCCTGATCAACCGCCCGCGCGACTTCGACGTTACGGTGCGCAACGTGGTGATCGCGGCCGGCGCCGGCTACCTGGTGCCCCTGCTCGGCGAGATGGTTCGGATGCCGGGCCTGGGAGCGTCCCCCCAGGCCCTGCGCATGGATCTGGTCGACGGCAAGGTGGTGGGGCTCCTGGGCGGATAGCTGGCGTCAAAATTACCGCCGCATTTGCATCCATGCAGGGAGGGCCGTAAAATCAGGCCCCGCGTCATGAGTGCGTCCCCCGCCGAGCTCCGCCTCGAGATCACTCCCCGTGCCCGTTTTGATGTCATCGACATCAATCAGCGGATTCTCGAACAACACGGCGGAGTCCTGCAGAGCTTCCAGAAGGCGGTCTACTTCTCGTACCACACCACTGCCGGCTACCTCGAACAGGCGCTCTCGGCGCGATTGAACGGCGGCAAGGAGGGCAGCGACGCGCTGCAACCCTACATCGAAGTCTTCCAGACGCTCTTCCCCGCCGGCGCGAGCTATCGGCACGACCAAATGGAGCTTCGCGACGAGCTCTCGCTCGAGCAAAAGGTCGACGAGCCGCGCAACGCCGATTCGCACCTCGCCTACATCGGTTCCGGCCTGCGCAGCTGCGTCACGTACAAGAACCGACCCGGCAGCCCGGTGTACTTCATCGATCTTGACGGCGAGTACGAGGGCAAGCACCGCCGCCGCCTGACCAGCGTCGTGGGCTACAACGCGGATCGTAACGTGGCGACGCGCACCCTGGAGATTCCAGTTTCAGGGCACCCGATCGACTCGATCAACCTCAAGGACCCCAAGTTCGGCCTCTACCAGAGCATTCAGGAGCTGGTGACCGAGCACGGCGTCGCTCGCGGGCGAATCGATGTCGCGCTGGGGCAGAACGAGCGCCAGGCCGGTCTGACGGTGAATGAGTACGAGACCCTCCTGATGAAGCACGACTTGATCGAGGTGCTGCGCGATCCGGTGCGCTTCATGAAGGAAAAGGGCCGCCACATGCTGAGCGACCCGCGGGCCATTCCCAATCGCACCATCGAGTACGCCAAGTTCGACCTGGTTACCGTGCTCAATCGATTGATCGACGTTCTGGGGATGAACGAATCACTGGTCGAGAAGGTCCTCGCGCGATTGATGGCACTGCCGGCAGACCGCTTCCTGCGCATGAAACGTGGCGTCAGCCTGCTGGTCTCGAGCGAGAACGGAGAGAGCGGCGGCAGCGTCGTGCAGGGGCAGTACCAGAGCCCCATCCTCGTGCAATGGGAGAAGGCCGCCGGCCAATCCCGCACGCTCGAGCTCAGGCTCACCGAATTCAGCTAGAGCTTAACCCTCGAAAACGCAACGAGGCCCGCCCTCGCGAGCGGACCTCGTTCCTTGGCATCGCTGCTCCGCGTCAGAACGCCAGCCGCACTCCCGCTTCGAACCGTCTCGGCTTCTGGAACGACGTCGCCCCGCCGAGCGGAATGTCACCGCCGCAGGCACCGTCCACGCTCTCGCAGACGCCGGTCACGCGCTCGGTATCGAGCACGTTGAACGCCGCCGCGATGAGCTGGGCCCGAACCGGGCCGATCTGAAAGCCCTTGGTGAGCTGCAGATCGAGCTGATAGTTGCTGTTCGCACGCCGATCACCGCGCGGCTCCAGGTACTGCGTGCCGTAGGGGTCGGCGGCCTGGGTCACGCTGTAGGCGAACGCCGAAGACCAGAAGGCGCTGGCGGCGATGTTGAAGTCGAGCGGCAAGCGGACGAAGCCGTCGATCTTCACCCGCTGGCGACGGTCGTCGGAGAGGTAACCGAAGCGATTCTCGAAATGGACCGGGAACACGTCGAAGTCGCTGCCCGCGTTCTGCGTGTACTCGATATTGCCCCTGGACTTGGCGTAGGTGTAGGAGCCCGTGAGTTCGAACCATGACTTGGCGCGCGAATGCACGGTCAGCATCAGGCCTTCATACTCGCGCTTCAGGCCGGGGATATTGGCGTAGATGTAGAAGTCGCAGCTCGCGCTCGCTCCCGGAACCGGGAAGTTGCCATCGCAAGTGTCTTCGAAGATGTCCTTGGTCTTCTTGTTCACGTAGGACAGCTCGACCGACGTGCGATCGGCCACCTGGCGCTCCACGGCGAGCGTCATGGTGTCGGCGTACGTGGGCTTGAGGTTGGACTGCACCTGGGCCGGAGACGATCCGAAGGTTCCGGCGAGCCAGAACCCCACGGGGTCGCGATGCAGGGGATCCTGGATGACCACGGGCTCGCCGCCCACTGCCACCGCGAAGTCCTCGCATTCCTCGACCGTCGTGTTGCCATAGCGCGAGCAGGAAAAATACTGGGAGAGTGGCGAAATCGTGCTCCGCAGGCCCGAGGGCAGCGAGAGCGCGCTCGGGTGCATGAAGCGTCCGAAGCTGCCGCGGACCACCGTCTTGCCATCACTGGCGGCGTCCCAGGCGAAACCCAACCGGGGCTGCAACTTGTTGTAGTTGGCCACTTCCTCGACGTCGTTGTCGAAGGCGACCTTGTCGTAGCGCACTCCGAGCTTGAGCGTCAGGTTCGGCAGTGGATGCCAGGCGTCCTGCAGAAACGCGGTCTGCATCTTGCCGTCGAAGTTGAACGGCGCCTGCCGCGGGGTGACGTCGAGCTCGCGGATATGGCCGGCGCGATCGATGTACTCCGCGTCGCCGGTGGTGAAATTCTGCGTCTTGAAAGACAGCTTGTCGTAGCTCACGCCGCCCTTGAATTCGTGGTCGCCGCCCAGGTTGGTCACGAACTGCGTCAAGTCCACGCCATACTCGTCACGATCGCGATCCGAGAACTGCGCATTCGGGCTGTTGTTGGTCGTGGTTCCGAACGTGTCGTCGAAGATCGCTGGCAGGTCGAGGTTGCCGCCTTGGGGCTGCGCGTCGAGACTCTGCCGATTGATGCCTACGATGCCATTCAGCAGCGTGTTGACGCCGAGGGACCCGGTCAACTCGCCCTGATAGATGGAGCCGCCCTGCTTCTGCTGCGTGGTGGCCTCCGGACTGATGAATTGATCGGCGTCGTCGTTGTCGATGGTGGCGGGATCTTTCGAGCCCTTGAGTACGGCGTTCCAGCTGGGACTGACCGCCATGGTCAGCTTGCCCGAATAGTTCTGTCCCTTGAACTTGCGCGTCGTGGGCGAATCGGTCGGCGTGCTCTGCGAATCGATGTTCTCGGCCGAGGCGAAGAACCAGAGCTTGTCCTGCATGATCGGGCCACCGAGGGTGGCGGACGGCTGTTCGAACTTCGTGGTGGTGGCGTTCTTGTCGAAATGGTCGCCACCCTGCTGAAAGCTGTTGTCGCTGTAGCGGATGTCGAAAGTGCCGCTGAACTTGTTGCCGCCGGACTTGGTGATCAGGTTTACTACCCCGCCCGTGGCGCGGCCGTACTCCGCTTCGTAGCCCGCGGTCTGAAGCGAGATCTCCTGAATGGCGTCGAAGTTGAAGTTGGTGCCGAAGGTCGCCGTGACCGGATCGGTAGTGTCGATGCCGTCGATGTAGTACGCGTTCTCACCCTGAGTGGAACCGAATACGTTCACATTTCCGGTTCCGACCACACCGGCGGTGCGGCCAATCACCGACAGGTAGTCGCGTCCGGCCGAGCCGATGGCGACGTTCTGCAGATACTCCTGCGAGAAGACCTGGCCCTGCGTGACTTGGGTGGCATCCACCACCGGCGCCTCGCCGCTCACCGTGATGGTCTCCGCGAGCTGGTCCTGGCTCATCTCTGCATTGATCGCCACGTTGCGATCGAGACGCACCTGGACCTCGCGCTGGTCGCGAGTGGTGAAACTTTGGAGCTCGAACTTCACGCTGTACTTGCCTGGCGGCAGCGCCGGGAACTGGTAAGTACCGTCGGCGGCGCTCACCGCCGTCCGCGCGCCGCCGATCAGGTCGGGTGAGGCGATGGTGACCGTCACGCCGGGCAGGTTCTGCTTGTCCTTGCCGTCGGTGACGGTTCCCGAGATCGATCCCGTCGTGCCGGCGAACACCGCGCTCGACATCGCGGCGCCCAGCACCAGCGCCAAGGTTGCGAACTTCCTTGCTCTCGTCATGACTCATCTCCTCTAGTTGCGGTTCCCCAAATCGTTCGAACGAATCGAAAGAACGAGCAAACTCGGGGCCAGCCGAAAATGAGATGTTTCCAGGACGAACGCACGAATGGTGTATGCGAGGGACGGACAGAGGGACGGACGATTGGAACCGACGATCCGGCAGGACGAATCCGCGCGAGGACGGTTCGAGTTCGGGAACCCTTTGACCAGATCAGCGAACTGCCGGATCAGCGGCTAGATCAGCGAGCGCGACTGGCCGCCGTCGACGTTGAAGCACGCGCCGGTCACCCACGAGGCGCGTTCGGAGACCAGGAACGCCGCGGCGTTGCCGATCTCCTCCACCGAGCCGAAGCGCCCGAGCGGCAGATTGCGTGCGACGAACTCCGCCATCGCCTCGGGCTCTTTCTTGCAACGCTCGTCCCAGCTGCCGCCAGGAAAGCGAATCGATCCGGGCGCCAAGCTGTTGACGCGGATGCCCTCGGGCGCGAGATCGAGCGCCATGGTCTTGGCCAGACTGATGAGCGCGCTCTTGGTGGTGTCGTAGAGCGCGAGCCCCGGCCCGCCGACTTCACGCCCGAAGATCGAGGCCACGAAGAGGATCGACGAGCCCGGCTGGCGCCGCAGGGCGGGAATCGCGGCCCGCGAGAAGCGCGCGTGGGCCAGCAGGTTCCACTCGATCAGCAGCGTCCAGTCCTCGTCGGTGATTTCAGGGAACGGCTTGCGGCGGTTGCCGCCAGCGCTGTTGATCAGGATGTCGAGACGGCCGAAACGCTCCACGGCCGCCGCGACCGAGCGCTCGCCTGCGGCGAGGTCCATCACGTCGCCAGCGAGACTGAGCACCTCGACGCCGCTCGCCTCACCGATCGAAGCCGCGGCCTGCTCGAGCCGCTCGGCGCCGCGCGCGCAGAGCACCAGCCGGCAACCCTCGGCGGCCAGGGCCCGAGCGATGCCCTCGCCGATTCCACGGCTGCCGCCGGTGACCAGCGCGACCTTCCCCTGCAGTCCTAGATCCACGCGTCGAGCTCCATGATTCGCGGCCTACAGCCGGCGAGCAGCCACCGCGGCTGGGACTTTGGTGGCCTCGGGTTCGGGAGTGAAGTCTTCGCCCGGGTTGACGAAACGATCTTCCTCGAGCTCGTACTGCTTGTCGTGGAGCTGACGGTAGCGGCCGTTCAGTGCCAGCAACTCGGAGTGCGTGCCGTGCTCGACGATCTGACCGGCCTCGAGGACGAGGATCTGGTTGGCGCTGCGAATCGTCGACAGACGATGCGCGATGACGAAGGTGGTACGTCCGGCCCGCAGGTGGCGCAAACCGTCCTGGATCAGCGCCTCGCTCTCGCTGTCGAGGCTCGAGGTCGCTTCGTCGAGAATCAAGATCGTCGGGTCCGCGAGGATGGCGCGCGCGATGGCGACCCGCTGGCGCTGGCCGCCAGAGAGCTTCACGCCGCGCTCGCCGACCACCGTGTCGTAGCCCTTCTCGAACGCCGAGATGAACTCGTGGCAATGCGCGATGCGGCTGACGCGCTCGATTTCCGCGCGCGCGGCGTGCGGGCGCGCGTAGGCGATGTTCTCGGCCACCGTGCCGTCGAACAGGAAGTTGTCCTGCAGCACGACACCGAGATGAGACCGGTAGTCGCGCAGGCGAACCCCTGCCAGAGGCTGGCCATCCACCAAGATCCGCCCCGAGAGCGGGCGATTGAACGTCATCACCAGGCTGATCAGGGTGCTCTTGCCCGAGCCCGAAGAGCCTACCAGCGCGGTCGTCGAGCCCGCGGCGGCGTGGAACGAAACGCCACGTAGCACCGGCACGTCCTGGTTGTACTCGAACGATACGTCTTCGAACGCGATGTCGCCGCGAACTTCGGTCAAGTGCGCCTTGGTCTTGTCTTCGTCGTCTTCGGTCGCGCGCTGGCGAATTTCGCGGATGCGATCGAGGCCGGCGAAGGCCTCGGTCAGCTGCGTGCCGATCGAGGAAATCTGTACCAGAGGCGCCGCCATCAGGCCGGTGAAGAAAATGTACATGACCAGATCGCCGAGGGTCATCGTGCCGGCCAAAATCGCCTTGCCGCCCACCAGCATCATCACCACGCCGAGCGCGCCAACCACCAGAGTGGCAAAGGCGCTGAGCCCCGAGACCGCGGAAACAGTGCTGGCAACGTTGCGAAACAGCTTGTGCGAGCCCTTGGCGAAGACCAGCTCCTCGCGCTTCTCGGCGGTGTACGCCTTGACGATGCGAATTCCGCCCAGGGCCTCGACCAGTCGCCCGGTCACTTCGGCGTAGATCTCGCCGCGCTTGCGAAACAGCGGCCGCAAACGCTTGAAGGCAAACGCCATGGTGCCGCCGAAGGTGAGCAGAGTGACGAGGTTCACCGCCGTGAGCTTCCAGTTGATCCAGAACAGGACGCCGACGGCGACCAGCGCCGTGACCACCGAGCCGACCAGTTGCACGAGGCCGGTACCGACGAGATTGCGAATGCCCTCGGCATCGGTCATCACGCGCGAAACCAGCTCGCCGCTCTTCACCGAATCGAAGTAGCTCACCGGCAGCCGCTCGATGTGCGCGTGGACCGATTTGCGCATCTCGGTAATGGAACGCTGCGCGGCGACGCCGAGAATCTGCGACAGCCCAAAGGAGGTGATCGCTTGCACCACCGTCGCCGCACCCACGGCCGCGGCCAGCCAGGCGAGGAGCTCGATGCGGTGCTTGCCGACGACCTCGTCGATCAGGTATTTCGAAGACGCAGGGAGCACCAGGCCAGCGGCTCGGCTGATCAGCATCAAGACCATTCCGGCGGCCAGGCGCCAGCGCTTGGCCCAGATGAGGACCCGCGCCTCCTGCCAAGCGGAGGCCATTTTTTCCTTCTTGCTGCGCGGGTCCACCTTCTTTTTTTCGCTACTTTTTTCGACCAAAGAAGTCTCCAAGACTGCGGCCCGCGATCCTGTCATAGGAGGGGCTTTCGACTAGACAACGCGCCGCGGCCCACCTTTATGCCCGGTCGATGCCCCCTGGTAGAATCAATCCGTGAGCGTGCACACGAGCGCCTGCCCTCTGGACTGCCCCGACGCCTGCAGTCTCGAGGTGCGGGTGGAAGACGGGCGGGTCGTCAAGGTCGACGGCGACCGTCGAAACGCCTACACCCAGGGTTTCATCTGCTCGAAGGTGCGCCATCTTCCCGATCACCTGTACGGACCCGATCGCCTGCTCTATCCGGCTCGACGGCGCGGGTCGAAGGGCGATCGCGCCTCGTTCGAGCGCATTTCCTGGGACGAGGCGCTCGACCTCGCGGCGAACAAGCTCCGTGAGGCCAAGGATCGCTTCGGCGGCGAGAGCATCCTGCCTTACTCCTATGGCGGCTCGAACGGCCTGCTGACGCACGAGAGCACCGATGCCCGCCTTTTCTATCGCCTCGGCGCCTCGCGGCTCGAGCGCACCGTCTGCGCGGCGCCCACCGGCGCGGCCGCGACCGGCCTCTACGGCAAGATGCTCGGCGTCGCGCTGCCGGACTTCGTGCACTCGCGGATGATCACGATCTGGGGGACGAATCCCTCCGCCACCGGCATCCACTTCATTCCCGTCGTTCAGGAAGCCCAGAGTCGAGGCGCCAAGCTGGTGGTCGTCGATCCTCGCGCCACGCCGCTCGCCAAGCAGGCGGACCTGCATCTCGCGGTCCGCCCCGGCACGGACGTGGTGCTCGGTCTCGCCGTGATCCGCTGGCTGTTCGCGACTGGCAACGCCGATCTCGGCTTCCTTCGGGAGCACACACTCGGCTGGGAAACGCTCCGCGAGCGCGCCGAGCCCTGGACGATCGCCCGAGCGGCCGAGTGCACCGGAGTCGATGCCGGGACGATCGAGGCCTTCGCCGCGATGTATGCCGAGAGCAACCCGGCGGTGATTCGCTGCGGCTGGGGCCTGGAACGCAACCGCAATGGGGGATCAGGGGTCGCCGCGGTCTTGGCGCTGCCCGCGGTGGGCGGCAAATTCGGCGTGCGCGGCGGCGGTTACCTGATGAGCAACTCGTCGGCTTGGCAGTTCACGCGCGACAAGGCGATCGCCGCCGCGGAGCCCGCCACCCGTACGATCAACATGAATCGGCTCGGCCTGGCGCTCGAGTCGGGCGCCGGGCCGCCGGTCAAGGTGCTGTTCGTCTACAACTCGAACGCCCTGGTCACGTCTCCCAACGGCCGACGGATCGCCCGTGGGCTCGAGCGCGATGACCTCTTCACTGTGGTCTACGATCAAGTCTGGACCGATACCGCGTTGCAAGCCGACCTCGTTCTGCCCGCCACGGCCTTCCCCGAGCACCACGAGCTCTCGCGCGGCTACGGCGCGTTCGTGATGCACGGGGCCGATCCGATCGCGGAGCCGGCGGGAGAAAGCCGGCCCAACTACGACGTTTTCGCGGATCTCTGCCGGCGCCTGGGGCTCGCGCGAGAAGGCGATCCGGTGGGCGCGGCGGCGCTGTTCGATTCGCTGCTCGGCACCAAGATCGCCACCGACCTGGCCACCGCACGGATCCACGAGCGCCCGGAGGGAATGACGCCGGTGCAGTTCGTCGACCTGTTCCCCAACACTCCAGACCGCAAGGTCCACCTGGTGCCGGAGGCTCTCGATCAGGAAGCGCCGATGGGACTCTACGGCTTCAGGCCCCTGCCTGAGTCCGCCGAGGAAACCACGTTCCCGCTGGCGTTGATCTCCCCGGCGACCAACCGGACGATCAGCTCGTACCTCGGACAGCTGCGCCGTGGCCTGGTTCCGGTTGAGATGTCGCCGACCGACGCCGCGGCGCGCGGCATCGAGGACGGCGAGAGCGTGCGGGTGTGGAACCGGCTTGGCGAAGTGGTCACCAAGGTGCGCATCACGGCGGATCTGCGTCCCGGCGTGGCGCTCCTCCCCAAAGGCCTCTGGCGCCACAACACCGAGAACGGCGCGACCGCCAACGAGCTTGCGCCGGACACCCTGACCGATCTCGGAGCCGGTGCCTGCTTCAACGACGCGCGCGTGGAGATTGCGCGCCTTTGAACCGGGCAACCCGGGCAACCCCGCGCCCGCTTTCGCCGTACTGACTACGATGAGCCGGCCGTCGGCGCCTCGCACTCGTGTGTCCATCGCGTTAATCGCGGTGGGTGCTTTCGCGCTTGCCGTGGCGGGGTTGTCGGTGGCCGACATGTTCCTGGCTCACCCGTACGACGGCGTGGTGCTGCAAACCGACCGCCCAGGGCAGCTTCTGGTCAGCGAGGTCGCGAGCGGATCTGGAGCCCAAGAGGCCGGAATCCTCCCCGGCGACGAGATCGTCGGCATCGGACGCTCCGCTCTGCGTTCGCCGGCGCATGCCGCCGCGATGCTCAACCAACACGCGATCGGCGAGTCGGTCGCCTACCTGATCAAGCGCGGTTCGAGCCTGCGCGAGGTCATGGTGAAGCTCGGTCCGCGAAGGGTCGGGGACTCGGCGTACGTCTACGCCTGCCTGCTCGGCTTCAGCTTCTTCTTCATCGGCCTGTTCGTCCTGCTGCAGCAGCCGCGCCTGCCGGCGAGCCAGGTGTTCTTTATTCTCTGTTGCCTATTCCTGCTGGTGCTGGTCTGTCGATTGCGGCCGGCTTCGTATTCTTGGGTCGATACGTTCGTGCTCACCACCGGAACCGCGGCGCTGGTCTTTCTACCGGCCAGCTTCCTGCATTTCTTTCTGATCTTCCCGCGCCACACGTGGAGGGCCGACCACGGCCGCTGGCGTCACTTCTTGATCACCGCCTACCTGATTCCGCCGTTGGTCCTATTGGCGACCCTCGGCGCCTATCTCTGGCGCGGTCAGGACTACCGGCTGATCAGCGGCGCACCGGCGGCCAACTGGTGGGTGCTGGTGCTCTACGTGGTTCTCGGCCTGTTCGCTCTCGCGAAGAGCGCCGCGCGTTTGCCGGCGTCGCGCGAGCGCCGCGGCGCAGGCCTGGTGTTCGCGGGTTCGCTCGCTGGCCTATTGCCCTTCCTGGTCGCGGCGGTCGCCTTCCCATCCTTCCTGCACACCGAGAAGTTCCTGTTCTACGGCGTTGTACCCCTCGTCTTGGTGCCGCTGACGTTCGCCTACGCGATCGTGCGTTTCCAGATGCTCGACGTGCGCGTGATCCTGCGTAAGAGCCTGCTCTACACCGGCACTACCGCGGTAGTGACCGGTATCTATGCGCTCGGTATTGCATGGTTCAACAGCTTCTTTCGCAACTCATCGCTCTCGGCATCGCCGTACTTCCCGATCGTCTTCGCGCTCACCATCGTGCTGTTGTTCGAGCCCTTGCGCCGGCGGCTGCAAGGGCCGGTCGACCGTTTTTTCTTTGCCGACCGCACGCGCCTGCAGGCTGCCATGGTCGAGATGGGCGAGGCCTTCACCGGCAGACTCGACCCAGCGTCCGTGGTGCACGACCTCGTGCAGGAGCTGCCGAGGCTGCTGAAGCTCAAATTCGCAGCGCTCTATTTGTTGCGCGGCGAGACCTTCGAGCGCGCCGCCGGACCGGAGTCGCTGCCGCCAACGTTGCCGCTGCTGCGCGGCTTCTACCGTCAGGTGCAGAGCTACACCACCATGACCCGGCTCGCCGACCTCACGAGCATGCGTCTGAACACGCCCGAGGTCCACGACCTAGTCGCCCAGCTCGAGGCCTCGGGCGTCGACGCGATCGGCGATCTCGCAACCTCGCGCCGCCGTATCGGCCTCGTGATGCTGTCGGAGAAGTCCGGCAGTATTCCGCTCGAGGAAGAAGAGCTGCGCCTGTTGCGCGGGCTCCTCCATCAGGCGGCGATCGCGCTCGAGACCAGCTTGTTGCTCGAGGAGCGCGCCAAACAGGCCGAGCTCGAGCGCGAGATGGAGATCGCCGCCGAGATCCAGCGTTCGCTGCTGCCGGCGACGATCAGCCTCGGCGAGGGCTACGAGGTGGCCGCGGTCTGCCGCCCGGCGCGCCACGTAGGAGGCGACTTCTTCGCTCAGCTGGCGGTCATCGAGGGCGGCAATCATCCGCCGGCAGTGGTGTATGGCGACGTTTCCGGCAAGTCGGTGCCGGGGGCGCTCATGATGATGGCCGCCAAGGAAGTCCTGCATGCACTCTCCCTGGTGCACAGCGACCCGGAAGAGCTCCTCAGCCTCGCCAACCGGCGTCTGCACGAGATCGGCAATCGCGGCTTCGTGGCGCTCGGCTATTTGTCGCGCTGTCCCCGGGGCAACGGCCTGCGTTACCTCCTGGCCGGTCAACCGCCGCCACTCAAGCTCCACGCCGCCGGCCACGTAACCGAGCTCGAGCTACCGGCGCACCGGCTGCCGCTGGGGGCGATGAATCGCGGCCGCCACCAGGCGCTCGAGGTCGTGCTCGAGCCGGGGGAAATGTTGCTGGCCTACTCCGACGGCGCCGTCGAGGCGCACTCGCCGGGCGGCGAGTTCTTCGGTGAGGAGCGTCTCTCGGCCTGTCTCGAACGGGCCCAGGGCGATCCCCAGGCCACGCTGCACGAAATCCTGCGTTCGATCGACGAGTTCACCCGCGGCGCCGATCCTTACGACGATGTGACACTGCTCGCGGTGCGACGCTTGCCCTCCCTGCCCGCTGAAAGGGATTTGCCTCATGCGTAAATGGTCGGCCCTGTTGCTCGTGTTGGTGGTCGCGGGGGTCGCGGCCTGGTTCCTCATCAGGCGGCCACCGCCGCGCTGGACGTCGTCCTCCCCCGCCGCGTTGGCCGAGTTCGAGCAGGGTCTCCAGGCCGAGCTCAAGTTTTACAGCGAGGACGCGATCGCGCACTACCAGAAGGCGCTCGAGCTCGATCCAGACATGGCCATGGCGCACCTGCACCTGCTCACCGACATGCCCAAGGCCAAGCCCGAAATGGCCCAGCAGGTCGAGGCGTTGCGCCGCCTGCGGACGCTCCAGGACTCCCGCCTCACCGAGCGCGAGAAGCTGCTCATCGACTACCGCTTGCAGCGCGCCGACAAGGAGAACGCGCGGGCCGAAAAGACGCTCGCCGCGTATCTCGAGAAGCACCCCGACGATTCCTGGGCGCTCGCCATTCGCTGCGGCCAGGCGTGGCAGCGCCACGATTGGAAGGCCGCCGAGGCGTGCAATCGCGGCCTCATCAAGGCCGACCCCAACTGGGTGCAGGCGCAAAACCAGCTCGGCTACATCGCCATGGCCGAAGGCCGTTTCGCCGAAGCCGAGCAGCTCTTCCGCACCTATTTGTACATCGCTCCCGACCAGGCGAACCCACACGACTCGATGGGCGAACTACTCACCTTGCTCGGACGCTACGACGACGGCGAGAAGCAACTGGAGGACGCGATTCGTATTCGCCCCACCTTCTGCGCCGCCTGGGAGCACCTCATGCTGCTGCACGACCTCGGCGGCAACAACGCGAAGGCGCACGCGGTGCTCGACCGACTGGAGCACGCCGGAACCTGCGGCAAGGACTTCGTCGAGCGCCAGCGCTGCCGAGTCGAGACCTGGGACGGAGTGCTGAGCGACGACGCCAAGGCGGCCTGGGATGCGGCTGCCCGCCTCGGCTGCGCCGGCAAGGGTGGAGCGGTCTCCATCCTGGCGTACCACGCCGCCTTGCAGAGCGGGCATCGTCAGGAGGCGGCCTCGATCGAAGCCGACATGCACGAGCACGCGCGATTGTACGGCGATGACGATCCGGCGCTGGTCGCCATCGCCCTTCATCTCGAGGGCGCGCGCCTGGCGGCCGACGGCGATGACAAGGGCGCGGTCGAACGCTTCAAGGGCGCCGACAGCCGCCTGGAGTACTGGAGCGACACGCTGGGCCTGTTCAAGCTCTTCAATCGCCTCGACCTCGCCCGCAGCCTCAAGAAGTCCGGCGACGCCAAGGGCGCCGACGACGTGCTCGCCGAGGTCCGCGCCATCAACGCGGACTTCGCCAGCCGGTTCGCCGAGCGCCACGCGCTCGAGCCCTGAAAAGCCCTCGCTGAGGGGTGTACACTCGGGTCACTCCGGAGGATGTGGATGACTTCGAGGGCGACGAGCCGCACGGCGTGTGCGGGACTTGCGATGGTCGCAAGTTTCGCGCTGCTGATGTGCTCCCGTCGCCCCGCGCACGACCGGCCGCTGCGAATTGCGATCCACAGCGAGCCGCACTCGCTCGATCCCCATCTGCAGAACGAGACTCTCACCTTCGGATTCCTGCGCAACATCTTCGAAGGCCTCACCGGTTTCAACGGCGACATGGTGTTGGTGCCGACCCTCGCCGAGAGCTGGGACAACCCGAGCGACACGGTGTGGCGGTTCCACCTCCGGCGCGACGTGCGCTTCCACGACGGCCGGCCGCTGACCGCGCAGGACGTGGTGTTCAGCCTCGAGCGCGCCCGTCACCCGCGCGCCAGCACGAACTTCGGCAGCTACCTCGTCGCCGTCGATACTCTGCGCACGATCGACCCGCACACGATCGAGATCACGACCCGCCAGCCCTACCCGATCCTGCTCAACAAGCTCACCTTCGTGCTTATCGTTCCCGACGGATCGCCGGACACCATCGTGGAACCGATCGGCACTGGACCCTACCGCCTGACTCCGCGCGTTCCCGGGCAACCACTGAGGCTCGAGGCGTTCAAAGACTATTGGGGTCACTCGCCGGCCGAGACGCCGGTGGACTTCGCGGCCGTACCGGATCATGCGGCCCGACTCCGGCAGCTCGCCAGCGGAGAGATCGACATCGCCCAGGACCCGACGCCGGCCGAGGCCGCGGAGCTTCTTCGAGCCCAGTCCAAGGTCCGCGTGCTGGAGCGCGACAGCCTGCTGGTGGTCTACCTGCAGATGCACCCCGGCAAGCCACCGTTCGACGACCGGCGGGTGCGCGAAGCGGTTCGTCTGGCGCTCGATCGACAGCCCATCGTCGAGCGCTCGCTCGGCGGCCGTGGCCTGGTCCTGGCGCAGATGGTGGGGCGCAACACCTTTGGCTACGACGAGTCGATCCGCGCTCCAGCCCGCGATCTGCCGCGGGCGCGCGCGTTGCTCGGCGAGGTGGGGTATCCCCAAGGCATCGATGTCGAGCTCGAGTTTCGCGCCGGCCGCGAAGCCACCGAGATCCAGCGTCAGTTGGGCGAAGCGGGCATCCGCGTCCGGCTCGTGGAACGCTCCTGGGCCGAGATGTTCCCGCGCTTGCTCACTCGCCAGGTGCCCTTCTACCTCGGAGCGCTGCTCGACCCCTCGGCCGACGCCAGCGACTTCTTCGACGCCGTAGCGCACACCCGCCAGGCGGCGACCGGCTACGGCGACAACAACACCTGTGACTACAGCAATCCAGCGCTCGACATCCTGATCGAGAGCAGCGGCACCACGCTCGACATGAGGACTCGGCGCGAGATGCTGTCGCGCGCCATGAGGACGGCGCTCGACGACGCCATCTTCGTGCCCTTGTATTCGCCATCGGTGCTCTTCGCGGTCAGGGACTACGTGGTCTGGAAGCCCCGCCTCGACAGCCTGGTGCTGGCCGCTGACATTCAGCGGCGCTAAGCCCGACGGGTGATCCGGGTCCTAGCCGGGCGAGCGGAACGGCAGGCCGGTGATGATCGAAGCAACCACGGCAGCGACCGTTGCCAGCAAGCAAGCGATCGCCAACAGGTGGTGATCGCCGCGCTCGGGATGCAGCGGATCCAACCAGCGCGCCATCACCCAACCGCCCAGATAGCCGCCGAGGTGGGCCCAGTTGTCGACTCCAGGAAGGATGAATCCGGAGACGAACAACGCCGCCGCCCAAGTCCAAGCCTGCTGGCCCAGTCCGCGGCTGCCTGCCCGCTTGCCGTAGTACACCAGCGCGCCGAGCAGGCCGAAGATCGCCGCCGAAGCGCCGACCGTGAACCCCGCACCATGCAGGAATCGGGGCAAAAATGGCAGGTAGTGCCCCGCCGCCGAGCTCAGCAGGAAGCCGCACACGGAAGCGACGGTGTAGATGATCATCGCCCGGCCCGTCCCGTAGAGCGCCGCGACGGCCGGTCCGAGCTGGCGCAGCCACATCATGTTGAAGAGCACGTGGAGCAAACTGCCGTGTAGATATCCGGCGCTGAGCACGGTCCACCAGCGGCCGAATTCGAAGACCGGAATGGCGCCGCTCGAGCCGAGCAGGAAGAGGCTGAAGTTGCCCGGCGACAGCATCGAGAAGATGCTGCCGAAACCGATCGCACCCGGGTCGATCGCCAGGCTGGCGAGGTAGAGCAACACGCAAACCCCGATCACGATCTTGTCGAAGGCGGCGTCGATCCCCCAGCGCCGCAAAGCCGGCGCGAATCCCCACAGGCCGGGATTCTTACGCCCGCAGTTCAGGCATTCCTTGTCGTTCACGCCCACCAGCCGGCCACAGTTGGGGCAGACCACCGAGCCCGAGCGCGCCCTTCCGAATCGTTCCAACATGGCTGGCGACTCTACCAGCCGAAGTGCCCTATGCTGGCGCACCGTGACGCGAACTGCGATCCTGATCGTCGAGGACGACACCAAGACCGCGGCGACGCTGCGGCTGTATCTCGAGAACGCCGGCCACACCGTCGAGCACGTGGCCGATGGCGGCGACGCCATGGCGGCCTTCCGTCGTCAGGCGCCGAGCCTCGTGCTGCTCGATCTGATGCTGCCGGGCAGGAACGGCCTCGACCTCTGCCGGGCCATTCGTTCGACCTCCTCGACGCCGGTGATCCTGCTCACCGCGCGTTCGACCGAGGAGGACAAGCTCCGCGGGCTCGGCCTCGGCGCCGATGACTACATCACCAAGCCGTTCAGTCCGCGTGAAGTGGTCGCACGTGTCGAGGCCGTGTTGCGTCGCACGGCCGGCGGCGGCGGTGAGCTAATCCAATGCGGTGCGCTGCGCCTGGATCTGGAACGCCACGAGGCGCGCCTTAGCGATCGCGCGCTAGCCCTCACGCCCGCCGAGTTCCGCGTCCTGACGCAGCTCGCCCGGCGACCGGGACGCGTTTGGAGCCGCGACGAGATCACCGAGCAGGCTCTCGGCGAAAGCGACTCGTCACCGCGCGCCATCGACGTGCACGTGGTCAACCTACGGCGCAAGCTGGCGCAGGGCGCAAAATCTCCGGGCGGCGTGCCGAGCATCGAGACCGTGTACGGCGTGGGGTATCGCTTGCGCGCGATGACCGACGATGAGAACAATGCGTAGCCTGCGCAGCCGCCTCCTCGCCTACGGATTCGGCGTCGCGGGCGCGGCCATCGCCGTGCTCGCCCTGGTGCTGGCGCGCGGCGCCGGGCGAGAGGTCAGGCAGTTCGTGCTCGCCGAGACCGTGCTCGATCGTGGAGTCGCGGTCGAGACCGACGACTTGGTTGCCGCCGTCGAGGACCACCTGCGCAGCGGCGGCACACTCGCCGGCGCTGGCCCGGCCCTCTCGCGCCTGGCGCATGGCCGCAGAGTCCTGCTCCTCGACGAGACGCTGCGCGTCGAGGCCGCCGAGCCGGCGAACGAAATCGACACCAGCCTCTCGATCCTTCCCGACGGCGGCCTGCGGGTCGAGACCCACGCCGACGGCATCGTGCAGGTCGAGATCCTGCGCGGTCCGCTGCCGGCGCTCCGCGGCGCCGACGGCCGAACCGCCGGACACCTCCTGATGCTGCCGGGCCCTCCCCCGCCCTCGCCTCCACAGCAAGCCGAACGCCTGGTGAACTCGATGGGCCGTTGGCTCCTCTGGGCGGCGCTTTCGGCGGTCCTGGTGGCGCTCGGGCTCGGCGTATGGATCGCCAGCCGTATCTCCCGACCCATCGAAGCCCTCACCCGCGCCGCCGAGCGCCTGCGCGCCGGCCACCACGACGAGCGCGTAGCGACCGAAGCGCCCGGCGAGGTGGCTCAGCTGGCCCGCGCGTTCAATGCGTTGGCGAGCGATCTCGAGCGTGCCGAGTCTCTGCGGGTGCGTCTCGTGGGCGACGTCGCGCACGAGCTGCGCACGCCGCTCACTCGCCTCCGCGGCCAGGTCGAGGCCCTGCGTGACGGACTGCTGCCGCTCGATCGCAAGGCCGTCGAGTCGCTCTACGAGGAGGCTCTCCTGCTGTCGCGTCTGGTGGAGGACGTGCAACAGCTGGCGCTCGCCGACGCGGAACGACTGCCGCTCCGCCGCGTGCCGATCGATGCCGCGGAGCTGGCCCATCGCGCCGCGGCCGCCGCCAGCGCCCAGGCTAACGCTGCCGGAGTCGAGCTGCTCGTGGAAGCGGCCTCACCCTGCGCGGCCGAGGCCGATCCCGAGCGCCTGTCGCAAGTGCTCGGCAACCTGATCGCCAACGCGCTCGCCAGCACGCCTAGGGGAGGTCATGTCGTCCTCGGAGTCCATCCCGCGAGTGGCGGGGACGGAGTCGAGATCTCGGTCACCGACGACGGCAACGGCATTGGCGCCGACCACCTACCGCAGGTGTTCGAGCGCTTCTACCGGGTCGACGAATCCCGACAGCGGGGCGCGAACGACTCGGGTGGCAGCGGTCTGGGCCTCGCCATCGTGCGCGAGATCGCGGAGGCGCACGGCGGGTCGGCGACCATCCAAAGTGCCACCGGCCTGGGGACCAAGGTCACCATCGCCCTGCCTCACAGGAAGCTAACAATCCCCGCGTAACGTTCATCCAGCGGTTCGGCGTCCGATCCGCCTGGAGGCAAACTCGATGTCGAGCTCGTTTTCCCCAAGGGCAATCCGGGTGCAAGCGGTGTTGGCGGTCCTTGCCCTCTCGGTGTCGATCGCGACTCAGCCGCTAAGTGCGATCGTGATGCGCCACGACCGTGACGACGCCGCCTACCGCGAGCTCGGGGCGCGCTATCCGTCGGTGGGTCACTTCGGGAAGACCGGCAGCGGCGTGTTGATCGCGCCGCGCTGGGTGCTCACCGCGGCTCACGTGGCGCGCGCGGTCGGCGAGCGGAAGCTGAGCTTCGACGTTGCTGGCGTTACGATCGCCACCGGGCGCGTACTCCTCCACCCCCAGTGGCACGACGGCGGCGCCAAGGATCTCGGTCTCGTGGAGCTCGACCAGTCGACCGAAGGCACCGCGACGATTCCGCCATGCGGCAGCGAACCAGCCGTAGGCGACCTCATGAGCCTTGCCGGCTGGGGCGATCCGGGCAACGGACAGAACGGACCTCGGGCAGCGAGTCCGGCGCTTCGAGCGGCGAGCAACCGGGTGCAGCGAATCGACGCGGACTGGATCGTCTTCGGCTTCGAGGCGCCTCCGGCCGGTGAAACTCTCGAGGGCGTGAGCGGCCCGGGCGACAGCGGCGGCCCGGCGATTTCAACGTCCGAGCCGGCGTGCGTCGCAGGAATCAGCGTGTGGGGCGACGGCCAAGGCCGCGGGCCCGGGCGCTATGGATCGGAAGACGGCTACGCGCGGGTGGCGTCCGAACGGCAGTGGATTCTCGACACCATCGCCGAGCTCGAAGTGGCTCAGCCAGTCTCTGATTCAGTGCCTAATTCGGCGCCCGGTTCGGTAGCCGAGGCCGCGGCCCTGCGCCAGATCGCTAGCCTCGCCGCCGCGGCCGAGGCGAGCGGCGAATTCTCCGGCGTGGTCCTCCTCGAGCGTCACCACAGGATCGCGCTGGCGAAGGGGTTCGGTTTCGCCGAGCGTTCGTTCGCGGCACCGATTTCGCCAGACACCAAGTTCAATCTCGGCTCGGTCAACAAGCTCTTCACCACCGTCGCCATCGCGCAACTCGCGGCGGCAGGGCGCCTGAAGCTCGACGACACCGTCGCCCGCCTGCTCCCCGACTACCCGAACCGCGGCGTGGCAGCCTCTATTACCGTGCGGCAACTGCTCGACCATTCGTCCGGAATGGGCGATTTCTTCCCCGGCATGCGACGGCTCGGGCTTGAGAAGGGCATGCGCACACTCTCCGACTATCTGCCGTCGTTCGTCGACGACCCGTTGCAGTTTCCAGCCGGAAGCGAGCATCGATACTCCAACTCCGGCTTCGTGGTTCTCGGCCTGATCATCGAGCGACTGAGCGGCGAGAGCTACTACGACTATGTCGCGCACCACCTGTTCGAACCCGCCGGAATGCAGGACACCGCGAGCTATGAAGTCGACGAAGCCACTCCTCAGCGCGCCGTCGGGTACACGCAAGAGGGCGGGAGGGGTCTGCGTGCGAACCTCTACCGGCTGCCGGCGCGCGGCTCCTCGGCCGGCGGCGGGTACTCGACGGCGCTCGATCTGCAGCGATTCTCCGCCGCGCTGCGGGCGGGCAAGCTGCTCGATCCCACCTGGGCTTCGTGGATCCTGAACGGCATGCCGGCGGGCGATCCACCCGTCGAAACGCGCGTCACCGGCGCGCGCGCCGTGGCCGGCGGCGCCGATGGCATCAACGCGGTCTTCGAAATCGACGCCGACGACCAAGGCACGTTGGTGGTTCTGGCGAATCTGGATCCTCCGGCCGCCGAGGCGCTGGCGCAGGCGATCCAGGGCGTGCTGCGGCGACTTCGCTAGATCCGTCGAGTCGGTCCGAGGTCGAGCCCCGAGCGCCGCACCAGATCGCGCAGGCATCGATCGGCTTGCCGACGAATCTCGGCGAGGTCGAGCCGGGTCAGGCGGCCGTCCTCGACCTGCAACTCGCCGCCGACCAACACGTGCTTCACGCTGGCGCGCGAAGCCCCGAAGGCGACCAAGTCGTGAAGGTCGGCCTGCGGCGCGCACCACATCTCGGGGCGTTCCATCGAGAGCACGAGAATGTCGGCGCGCTTGCCGACTTCGAGCGAGCCGATCTCCCTTCCGAGGCCGATCGCGGTCGCGCCCTCGCTGGTCGCCAGCCGCAGCGCGTCGAGACCGCCCAGCGCGCCGGGGCCGTGTTGAACGCTCTGCAGCAATGCGGCGAGGCGAAGCTCTTCGAACGCATCCAGATCGTTGTTGCACGCCGCCCCGTCGGCGCCGATGCCCACCGGCACTCCGGCGGCGCGGATCGCCAAGACCGGCGCGATGCCCGAGCCCAACTTGAGGTTCGAGCCTGGGCAATGGACCACGCTGAAACGCCCGCCGCGCACGCGATGCAAGTGGCCGGCATCGAGCCAGACGCCATGCGCGACCCGGAAATCGGTCGCCAGGATGCCAGCGTCCGCGAAATATTCGATCTCGTCCCGGCCGTTTTTGAGCGCTCGCACCAGCTCGGTCTCGTCGCGCTGCTCGAGCGCGTGGGTGTGCACCGGCCAGCCGTGGCGCTCGGCGAGATCGCGCACTCCGCTCCACAGGGCGTCCGAGCCGCTGAGGATGAAGCGCGGACAGAGCGCGTAACTGAGCCGTCCGTCGCCGGCGCCGTCGAAGAGCCGACCGAGCGACTCGGTGTCGGCGAGCGTTCTGTCCGTGGCCTCCGCCAAGGCGGGCGGCAGAGCATCGCCCGCGTCCATCAAGCACTTGCCGGCGACGGCACGAATCCCTGAATCGACCAGCGCGCGAAGCAGTCCCTGGGCGCCGGGGCCGATACCGATGTCCTGGATCGCCGTCGTACCGCTCAGTAGACACTCGGCGGCGCCGAGCATGGCGCCCCAGTACGCACTCTCCTCGTCGTGCGCCGCCTCGAGCGGCCAGATCCGCTCGCGCAGCCACGCCAGCAAGCGTCGCTGTTCGGCCAGGCCGCGAAATAGCGTTTGACCGAGATGCATGTGCCCCTGGACCAAACCCGGCAACACCAGGCAGCCGCTCACGTCGACCACCCGCGCCGAGGCATTCGAGCTGCTCGCGGGTGGCTGGTCGCCGAACCCCAGGATCTTGCCGTCGGCCAGCCACACGTCGGTCGCCGGCAGGACAGCCGCGTCGGCACCCAGGGTCATCACGGTGCCGCCGCGAAGTCGGATCATGCCGTTCATGCCGATCACGAACCACCCCCATCCTCAAAATGAAAATCACCGTGCGCGCGGGCAAATCCTTCGATCGACTCCGGCAGCTCGAGCTGCCACGAGACCCGCAGACGCACCGGGCGGGTCTCGGTCACGCGACCGCGCTCGACCGCGCGCGGCATCTCGACCCGCAACACCCGGAGCCCCGGCAGAGTGAGCGCGCGCGCCATGATCTCGGGCGGCAGCACCAGCGGGTAGCTCGCCCGCAGCGGTACCCGAGCGACCGAAGTCTCGACCTCGATATCCATCTTGACCTCTCGCGCGCCGAATCCGAGGCCGATCCCGTCCTCGTCGGCGACCAGTCGCAACGGCAGCTGCTGCACGGCTGAAGGCCTGACCTTGAACGGCAGCGCGAACGATACGCCGAAGAGCCGCGCCTCGGCGGTGCCGGCGAATCGACCATTCAGCGCCACGTCCAACCCGAGCTCGTGCTCGACCAGCGTGGTCCTACAACCGACGATGTCGATCACCCCGGCGACGTTCCGCAGATCGAGGTGGTTGTCGAACGCCATGCCGAACAGCCGCCCCTGGTTCTGCCAGAGGCGCGGCAGACGGTCGACCGTGATCTGGATATCGGTCGTCGGCCGCGTCGCCGAAGCCAGCAGCTCGGCCAGGAACGGCAGCCGTACGGCGAGCTCCAGACCGGTTGGCGGCGCCGCCAACCGGGACGCCGTTGGGTCGCTGGCACCGCGCGCGCTCTCGACGACCAGTCCGACACGTTCCTGATCGAACAGCGCCAGGACTCGCCGGCCCGCGAGGTCCCAGGTGCGCGGGGGCACCTGGATGCGAATGCCCGCCTTGCCGAGAGCCTTGTGCTCCTTGGCCGGTTCTCCCGCGGCGCGCGCCGGACGATCGCCAGGTGTCTTGAGGCCGATGGGCAGCGGGAAATCGTGGATGGCGAGCTGACGCTGCATCCGCAAGGTGAGGATCGGCGCCAGGAAGCGATTGAAGAACCGCCACTGCGCCAAGGGACGCGCCTCGGCGACGCGAAAGTGAAGGACGCACTCGTTCTCGGCCGTGACGCGCGCGAAGGCGTAGTAGCGAATCTCGATCGGGCCGTCGTACAGACCCCAGCGCCAGTCGAACTGCGCTTGCGCGATGACCTCCGCATGCCCATGTTCGAAATGGGTCGCCAGGCTGTCGATGCGAAACCGATTGCCCCGGCGAGTGAGCTGGCTATAACCCTGGAACTCAGCGAGCACGCGCTCGACCAGTTTCGCCGAGGCTTCGGCCACCAGGTCGTAGCGGCCGTCGTGGAGCAGTTTCTCCGCTTGGTCGGTGCCGACACGCGATTCCTCGACCATCGCAGCCAGGACTCGCTCGCTCTCCGCCAGCTGTGCCACCGCGATCGAGCGCCAGGCAGCTAGCGCCAGTGGAAGGCCCCCCAGCAGAAGCACCGCGACGCCCCAGAACAGGCGGCGCACGGTGAGCGGACCAAGACCGGCGGGCATCGCGCCATTGTCTCAGGTTCCTCCACGAAACCTCGCTGGCTATACTCCGCTCAGCTTGCGCGAGCATCCCTCGGCCCCTCCGGCCGCCATGTCGGGTTCCGGTCCGGCGGACACCATCGTCCACCGGCTGTTCGCGAATGCCGTGCGCCGCCCCGGCGATCCAGCACTCGTGCGCCTCGAGCGCGGCCAGCGCCGGGTGATCGACTGGCGCCAGTATGCCGATTTGGTGCGCCGCGGTGCCCGGGCATTGATCGCCGCCGGGCTTCCCGCGCAGGGTGTGGTGGCGATCGTTTCGGCCAATCGCTGCGAGTGGCTCCTGGCCGATCTCGCCGTGATGGCGGCGGGCGGCCTGCCGACCGGGGTCTACCCGACGTCGACCGCCGAGCAGGTCGCCTACATCCTGCGGCACAGCAGAGCGCCTTTCGCGATCGTCGAAAACGCGGGCCAGCTCGAGAAGATCCGCGCCCAGCGTGACGAGCTTCCAGGCCTCGAGCGGGCCTTCCTACTCGACGGCAAAGTGGCGCCCGCGGACAGCGCCTGGGTCGAGCGCTGGGACGACTTCCTGGCGCGCTTGGGTGGAGACACATCCGGCGCCGCGGAAGCGCTGGCGAGCCGGCTCTTAGAACTCCGACCCGAGGGCCTCGGCACGCTGATCTACACCTCGGGCACCACCGGCGAGCCCAAGGGCGTCATGCTCACCCATCGCAATCTGACCTTCACGGCCGACGCCACGCGCGCGCTCTTGCCCGAGGGCTTCGAGGCCTCGGTGCTGAGCTACCTGCCCATGTCGCACATCGCCGAGCAGATGATCTCGCTCCATCTCGGGGTGAGCGTTGCGGGCGTCATCAGCTTCGGCAGCGGGCCCGAAACGCTGCGCGATGACCTGTTGAGCGTGCGGCCGACGTTCTTCTTCGGCGTACCCCGGGTGTGGGAGAAGCTCGAGTTCGCACTCGGCGATCGGTTCCGCCAGACCCGGGGGGCGAAGCGCCGGCTCCTCGCCTTCGCGCGGCGAGCGGCCCTCGACGCGCAGGATGCGCGCTCCGAGCAGCGTTCCTTCGGGCCGTGGGTTCGTCTTCGGCTGGCGCTCGCCCGGCGGCTGGTCTTCGACCGGCTCAAGGCCGCCATGGGTCTCGACCGGGTGGAGATCTTCGTCTCTGGCGCGGCGCCCATCGCACCCTCGACCCTGCGCTTTTTCGCCTCGCTCGACATCCTCATCCGTGAGGTCTACGGTCTTTCCGAGACTTCCGGGCCGTCGACGTTCAACGGCATGGCGGTGTACCGGCCCGGCACCGTCGGGCCGTCCATGCCGGGAGTGCAGGTACGCGTCGCCGCGGACGGCGAGGTTCTGCTCCGTGGCGAGAGCATCTTCGCGGGCTATCTTCACGACCCGCAAGCCACCGCCGAGGTCCTCAGCGACGGCTGGTTCAAGACCGGCGATGTCGGCTCGCTCGACGCCCAGGGCTTCCTTCGCATCACGGATCGAAAGAAGGATCTGCTGATCACCGCCGGCGGCAAGAACGTGGCCCCGCAACCCCTGGAGCAAAAGCTCGCGGCCATCCCGGAGATCGCTCAAGCCGTGGTGCTCGGTGACCGTGAGAAGTATTTGGCTGCCCTGCTCGCCATCCAGCCCACGGCGTGCGAGCGCTGGGCGAAGGAGCAGGGCATCGCCTGGGCGGGCCTGGAAGAGCTCGCCGCCGACGCGCGTTTCCGCACCTATGTCGAATCCCGAGTGGAAAAGATCAATTCGAAGCTCGCCGGCTACGAGACCATCAAGCGGTTCGAGCTCCTGCCCCGCGAACTGTCGCTCGAGCTCGGCGAGCTCACGCCAACCCTGAAAGTGAAACGGCGCGTGGTACAAGAGCTCCACGCGCCCCTTGTGGCCCGGCTGTTCGGGCCACTTTGAG
>JBDTNL010000020.1:0-57218 GCA_039933785.1 Acidobacteriota bacterium
ATTATCTTTATCTTATTGAAAATCTATCTAATAGATTCCAAAGTAGTTAGACGGTCTCGTTTCGATCGACATGTTTGATTCTTCGATCCCTTCCCTGGAGCCGCAGTACAACCCCGCTCGCTAGCCTCGAAGCCAGCCGAGGTTCTATTCCATCCAAGTCCAGGTTCGAGGTGACGATCGTCGGTTTGATCCTGTCGTATCGGGCACAAATGACCGACGAGATCTCCGAGAGAGAGAATTCGCCGCTTCGTTCGCTACCCAGGTCATCCAGCAGCAGCACTTCAGCCTCAATGGCTCTCTCTGAGACCCTGCTTCGTCGACCTCGAATCTCGGCGACCACGGCTCGTATCAGTTCTGGAGTGCTTATGAAGAAGCCGTCGCCCAGGTAAGCACCAAGGCGACCGAGAACAGCTACGGCGAGAGAAGTCTTGCCCGTGCCAGTGGGCCCCAGGACCGTTAGTGACCATGGGTCGCCGCGCCAGTCGCGAATGTTCGGCGGTAAGAGCCAATCGGCACCTACACTCCGATACCGCGACGGCACCCCAAACACACCAAGCCAGGACGCGAAGTCCACGACCCGAGTTCTCCGCTCGTCGTCTTGGAGTTCCCTCCCTTCGCAAGCGAAGCACAATTCCGACGTCGCCTCTGCTCCACAATTGCTGCACCAATGCTTGATCAATACCGGCTCGCTGTGTTGGTCGAGCCGGGCGTCGAGCTCATGAGACGCGAGCCCAGAAGCCAGCAAGAAAGGCAAATGCCTATGCACGGGCGACCTCCGGATCCCAGCTTTCGCCCACTTGACGGAGCGCACTTTGCCGCTCGTCGTTGGTTGCGAAATTTAGACGCGACACTCGAGAAGGCCTTTCGCGCTCCAACCAGTCGCGGAGAACAGCGACGGCCGATTTCCGAAGTGACTGTCCGCGGTAGTGCTGCGCAGCTTTCTGCCGCAACGCGTCGAAGTCCACGCCGCGGCTCGTAGCGAAGGTTCTAAGCTGCTGCTCGTCGCTTTTGTCGATCTCGAAGAACTGGCCTGCCTGCTGCTCTTGAGTAGATAGAGTCTGGATAGAAGCCTCTAGATCGAGCGAAGCGTGGCTCGCCCGCTCCCGAACCGCAGTTCGGGGGGTGGCGAGCTCTGCTTCGGGAGCGCCTATTTCACGTCCTGTTTGGGAATTCACATCCGAACCAGGACTCACATGCGCGGTTCGGTTCACCCCGTTTGGCCAAGTTCCGCCGACGCGGTAGCGGCTGCATCGGCCGGCCACAGCCTCACGGCGAACTAGGCCAGTCACCTCAAGTCGTCGAAGCAATCCCTGCACATGCCGGGAACTGAACCCGGTTTTCCTCGCTATCGTGCCGACAGCCGGCCAAGCCTCGCCTTCCGAATTTGCATATCGCGCCAGAACTGCGACGACAGCTAGCTCGGCAGGCCCGATCCGATGGCTATCCCCGTCCGGCAACGACAACGCATCGAGCGCCGCGACTGGCACCCTGACAAACGGGTATCCCGCGGCGACTGTCATCGTGACCTACCTTGGCCTCTAGCCAGCATTGTCGTCCGGCCGTCAGGCAACGGCGTCGCCCGCGCCGGCCCGAGGCAACGCATCGAGGTAGGCGTTTAAATCGCTCAGGCGCCAACCGGATACCGTCGGACCGAGAACGAGATGTCGTGCGAGTTTCCCCGATCGCTCTAGCCGGTACAGGCTCGCTTTGGATATCCCCAGGTACTGAGCACTTTCTTGCGGCCGTAGAACTGGATCTCGCTCCATTGCATCCTCCCGTCTTGAACCCTCATGGGGATGCAGCGTGAATCAGACGAGTCGAATTCTCACACCCCTGGTCGCACCTCTTCCGGGGGAGACGGTCGGCTTTGCCTACGTCGTTCCTGATCTCGCCACCTTCTCCTGATCGTCCGGAGGCGCACCGGGAACGGCGCCTTCCGCTCGCTCGGGTCGAGCAGCTTGTTCAGTGCGGTCAGTTTCTTCCGCACTGTCTTGGCACTAATCTCCTCGCCGTTCTGCGCTAACCACTCGGCTACTGTCTCGGTCGCGTCATAGTAGTTTTCGCCCGCCGATCGCGCTGCGTCGTAGCCGAAATATAGAGCCGTAATCCGAGCGAGCTCAGCTGACTCTGTCTCGTGCTTCTTCGGTCCCATTCGCCCGCCGCCAGCGCTCAGTGCTCGCGCAAGTTGCCCAGAACGAATAGCACTTTCTAGCTCTCGCGCTACCAGTCTCGCCTGCCTGGGGGTAAGGCAGAATCGGGGGTCAGCGAGACTCTCGATCAGAATCCACATCAGTTCGCGGAGGCCATCGCCTGATGTCGCATCGCGCCGTTCCGCGGCTGGCTCGCCACAAATGAGCGACAACCGAGAGTCCAGCCACGCCCGTCGCGCCCTCTCCCACTGCGCCAGCTCTCGGCTCGCTAGTTCGGCACGAGCCGCGGCGGCTGGACGTTGAAAGCGATTGTCGAGCAACTCTTTGGGTGTCTCGGTGTCAGCGCACATCTTCACTGGAGTGATTGCATCCTACGCAAGATTCGACTCCACCACCCGCGCTCGAACGCCGATGCAGCATCGAACGGTGCCAGAAGGCCTCCGCGGTGGGTGTGACAACTGTCGACGGCCAAGAGTCAGGGGAAACCACGATGGCTCCAATTCGCCCTGTGCACTCCGCTTTCCGGCCCGGCGAGAAGGAATCGAGACACGGAAGTGGGTGCGCAGTGGCCCGCCGGTGGCCCGAAAAGGCAGACGGCCCGACGACTCGCTTCGCGGGCCTTCGGGTATTCTATTGATTCTAATGCCCTATCTTGGTGGAGCCGAACGGGATCGAACCGTCGACCTCTTGAATGCCATTCAAGCGCTCTCCCAACTGAGCTACGGCCCCACGCGGAGAGAGGCGGAGTGTAGCGGCGGGGTCGAGTAGTGTCAATTGCGGCTGGCTGCTAGCCTGGATCGATGCGGAATCCGTCTCGAGTCGTTTTCCTGGCACTCGTCGGCGCGGCGATCGCCGTCACCGGGTGTTCTTCGCCGAATCGCGGGCACTGGGCCGGGTCGTTCGAGGGTAGCGTCGCAGGCACGGTGGAGTTCACCATCGACACTCGGGGGTCGAATCTCACCGGGACGATGACCGGCAAGACCGAGGGCGACGAGGATTTTCACGCCTCGATGAAGGGAAGTCTTAGCGGCATGGATCTGGTCGCAGAGTTCGAGGGCAGCGCCACCACGGACTTTCGGCCGGTCCCTTTCAATGGAGTGATGAAGGGGCAGTTGCTGCAGGGCAAATCGCACGGCTCCTGGGAATGCACGCTGCGTTTCACCGACCAGCGCATGACAGGAACCTGGCAGGCAGACCAGACGGTCGCCGTCCCCTGATCGCCGTCCGCTGATTGAACCCGCGACCGCGCAGTGCTCTAGGCGGGATCGAGCTGGGTTTCGGCCTCTTCCAGCTCGTCTTCGACGGGCTCGGGCTCGACGTAGCCGAAGGTCGGGACGGCAACGAGATCGAGCCGGCGCACCACTTCCTCGCGGAGCTCCTCGAGCCCCTCACCCGAGACGGCGGACACCCAAAGGCCGCCACCGTCGCCGATCGATCCCGGTGGCAACAGGTCCCGCTTGTTGTAGACCAGCACCACCTTCTCGTTGTCGACCCCGAGCTCGCGCAGGACTTCGCCGGCGACTTCCCTTTGCTCCTGCCAGCGCGGATGGCTGCGGTCGATCACGTGCAGGACGAGGTCGGCGCGGGCCGATTCCTCGAGCGTGCTGCGGAACGAGGCCACGAGGTGATGCGGCAGCTTGCGGATGAATCCCACGGTGTCGGCGAAGACCGCGCTCCGCCCTTCGCCGAGCTGGCCGCGGCGCAGCTTCGCGTCCAGGGTCGCGAATAGACGGTTCTCGGCCAACGCGCCGGCATGAGTGAGCGCGTTGAAGAGCGTCGATTTACCGGCGTTGGTGTAGCCCGCGAGCGCCACCGTCGCGACGCCGTGACGGCCGCGGCGCTGCGTCGCGCGGGTACGCTCGATCTTCACCAGATCGCGCTCCAGGGCACGAATGCGCTGGCGCAACACGCGCTTGTCGGCCTCGAGCTGTGTTTCACCCTCGCCTCCGCGCACGCCGACGCCGCCTTGCTGGCGCGAGAGGTGGCCCCACTGGCGGGTCAGGCGCGGAAGCAGATAGCGCAGCCGCGCCAACTCGACCTGGGTGCGGGCCTCACGGCTCCGCGCCCGTTGATCGAAAATCTGCAGGATGAGCGAGCTGCGGTCCTGCACCGGCAGCTTGAGAACATCCTCAAGGTTCTTGGTCTGACTGCCCGAGAGGTCGTCGTCGAACACCAGCCCGTCGGCGCCCAACGAGCGTGCTTCCTCTGCGATGGTTTCGGCCTTGCCCTTGCCAATGTAGGTCGCGGGATCGGGAGCGGGCCGCTGCTGAATGGCCCGGCCGACGACCGTGGCGCCGGAGCTCGAGGCAAGCTCCGCGAGCTCGTCCAAATGCTCCTCCACCGTGAAGCGGGGTTGGCTGGGCAGAGCGAGGCCGACGAGGAAGACCTTGCGGCGAACGGGCTGTCGATGGTTGGAGGACGCGGACAAGGGTTGTCGAACCTGCGCTCGATGCTAGAGGATGCAGTCCCCGGCGTCAAAGGCCCCGCCAGGGCGTAAGATCCTGGCCCGCCCATGCCCGAATCCGGAACCTCTCGCCCCGGCTTGCGGTACGCCGTCGCCGGCCTCGTGCTCTGCGCCCTGGCAGCCCTGTTCTGGCCTCGCGACGATGCCCCCAGCGAGCCCCCCGGCGGTTTCCTGATCGACAACACGGGCCAGCCGAGCGCGCTTGCCAAGCACTTCGAACCGGTGACCTTGCTGCATTTCTGGGCCACCTGGTGTCCGCCTTGCATCACGGAGGCGCCGGCGCTCGACCGCCTCGCCAAGGACATGGCGATGCCGGGCAGATTGACGGTTCTCCGAGTGGCGGTGGCGGATTCGCCCGATCGCGTGCGTCAGTTTCTGAGCGGACGAAACGCCGAGGTCCTGTTCGATCCGAAGTGGGAGGTGGCGCACCGCTACGGCACTCGTCAGCTCCCCGAGACCTACGTCATCGTGCGCGGCAAGGTGCGCCAGAAATTCGCCGGCACCGCGGACTGGGACGACCCGCAGCTGCGCGCCCAGCTCAAGGCCTGGGTGGACGAGCGGCCCTGAGCCTCGGGCCTCGGGGCTTGCTCTAGAAGTGATACGCCAGCCCGGCGTGGGCCATGGCGTAAATTCGAGCTGAGTCGTTGAAGTTGACGTAGTGCCCCGAGAGTTCGATCAAGAAGGTCAAGCGACGGGTGATCCCGAATTCACCGTTGGCTCCGAACACAGCGCCGATCTGGGTGGTCTCCTGGCGACCCCCCGCGGCGTCCCCGGCTAGGCGGTACGCCCCCAGTCCGAGAAACAGCCCGGAGGTGTAGTAAGACTCCGAAAAATGGTACTCGCCGGCCACGTCGGCGTACTCCAGGCGCGCCTTCTCCAGACCCTCGAAGAGCGGACGATTGCCGAGGTCGAGCCGGCCGACGCGCAAGGTGACTGACGTATTGAGGTCGGTCGGAACCCCGATCCCGAGCTGGAAGCTCCGGTTGCCGAAACCCGAGGTCGGCTCGCCGTCGAGCGAGCCTCCCACTCCGCCTAGGACACTGACGCTGAATACATAGTCCTCGGCCGTCCCGCGCGCGGGAAAGGCCACGACGGCGAATCCGACGACGGCGAGCAACAGGCTGAGACTGCGATTCTTCAAGATCGGCTCCTCGACTCTTGGCTGCGACAGTGGACGCGACAGGCGCGAGACCTGGCAAGTATAGCGGTCCGGTTTCCGTCTCTATCTACGACGGCCAGCATCCGGACGTCCAGAACATGGGGAAGAAAGAGAGGCCAGAACGCTGAAGTCGTTCTCCAGATTTGTCCTGCCATCTCCGTGCCTCGCGTGCGGAGGCGAGAGCGCGCCGGGCGGGCCCGCCGGCGAAGGTCCGTCGTTCGGGCTCTGCCGTCCCTGCCTCATGCGGCTGCACGCACCCGGACCCGGCCTGTGCGGCTGCTGTGCCCGGCCGATCTTCGGACTCATTCCCGACGGGTTTCTGTGCGGCGCCTGTCGTTCGCGGCCGCCGGCGTATGACGGCCTGGTCGCCGCGTTTGCCTATGAGCCACCTCTGGATGCAGTCATCGGGGCCTTAAAGTTCCGCCGGCTGGAGTACTTGGGGGAAGAACTCGCCGCCGCCCTGCTCCACACTCTCTCGCACTCGCTGGCTGCGCAGGAATCTCTCACCAACCTCGCCGACCTCGTCGTGCCGGTGCCTCTGCACTGGCGCCGGCGACTCGAACGCGGATTCAATCAGGCCGAACGCATTGCCCGCCCCCTTGCGGCGGCGCTCGATTGCCCACTGGTGAGCGCTCTGCGGCGTCGACGGCACACCCGCGCGCAAGCTCGACTCGAGCGCGGTGAGCGCGTGCGCAACCCGCTCGGGGCGTTCGCACTGGGAGCTGCGCAACGCCTTCGGGGAGCGCGGGTCCTGCTGGTGGACGACGTGGTGACCACTGCCGCCACGGTCGAAGCCGCGGCGCGGATTCTCAAAGCCGCGGGCGCCGAGCGGGTCCTCGTGGCCGCGGTCGCTCGCACTCTCGTCCGGACGTAGAACGGAGGGCCGAGAGGCAGACAAAACGGCTTCCGGGCCATGAGTTGACACCGTCTTGAAAGCGTTCCTATACTCCGGTCAGATCGGGGAAACTCTGGTGATCAGACTTCGCACCCCACTAGCCGTCGCGTTCCTCTCCGCAGGGCTCGTATGCCCTGGAGCGGGAGCGGTGACGCTGCCGGTGGGCGACGAGCCGCTGGCGGACGGCGCTCTCCTCGGCAAAGTCACCGCCTCTCAAGCCTCCGAGTTGCCGCTCGCCGCGGTGGCCGCCGCCCGCGTCTACGCATACGAACTCGCTGATCTGTCACTGCATCGGGTGCTGACTGACGATCGGGGCGAGTTCTCCTTCACCAGCCTCCCCGCCGGCATCTACAAGATCATCACTCACAAGGCCGGGTTCGAGCCGGTGGTCGTGCTCCTCAGCCGCGGCTCGGCGGCGGCGCGTCAATACATCGAGGTTCAGCTCCCGAAGAACTCCGCGCAATCGCAGAAGGACAGCTTCTGGTCGCTGCGCGAACAGGTTCCGCCGGACGTGCTGCGCCAAGTCGAGGCGGACGATCGCCTGCCGGTGCTGACTTCCGACCGATCCAACGCGCTCGATAGCCGGATGCGCGCCCAGGTTTCGACGATGCGTGGCCTTTCCGACATGGGACGCGGCACGGCTCGGCAGACTTCGAGCGTCGGCTTCGAGACCCACGTCGGAGTGGTTCGACTGGGAGTGACGGGCAACTTCTCCCAAGTCGATCCGCAAAACGCCTTGCTGCCGGCCTCGAACACGCCCGGGACGGCGCAGTCGAGCGCGATCTCTCTGCGCGTCGCCAGCCAGCAGGACGAGTTCAAAGTCACTACCTTGAGCAGCCGGCAAACGCCGATCGGTAGTACCGCTTCGCCGGTCGAGTTCGAGCGCTACGGCGTCAGCTGGGCGCGGCCGGTAGGCAGCTCGGGCCGCTCGCAGGTCACGGCGCAATACACCAATGAGAGCAACTTCTACCGTCAGGGCTGGGTCACCGCCCAGGCGGTGCCGGATTTCTCCCAGACGCTCCGGGTCGAAGGGTCATACATCGACACCCTCTCGGAAGACGCCAGTCTGGAGACCGGCGTGCGCTACCGCCAGCGCAACGGCCAGTTCAACTATCGTGGCGGGCGTTTTCTGATCAACGACACGCCCGACCAAAGCGTCGATATTTTCGGACGCGGCTCGCTCCGTGTGCGGCCCGCGGTCGTCGTCGAATACGGGCTCTACAGCACCCTGCGCGACGGCAGCGTGTCGCTCATGCCGAGCGGTGGCCTGGTGCTGCAACTGGGATCACGTTGGCAGGCTTCGACGACGATCTCCCATCGGCTCGACCGGCGCCCCAATACCGAGCCCGATACGTTCCAACCGGTGATGTTCGGCGAGATCGGCGGGGCGGAGCCCGCCGAGAGTTACCTGTATCGCCTGGAGTTCACCCGCCGTCTGGGGGACGACAACTCGTTCACCCTCGGCGCGCTCGACCGGCGTTTCGATCGCAGCCTGCGGATGTACTTCAGCAGCGACTTCTTCGGCCATTTGGAGAATCTGTTCCTGGTTTCTGGGGACCGGGTTCCCGAGATCCAAGCCTCGCTGAATCACCGCATCACTCGCGATGTCATGGCGCGCTTCGAGTCCAGCTACGGCGAGGGCGGCGGCGGAATCATCATCGGCACCGGCAAGCACCCGTACAGCAATCAAGTGAAGTACCTGGTGACCTCGGTGACCGCGCGCTACGAGCCCACCTCGACCGGCGTGTTCATGGCCTTTCGTCGCGTCGAGCAGGACCTGGCGCCGAGCGGCGCCAACTGGCGCGATCCCGCGATGGCGGCGACTGACAGCCTGGATTTACAGTTGAACCAAGGTCTGAGCTCGTTGTTCAACATCGCCGGCAGTTGGGTCCTGCGCCTCGACTTCGGTCTCGATCGGGGAGCATCGCCCTCGCAGCTGACGATCTCGAGCGACGAGATCCGCAAGCGATTCCTGGCCGGCGTCGCGGTTCAGTTCTAGCCCGATCCGACTGTTCATTCCCCGGCACTCTTCGCCCGTTCCTCTCTGTACCGTCTACCTGGCGTTGAATTCCGCGCCCGGTCTGGTGAATCCAGGCCTCCGAATTCATCCAAATTTTTGGGTTTAAAACGTCGTAGGCTTCGGCGCGATGCAGGTTTGGCAAGGGTTCAAAAAAGTGAGCCGGTGGCACAGAACCTGCTCTACGGTCCGTAGGATTTCTCCGGCATGACGACTCGCGCTACCACCCTGACCGCTCGCCTGACAGCAGCTCTGCTTTTGGCCGCGGTGGTCGTCGGCTTTGCCTCGCTCAGCGTCACCCGGAAAATCGAGACCTTCCAGCCCCTCGGGTTCCACTTGGCGACCCCGGTCAGCCCCTGGCAGATCGCCGGAGCTGACGACCCCACATCGACTCTGCTCCCGGGTGACCGGCTGCTACTAATCAACGCGGCCGAGGCGCCGGCGGATCTCTCGGCTCTGCGCGCCGCGCTCCGGGGCCGGCCCCAGAGCGAGTTGGTGGTCCTGCGCGGCGACGCCCTCGAGAAGATCGCCTATCAGCGACCGCCTCTCGCTCTCGATTGGCGTTATCTGGCGCTGGCGCTCATCGGCAGCGTGTATCTGTTGATCGGCCTGTACACCTTGCTCAAGGACGGACGCGGCGCGTCGTGGCTGTTCTACCTCTGGTCCCTGGCCTCGGCGGCGGTCTATCTGGTCACGCAGACGACCCTCGCGGATTCGACCGGGCGCGCGCTCTATCTCGTCGACGAGCTCGGTCGATTGCTTCTGCCGCCGCTGACGCTGCATCTCTTTTTGATCTTTCCGACGCGGACCCAGGCGCGATGGCTGCGCCGAGTCCTGCCGTTTCTCTACCTCCCGGCGGCGATCCTGGCCGCCTTGCAGCTCGACCTCGCGCTCTTCAACGGGCGCTTCCTTTCCGGCGCGACGCCGGGCGCGGTGCTCGCAACACTAGACCGCATCGAGATCTACCACCTGGCGATCTTCGCGCTGGCGGCCGTGGGTGTTCTCGCCCTGCGCTTGGTGCGACATCGCGAGTGGGAAGAGCGCCGCCAGTTCCAGTGGGTGCTGCTCGGGTTGGCGGCGGGCTATGTGCCATTCGTCGCGTTCTACGCCGCCCCCTTGTGGCTGGGCTGGCACGGCCCAGCGGCATTGTCGGCGCTCGCGGTGTTGCCGCTTGCCTTCGTGCCGCTGAGCTTCGCGTACGCCATTCTGCGCTACAAGCTCTGGGACATCGGCGTCATCATGCGCGACGTCGGCGCCTACACGGTGACGCTGCTGCTCGGAGTGATCGGGTTCTCACTCGCCAACCTGGCGATCGGACGTGGCATCCCCGAGGACTTGAAGCTCACTCACAGCCTGCTCACCTTCGTCGCCGGCTTGGTCATCGCCGCGCTGATGGCGCCCGCCAAGCGCTCGATCGCCGGCGCCATCGAGCGCCTGCAGTACGGCGGCGCCTTCGGCAAGCGGCGCGCACTGATGGATCTCGGCCGCGAGCTGCTGCACGAGCGCGATCTCGATGCGCTGTGCGCCGCGATCCTGCACCGCCTCGAAGACGGGCTTGATCTCGAGCGCGCCAACCTCTTCCTCGCGCAAGGCGACGCCTTCGTACCCGTGCGTCCCGAGCCCGGCCTGCCGACGCAACTTGGTCCCGACGCGTTGGGCGACTCGTTCTGGTCCGGCGAGGGCGGACCGCTGCCCGGTGCGGCGCTCCCGGCGCCCGCCGCACCGCCGGTGCAGCGTCTGTTCATGCTCGGCTATCGCCATGCTTTCCCCCTGCGGGTGCGCGCCAGCCGGATCGGCGCCGCGCTGGTGGGCTACCACCGTGACGGCTCGCCGCTCAGCAGCGAGGACCTCGACCTCGCCGAGACTCTGCTCAACCAGGCGGCGCTCGCGATCGAGAACGCGCAGTTGGTGGATCAACTGCACCGCCAACTCGAGGAGCGCGTGCTGCTCGAGCAACACAAGGAAGGCATCATCGAGTCGTCGCCAGCCGGTATCGCGGTGCTCGACAGCGAAGGTCGTATCGAGTCCGCCAATCTCGCCTTCGCGGCATTGGCCGGCGTGCAGCGCCCGGATGCGGTCGGCAAGCCGCTGCAAGAGCTTCTTCCAGTCAACCCGTTGCCCGAGCCCGGAGCGGGCTTGCTCGAAGTGAGCTTCTGCGACGCCGGCGGTCAGGAGCGCCACCTGCAGATGAGCGTCGCCATGCTCGACCGCATGGGCGCCGGTCCGCAGCGCGTGCTGGTCGTGCAGGACATCAGCGAGCGCATCGCCATGGAGAGCGCGCTGCGCGAGAAGGATCGCCTGGCGGCGCTCGGAATGCTCGCCGCCGGAGTCGCGCACGAGGTCAACACACCGATCACCGGCATTTCGAGCTACGCTCAAATGTTGCTTGCCGAAACCGATGTCTCCGATCCACGTTACGACCTGCTGAAGAAGGTCGAGACCCAGACCTTCCGCGCGGCGCGCATCGTCAACAGCCTGCTCGAGTTGGCGCGCGATCGCGAGCACGAGTCGCGGCCGGTGGATCTGCGAGCCCTCCTCGAGGAGAGCGCCGAGCTGCTGCGCGAACGGATGGCAAAGCGCGGCGCTCGGCTAGCGTGGCAACCACCGCCGGGTGACTTCCGGGTTCTCGGCAACGACGGCGAGTTGCAGCAGGTGTTCACCAACCTGATGCTCAACGCGATCGACGCCATGGCGACCCGCGGCGGCGGCTTGATTACGCTCGGCCTCGCGCGCCAGAACGGGCACATCCTGGCCGCGGTCGAGGACGACGGGCCAGGCATCCCCGCCGCCCTGGCGGAGAAAATCTTCCAGCCCTTCTTCTCCACCAAGCTGGGGCAAGGCGGGACCGGGCTAGGCCTTTCCATCAGCTATACCCTGGTCGAGCGTCACGGCGGCAAGCTGCGCCTCGAGAACCGCCCCGGCGAGGGCTGCCGGTTCCTCGTCGAGCTCCCTGCTCTACCTGAATCCTCCCCCGGGCCCAACGAATGAATATCCTCATCGTCGACGACGAGGAGGTCCTCCAGGACGTCCTCAGCTCGTTGATCCGCCGCGAAGGCCACTTGGTCTCGCAGGCGCGCTCGGGAGAGGAAGGCCTCGACATCCTCGAACGCGAGGAGATCGACCTCGTGCTGCTCGACATGATGCTGCCGGGCATGCAGGGCCACGAAGTGCTGCGGCAGATTCGGCTGCGCGACCCGGATCAGGTGGTCGTCATCATCACCGCCTACTCCTCGATCGGCGGTGCCATCGAGGCGATGCGCGACGGTGCGTTCCACTACATCCCAAAGCCGTTCAAGAACGACGAGGTATTGCTCACCCTCCGCAAAGGCCTCGACCAGCGGCGCTTGCAGTCCGAAAACCGCTCGCTGAAGGAGCAGTTGCGCCAGCGCTTCGGATTCGAACAGATCATCGGCAAGAGCAAGCCGATGCAGCAGGTGTTCGACCTGATTCGGCTGGCGGCTCCAGCGAAGAGCAACATCCTGATCCTCGGCGAGAGCGGTACCGGCAAGGAGCTGGTTGCCAAGGCGATTCATCATCATTCCCGGCGGGCGCAGGGGCCGTTCGTGACGGTGAACTCGGGCTCGATGCCGCCGGATCTCTTGGAGAGCAATCTCTTCGGCCACGTCAAGGGGGCCTTCACCGGCGCGATCTCGAACAAGAAGGGCCTCTTCGAGCTCGCCAACGCCGGCTCGGTGTTTTTCGACGAGATCGGCAACATCCCCGTCGACACGCAGGCGAAGCTGCTGCGGGTGATTCAGGAGCGCGAATTCATGCGCCTCGGCGGAGTCGAGACCATCAAGGTGGACGTGCGGATCATCGCCGCGACCAACGCCGAGCTCGAGGCGCTGGTGCGCTCCGGCCAGTTCCGCGAGGATCTTTACTACCGCTTGAACGTGATCACCATCAGCCTGCCGCCGCTTCGTCGGCGTTCCGAGGACATTCCGCTGATCGCCAAGAGCTTTCTGCTGCGCTTCGCGGCGGAGAATGAGAAGGCGCTGCGCGACATCTCGCCGCGCGCCATGGAGCTGCTCATCGATCACCACTGGCCGGGCAACGTGCGCGAGCTCGAGAACGCGATCGAACGCGCCGTGGTGCTTTCGACCGGCGAGGTGCTCGACGTCGACCTGCTGCCCCTGGCCGTGCGCCAGCCCGCCTCGGCCGTCGCACCTGCCGCAGCCCTGCCGGCCAACGGCATCGCCTTCAAAGAGGCGGTCTCGGCGTACGAAAGACAGCTCATCATCAAGGCCTTGAAGGCCGCGAACGGCGTCCAGAAGCGAGCCGCCGAGCTCCTACAGGTGAAGCCCACGACCCTGCACGAGATGATGAAACGGCTCAATATCTCCGCCGAGGGCCTGATTTCCTGATCCCTGACCGGCCCGGATGCCCGCGGGAATACCCCGCACCCCGTCCCGGTTTTGACCTGAGCTTGCAGGAACTGCCTGATTCCAGGCATAATTCTCCGTTTCCTGGGGTCCATCTCGGACGCCGGCGCTAGACGAAGGGCACGACGATGAGAGAGAACATCCATCCCGAAATGCACTTGGTGACCGTAAGCTGTGCCTGCGGCAACACCTTCGAGACGCATTCCACGAAGGACGAGCTGCGGCTCGAGATTTGCGGCAACTGCCACCCGCACTTCACCGGCAAGCAGAAGCTGATCGACGCCGCCGGCCGCATCGAGCGCTTCCAGCGCCGGTACTTGAGCAAGTCCGCTTAGCGACTCCACCTCCCGAAGACTCCTCCGGACGCTCTGGGCTCACGCCCGGAGCGGTGAACTATCAGGAGGACAGTGACCATGGCAGAAACATCCGAGACCATGTCGTCGCCCAGCGGATCCGAAATTCTGGTCGGCGGCCAAGCTCTGCTCGAGGGCGTCATGATGCGCACGCCGGCGGGCTATGGCGTGGCGGTGCGACGGCCGGACGGCAGCATCGCGCTCGAGAGAGCCGCCGTGCCGTCCCTGCTGCGGCGGATGCCGGTCTTGCGCCTCCCGCTGCTGCGCGGTGTCGCGATCCTCGGGCAGTCGCTGGCGCTCGGCTTTCGGGCACTTAACTTCTCCGCCTCGGTGCTGATGGATGAGGGGGAGAGCGCCGAGAAGGCGGCGCCGAGCACCAGCCACGCTTCGAGCGGCTGGCTCAGTGCCCTGTCGACGGCGCTGGCGGTCGCGGCGGGGCTGCTCGTCTTCCTCTTTCTGCCGCTGTGGCTCACGCAAACGCTCGAGCGCTGGTGGCTGGGACCGCTGTCGAGCCTGACTTTCAATCTCATCGACGGTGCCTGGCGCGGGGTTTTCTTCCTCGCGTACCTGCTGGGCATTTCCCGGCTGCCCGACATTCACCGCGTCTTCATGTATCACGGCGCCGAGCACAAGGTCGTATTCAGCCAGGAGTTCGGTGAGGAGCTCACGGTCGAGAATGCGCGCCGCCAGAGCCGGCTTCATCCGCGCTGCGGCACCAGCTTCCTGCTTTTCGTGTTGCTGGTTTCGATCCTGGTGTTCTCGCTGATTCCACGCGATCTGCCCTTGCTCGCCAAGTTCGCCTCGCGCATCGCCCTGCTGCCCGTACTGCTCGGCGTCAGCTATGAAGTCCTGCGGCTGACCGCCAAGCGCCGGCGGAATCCGCTCTTCCGGCTCATGGTCTGGCCCGGTCTGATGCTGCAGAAGATCACGACCCAGGAGCCCACCGACGATATGCTGGAGGTCGCGATCGCGGCCTTGCAAGAGGCCTGGCGGGCAGAGCACGCTGATTTGGCCGTGGTCAGAACGCCGGCGCTCGCGGCACGAGGCTGACATGCTCGAAAAGCTCTCTGAAATCGAGAAGACCCACGACGAGATCACCGACCGGCTGACTCGCCAGGCGGTGCTCACCGACCCCAAGGCGTATAGGGAAGCAAGCAAGACGTTGGCCGAGCTTGCACCGGTGGTCCAGATGTACCGTGAGTACCGCCAAGCCGAGCGCCAGCGCAGCGAAGCCGACGAGCTGCTGGCGACCACCGACAAGGCCGACGAGATGCACGCGCTGGCGCAGGACGAGCGCCAGCGCCTGGGCGTGCGGCTGGTCGAGCTCGAGGCCGACCTGCGCCGTGCCTTGACGCCGAAAGATCCGAACGACGAGCGCAACGTGGTGCTCGAGATTCGTGCCGGCACCGGCGGAGACGAGGCGACGCTGTTCGCCTCCGAGCTTTTCCGCATGTACGCCCGTTACGCCGAAACCAAGGGGTGGCGGGTCGAGATCATCGAGCTCTCGGAGTCCGAGGCCGGCGGCAGCAAGGAAGTCTCGGCCATCATCGAGGGCCGCGGAGCCTTCAGCCGCCTGAAATTCGAGGGCGGCGTGCATCGGGTCCAGCGCGTTCCCGCGACCGAGTCGCAGGGCCGCATTCACACCTCCGCCGTCACCGTTGCGGTCTTGCCGGAGGCCGAGGACGTCGAAATCGAGGTCAACGAAAAGGACCTTCGCGTCGACCGCTTCTGCGCCTCCGGGCCCGGGGGCCAGGGCGTCAACACCACGTACTCCGCCGTTCGGCTGACCCACCTGCCCACCGGCCTCGTAGTTTCCTGCCAGGACGAACGGAGCCAGATCAAGAACAAAGCCAAGGCGCTCCGCGTGCTGAAGGCCAGGATCTACGAGATGGAACGCGAAAAGGCCGAGGCGGCGCTCAGCGCCGAACGCAAGCGCATGGTCGGCAGCGGCGACCGTTCGGAGAAGATTCGCACCTACAATTTCCCCCAGAATCGGGTCACCGATCACCGTATCGGTCTGACCGTGCACCAGTTGCCGAATGTTCTCCAAGGCGATCTCGATCCCCTGATCGAGCCCTTGGTAGCCCACTTCTCGGCCGAGCGTATGCAAGAGGCAACCGCGCTACGGCCCTAAACGTACGCGAAGGCGTGCAACAGAGGCCCGTTCGGAGGGAATCCGCGAGCCGTGTCCGTCCGTACCCACGGTGGGATTGATCCAGGCATGAATATCCATGATGAGCGGCTGAGCACCGCTTCGCCCATGCCGGAGTCCACGGCCTCGTTTCTCCGTCTTCCAACGGCGCTGATCTATTGCTGGCCCAGAGCCCCACTCACCTGGCCGGAGCTGATCGCAGCCCCTGAAGCGCGGGCACTGCTCGCCACGGCAGGAATTGTCGAGGCTAGGCCTGGAGTGCTCGCGATCCTGCCTACCGCGGGAAGGCCGGACATCTTCGACAGCGCGGCGCGCGGGGCGCGCCAACTTCTCCGCGCCGCGCAGGGCAACGCCCGTTGCTTGGTGGTGCCGGGCACTTGCGTCCCGCGCCCGGACGGCACGGTGCGCTGGGACGATCCGTTGGCCGAGGATCTCGCAGAACGGCCACCAGCATTGCTCTGGAATGCGCCGCACTGCAGCGGCCGGGCGACTCAGCTACTGGAAGGACGTTTTCACGAGATGCCCAGGGGCGTGTATGAGGCACCCTCCGGCCAGCGCGTCCCCTTGATTCGAATTGGCGTTCCGCGCGCGATGCAGGATCCGCGGCGCAATCCGCGCCCGCTCGGCCGCGCGATCAAGGGCGTGTCCCGCGATGCCCTCACCGCGCGCTTGCAGGCCATCTGGGCCGAGCCCGTCCTCCGCATCGAAGGCCCTCTGGGCAGCGGCAAGTCGCGCCTCATTTGGGAAGCACTCCAGTCCTCCAAGGAGCCCAACGTCTGGGCGACCTGCGGCGGCGAGCATGCGGCGCCCGGTGTGACACTGGCCAACCAGCTCTTTGCCCAGCTGCTCTCCAATCCGAGCCGCGGGATCACCGGGGCCGAGGCTCCGCCGCGGCCTGCGGCCGAGGCCCGTCCTTCCTTGTCGCGGCAGACACTGGTCGCGGAATCGCTGTTCCTGGCCTTGCGGGTGGCGGCGGCCTGCGAAGTCCCGAAGGCCCGCACCGGCGCTCCGGTGCGCGTCGTCATCGATGGCATCGAGGGTGCCTCCGCCGGCGAACGCGAGCTGGTCTCGACTCTGTTCGAGACCCCGCAGTTCGGCCGTGCCTTCCACTTGATCCTCATCGGCCGGAGTGCCTCGACCTGGCCCGATCGCAGTCTGAATTCGACACTGCTCAGCGTGCCGCCGCTCGCCCTCACTGAGGCGCAACAACTCTGCCAGCGCCTCACGCAGGGCCTCTCGATGCCGGCCGAGATCGCCGACCGCCTACTCGAAGCCACGGCCGGCAATCCGTTCGCGCTGGAAGAGAGCCTGCACGAGCTTATTCATCGCCAGGCATTGCGCCGCATCTACGGCAGCTTCTTCTTCAATGGCGACGCCTCGACGGGCTTCGAGCCGTCGAATCGCTGGGTCTGTCACGTGGCCGCCGAGGCCGGACGGCTGGGTAGTGCCGCGCCGATACGAACTCTCGCTCTAGCGCACGTCGCCGTGCCGCCGGCGGACCTCGGGAGAGTCATCGCCCAGGGCGACACAGACGAGCCGATTCCCGAGGACTGGCATCTTCCCTTCGTCGCTGCGGGCTGGTTGCGGGAGGCCGACACACCGTGGGGCCCGGGTGTCGAGATCTCGAGCCCGGCGTATGCGGCAGCCCTCGCGTGGACCATCCCCGAGCACCAGCGTCCAGCTCTGCGCCAGGCCCTCGGCCGGGCGCTCGCCCTACGCGATCAAACCGGCGAAGCGGGCTGGGAAGCGTACCGCCTGCTGCGCGGCACGCCGGGCGCCTTGCCGGCGCTTCTCGGCGCGGCCCGCACGCGTCCAGCCGAGCTCACTTCGACCGACCTGCTGGCCGCGCTGATCGACGAGCTCCACCACACCAAGGCGTCGGCGGATCGACTTGACCTTCTTTGCCTGCTCCTCCCGCTGGCGCACAGCGAGGGTCGGCTCGGCAACCATCGCGCCGACCTCGACGGCGCCATCGTGCTCGCCGCTCGCGACGGTCTGAAGCTGCTGGCTCTACGCGCGCTCCGCGCCGAGCTCGACGAATCCGAGGGCAACCTCAGCGACGCCGAGGGCAACTTGCGACAGGCGCTGCAGACCGCCATCGACAAGGAAGGCGACGCCGACCGCAAGGCGGTGCTCTCGATTCGCTTGGGGCGAGTGCTGGTCCGCGACGAGCGCCTCGCCGAGGCGCGCAAGCTCTTCGAGGAGATCTACCCGCTGCTCGAAGACACCGGGCGATCCTCGCTCGCCGCGAGCTGCGACTTCTATCTCGGCAACATTGCGTTGCACGAATACCGGCTCGATGACGCGCGCGCACACCACGAGGCGGCGCTCCAAACGCGGAGCCACAAGCAACTGAAGGCCGCCGCCGGGGCCTCGCTCTCCGCTCTCGGCACCGTGGCGCTTGCCGACGGGTCTTACGCCGAGGCCCTCGAGCGCTTCGAAGCGTCGCGCAAGCTGCTGGCCGATGGGAGCGATCCGAGTTTCGCCTTGCTCGGAGCGGGGCGGGCGCTCGATCGCATGGGCGACTTCGCCGGCGCTTCGCCGCTCCTACGCCAGGCCCTCAACCTGCGCGAAGGCAAGGGCGACACCATCGGCGAGGCCGTCGCGCGACTCGCGGTGGCGGAGAACCAGCTCCACCTCGATCGGGTGGACGTCGCCCATCGTGAGCTTCTGCAGGCGCACTTCCTGCTCAGCATGACCTCGCCGTCGCGCACCCTCGGCGACGCCGAGCTGATGATCGGCCGTCTCTTGCTGCGCCAGCGTCAGATCCCGGAAGCCGGTGCGCGCTTCCTCGCTGCCACGGCGATCCATCGCGAGCGCCAGGATCAAGCCGCCGTGACCTACGATCTGGGCTGGGAGCTGGAGACCGCGCGCCTGCTCGGCGACGAGACGCGAGCCGTCGAGCTGGTCAGCGAGCTGACGGAATCACTGGAGCTCCACCCCTATCCCGAGCGTGGCGAGATCATCGACCTGCATCTCTTCCGCGCGCTCACCTGGCTTCGCCAACGCGGCCGGTCCGCGGTCGATCCGCTCACCTTCCTCCGCCGCGCCTACGACAACCTGGTGCGCAAGATGTCTCACCTCACGCCCGAACACCGCAATCGCTTCCTACTGCAGGTGCCTTCGAACCGTGAGATCCTGCAGGCGGCGACCGAACACGGCGTCGCCGCGTCCGGCTGATCCGAGCCGCTCGGCCAGCCAGCCGCGCTGCCGGCAAAGCAGCGCTCGACTTTCGTCACCTTGGAATGTCCGACTCACACGCCACCGTCGATCACCTGCTGGGGCCCGCGCGCCGCCGATTGGCGCAGGCGGCGCATCGCCCAGCGGCGAGAGAGGCCGCCCTTCTGCTCGCCCACGTCCTCGGCTGGAGTGAAGCGCAGGTGATCGCCCGCGGTGAGACTGTCGTCGATCCCGCCGCCGTAGGACGCTTCACGAGTCTCGTCGAGCGGCGCTCCGTCGGAGAGCCCGTGGCCTATCTCCTCGGCGAACGCGAGTTCTTCGGCCGGCGTTTCGCGGTCGATCGCCGAGTGCTCATCCCGCGCCCCGAAACCGAGCACCTGATCGAAACCGTCCTCGACCTCCCACTGCGGCCCGCCCCGCGCTTGCTCGACATCGGCACCGGCTCGGGATGCATCGCGACGACCTTGGCGCTAGAACGCGGGGACTCCTGGGTCGTCGGAACCGACATTTCTCTCGCCGCGTTGGCACTGGCGCGACACAATGCCGTCGTTCTTGGCGCGAGCACCGTGCGTTGGCTCGCCGGCGACCTGGCCGAAGCGCTGCCGCTCGCGAGCTTCGATCTGGTGGCCAGCAATCCGCCCTACATCGGTGTCGAGGAAGAGTCCTTCCTGTCCCGCGAAGTGGTCGACTTCGAACCTCACGGCGCCCTGTTTTCGCCCGGTGGAAGCGATACGATCCTGCGGCGCCTGATCGTCGGCGCCGCCAGCCTGCGCAGCGGGGGCTTCATGGTCCTGGAGGTCGGGTTCGATCAGGCGGGACCGCTGCTGGATTCGATGGCATCTCGCTTGCTGTCTTCTCATTTGGCGGTGCGCGAGCTGCGACGCGATTTGGCCGGCATCCCCCGGGTGCTGGTCTTGGCAAAAGAGTAGGCGCTCGAGAACGGAAGACATGGACCGGTTTCGCATCGATGGGCCTCAACGACTGACCGGGCGCGTGCGCGCGAGCGGCGCCAAGAACGCGGCGTTGCCGGCGCTCGCCGCCACTCTGCTTACCGATCAGGAGGTCACGCTCAGCAATCTGCCGCGGGTTCGCGATTTGCAGACCCTGCGCCGCCTGCTCGCCCATCTAGGAGTGGAGGGCACGGATCTCGGCCCGGCCGGCGAGACGGTGATGTTCGCGGCGCGAGGCGCCGCCAGCCTCGATGACGCGCCTTACGACATGGTGAAGACCATGCGCGCCAGTGTGCTCGTCCTCGGGCCGTTGCTCGCCCGCCGCGGCCACGCGCGGGTTTCCCTGCCCGGAGGTTGCGCCATCGGCGTGCGGCCGATCGATCAACACCTGCTCGGCCTCGAGGCCATGGGAGCCACGGTCCGCCTGGAAAACGGCTACGTGAACGCGGAAGCCGCCCGGCTCGCCGCCGCTCGCTTTCGCTTCGCGAGCCCGACCGTCACCGGTACCGAGAATTTGCTCATGGCGGCGACGCTCGCGAGCGGCACCAGCCGGCTCGAGAACTGCGCCCGCGAGCCCGAGATCGCAGACCTCGCGCGCCTGCTCACCGCGATGGGCGCGCGGATCGCCGGCGCCGGAACCGAGGTCATCGAAGTGGAAGGCGTCGACACGCTCCACGGTGCCAGCCATCGGGTAATCGCCGATCGCATCGAGGGCGGCACCTACCTGGTCGGGGCGGCGATGACCTCCGGCGACGTCACGCTCGAAGGCGCGGATCCCGAGCACCTCGCCGCGCTGCTCGAGAAGCTCGCCGAGTGCGGCTGTACGGTCGACGCCGGCGATGCGGGAATTCGCGTGCAACGCCACGGCGGCCTCAAGCCGCGCGACGTCGTCACCGCGCCGCACCCGGGTTTTCCGACCGATCTGCAAGCGCAGTACATGGCGCTGATGACCCAAGCGGAGGGTATCGCCACTCTGCACGAGACCGTGTTCGAGAATCGCTTCCAGCATGCTCCCGAGCTGGTCCGCATGGGCGCCGACATCCGCGTCGAGGGCGGTACCGCGCGAGTCTATGGTCCGGCGCGGCTCTCGGGAGCGACGGTGATGGCCACCGACCTGCGCGCCTCGGCCTCGCTCGTCCTCGCCGGACTGGTGGCGAACGGCACCACCCTCGTCGACCGCATCTATCACCTCGACCGCGGCTACGAGGCCATGGAGACCAAGCTCGCGGACCTCGGCGCGCGCGTTGAACGCCTCGGCGACGTGTCGGTAACCGCGGGCGTGACGGAGGCCTGAGGCATGAGCGACTGCCTCTTCTGCCGCATCGCCGCGGGCGAGATTCCGGCGCGCAGCGTCTACGCCGATCCCGAGATGCTTGCCTTCCACGACGTCAATCCGCAGGCGCCCGTGCACGTGCTTTTGATCCCCCGCCGGCACATCTCGACGCTGTTCGAGGCGCGCGTCGAGGACCAGGCCCTGCTCGGGCGCTTGGTGCTCAGAGCCGGCGACCTCGCCCGCGAGCTCGGTCTCGAGACCGGCGGATTCCGCTTGGTCGCCAACACTCTCGCCGGTGCGGGGCAGTCGGTGTTTCACCTTCACTTCCACATTCTCGGCGGGCGCTCGATGAGCTGGCCGCCAGGATGATGAGCGAGCGAAGCCCGGTCTCGCCGCTCTTCAGGATCGGCCTTGTTCTTCTGCTGGCGACGCTCACCGAGCTCGGCGTTGCGAACAGTGCGGCAGCCGCGGCCCCGGGCCCGGCCTCGGTTGCTCCGCCAACCCGCCCCGCGGGACCGCCGGTCGGAGATGTGCGGATCAGCTTGGTGGAATTGATGCTGCAGGAGCGTTTCCCGGCCGCGTTGGCGCTCACCGAGCAGGCGCTCGCCATGTCCGTCGATCGGCGTCCACCGGGACTGCAGTATCTCCACGCGCACCTGCTCGAAAAAGAGGGGCGGCAGCAGGAGGCCGCGGATGCCTTCGGCGCCGCGATGACAGCGCTCCCGGTGCTGCGGCCATATGCGCGCTACCGCCTCGCGCTCGGCCAGGCGCGACTCGGTCATCCGGAGGTTGCCGCGGGATTGCTGGCGACGATGCTCGGCGATCATCCGCCGGCGGTGCTCACCGCGCCCGCCCTTCGGCTGCTGCGCGGCGCGATCGGCGCCGGCGGCGACTGCCGGGTGCTGCGCGGCATCGACACTCACGGCTTCGCGGAGCCCGAGCGGCGCCAACTCGAGCTCGCGACTGCGGATTGCGAATGGCGCGGCACGCAGCGCCCGGCGGCGAGCGCTCGTTGGAACGCTCTGCTCGAGGCCAACGTGCTCGACGACGCGGCTCGCGAAGCCGCGGAGCGCCTCGCCGAGCTGCCGGCCAACGAGCGCAACCAGCGCTGCGACATCCTGATCGGCCTGGCGCTCAACGCGCATCGGGAATTCGAGCGCTCGAACCGCTTCCTCGAACCCGCACTCGCCGCTCTGGACAAAGACCCCGCCAAGACGCCGCGACTCTCCGGCGCCGAGGACTCCGCAGCGCGCTATGCCCTAGCGCGAAACGAATTCTGGCTCGGACACTACGCGGTCGCCGCCGACCGGTTCACGGTCCTGGCGCGACGCAACCCGGGCTCCGACGAGCAGGCGCAGGCCCTCTACCAGCTCGGGCGGGCGCACGAGATGGTCGCCGACTGGCACGCGGCGGCGTCTGACTTCCGCCAGGCCTACCTCGCCAAGCCGGTCGGCGAGTATGCGCCGTCGGCCCTGTATGCCGCTCTGCGCGTCGAGTGGATTGCCGGCAACGAGGGCGAGGCGCTCAAACTCAACAACGTGCTGGGGCAGAATCGACGCTGGCGGTTGAACGCCGGCCGCGCGGGCCTCTTCTTCGCCGTTTCCGACATCGTTCGCGGCCGCGCCGACCGGGCTCCAGCCTGGCTGGCGCAGGCCGATCGTTCGGGGGCGCCCGCCGGCGAGGTCGCGTACTGGCGGGGCCGGCTCTTCGAAATCGCCGGCAAGCCAGAAGCTGCCGCCGCGGCGTACGCCGATTCGCTCCAGCGCGAAGGCTACGGCCTGCTCGCCGATCGCGCCCGCCTGCGATTGAAGTCCAGCACCTTGGCGCCGGCGGCGCGCGCACTCGGCGAGCGCCTCTCGATGAGCCCGGACAGCGGCGATCTCTGGCGCGCCTGGCTGTTGCTCGGCGACGATTCGCAGCGCGGCGCCGCGGCCCGCCTGGCGCTCGGCAATGCCCTGGCCCGCGACCCGGCGGCGCGTACCTATCTCTACCTCGCGCCGCGGCCTCCGGCGTCCTGGCCGATGTGGCAAGCGAACCTGCGCGACCCGGAAGAGATCCTGTTGGCGCTCGGTCTGTGGAGCGAGGGCGCCCCCGCGGTCTCGCGCTACTTCTCGGTTTCCGATCCGGGGCTGGCGCTCGCCGGAGCGCAGCTCCTCACCCGCGCAGGCGAGATCCGGCGCACGCTCTACGTCGCCGAGATCCTCCACCGGAACCTGCCCTCGCGGCTTCCCGAGCAGCTCCTGCCCGCCGAGTTTCGGCAGATTCTCTACCCGCTGCCATGGCGCGTCACTCTCGAAGCCGAGGCCCGGCGGCGTGGGATCGAGAGCGCGTTCCTGGCCGGCATCGTGCGCGAAGAAAGCCGCTTCGATCCGCGCGCCGTGTCGGGTGCGTCGGCGCGCGGCCTGGCCCAGTTCGTCCTCCCCACCGCGCGCGCCGTGGGGAGCAAGATCGGCCTCAGCGACCTCACCACCGCCGACCTCGAACGGCCCGAGATTTCGCTCGCCCTCGGCGCGGCGTACCTGGCTGACCTCGAGCGTCAGCTCGGGGGCCCGGTGCAGGCCGCCGCCGCGTATAACGCAGGAGAAGTCCAGGCACAGCTCTGGCGGGCCTACTGCACCGGTCCCGATCCTGAGGAATACCTCTCCAAGGTGAGCTTCCGCGAGACGCGCGGATACATCGAGGAAGTCCTGACGAGCGCTGCGCAGTATCGGGAGCTCTACCCATCGCATTGACTCATGGCTCTGCGCGCAGAGCCCGAGGCGCGTTCCGAGGGACAATAGCTCTGGCGCCGAGAGCGCCCGTCCCGTACACTACGTAACACGCGCGTTGCAAGGGGGGAGCAAAGATGAGGATTGTCCGCTTGATGTTGGCGGGAACTCTGCTTTGTCACACCGCTGCCTTCGCTGCCGGCGAAGGCGTCGATATGATGGTCAAGCGCCTGCTTGGCAATAAGTTGCAGCTTCAGGTACCGCAGAGTTTCTCGCAACTGAGCGAGGAGAAGCGGATGAAGTTCCCCAAGGATCGTCGGCCCACGGTGGCGTTCAGCGATGACGCTGGCGCGGTGAGCATCGCGGTGACGCTCTCCGAGAGCAAGGTCTTCGACAGTCAGATCGAAGACTCGCACAAGAACATGATCGCCAATCTGCGTTCGACGTTTCCACTTGCCCAATGGCAGCGCAACGACCGCACGGCGATAAGTAACCACCCGGCCTTCATTCTCAGCCTGCGCGCTCCGACCACGCCCTCGGCTCCCGAGGCTCGCTACGTGATTCTCGGCGCCTCCCTGAACGGCAAGCTGCTCACCATCACCATGAAGTGCCCGCCGAAAGAGGAAGAGGACTGGCTCCCGGTGTGGGAGACGGTGATCAAGTCAGTCGCTTTCGTTCCTTGAGCGTCAACGGATAGACGATCGTCGGCAGCACCGAATGTACGCTGTCGAAATGGTCGATCACGTCGGCGTGGCGCCGCAGGTCGGCGGTCCAACGCTCGATCTCCCGCAATAGCCGCTGTTCCCGCAAAACGCTCCGGATCTGCTCGCGCACGTCGTCGAGCGGCGGCAGATTGTCTCCCTGGCGCTTCATTTGAGGCGTCAGCACGTCGTGGTAGTAGGTCGTGATGTCTTCGAGCGAGACGAAGACCCGCGCGCCGAGACGCTCCTCGACATACGAAAAGACCATCAACTGCCGCGCCGCGAGTTGTCGCAGCCCCGCTTCGGTCAGCCCGACCTCGCGCAGACGCTGCAGGAAAGCCTCTTCGCTCGGGAAACCGCGGCGGATGTCCTGGAACGACCTCTCGATCGCCTGCGGCGGCACGTCGGCGAAGCCGAACCGATCGAGGTCGTGGAACCGGAGCCGCTGTTCGATCTGGAGATCGAGCACCCGACGCCAGAGTTGACGATCGGTCTCCCCGTCCTGGCGAGCCACCAGCCCGAGCGCGATCACCTGGCGCACGTCCGAGGCCAGGATCGGATCGTCGTCGACCACCGCCAAGATGCGGTCGACCGGGAAGGGCGCGGGGGCCGGCGTCACCGTCTGAGCGAGACTCGCCCTGATCCCCAGGAGCGCCCCGAAAATCACGCAGGTCAATGACTTACGCCATACCTGCTGGCTCCTGAACGGACGGCTTCGCACGCTCTGCATGCTAGCATCGCCGGTCGATGAGCCAATCTACGGCGACGCTGCGAGTCGGCCTGGCGCAGATCGACAGTCGCCTGGGCGATCTCGAAGGCAACTTCGAGCACCACGAACGCTGGATCAGCGATGCTCGCGCCCAAGGCGTCGAGCTGCTCCTTTTCCCCGAGCTCTCCCTCACCGGCTACCGGCTCTTGCACCTGACGCCGCGAGTCGCCCTCGATCCGTACCGTTCACCCGCCATTGCCCGCCTGGCGCGTGCGGCGGCGGAGATGTCGGTCGTCGTCGGACTGGTCGAGGAGGACGAACAGGGCGTGCTCTACAACTGCGCTCTGCTCCTGCATCGCGGCATGATCGCGCTGGCACATCGCAAGATCTACCTGCCGAGCTACGGCATCTTCCAGGAAGGCCGCTTCTTCGGCGAGGGCCGCAAGCTCGCCCTGGCTCCGCTCGACGGCGCCGACGGTCAACCCGCGGGCGCGCGTCTCGGCCTCCTCATCTGCGAAGACCTCTGGCACTCCGAGCTCGCGCGGCGGCTCGCCCGCGGCGGCGCAAAAATGCTCGGAGTGATTTCCGCCAGCCCCGGTCGCGTCGGCCCCGGGGAGCGCCCCGAGAGCCAGGAAGACTGGGAGACTCTCACCCGCGCCGCGGCGTTGCTCAACACGTCCTGGGTCTTCTACTGCAATCGCGTCGGTTGGGAAGAAGGCACGTTCTATACCGGCGGCAGCCACATCGTGCGGCCCGGCGGCGAGGTCTTGGTGCGCGCGCCTTTCCTCGACGAGCACTTGACGGTCGCCGACATCGACCTGCTCGAGGTCGACCGTCTGCGTTGGAAGCTGCCACTGCTCCGCGCCGAACGCACCGACGTGGAGGGTCCGTAGTGATTCGCCGCGAGGACGTGAAGGGTCGCCTGGTGCTGAACGAGGCCCTGGCGACGCGCGCGCTCGCCGGGTTCATCAAGGACGCGGTGGAGAATGCGGGCTCGAACGGAGTCGTGCTCGGCCTCTCCGGCGGTGTCGACTCCGCGCTCGCGGCCGCGCTCGCGGCCGACGGCCTCGGAACCGAGCGCGTTCACACGTTCCTACTGCCTTACCGAACTTCGAACGCGGATTCAGCGGTCGATGCTCATCGCGTGGCCGACCACTTCGGACTGACCATGCGCACCATCGATATCACACCGATGATCGACGCCTACTTCGCCGTCGAAGCGGATGCCGATCCGGTCCGCCGCGGCAACAAGATGGCGCGCGAACGGATGACCATCCTGTTCGATCAGGCGAAGAAGCTCGGCTGCCTGGTGCTCGGGACGTCGAACAAGACCGAGATCCTGCTCGGCTATTCGACGATCTTCGGTGACAACGCGAGCTCACTCAATCCGCTGGGCGACCTCTACAAGCAACAGGTCTGGCAGCTGTCGACCCATCTCGGGGTGCCCGCCCACGTGGTCGAGAAGAAGCCCTCGGCAGACCTCTGGCCCGGACAAACCGACGAGGGCGATTTCGGCTTCGACTACGCCACGGCCGACGAAGTGCTGTACCTGATCTTCGACCAGGGTCTGAACGGCGCCGAAGTCGTCGAGCGCGGATACCCCGAGGCCGTGGTGAGGAAGATCACCACTCTCGAGCAGAAGAATCGCTTCAAGCGCCGTCTTATGCTCATCGCGCGACTCTCCGGCAGCGCGGTGAACCTGGACCGCGAAATTCCTCGCGACTGAAGCGGGCCGCATCATGGCCGGCCGCGTTCTCGTCGTAGCGACACCCATCGGCAACCTGTCCGATCTCTCGGCGCGCGCCCAGCAGGCCTTCGAGAGCGCCGACCTCGTCGCCTGCGAGGACACCCGCCGCACCGGTCAGCTGTTGCATCACCTCGGGATCAAGAAACCGATGGTCTCGCTCCACGAGCACAACGAGCGTCAACGCCTGCCGCAGCTCCTGGCCCTACTCGCCGAGGGACGGACCCTCGCGATCGTGAGCGACGCCGGCACGCCACTGCTCTCGGATCCGGGCTTCGTGCTGGTGCGAGAGGCAGCGGCGCAGGGTGCAGCGATCGAGCCCATTCCCGGTCCCTCGGCCATCCTCGCGGCACTGGTTGCCTCGGCCCTGCCGCCTTACCCCTTCACCTTCGCCGGGTTCGCGCCGCCGAAGAGCGGCAAGCGGCGGACCTTCTATCGCGGCTTGGCAACGCTCGGACACACCTCAATCGTCTTCGAATCCCCCCACCGCTTGATCGGTAGCCTGGCGGATGCGCTTGCGGAGCTCGGGAATCGACCGGCCGCGGTGTGTCGCGAGCTCACCAAGATGCACGAGGAGACGCTGCGCGGAACGCTCGCGGCGCTCCACCAGGAGCTCGGGGCACGATCGGCGTTGAAGGGTGAGTTTGTACTCGTCCTCGGCGGCGCAATCGCAGCCAACGAGAGCGAGACTTAGCGCCGCTCCGAGCCTTAACCAGCACTGAGCGGCTCGACGATCCAGCAGCCACCGAGAACTCGGCTGCCATCGTAGAAAACCGCCGCCTGGCCAGGCGCGACGCCACGCTGCGGTTCGTCGAACACGACCTCGGCATCACCGTTGCCGAGCGGGCGGATGTCAGCTCCGATGCCGGCGTGGTGGGCGCGAATCTTCACCGTCGCGCGCGCCATCCCCTTCGGTGCCGGCCCGATCCAATGGAGGCGTTCCCCGCGTAGTCCCGGCGCGAGCAGGTCATCCTCGCCACCGACGACCACCCGGTTCTCGTCCGGCAAGACGCGCAGCACGAAGCGGCGCGCGCCGGTGGCAATTCCAAGCCCACGTCGCTGTCCGACCGTATAGCGGTAGTACGGCTCGCCGTGTCCAAGCGCCCGTCCCTCGGTGTCGACGACGGTGCTCGGCACTCCCAGCTTGCCCGTGGTTTCCGTGGTCGGCCTCAGCGCGGCCTCGCGCTCCACGAATTCCCGCACGGAGCCCGACACGAAGCAGATCTCCATGCTCTCGCCCTTCTCGGCGACCACCAATTCCGCCCGGCGGGCGAGGTCGCGGACCTGCGGCTTGGTCAGCTCGCCGAGCGGGAACAAGCTCGCCGCAAGCTGCGCCTGCGTGAGCTCGAAGAGGTAGTAGCTCTGGTCCTTCTCGGTATAGGCGGCACGATGCAACTCGAGGCCATCAGGCCCCTCGACGATGCGCGCATAGTGCCCGGTCGCCATGCGCTCGGCGCCGAGCTCGCGGGCCTTGCGCAGGAAGACATCGAACTTGACGAAGGTGTTGCAGCGCGTGCAGGGCACCGGTGTACGGCCGGCGAGATAGTCGTCCACGAACGGATCGACCACCTGCCGCCGGAAGTCCTCCTCCAGTCGCAGCGTGTAGTGGGGAATTCCGATCTGCTGCGCCACTCGCCGCGCATCGCCGAGGTCGAGGGCGCCGCAGCAACGCCCGTTGCTTGCGTTCTCGGTGCCAGGAGGCGCTACGTCCTGCGAGTGATCCCAGAGCAGCATCGAGAGCCCGACGACCGGTTGCCCAGACTCCGCGAGCAGACTGGCGGTGACCGACGAGTCGAGGCCGCCGCTCATCGCGACGGCGATCAGTCCGGGCTGTTCCATCTACAGGATGAGGGCAGAGCCGAAACGGCGCAGCTCGGCGGCCTCGGTCGAGAGCGCCTCGAGGAAGCGATCGACGTCCTCGGCCGAGTTGCTGATGCCGAAGCTCACTCGGATGGACGAGCGTGCTTCCGACTCGGAGAGGCCGATCGCCAGCAGCGTCTTGCTCGGCTCTACGGCTCCCGAGGAGCAGGCCGAACCGGTCGAGACCGCGAAACCCCGCAGGTCGAGCCGGATGAGCAGCGAGTCGCCAGCCGCACCCAGCAACGCCAGATTCGTCGTGTGCGGCAGCCGCGCCGCGCCCGCGCAGTGTACGACCGCGTCGGGAAGCAGACGCAGCCCATCCTCGAACCGGTCACGCAGGCCGGTCAGGAAGATACATCGCTGCGGCAACTCGGCGGTCGAGATCTCGGACGCCTTACCCAGTCCGACGATCGCCGGCACGTTCTCGGTCGACGCCCGGCGATGGCGCTCCTGGGGCCCGCCGACCAACAAGCCATCCAGCTCACTGCCGGTGCGAACCCAAAGCGCCGCGGCGCCCATCGGTCCGTAGAACTTATGCCCGCCCAGGGTCAGGTAGTCAATTCCCAGTTCCGTCACCGAGACTGGAATCTTGCCGACCGCCTGCACCGCGTCGCACAAGACCGGGATGCCACGCTTGCCACACAGCCGCGCCACCTCGCCTACCGGCTGGATCGTCCCGAGCTCGTTGTTGGCGAGCATCAGGCAGACCAGACGAGTGTCTGGGCGCAGGGCGGCCTCGACCGCTGCCACCGGGATCACCCCATCGTGACCGGGTTGCACGCGGGTCACCGCCATACCCATCGTTTCCAGCCGATTGGCCGCCTCTCGAATCGAGGGGTGCTCGAGCGCCGAAATGACGATGTGCCCCTTGTAGGAGGACCGGCGCGCGAGATCGAAGATCACCGCATTGTTGGCCTCGGTGCCGGAGCCCGTGAACACGATCTCCGCCGGCCGACCACCCAGGAGCTCGGCGACCGCTGCCCGGGCGCGCTCCACGGCCTCCCTGGCCACCTGACCGAAAGCATGGGCGGAGGACGGGTTTCCGAAGATCTCCCCCAGCCACGGCAGCATCGCGTCGCGCACGCGTGGGTCGAGCGGCGTGGTGGCGTTGTGGTCGAGATAAACCGGGCTGTTCACGCGGCAATTCTATCCCTACCCGCCGCGTCTTGCCGCGCCAGCGGGTCGGCCCGCAAACCGCCCTCGCGGCGCTCCAGCCGAGCTAGGATGCTGCCATGCTCGCATCCTCCGCTCGCCGCCTAGTCCGCCGTCTGGCGGTGGTTCTTTGCCTTCTTCTCCTGGCTAGCTCGGCGGCGAGCGCGGCCGATAAGAAGCTCACTCGCGCCCAGCGCGAGGCCGAGAAGAAGCTCATCGAGGCGCTCCCCGAGCAGTATCGAACATGGCTCGCCGACGTCGAGATCCTGATCACTCCCGAAGAGCGCACCGCCTTCCTCGGGCTCGACAAGGACTACCAGCGCGACAGCTTCATCGAACGGTTCTGGGCGGTGCGCGATCCCTATCCCGATACCGCACGCAACGAGTTTCGCGACAGCTGGGAGGAGCGCTTGCAGGTGGCGCGTCAGCAGTATGGCGGCCTTAAAGACGACCGCGCGCGCATGCTGCTCTTGAACGGCAACCCCGACGCCGACCTCAAGGCACGCTGCAGCGGGATGTGGCCGATCGACATCTGGTTCTTCGACGGCAGCGAGCGCGTGCATGACAAGTTCTTCCTGGTGTTCGTGCAGAACTTCGGGCTCGGGACGTACCGTATCTGGCAGCCGATCGATACCTCGAACCTCGCCGATCTCTTCCAGTTCCCCCCCCCGAATGGGAATGTCAACGCGCTCTTCGAAGAGCTCGGCAACGGCTGCGGAGTCGACGGCGACGCCGTCCGCGCGGCGATCAGCTTCGTCTTGCGAACGAACAACCTTGACTACGCCTCGCTGCTCGGCAAGCTCGAGCAGCCGCTCGAAAAGCCGCTGCGGGAATGGGTCGCGACCTTCAACTCGCAGACCACCGATCTCGATCCCAACGCGACCTCCTTCCCGGCAACGCTCACCTTCAGCTTCCCGGCCCGCATGCAGAGCCGCACGGTCGCCCAGGGCATCGTGTCGATCCAGAAGAGCGACGCCACGCTAAGTGAGTTCGGCGGTGGCCGTCGCTACGACTTCCTGATCACCGGAGAGGTCTTGCGCGGCAAGAAGCTGTTCGAGAGCTTCCGCTACAAATACGGCTTCCCGGCCGCCGACCTGCCTGGTGATCAGATTCCGCTGATTTTCGACCGTAACTTGCGACCCGGGACCTATACCGTGGTCGTGAAGGTCGAGGACCTGAACGGTAAGCGCTTCTATCGGCATCAAGAGGAGCTCGTCGTGCCGGGCGTCGACGGACCCGAGATCCTGCCGCCCCAAGACAGCGAGACCGCCAAGATCCTGGCCGAGGCGAACGCCGCGATCTCGAGCGGCGAGAACACGATCAAGATCATTCCTCCGTCCGGCGAGCTTCAGGCCGGAATGCTGCGCATCGACACGCTCACCACCGGGCCCACCAAGATCGGTGAAGTCGTCTTCACCTTGGACGGCAAGCCGATCCTGACCAAGCGGACGCCGCCGTTCAGCGTCGAGCTCGACTTCGGCACCCTGCCCCGGGCCCACATGCTGCGCGTCACCTCGAAATCGGACGGCGGCGAGGAGATCGCGAGCGACGAGCGGCAATTGAACGGCGGGGTCAACCGCTTCGCCGTGCGTTTCGTCGAGCCCAAACCCGGCAAGACCTACACCAAGAGCTTGCAGGCAGAAGTGCTGGTCGACGTGCCGGACGGCGACATCGTGCAACGCGTCGAGTTCTTCCTCAACGAGACTCCGGTGGCGACGCTCTATCAACCGCCGTTCGTGCAGCCCATCCTGCTCGGCAACAACCCGGTCGGATACGTGCGCGCCGTCGCCTACCTGCCGGACGGCAACTCCAGCGAACGTGTGGTCTTCATCAACATGCCGGACCTGGTCGAAGAGGTCAGCGTCCAGTACGTCGAACTCTTCGCCAGCGTGATCGACAAGGCGGGCAAGATCGTGAAGGGTCTCGAGGGCACCGACTTCACGATCAAGGAAGACGGCAAGCCGCAGCAAGTCGTGCGCTTCGAGCAAGTGGAGAACCTGCCGATGCACGTCGAGATCCTGCTCGATACGTCGGCCTCCATGGCGGACAGCCTCGATCGGGCGCGCACCGCGGCGCTCGACTTCTTCCAGCAGACCTTGACGCCCAAGGACCGCGCGGCCATCGTCACCTTCAACGACCGGCCGCAGCTGCAAACCAAGCTCACCAACGATCTCTCCGCGCTCGCCGCGGGCCTCGGAGGCCTCAAAGCCGAGCGCGGGACGTCGCTCTACGATTCGGTCATCTTCTCGCTTTACTACATGAACGGGGTCAAGGGGCAGCGCGCGCTGCTGCTGCTCACCGACGGCAAAGACGAGAACAGCCGTTTCACCTTCGAGAACATGATCGACTATGCCCGCCGCTCGGGTGTCGCGATCTATTCCATCGGCTTGGATTTCGGCAAGGGCGAGCGCGACGCCAAGAAGAAACTGGAGCGGCTCTCCGACGAGACCGGCGGCCGTAGCTTCTTCATCGCGGACGTCCAGGAGCTCGCCGGCATCTATACCCAGATTCAGAGCGAGCTGCGGTCCAGGTATCTCATCGCCTATCAGTCCAACAACGCGGCGCCGGGAGACAAGTTCCGAGCCGTCGAGCTCAAGTGCATGAAGCCGGGCCTCGAAGCGAAGACTATCCGCGGTTACTACCCATAGGCCATAGAATGCCGCGGATGCGTCGCCAGCGCGGCAGTTTCTGGAAGCTGCTCTATGATGCCGCTGGCGGGGCGCTGGTCGCCGTGGCCCTGGCGGCGGCGCCGGAGCCGGCGCCTGCCCCACCGCCCGCACACCCGCTTACCGCTGAGCAAGACAAATGGCTGGCCGACGTCGCCTTGCTGATCACTCCGGCCGAGCGCGACGCCTTTCTCGCTCTCGGCCGTGACTATCAACGGACCGCGTTCGTCGAACGCTGGTGGCGCGAACGCGACCCGTTTCCCGACACCGCGCAGAACGAATTGCGCGTCCACTGGCAGGAGCGCCTGGACATGGCGCACGCCCGCTACCCCGATCTCGACGACGCCCGCGCCCACATGCTGCTCTGGAACGGGGAGCCGGCCGAAATCCTGAAACCCACCTGTCGCGAGCTGCTCAAGCCGCTCGAGATCTGGACCTACGGCGCCAGCGAATTCAGCCGCAAGGGCTTCTCGGTGACTCTGATGTCCGCTCCCGGCGGCAAGCGTTACCGGTTCTGGCAACCGCGCGGCGAAGGCATGGTGGTGCTGCTCGACACCGCGGCCGCCCTGTTCACCGACGACGACGTGGCGAAGGAGATCGAGAACACCTGCTCGCGCGCCGACGCACTGCTCACCGGGCTCGCCAATTCGGTCGACTTCGACGAAGCGGTCGCGCGCAAGGGGCTGGGACCGAAGCCTGGAGACGAGTGGCTGAAAGCCTTCGACGCTCGTTCGACGGACCTCCCAGAGGGCGCGGCCCAATTGCCCGCGGAGCTCGCGGTGCGCTACCCGGGCCGCTACCAGAGCCGGACGGTGTTCGAGGCTATTCTCGGCGTGCCGCGCACCGCGGCCAAGGCGGGCCAGAACGGCTACGCATTCTTGATCGACGGCGAAGTACTGCACAACGGCGAGCTCTTCGACAGCTTCCGCTATCGCTTCGATCTGCCGCTCAACAGTGCCGCTGAAACGCTGCCGTTGGTGGTGCAGCGCTACCTGCGGCCGGGCGAGTACCAGCTCATCCTCAAGCTCGAGGACATCGCCGGCAAGAGCTACTTCCGCGACGAGCGCGTACTCACCGTGCCCACCGTCGAGGAGCTGGCACAAAGGGGAACGACTGTGCCGGCCCCCGTCGTTCCCGCGGCCGACAAGCTCGCCGAAGCCGAGGCCTCGGCGCCGACCGGGGACAACACGGTTCGCATCTACGCCCCCGGCGGTGACCTACGCACCGGCAAGCTCCGGGTCGAAGCAGCGGTCACAGGCGAGAACGTGGCCCGGGTCGCGTTCTCGCTCAACGGCAAGCCGCTCTTGAGTAAGGCCCACCCGCCGTGGAGCGTCGAGCTCGACCTCGGGCGCGCGCCGCGCACCCATACTCTCCGCGCCACGGCGCTCAACGAGCGCGGCGAAGAGCTCGCCAGCGACGAGCTCCTGCTCAACGCGGGTCCCAACCGCTTCCGCGTCCGCCTGATCTCGCCCTCGCGCGGCCAACGCTACAAAGACAGCCTCCGAGCCGAGGCCGCCGTCGAAGTGCCACCGCAGGAACGAATCGAGCGCGTCGAGTTCTACCTCAACGAGACCCGGGTCGCGACGCTCTACCAGCCGCCGTTCGTACAGCCCATCGTGCTGCCCAACGGCAGCGATCTCACGTACGTGCGCGCCGTCGCCTACCTGCCGGACGGCAACTCGACCGAGGACCTGGTGTTCGTGAACGCGCCCGAGATCGGCGAAGAGGTAAAGATCGACTTCGTCGAGCTCTACGCCACCGCGCTCGACCGCCGCGGCAAGCCGGTCGATGATCTCAAGCGCGAGGAAGTGCAGGTCACGGAGGACGGTGCGGCGCAGGACGTGCGCCGTTTCGAGCGCGTGCAGGACCTACCCATTCACGCCGGCGTGCTGCTCGACACCTCGACCTCGATGACCGAGCGCATGAACGAAGCCGTCCACTCGGCGCTCGCCTTCTTCCACTTTCTGACTCCCCGCGATCGCGGCACGGTGATCACCTTCGCCGATCGCCCGACCCTGAAAGTGCCGTTCACCAACAATCCCGAGGTACTGGCCGATGGGCTGACCAACCTGACCGCCGACGGCGAGACCGCGATCCACGACGCCGTCATCTACGCCTTGCACTATTTCAGCGGGCTCAAGGGTCGGCGGGTCCTGGTGGTGATCACCGACGGCGACGACACCAAGAGCAAGTATGCGTTCGAGGAAACCCTCGACTACGCGCGCCGCACGGGCGTCGCGCTCTATACCGTCGGCATATCCCTTCAGTCCAACAACACCATGGCGCGCTCGCATCTGCAGAAGCTCGCCGACGAGACCGGGGGCCGCGCTTTCTTCATCGAGCGCGCCGCCGAGCTCGAGCGCATCTACGGCCAGATCCAAGAAGAGCTGCGGGCGCAGTACGTGATCTCCTACCAGTCCTCGCATCCGAGTGGCGGCGACTTCCGCAATGTCGAGATCAAAGTGAAGCGCTCGGGCGTCGAGCTCCGGACTCAAAAGGGCTACTACCCGTGAACGAAACGCCGACCGCGGGACGGCCACGCCTGGTGCTGGCCTCGGGATCGCCGCGCCGTCGCGAGCTTTTGAACGCGCTCGGCATCGACTTCGAGCGCCGGCCGGCCGACATCGACGAGACGCCGCTGCCCGATGAAGACCCCGCGGTCTACGTCCTCCGGTTGGCCCGCGAGAAGGCCGCGCGAGTCGCCCACGCAGGAGAGCTCGTGCTTGCAGCCGACACCACCGTGGTCCTCGACGGAGCGATTCTCGGTAAACCAGCCGACGGGGCGGAGGCCTCCGGCATGCTGGCGCGCCTCGCCGGCCGCGAGCACGTCGTGCTCAGCGGAGTCGCTCTCTACCAGTCCGAGCCGTCCCGTGAGACCGCCGCGGTAGAGACCACTCGAGTCCGTATGGCCGCGATGACGGCTGCCGAGATCGACTGGTACGTCGCCACCGGCGAGCCTATGGACAAGGCCGGTGCGTATGGCATCCAGGGTTTCGGTGCGCTGTTCGTCGAGCAGGTGTTCGGCAACTACACCAACGTGGTGGGCCTGCCGTTGCCCCTGATGCGCCGGCTGTTCGCCCAGATCGGGCAGCCGCTCGAAGGCTATTCGCGGCCGGGCCGCGGGTAGAGCGTCTAGACCTGCGCCGCTGACGGCTCGCAGCAGCCCAGGCTTCCGCAGTCGCCGTTCTCCACCTGTAGCGTCGAGTGCGCAATTCCGAAGCGCGTGCGCAGACCTTGGGTCGCAGCTCCGATGACTGTGTCGGGAATCGCGCCTCCATCGACGACCAGATGCGCCGTGAGCGCCGCCTCGCTGGTGCTCATGCCCCAGACGTGCAGATCATGCACACCCGCGACCGCCGGGACCCCGAGCAGGAAGCCGCGGACGGCGGCGAGGTCGATTCCCCGCGGGACCGCGTCGAGCGTCAGATCGAGCGCGTCGCGGAGTAGCCCCCAGGTGCCGACGGTCACTACCACCGCGATCACCAGGCTCACCGCTGGATCGATCCACGTCAAACCGGTGAGTCGCATAGCGATCGCCGCTCCGACGACACCGAGCGAGACCGCCGCGTCGGCCATCAAGTGCAGGTAGGCGCCGCGGGCATTGAGATCGCCGTGGCGGCCGTGGAAGAGCCAGGCGCTGGCGCCGTTCACCACCACACCGGCGAGCGCCACCCAGATCACCATGCCCGAAGCCACCGGATGGGGATGCATCAGCCGATCCACCGCTTCCCAGGCGATGCCGCCGACGGCGACCAGCAGCAGCACCGCATTCAGGAGCGCGGCGAGGATCGTGGTCCGGCGCAGACCGTAGGTGCGTCGTTCCGTCGCGCCGCCGCGCGCGAGCGCCGCGGCGCCCCAGGCGAGCAGGAGTCCCAGGACGTCGCTCGCGTTGTGCCCCGCATCGGCCACCAAGGCCAATGAACCGACCGCGAAACCGCAGATCGCCTCGATGATCAGAAACGAGACGTTGAGGCCCGCCCCCCAGAGGAACGCGCGGCTCAGACCGTCGGCATCCGCACCGTGCGAGTGGTCGTGACCGGGTGCGTGATCGTGCGCCATCAAGCGGCTCCGCGAGCCTTCAGCTCTCGTGCTTCATCGGCTCACCGAGCTCGGCGAGCGCGAAGTTGGTCATGATCTGGTGACCGTTGAAGTCCAGGACACGCAAGTCCTCCTCTGCCTCCAGATCGGCCGCGACCTGGTCGTAGGAATGCGCGTAGCGCTCGTGCACAGCACTCATTGCCACCTCGTAGGCGATAAACTTGGCGATCCCCTTGTAGTGGAGCTTGGCGATCAGTCGCGGGTCGGTGAGCGAGGGATAGGTCGAGAGCACCAGGATCGGACCGGTGCCGGCGAAGATCAGATAGGCGCGAGGCGAGGCGTGAGGCATCGACGGCAACGTATCCTCCGCGTTTGTCAGGTGTCAAGGCGGGCGCGATACAGTCCGTTCCCGTGAAGCCACCCGCTGTCGTTCTCGTCCGCCCGGCGCGCCAGGGCAATGTCGGCGCCGCCGCACGTGCCATGGCCAACATGGGGCTCGACGAGCTCATCCTGGTCGAGCCCGCGGTCGTCGTCGGAGACGAGGCGCGGGCCTTCGCCTTCGGTGCCGGGCATGTCCTCGCGGGCGCTCGGCGCGTCGCCTCGATTGCGGAGGCACTGGCGCCGTTCCAGCGCGTAGTCGGGACCACCTCGTCCCGCCAGCGCGTGCTGGGAGCGACCGCGGTCGGCGCCCGCGAGTTGCCGGCGCTGCTCGCTTCGCCCGCCACCATCGCGCTGGTCTTTGGCCCTGAGTCGAGCGGGCTTACTGCCGAAGAGCTCTCGCACTGCGCCATCGTCGTGCATATCCCATGCTCGCCCGTACAACCGACGCTGAATCTAGCGCAGGCCGTGTTGATCGTCGCCTACGAGCTGCATCTGGCTTCGCTGGTCACCGTGGAAGCCAGCGCGGCGATTCCGACCAGGCTGCTCGCGCCGACGGACGAGGTCGCGGGATTGCTCGATCATGCGCGCTCGATCCTGCAGCAGGCCGGCTTCGATCGCGACACTACTTTCGACGGCGTGCTGGACGAGCTTCGCCATCTCGCGGCGCGGAGCGCATTGTCGTCGCGCGAGGTCACGCTTCTCCGCGGCATCTGCCGTCGACTCGGCCATGCCATCGGGCGCCGCCCGGCGACGGCCGAGTGATAATGTTCGCGCCATGATTGCAACGCTCGCGGTGCGCGAATCCGTGGCCTCCAGCTTGCGTGCCGCGCCGATCCTCGGCGTCGTGCGCACGGCGTCGATCGACGAGGCCGAGCGCCAGGCGCGGACCCTGATCGCCGGTGGTGTGCAACTGGTCGAAATCACGTTTTCCGTTCCCGGTGCGACTCAACTCGTGCGCAATCTGCTCCATCAGTATCCCGGAGCGTCTTCCGCAGGAGCGCCCTGGATCGGCATGGGCACGGTGACCACCCGCGCCCGCGCCGAAGACGCGGTCGCCGCCGGCGCGCGCTTCCTGGTCAGCCCGAACTGCTCCGAAGACGTGGCTGCCGTGGCGCGCGAGCACGACGTGTTCCTCGTCCTCGGCGCGTTGACGCCGACCGAGATCGTCCGCGCCCGCGAGCTCGGCGCCGATCTGGTCAAGGTCTATCCGCTGCCGCCGGTGGGCGGCCCGTCGTATCTGAGCGTCATTCGCCAACCGCTGGCCGACATTCCAATGCTCGCTGCCGGAGGTTTCCCGGTCAGTGAGATCCCGGCGTATCGTGCGGCCGGTGCCTCGGCCTTCGGCATGGCCGCAACGCTCCTCGGCGACATTCCGCTGGCGCTCCGCCTCGCACGAGGACTGGTTTCGTGAGCACCCCGACGCCCGTCGGCCCGCTCGACGTCCCGTTCGACTCGACGCCGGAGATCTTCGCCACCGATAACAATGGGGCGTTCTTCTTCCCCCTGCTGATGGACGGCAAGGCGTACCTCTCGACGCGCCCGTTCGACGAGGTGCGCTTCGTGTTCTCGGTCTGGCATCCATCTGGACAGAAGACCATCGACCTCGACAAGGCGTATATCGAGCTTCGCGGCACGTTCGACCCCGACGAGGAGCACTGGGCCCGGATCGCCGAGATCGAGCCCGTAGTGCCGCCCTACGCCGGTGGTGACAGCTTCGACGGCTGGATCGTGCTGCCCGTGATGGCCTCGCAGAGCGCCTTCGCCCTCGCCGGCGCCGGCTTCGAACCCCGCGCCCGATTGCAGATCCGCGCCACCGCGTACTTCGTCGCCTGAACTCGAGTTGCAGTCCCCAACCGCCCAAGCGCGAGGGACCATCAAGCAATGAATCACCACGTGCAGCTGATTTCTCGCCTCGCCCGCCCGGGCGAATCCAAGATCGTCCTGCTCGTGCTCGACGGCGTCGGCGACATCCGCACCGCTGAGCAGCCGCAGACCGCGCTCGACGCCGCTCGGATCCCGAATCTCGACGCTCTGGCGGCAGGCGGGGCGCTCGGGCGGATCGTTCCGGTCGCCCAGGGCATCACGCCGGGATCCGGCCCGGGGCATCTGGCACTCTTCGGATTCGATCCCACGGAACCCACGGCGGACATCGGCCGCGGCGTTCTCGAAGCCCTCGGCGAGGGCATTCAGATTCGCCCCGGAGATATCGCGGCGCGCGGCAACTTCGCGACCGCGGACGCGGCCGGCAACCTGACCGACCGTCGGGCCGGGCGCATTCCCACCGAGGAATGCGTGCGTCTGGTCGCCGCGATCAACGCCAAGCTCAAGGACGTGCGTGAGATCGACGCCAGCGTCTATGCCGGCGAAGGCCACCGCTTCGTGCTGCTGCTCAAGGCGGGCGCGACGCCGCTCGACCCCAACCTCGCCGATACCGACCCGCAACAAATCGGAGTGCCGCCCCTGCCCGTCGCAGAGAGCGCGCCCTTCGCCGCCAGTACCGCCGCCAAGCTCCGCCCCGTCGTCGAGGCGATCCAGCGCGCCATAGCCAATGAGCCGCGCGCCAACCGCGCCTTGTTGCGCGGCTTCGCGACCGTGCCCCATCTCCCCTCAGTGCCCGACCTCTATCACATGCGCTGCGGCGCCTTTGCCGGCTACCCGCTCTATCGCGGGGTCGCCGCGGCGTGCGGGATGGATCTCGTACCCTGCGGCAAGAGCTTCGCGGAGACCGTCGCCGCCGTGCGCGAGCACTGGTCGAAGTATGACTTCTTCTTCCTCCACGTGAAGAAGACCGACATGGCGGGCGAGGACGGCGACCTCGCGACCAAGATCCACGCCCTCGAGGACGTCGACGCGATCCTGCCCGAGCTGCTGGCTCTCGGACCGGACGTGGTGGCGATCACCGGCGATCACTCGACGCCGGCACCGATGAAGGGACACAGCTGGCATCCCGTGCCGCTGCTCCTCTGGTCGAAGCAGTGCTACGTTGACGACTGCAAGGCCTTCACCGAAAGCGCCGCGATCCACGGCGCCATCGGCACCGTGCGCTCGAGCGAGCTGATGGGTCTGATGCTCGCCAACGCCGGACGGTTGGCGAAGTACGGCGCGTAGCGGCCCGGCGAGAGAGGCCCTGGCGTCTAGACCGAGGCTCGCGTCCGCCCGCCACCGCGCCTGACATCACGCAGCGCCTGAGCCAGGATCTCGACCGCTTCTCCCAAGCCCCGCTCGTCGTAGGCCGCGAAGCCGAGACGCCAGTTCGGCAGCGGCGATCGGTGGAACGAAAAGTGGGCGCCAGCGACGACGAAAACGCCAAGCTCGAGAGCGCGCGCCGCCCAGGCCGCCGCATTCACCTCCGGCGCGATGGTGGCCCACAGCGCGATGCCACCCGGCGGCGTCGTCAAGGAGAGAGCGCCGCCCAGGCGCTTGCGCAAACGCTCGACCATGAAGTCACGGCGACCCTCGTAGATGCGCCGGGCTCGCCGCGCGTGGCGCATGACTTCACCGTCCTCGAAGAGCTCCGCGATCGCGTGCTCGAGCACGTGGTCGCCTTGAATGTCGAGGCAGAATCGCTCCACCGCGGCGCGCTTCAAGAGATCGGCCGGCCCCACCATGTAGCCGATGCGCAAGCCCGGCGCCAGGATCTTGGCTAGAGTTCCGATGTAGATCACGAAGCCTTCGCGATCGGCGCTCGCCAGCGGCAGCACCGGCCGGCCGTCGTAGTGAAACTCGTGCGCGTAGTCGTCCTCGATGATCGCGATGTCGCGCTGGCGAGCGAGCTCCAGCAATGCCAGGCGCCGCCCCGCGCTGAGCGTCACCGTCGTCGGATACTGGTGATGCGGCGTTAGATAGACCGCGCGCACCCGGGTCGTCTCCGTCAGTCGGGTGAGGGCGTCGACGTCGAGTCCATGGGCATCCACTGGCACCGGCATCGGCTTGGCACCGTGCGCTTGGAACACCTGCCATGCGGTGCGGTAGCCGGGATTTTCGACCGCGACCACGTCGCCGGGCGAGAGCACAGTGCGCGCGATCAGCTCCAGCGCCATCTGACTCCCCCGGGTCACCAGGACGTCGTCGGCCGAAATCGCCAGCCCTCGAGTAGCCGCGAGCATCTCGGCGAGCGCCGCGCGGAGCCTCGCCACACCCCGAGCATCGCCATAGGACAACGCCAGATCGCCTTGGGCGTATAGCGCGCGGCGATAGGCGCGGGCGAGGGCTGCACGAGGAACCAAGCGCGTATCCGGAAGGCCGTCCGGCAAGAGAAAAGGAACCAACGGCCGCTGGTAGCCCACGAAGCCGGGGTCCGCATTGAGACCGAACGGCGCCTTGCGCGGACGCCCCACGGCCGCCGCGAGCCCGGGCGCGAAACGTCGCGGCTTGATCTCGGGCAGCGCTCGCGACACGAACGTGCCGCGAGCCTCGGCGGTCTCGATCCAACCCTCCGCGATGAGCTCGCCGTAGGCGGACACCACGGTATTCCTGTGCACCTGCAGCGTCGCCGCGAGCTCGCGTGAGCTGGGAAGACGGGCACCGGGCTTAAGGCGACCGCGTCGAATGTCGGCGGCGATGCCGTGGGCGATCTGTTGGAAGAGCGGGTCGCGGCTATGCGGATCCAGGGCGACCGGGAACTGCCACCTCATCGCGCCACTCACCGGGGTAAGGTCGACTGAATGCATGGTCTGTTCAATATCGTCATTCTGGTACTTTCTAACATACCATCGACGGAGCATGCTACGCCGTATGACGACCCACCCGCTGTCCACCGGAACCATCCACCCCATCAGCCTGGCCCCACGCCCCTGGAACGATCGTTTGCCCCTGCGCTCCGCCGGCCGAGTCAGCCTGATCCGCGTCGCGCAGATCGAATGGATCGACGCGGCGCACAACTACGTGCGGATCCACACGCTCGACGGCCGTGTGCACGTCGCGCGCGAGGCAATCGGCGACCTCGAGCGAAGACTCGACCCCGAGTTTTTCCTGCGCGTCCACCGCTCGACGATCATCAACGCCGATTGCGTGTCGGAGATCGAGATCTCAGCCAACGGCAACTACGTCGCCATCCTGGCGTCAGGACAAAGGCTGACCATCAGCCGCTCGTTTCGCGACCGGCTGGCGGTGCTGCTGGGGAGTTAGACCGGGATGATGCGGGGAGACTGAGCGGCTTACATCCGCTCGGGCAGGGGCACGCCGAGCACTCCACAAAGCGCCGTCAGCCCCTTGAGGAAGATCTCCGCCGTGGCCAGGCGCGCCGAGCGCACCGCGGGGTTCTCCTCTTGCAGGATGGGGTGCTTGTGGTAGAGCCCATTGAAGCGCTGTGCCAGCTCGAGCGCCTGGCGCGCGATCAGCGAGAGCTCGAGGCTGTTGGCGGCCTTCTCGACGGTCTCGGCGCACTGCGCCACGGCCAATACGAGATCCCAGAGATCGTCGCTCCAGTGTTCCGCCGTAAGCGCCGCGACTTCGTCCGCGGTGACGCGGGCGGCGATCCCGGCCGCCTTCAGGCGGCGCTGGATGTTGCGCACGCGCACCGCCGAATACTGCAGGTACGGACCGGACTCGCCTTCGAAGTTCAAGGCCTCGTCGAAGTCGAAGGCGATGACGCGAGTGGTCGTCGCCTTGGCCATCAAGAAACGCATGGCGGCGGTCGAGATCTGCGTCGACAGCAAGTCGAGCTCGTCGTGCTCGAGCTCGCGGTTGCGCTTGGCGATCTCTTCGCGGCTCTTGGCTTTCAGCTGATCCAGCAAGTCATCGGCCTTCACGCCGATGCCCTTGCGGCCGGACATCTCGAGTGGCTTGCCAACGCGCACCTCGTCGCCTTCGGCTTCTTCGGCGAGATAGCCGAGCGTTCGCGCCGCGGCGGTCGAGAGCGCCACCATCTCGTAGGCGAAGTGCACCGAACTCGCGGCGGCTTCCGGATGCCCGAGGGACTCGAGGCCGGCGCGCACAATCTTCTGCAGATAGCTCTGGCGCGCGTCGATGACGTTGATCACCCGGCTGGCGCCGCCGAATCGGGGATGGTCGCCGGCGCCTTCTTCCGACGTGGTCTGCCAGAGGCTCTCGTCCATCCAGTAGCGATAGCGGAAGTCCTGGCCGAGGAGACCAAACTTCCACATCTGGTACGCGATGTCCTTGCCGACGTAGGTCACCGTACCGTCGGAGCGCACGATGACCTTATCGGGGTCTTCGAGCCCGGCGAACTCCTCGCTCTCGCGGAGCGGCATCACCCAGCAGCCCTCGTTCTTGCCGTCCGATTCCAGCCGAACGGCGCCGGCGGTCTTCAGACGCTCGAACGCGGTGGCGAAGAACTGCAGCTTCAAGATGTCGCTCTCGTGGGTCAGCAGGTCGTAGCCGATCCCCAGACGCGCCATGGTCTTCAGGTGGCGCTGCACGATTCGACGGGCCACCAAACGGGCGATCTCGGCCCGTTCACCCTCGCCGCTCTCGAGCTGGTGCAGGGTGTCGCGGCGCAGCTGCAGTCGCGCCGGGTCTCCCTCGTACCAACGGCCAACCTCGGCGTACAGATCCCAGCATCGGTAGTCGAAGGGCTCCGGCAGTGCCGCGATCTCGGCCGCGGTGCGGTGGCGCAGGTCGACGAAGCCGACCACGACGTCCGCGAGCTGCACTCCGGTGTCGTCGATGTAGTTTTGGACCTCGACGTCGCGACCCAGGGCGCGCAGCGCCCGGACGAGGATGTCACCGAGAACCGCATTGCGCAGGTGGCCGATATGGGCCGCCTTGTTGGGATTGATGTTGGTGTGCTCGATGATGATCTTGCCGTCTGGCGTCGGCGAGTCATCGTCAACCTCTTGATTCAACAGCGGTTGCGAGATGAGCCGTGAGGCGATCCGGGAGCGATCCAAGAATACGTTCAGGTAGCCCGCGCCCTCGATGCGGGTTTCCAATACCGCGCCGTCGAGCTGGAGCCCCGCCGAACCGTCCGCCAGCAGCTCCTGGGCGATCTCGCGCGGCTTGCGTTTGAGCTCGCGAGCGAGGTGCAAAGCGGCCGGAAACGCCAAGTCGCCGAGCTCGCGCCGCGGTGGAATCTCGACCACCGGGGCATGCTCGACCCCCAACACCTCGCGGATCCGGATTGCGAGGCGCGATTGCAACTGTTTTTTCAGGTCCGCGAAGCTTACCGACATGCCGGCGCAGTGTATCCGAGCCTTGATATCATTGCTGGGTTCGAGGAGGCTCCGTGGAGACCAAGCTGGATCTGAAGCTCGGCGTAAAGATGAACAACACCCAACTCGACCTCGTCGAGGGGGATATCACCGAGCTCGATGTCGATGCCATCGTGAACCCGGCCAACAACAAATTGTTGCTGGGCGGCGGAGTCGCGGGCACGATCAAGCGGCGGGGCGGACCGACGATCCAAGAGGAGTGCAACCGGATCGGCGGCACTGCGGTCGGCTCCGCGGTCATGACCGGCGCCGGCAAGCTCAAGGTGAAGCACGTGATCCATGCCGTGGGCCCGAAGTTCGGCGAGGGCGACGAGGACAAGAAGCTCTCCTCCGCCGTGCGCGCCAGCCTAGCGCTCGCCGATCGGCACGGCCTGAAGTCGATCGCCATGCCGGCAATCTCGACCGGCGCCTTCGCCTTCCCGATGGATCGCGCGGCGCGCATCATCCTTACCGAGATCCAGCGCTATCTGCAGGGCGGGACGAAACTGCAGCGCGTGGTGGTCTGCCTGTACGGCGAGGACGCCTGGAAGCTCTTCGCCCGCGAAATGCGGCGCGGGTTCAGATAGCCGCCCGCAACTGCGGCGCGGCTTCAGATCACCGCCCGCAACTGCGGCGCGGCCTCAGATCACCGCTTCCAACAGACTCCAACTCATCGAGCCACCGGCAGCGACGCTGGTGGCCAGACAGAGCTTCGGCGCGGCAAGTGGGCGTCCGTCGTAGGGCGCGACTCCGAGCTCCGGGTCGAGTGTGCGGTAGCCGTGCGTCGGCCCCAGGGCCGCCCCGGACACCGCCAGCACGGCGGCGGCGAGGTGGCCGCCACCCCACTCACCGAGCGCCGACTTCGGCGCCCACAGCACCGGCAGACTCGCCTCCGCGGCGCGCCAGGCGGTCGCGAGCGCCAACACTTCCAGCCGATCACCGGCGATCGACCCGGCCGCGCCGCTCGCGATCAAGTCGATCTCGTGCAGTCTCCGACCTGACCGTTCGATGCCCCGGCGCAGGGTCTCGCCCAGCCCCTCCGGATCGGCGCCGAATCCGTTGTCGGGCGCCGTGGGGTCGAAGCCGGCACCGGTCGCGACGATCCGACACAGGGGCTTCGCGCCGCGCGCCGCAGCTTCTGACTCGGACTCGAGGACCAACAGCGTCGACCCCTCGGCCGCCACGACTCCCCGGCGATCGCGATCGAGCGGGCGGGCGACTTCCTCGCCGCTCTCGTCGGCCGTCGCCAGGGTATGGAAGCGATCGAGGATGGCGTGAAGCAACGGCGTCATCTCCTCCACCGACCCCACCAGCGCCCGCCGGGCTCGCCCGGTACGCACCAGCCGAGCGCCCTCGCCGAGCGCGATCCAATCGCCGGCCTCGCGCTGGGTGACCGTCAGACTCGGGCCCCTCGCCTTGAGATTGAGCGCCACCTGGGACGCCGCGGCGCTCGCCACGGATTCAGTGAACAGCGCAGGGGACGCGGTCTCGGGGCCCTCTTTGAAAATCGAGGAGAGCAGGCGCTCGGTGAACAGCGCCGGGCCAAAGGCGGTGGAGATGACCACCGCCGTCTCCGCGAACGCGGGGTCGGTCTCCAGGATGCCGGCGTCGCTCACCGCAAGGCGCGCCGCGGCGAGGGCCATTCTCGACGGCGCACCCATGCGGCGTGCCGTCGCCGGGGACACCAGAGCCGACAGGTCTCGGCTGCCGAGCAGGAACGCACCGCGCGAGCCACTCGGACGATGAAAGCCGGCGGCGCGATCAATCGTCGTCAATCGGGGCGGTTGGCCGCTCGCCAGCACCTGGCTGAGCGCCTCGCGCCCGACACCGAAGGCCCCCAGCGTCCCCAGTCCGGTGATGACGACAGCGGACCTCAAGCGGGACTGCCCGCCGCCTGCGGCCAACCGCGAAACACCGCCGCGGCGTTGCTACCGCCGAAGGCGAAGTTGGTCGACAAGGCCACCGCATCGGTCGGCACCGCACGGGGCGCGCCGAGCACCAGGTCGACCGGAGACGCGGGATCGATCGGGCCGTCTCCGGGAGTCGGATGGACCGCGCCATGCTCGAGGCAGAGCACCGTGGCCACCGCTTCGATGGCCCCCGCCGATCCCAGAAAGTGGCCCAGGTTTCCCTTGGTCGAGGTCACCGGAATCTGCCCAGCGCGCGCGCCGAAAACCTCCGAGAGCGCGGCCCACTCGGCCGCGTCGTTGAGCGGAGTGCCAGTACCGTGGGCATTCACGAACGACACCGCATCGGCCTCGACCTCGGCATCCGCCAGCGCCGCTCGAATCGCCCGCACTACGCCGACACCGCTCGGGTCGGGCGCTGTCATGTGGTGGGCGTCGCACGAGCCGCCGGCGCCGGCAACGATCGCGAGTGGACGGGCCCCTCGCGCTTCGGCGTGAGCGAGCGTCTCGAGCACCAGCACCGCGCCGCCCTCACCGAGGGACAAGCCTTCTCGCAGGTGACGGAAGGGCCGGCAAGGGCCGGCGTCCACCGAACGCAACGAGTTGAATCCGGCGAAGGTCAGCCGGCAGAGTGAGTCGCTGCCTCCGGCGAGCGCCACCTCGGTCTCGCCCTCGCGGAGCGATTCGAGCGCGATGCCGATCGCCAGAGTCGCGGAAGCGCAGGCCGAGGAGATCGTCTGCACGGGTCCACGCACCCCAAAGGCTCGCGCCACGGCGTCTCCGGGTCCGCTCGGCGGTTGGGAAAGGAGCTCGTGCAGACGCAACCGACGCGAGCCGCGCTCACCGAGCAGGGCTTCGAAAAACCCCTCCGATTCGAACATGCCGCCGGTGCTGCTGCCGAAAAATACCCCGGCACCCGCGCCGCGCAGGCCGGGGATTGCGCGTCGAAGCCCTGCTTGTCGCAGCGCCTCATCGGCGGCGGCAACGGCGAACGCATCAGCGAGCGAGGCCGTATCGCCGGCCGCATCGGCAACGGTGTCCGGTGGCGCCGGCACCTGCGCCGCGACATGCGTGCGGTGGCGCCGGTGATCGAAGCGGTCGAAGTCCCGAATCGCATGGCGCCCCGCGCTGAGCCCTTGCCACAACGCCGCGGTGCCCCAGCCGAAGCCGCTGACGGCGCCGATACCGGTGACAACGATGGTGTCGCGGGGGCTCACGGCGCCTTCGGGATCACCGTGCCGAGCGCGTTCGCCGGGCGTCCGCCTGGCGAAGCTCGACGAACGCGGTGAGATTCTTGAGGTTCGCGAACGCGTCGCGCCCGACGTCCTCGCTCGGCACGGTGATCCCGAAATCGCGTTCGAGGGACACCACGAGCTCCAGGGCGTCGACCGAATCGAGCCCCAGACCGCCGCCGAACAGAGGCTCGTCTTCCGAGATCGAGCTCGGATCGAGACCGTCCAGATGCAGGCTCTTCACCAGCAGCTCCCTCAGACGGTCCTGAGTCGAGACCTCGGTCACGCGCTCTCCTCCTGGATGCCGCCGACTTCGATTCTCGGCACCAGCGGGTAGTACGCCTGAACCTTGACCAGAACCAGGAAGAGCCGGACCATGAAGCGCGTCTTCAGCGACGGCCGCCAGATGCCGGCAAGGAAGGTCACCACGGCAACGAAAAACGGCGATTTGTCCTGCCCCTGGAAGAAGAGGTCGCGGAACGACTTGCTGTAGAAGGCCACCACGAAGCGCCGAAAGGTCCGGTAGCGCTTGGCTTGCATGCGCGAATAGGCGCGAAAGGAACTGGCGCCGAGCTGGCCTCGGGTGAGCGCGGAGTCGAGCGCCTCCGCCGCCTCGAGCCCGGATTCGAGCGCGATCGCCACCCCGGTCGAGAACACCGGATCGAGGAACGAGCCGGCATCGCCGGCGAGCAGGAAGCGATCGCCGACATAGCTCTTCACGCCGTACGAATAGTCCTTCTCCACTCGCACCGGCCATTCGCGTTTGGCGTCGCGAAGGAGCGCGGCCACGGCCGGCGTCTGCGCGATAGCCCGCGCCAGGATGGCTTCGTGGTCGTGGCGCGGCACGAGCTCGCAGAGCGCCTCGAAGGCGGCCCGGGGCAAGACGACACCCACGCTCATCAGGTCGTCGGAGATCGGAATGAGCCAGAACCAGCCGAGATCGAGTCGCGACACGATGCGGATGTCACCCGAACGGCGCCCCTCTTGGTGCGGCACGCCGCTGTAGTGCGCGAAGACCGCAATATTGGCTAGCGCGGGTTCGTCCATCCGCAAAGAGAGCTTGCGCTGCACGACGCCGGCGCGGCCCGAGGCGTCGATGACCGCCTGCGCTTTTATTGATGGTCCCTCGCGCTCTGACGAATGAGACAGAGCCTTGCCATCATGAGCTGACGACACGGTCTTGAGGGTCACACCGTCGCGATCGAAGCTCACTTCGGTGACGCGGTGCGGCTGGTGGATTTCGACGCCGGCGCGGCGGGCTGCCTCGAGCAGCAGGTGATCGAACTTCTCGCGCGGTACTTGATAAGTCTGTGGGCGCTCGACTTCGGAGCAGTTGCCGAAGTCGGCGTAGCGCTCGATCTCGCCGTCGCCGGTGAGGAACGTGGCGCCGTATTTCTTCTGGAAGCCGGCCGCCCGAACTTCCTCGGTCAACCCCAGGCGTTCGAGCGTCCGATTCACCGAGGCCAGGAGCGATTCTCCGATGTGAAAACGCGGGAACTCGTCTTTTTCGATCAACACGACCCGGCGCCCGCGGCGGGCGAGCTCCGAAGCCGCGCTCGATCCCGCCGGTCCACCGCCGATTACAGCTACATCGAAGTCGTACATGCGTCGATTCAGGTGTCCCTTTCTGGGCCGACGGCGAATTGCCGCTGGAGGCCGAATTGTATACTTCGGCCCTTGCTGGAAACGAGTCTCGACCCCATCCTCGCAGGCTTCGAACGCCTGCGCGAGAGTAGCCCCTCGCGGGTTCTGGTGCTTTCGCCGCGCCGTCAAGCCACGGTGCAGGAAGTGCACACCATGGCCGAACGGATTGCGGAACGGCTCTTTGCCTACGGGCTGCAACCGGAGAGCCTGTTGGCCCTGACGGTTGGCAACGGACCGATGTTTCTCGCCGCCTTCCTCGCCACGCGACGCTGTGGAATGGTGCCCCTGCTGATCGATTCGACGACCCCACCCGACGAGCGCGCCCGCATCGCCGGCGCGCTCGGTGCCGCGGCGGTGCTGTCGTCACCGGGTTGGGGCGATCCTGCCGAGGCCCTGGAGGTGGCGACGCTCGCCGGCCAACCCCGGCTGCTGCCGGCGGACACCGCCGCGGTGAAGCTCACCTCGGGCTCGACCGGCCAGCCGCGCGGCATCGTCGCGCCCTGCGCAGCGCTCGCGGCGGACGAGGCGCAGCTCAGCTCCACCATGGGTCTAGTCGAAAGCGACCGCCTGCTCGCCATGGTGCCGATGTCGCATTCCTACGGCTTGAGCAGTCTCGCGATGCCAGCATTGCTTCGCGGATGCGCACTGGTCGTCCCGGAGGAGCGCGAACCGTTCGCGCCGTTGCGGGCGGCGGCGGCTTGCAACGCCACCTTCATCCCGGCGGTGCCGGCGTGGCTCGGGGCGCTGGTGCGGGTGTCCGAACCACCGCCGTGGCCGGCCAGCGTCCGTCTGGTGATCAGCGCCGGCGCGCCGCTCGCCGCCGACACCGCGGCCCGCTTTCGCGTTCTGTTTGGCCAACCGGTGCACGTCTTCTACGGCGCCAGTGAATGCGGCGGCATCTGCTACGACCGCGAGGGTGGTGCGGCCGAGCGCGGCACGGTCGGCACGCCGGTCGATGGCGTTCGCCTTCGCCTCGGCGCGGAGGACGGCCGCGTGTCAGTCATTTCGGCGGCGGTCGCCACGGGAATGATTCCCGAGCCCAGCCCCTTTCTCGCTGGCGGCGTCTTCACCACCAGCGATCTCGGCGAGTGCCACGACGGCGAGCTCCGCTTGCGCGGCCGCGCCGACGATCTGGTGATCGTGAAGGGAAAGAACGTCAATCCCAGAGAGGTCGAGTCGGTCTTGCGCCAGCTCGCCGGCGTCGAGGATGTCGCCGTCCTCGGGGTGCCGCGCCCGGGCACCGGTGAGCTCACGCTGCGCGCCGTCGTCGTCTGCCGGCCGGGCGCGGTGGCCTACGAGAGCGTGGTCAGCTGGTGCAGGTCGCGGCTGGCGCTGCACAAGGTGCCGCGCAATGTCGTGTTCGTCGAGGCTCTCCCGCGCACGGAGCGGGGCAAAGTAGATCGTGCGGCGCTGCTCGCGCTGAAGGGTGGAAAGTGACCGAACGCAACATCGACTCCCTCTTGGCAAGCAACCGCGCCTGGGCCGCGGCGATCGTTCGCGACCAACCCGATTTCTTCATCAGCCTCGCGCGGCAGCAGACGCCCCGCTACTTCTGGATCGGCTGTTCCGACAGCCGCGTTCCCGCGAACCAGATCGCCGGTCTCATGCCGGGCGAGCTCTTCGTGCACCGCAACGTCGCCAATGTCGTCGTCCACACCGACCTGAACTGCCTCTCCGCTCTACAGTTCGCGGTCGACGTGCTCGGCGTGCGCGACGTCCTAGTGTGCGGTCACTATGGATGCGGCGGCATACGCGCGGCGTTGGACAACGCCCGGCTAGGGCTGACCGACAATTGGCTCCGGCACGTGCAAGACGTGCGGGACCACCACCCTGAAGAGCTCGCCAAGTTGCCCGACGCCGACGCCCGCGCCAGACGGCTCGCCGAGCTCAACGTCATCGAGCAGGTGGTGAACGTCTGCCGGACGACCGTGGTGCAAGAAGCCTGGGGACGGGGGCAGCAACTCACCGTCCACGGCTTGATCTACGGCCTCACCGACGGCGTCCTGCGTTCGTTCGGGATGCAGATCGAACAAGCCTCAGAAGTCGAGGCTGCCTACCGAGCGGCCTGCCTGACGGTGTTGCCTACGGACTGAAATAGAACCTACCGCGCCGCCGTTCGGATTGACTACCGGCGGCGCGGTCGAGTCGCTACTCGAAGTATCCGAGCGCGTCCACCACGACCTGCAACGTGCCGCTTTGCTGCTGCACGGCTTGGATCTTCACCGTGCCGTCGACCGCCAGCCCTACGACCATATTGTTGGCTCGCGTTCGCCCCAGCGGGTACTCCAACGACGAGGTGTTGGGTAGGGTGCCCGAGAACACCACCACGTGGCCCGCCGAGTCGGGGTTCACTGCCGTGACGTTGAGCGCCACCGACTTCGCGGTCGAGGGGAGGTTGCAGTGCCGGCTGGCCTCCAAGACTCGCGCTTGGTCCGTGGTGAGCGCCGGACCGCCGCTCGGCCCATTGGGACTGCGGGTGTCAACCAGGCGGCAGGGTTGGATCGTGAAGTACGAACCGGTGAACGTCGGATTCGAGACCGCCGGCGCCAGAGTTCCGATCTGGAGCTCGGTGGTTGGACCGGACTCGAAGGTTCCGAGCGTGGCCTGCGCCGGGGCCGCGTTCGCGTCGACCTCGAAGCTGAACGAGACCAGCGTCGCGTAGTCGATTTCGGCCGGCGGCGTGGTCGCCGCGGGTGCGGTCCAGGTGATCCCGGTCGGGTCGATAGCGGACGTCCAATCGTTGGCGGCAAAGGCATCGCCGTCGGCGTACTTCACGTTGGTGAAGACGCCGAGCGTAGTGTCGAAGGGCACGCGGAAGCTCTTGATCTGGCGGTCGAAGTCGTGATTCTGCAAGGCATACGCGAAGCGCCTGCGGCCGGGACTACCCACCACGTCGGTGGTCCGCACGGCGAGTTGGACGTGGCCCTCGCCCGTATCGAGAGCCTCGTTGTCGGTTCCCGGATCGAAGGGTGCGGCATGGACCCAAGCGTTGATCGCCGGCCCCTGCGCGTAGGCGCCGACCATGGGGAACGACCAGGTGCTCGCCGGTTTCGCCGGCGCCACCTGGCGGTAGCCCATGCTGTTGAAGATGTTGTGGTCGTCGCGGATGATGTAGAAGGCTTCGACGTAGTACTTCGCGCCCGCCAACTGGAGCTCGGACTCGGCGGCTTTCAGACCGTGCGTGAACGCGTTCTCCCCCGAGCCGCTGAAGTCCTGGGTGCAATCGCCGTTGGTGTCGAAGTGGCTGGGAACACCACCGCAGTGATTCCAGATCCCAGTCGACGCCGTCACTTCGGACCGCGGCGCCAAGGAATTCGTACTGTTGTTGGTGCTGGTGCCGTAGACGTCGGTGCACCCCTGCCCGAGGACGTTGGAATTCGTGCAGGCACCGACATCGCATCCATTGTTCAGGGTCAGGAACGCGTGCTTCAGATCGCTCTTGCCGAGCGGCTCGAGAATTCCCTCGGTGGTCGCGCGCAACATCTGCCACACCAGGAAGGGGTGCTGGTCGTTCCAAGGCGCCACGCCGAGGTTGGTGAATTTCGAGAACCACGGCACGTTAGCGGTGCCCACATTCTTCAGGTCGGCCGACGGCAGGACCACCACCACCGAGCGGCCGTCCACCGTAGCGATGCCGGCCTGGCCGATGCTGGACATGTTGGTCAACGCCACGTCCAGGGTGCCCGACCAGTCGTTGCAGGCGGGCGGGACGTTGGTCACCGGCAGCGAAGCGGGGATGGCGCCGACCTTCAGCGTCACATCCATGTCCATGACGCCGACGGTCATGCCGGCATAGCGCGGGTCACCCAGTCGGCGCGCGAGCTCTGGCAGGATCCGGACATCGGCGTTCAGGTAGCGCAATGCGCCGCGCTTGGCGTCGAATTCCCACTGGGCGTCGGCCGTAGCGAGCAGCGCGACACCCGCAGTATCGACGATCTCGAGCACCCCGGCCTTGACGCCGGGACGGAGCTCGAAGCGCGAGAAATCGATCGTGCGCGCGCTGCCAGCCGCCAGGATGTTCCTATTCGGGCGCAGCATGAACCCGCCCCGGGAGTGCAGAGATCCGCCCTCGAAGGCATGGAATCCGTCCACCGCCACGGCGGCCCGCAGATCGATCCGATTGTCCACGGCGAACGAGGGCGCCCCCCAGGGAACCACCGACAGGGGATGCGCTCCGTGTCCCGAGACGCTGGGCTTCACGTCCGCGAGGTCGAGTCCGAGACCGGAGAGCGTCGAGGCATCGAGCCCAACCGTCGCCACGGCATCGAGCACCTGCCAGGAGGCGGTCGGTTGCTGCGGCTTCGAACGCGCGGGGGGCGGGGTCGACCATCCGACGGTGGCGAAGACAAGCCCGCAGGCTAACGCGAGGCTGAAAGCGGTCCGCGAGGCAGGCCGCGACGAGCCGTGCGATGGAGTCTCGACATTGAACACGCAGAGATACCTCCTGATGGATGGTTTTCCCGCTGGGGTTGGAGGGTAAGTTTACCAGGTGCAGCGCCCGGCGGCGGACCGCCGGGCGCGTCCCGAGTCTCCGTGCAGCCGCCGGATCAGGTCCGGCGTCTCGAGCGCAACACGACGACCGCAAAGGCCGTCAGTAACAAGATCAGGATAGCCATACCGATGCTGGAGAGGGCCGGAATGGGTGCGGCCCCGCTCACGACACCCTGCCCGGTGTTGTTGCCCGGAGTCGGATCGCCCCCCGCTCCCGCCACCGTGGCCGAATTGGTGATCGTTCCCGCCTGCGTCACTGTGACAGTCAGATTGCAGGTCGCCGAGGCGCTCACCGCGAGCGCGCCGATGTTCCAGGTGACCGTGGGGTTCACGAACCCGGCGCCGCAGTCGTTGGAAACGTAGGTCAACCCCGCCGGCAGCGCGTCGGTTACGGTCACTCCAGTGGCATTCGAGGGTCCGTTGTTGGTCGCCGTCAGGGCAAAGACCACGTTGTCGCCGACTTGAACGGGGCCCACCGTGGTGAGCACCTTGGTCAAGGACAGGTCCGAGGATCCCGCGAGGGTGTCGCTATCGGTGGCGCTGTTGTTACCCGGAACCGGATCGCCCGTGGCGCTCGATATCGTGGCCGTATTGTCGAGCGTTCCGGTCGCGGTCGGGCTGATGTTGCAGGTCGCGGTGTAGGTGACCGAGCTGCCGGACGGCATGTTGAGGGCGGCGTCATTGATATTCCCCGCGCCCGCGGCGGTGTTGCCGGTCGCGCCTCCAGCGGCCGTGCTGGTGTATGCAACCGTCGTACAGGCCGCGGGGAACGTGTCGGCTACGGTCGCCGGGTTGGCGGCTGAAGAACCGGCATTCGAAGCCGTGATGGTGTAGACGGTAGAACCGCCCGCAGCGGCGGCGGTGACGCCGTCGGTCTTGGTGATCGATAGGTCCGCCGAGGCGCAGCTGAAGGTCTTGATGTCGATCGACCAGCTATTGAGGTTGCCGCCATCGCCGGCGAGATCGTCGGAGATGGTGAGCGTCCAGGTGCCGTTGGGGTCTTCGCCGATGAAGGCACCCATGGCCTCTTCGGGGACCAGCGGCGATGCCAGCGTGAGGTTGGCGTAGGTCTGATCGGTCACCAGGCCGTCGTTTGCAGTGTACGGAACTTGGCCGCCCGGGTTGGCCGAGTCGTCCCAGACCGTGCCATTGAAGACGTCGTCGTTGACGCCGCCATTGTCGGTGGTCAGGGTCACCACGGTTCCAGCCGGTGATGTAAGTGTGATGTCGAGGTCGGCGGCGAACGTATGCTGGATAAAGGTCGTTGCATTGACGTCCAGAATCGAGGTGCCTGCTCCCGAAACCACGAGGGTCGAGGTCACAACGGCCGGGCCGGTTGGAATTGCCGCCGGCGTCGACTGAATCACCGTCGGAACAGTTGCGGTGGCTGGCGCGCTCGGGAAAGTCGTCACTGCCACCGACCAGCTATTCAGGCTTCCGCCGTCTCCCGCCAGGTCATCGGAGATAGTGAGGGTCCACGTTCCGTTCGGGTCTTCACCCACGAACGCTGCCAGGGCCTCCTCGGGAACCAACGGGGAGGCCAAGGTCAAGTTGGCATACGTGTGGTCGGTGACCAAGCCCTCGTTCGCTGTGTACGGAACCTGGTCGCCTGGGTCGGCCGAGTCGTCCCAGACCGTGCCGTTGAAGACATCGTCGTTGACGCTGCCGTTGTCAGTGGTCAAGGTCACCACGGTCCCGGCCGGCGAGGTGATGGTGACGTCGAGGTCGGCCGCGAACGTGTGCTGAATGAAGGTCGTCACATCGAGGTCGTAGAGATACGGCCCCGCTCCAGAAACCAGGACCGTCGAAGTCACCACCGCGGGGCCCGTCGGAATCGCGACCGGAGTTGACTGCGTGAATGTCGTCGTGACCTGTCCGCAGCCTGCGGGCGTCACGGGCACCAGGTTCGGATGGATCAATCGACCGGCCACCTGGCCGCCACCATGAAGCACCTGACCAGGGTCGTCGCCGCCCATCGACGAGGAGAGCTGCGCGTATTGCTGCTCGGCCGCCAGCAGCGCCGCCGCGATCTAAGCATTGGCTCGCGCCTGTGGCTTGAGCTCCTGGATCTGGTGCGCCAGGGCGAGCATCTGCTGGTAGGTCGCGTTCTTGTCGAGCGCTGCCGAGGCGAAGCCGGGAGCGCAAAGAAGGGCGAGTCCAGCCATACCGGCGACGACGCAGCGGGTAATTTCACGCGAGCTGATCATCCTCGTGTCCCCCATTCAGAGATGCAGTCCATGTCGCCGCCGAGAGCCACGATGCTCCGCCGGCCGATTGCGATGACCATCGTCTTCGCCAACATTCGCGGAACTTCCCCGCCTGTTGTCGAACCAAACCTAAAATTCGTATTTGGTCCCATGATAACCCCGAATCGAGTCCGTGGCATCCCTTTCGAGTTGCTAGACTGAAAGTTGCCATGAGTGAGCCCCAGCTCTCGAACCCACCCACCCGCGACGCCTACGACGTGGTCGTCCTGGGCGGCGCGATCGCTGGCGCCTCGACCGCCCTCCTACTGCGCCGGGAAGCCCCCGAGCTGTCGGTCCTGGTGGTCGAGAAAACCAAGATGTTCGACGCCAAGGTCGGCGAAGCGACCACCGAGATGTCGGGCATGTTCCTCACTCGCCGGCTGGCCCTCTGGCATCACCTCGAGAGCGAGCAACTGCCCAAGGAAGGGCTGCGCTACTGGTTCCAAAACGAGCACGTGCACAGCCACGCCGACGCCAGCGAGGCCGGCGGCTATCTGCGGGCGACGGTACCCTCGTTCCAGCTGCGCCGCGATGCGCTCGATCAACATGTGCTCGACCTCGCGACCGAGGCCGGAGCGGAGCTGCTGCGACCGGCGCACGCGCGCGAGGTGAATCTCGACCCGAGCCCGCTCGAGAACGGCCGGCACTCGGTCCGCATCGATCTCGGGGATGGAACCAGTCACCTGGTCAGTGCCCGCTGGGTGGTGGACGCGAGCGGCCGGGCCTGCGTCCTGGGCAAGCGCCTGGGGCTGATCGAGCCCAACGAGCAACATCCCACGGCCGCGATCTGGTGCAGATGGCGCAACGTCCGCCACCTCGACGACGTGGCCGCCATGGGACCGCTCCATTTCTCGCGCCGTAACGTCAGCTCGCGGCGCCTGGCGACCAACCACTACATGGGGCGCGGCTATTGGGTCTGGGTGATTCCGCTCGGCAACGGCGAGACCAGCATCGGAATCGTCTACGACCGGCGCCTGCATCGGTTGCACGAGAGCCGCGATCGGATACCGACGTATCTCAAGTTTCTGCAGGACATCCCTGCCCTCGCCGAGCTCCTCGAAGGCGCCACGCCGCGCACCGAGGATTTTCGCCTCTACACGCACCTCGCGTACGCGACCAAGCAGTACATGGGCGACGGCTGGGCCCTGGTCGGCGATGCGGCGGCCTTCCTCGACCCCTACTATTCGGCGGGCCTCGACCACATGAGCTTCAGCGTCGACGCCACGGTCGACATCGTCAAGCGGCAGTGCCGGGGGGAGGACGCCACCGAGATCAAGAAACGCATCGCCCTACACAACCAGATCTTCGTGCGCTCGTACTGGCGGTTCTTCGCCGCGGCGTACAAGGACAAGTATTTCTACATGGGCGAGTGCGATTTGCTGTCGGCGAGCTTCCTACTCGACACCGCGCAGTACTACATCTTCTTGGTCACCCCCGCGTATGTCCGCTACGGCCGCTTCCGCTCGGAACCGGTCCTCGGCACCATACACGCCGGTTTCAACTACCGGCTCATGCGGCTCTACAACCGTCGCCTGAAACACATCGCGCTAGCGCGCCGGGCCATGGGCGAAGAAGGCCGGCGCAACAACGGCCGGCGCGTGAAGGCGTTCTAC
>JBDTNL010000021.1:0-56530 GCA_039933785.1 Acidobacteriota bacterium
CCGCCCAGGGCGTTGCCCTGGGCTCGAACTGGATCGCCCCTGACGGGGCTATGAACAACTGCCGTTCTTGTTCTCGCGCTCGGGGTTCATCGGCGGTGATGTTCCCGTTGCTTCGCAATGTATTCGCGCACAGCCGGCACGTTCGATTCAGAAACCGCGAACGCACCATACCCAGCCTGCCACGCGAAGCTCGCGAAGGCGTCGCCCTGGGTCTTCATCCATTTCGACGAGCACTTCTTGATCTCTTCCGCCACCGTCGCGACGGCGACGGTCCGGCTGAGCTGAAACAGAACATGGACATGATCATCCATTGAATTGATCAGCACCACTGGGCAGCCGAGAGTTTTCAAAACGACGGCCATGTAGCCATGCAGAGCGTCGCGAACGGTGTCTTCCAGCAGCGGCTCGCGATATTTCGTGCTGAAGACGAGATGAATATGCAGACTTGCGCGAGACTGCGGCACCAGATCTAGAACTGCCCCTCGAGCTGGCGCTTCAAGAACCACCGCTGCAGCTGTTCCGGCGTCGCGATGCTGGTCTCGCCGAATTCAGTCGTCGCCATGTGCGAGCTCATCAGATTGAGCGCGCGGTACACGATGTAGAGGAAGTTGTCCTTCGGCGTGTCCTTGCGGCGATCGTTGAACATGGCGCGCAGGCTGTCGAGCTGGCCGTTCATGACGTCGCTCGCCTGGGGCGCGGGCGGCGGGGGCGCGGCCGGCGCTTTGCGGACGCGCGTCGAGCGCTTGAGGCCAAGGAACGAGGACTCGAGTGCTTCGAGCTCGGCCTTGATCTTGTTCGCGGTCGGCGGGGCCTTGACCGGCGTCGTCCTCACCGGTCGATCGAGAAGGATCGGATATCCGCTGCGGGTCGATTCGTGCACCTGCTCGTCCTGCACGATCCAGCCGAGCTGCGTCAGGTTGAGACGCGAGGACACGGTGCTCGCCAGCGTTTCGACCATCGGCTTGATCGCCGACTGGAAACCCTGGTCGACGCCGTTGAACATGTTGAGCACGTAGTGCACGCGGAACGATTCCAGCATCTCGACGATGACGTCCAGAATCGGATGCCTGCCGAACGCCTCTTGGAGCTGGTCCACGAAGGTATCCAGATTCGGCAGCTCGGGGTCGTACACATCTTCGACGCGGTCGAGGAGCTCGCGCACCATGGTCTCATAGCGCGCCATGCCGTCCCGCTGGTAGAACGCCGAGTCCGGGGCGAACAGGATACGCAACGACCGGAACAGGATCGCCTTCACGATGTCCGCCACCGAAGTTGTCGCGGCCGGGTGGTGGGGCGTGAAGACCAAGACGCCGGAGTTGGTGAACGGCAGGAATTCGATGACGTTGAGATCGAGCCCAGCCCGCAGGTCGAGGACCACGTAGTCCGCCGGCAGATGGCTGATCTCGCTCGCCAGTCGCTTGCGGAACTCGGCGGTCGGGTTCGCGAGATCTTCGATGAAATGCTTGGGGGCGGCGATGAAACCGAAGTTCTTGAACTCGCGCCGCGGGTCGTGGGCGTCGTCCAGTCGGGTGATGCACTGCGCGAGCGGCACTTCTTTGCGTTTGAAATGGTACAGGTCGCGCTCGATGGGGACGTTGAGCACGCTGCGAACCGAGGAGGTTCCGGTATCGAGATCGACCAGGATCGTCGAACCCGAGCGGGCCAGACCGAGCGCGAAGTTCACCGCGAAAGTGGTCTTCCCTACTCCGCCCTTCCCGGAAGCCACCGGTATAATCCGCCGCGGCATTGAAGATGTGAGGTTATCGCAAAACGGCTGGCAGCACGGAGTTCCCGAGCCGCAAACGCCCGCCCGACTCATAGAGGAGTGACCATGTCCCAAGGCCTTGGAGAGATCAGCCCCGGCACCGTTTTCGGGCTCTGGCTCGCCGCGCCGCTGCTGCTGGCGCTTGCCGCCGGAGCGGCAACGGGCGCCTCGCCCTCGCCTCTGGCCCGGGACGCGCATTCCTTCGCGCGCCCTGACGACGTGCGGGTGAAGCACCTCGCCCTGGACCTCACCGTCGACTTTGCCGCTCGGACACTCGCCGGAAATGCACAACTCACCCTCGAGAATTCGACCGGCGCGCGCTCGCTGGTGCTCGACACTCGAGATCTCGATATTCGAAGCGTCCACCTGGACGGCTCGCCCCAACCCGCTAGGTTCACGCTCGGCCAGGAGGTGAAATTCCTCGGCCGGTCGCTGACGATCGAGATTCTCCCCACCACCAAGGTCGTGCGCGTCGACTATTCGAGCCGCCCCGAGGCTTCCGCCGTGCAGTGGCTGACCCCGGCGCAGACAGCGGGCGGTAAGCAGCCGTTTCTCTTCACCCAGTCCGAGGCGATTCTCGCTCGCACGTGGGTACCCTGCCAGGACACGCCCTCGGTGCGGATGACCTACGAGGCCGTGATTCATGTTCCGGCCGAGCTGATGGCGGTGATGAGCGCGGAGAACCCGACCGAGCGCACCGCCGACGGGATCTACCACTTCTCGATGCCCCAGCCGATTCCCTCGTACCTGCTCGCCCTGGCGGTGGGAGACCTGGAATTCCGCTCGATGGGTCCGCGCAGCGGCGTCTACGCAGAGCCATCAATGCTCGCCAAGTCCGCCTACGAGCTCGCCGACACCGAGACAATGATCACCGCGGCCGAGGCGCTCTACGGCCCCTATCGCTGGGGACGCTACGACCTGCTCGTACTTCCGCCGAGCTTTCCCTTCGGCGGCATGGAGAATCCCCGGCTGACCTTCGCGACGCCGACCATTCTCGCCGGCGACCGTTCACTGGTCTCGCTGGTCGCCCATGAGCTCGCGCATTCGTGGTCGGGGAACCTGGTAACCAACGCGACCTGGAACGACGTCTGGCTGAACGAGGGCTTCACGAACTACTTCGAGAACCGGATCATGGAAGCGGTGAGCGGGCGCGACTTCAGCGAAATGCTCGCGACGCTGCAGTACCAGAGCTTGACGGCGACGGTCAAGGAAATGGGGCCTACGAACCCCGATACCAAACTTCATCTCGACCTCGCCGGCCGGGATCCAGACGAGGGCACGGGCGACATCGCCTACGAGAAGGGGTTCTTCTTCCTCCGCGCCCTCGAGCAGGCGGCCGGCCGCGACCGGATCGACGCGTTTCTACGGGGCTACTTCGACCACTTCGCCTTTCACTCGATGGATACCGCGCATTTCGTCGCCTATCTCCAAACGACACTGTTGGGGCCCAATCCGGATATCGCGAAGCAAATCGATCCGGCCGCGTGGATCGAAACGCCGGGCTTGCCGGCGAGCCTGAAAGCACCCGAGTCAAAGGCGCTGGCGGGAGTTTCGGCCGTCATCGCGCGGTGGACTCATGGAACCCTGGCGAAGAGCCTGGACACCAAAGGCTGGAGCACGCAACACTGGCTGTACTTCCTCAACAACCTTCCGGCGATGCTCGCTCCCGGCCAGATGAGCGATCTCGATGGCGCCTTTCACTTCACCACCAGTGGCAACAGCGAGATCCTCTTCGCTTGGCTCAAGCTTTCGCTGCAGAACCAGTACACCGCGGCCGACCCGGCGCTCGACCACTTCCTCACCACCGTGGGCCGGCGCAAGTTCATCGTGCCGCTCTACAAAGAGCTCGCCAAGACACCGAGCGGTCTCGAGCGCGCCCGCGCCCTCTATGCGCGGGCGCGTCCGGGCTACCATCCCGTGGCGGTGACCACCCTCGACACCGTGCTCGGCAAGCCCGGCCTATCCGCACCCCCGCCGGGATGAACCAGTCCGGACTGTCGCGCGAGGACCTCGCCGCCGCTCTCGCCGCGTTCGCGATCGACGGCGAGTTGCGCGAGGTTCGCCCGCACGGCACCGGGCACATCCACGACTCGTTCGTCGCCACCTTGGCGCGCGAGGGACGCGCGGAGGCGGCGCCCAAGCGCTACTTGCTGCAGCGCCTGAACCAGCGCGTATTCGCCGACCTCGACCGGGTGGTCGAGAACATTGCGCAGGTCACGGCGCACGTCCGCCGCGCGCTCGCCGTACGGGGCGAGAACCATGACGGCCGAGCGGTTCTCCAACTGGTTCCGGCCCGCGCGGGTGGGTTCCTTTGGCGCAATACCGCCGGCGACTGTTTCCGTACATACGATTTCATCGAGCGCAGCGTCGCGCTCGAGCGGCCCCAAACGCCCGAGCAGGCGTTCGAGGCGGCGCGAACATTCGCGCAATTCCAGCGCGCGCTCGGCGACTATTCGGGTCCGCCCCTGTTCGAAGTCTTGCCGGCTTTCCACAACACGCCGCGCCGACTGGCCGATCTCGTTGCCGCGGTCGACCGCGACGAACATGGTCGAGCGGCGCTCGCGAAAGCAGAGATCTGCGAGGCGTTGGCCGAGGAAGCTCTGGCGAGCAGCTTGATTCGCTTGCGCGACGCGGGAGATCTGCCCGAGAGGATCACCCACAACGACACCAAGCTGAACAACGTGCTCTTCGACGAGCGGACGGGAAGAGGCCTCTGCGTCACCGATCTCGATACCGTGATGCCCGGCCTCGGGCTCTATGACTTCGGCGATTTGGTGCGCTCCGCCGCCACCAATGCGGCCGAGGACGAACCCGACTCCTCGCGAATCGACGTCAAAATCGACATTTTCCAGGCGCTGGCTCGAGGCTGGATCGCGGGAGCGGGGACCGGCTTCCTGCGCGGGGAACGCGAGCGCATGGTGCTCGCCGGCCGGCTTTTATCCTACGAGCTTGGCGTGCGCTTCCTCACCGATTTCCTGGATGGCGATCGCTACTTCAAGACTGGGCACACCGGGCAGAACCTCGCTCGGTGCCGCAGCCAATTCGCCATGGCCCGTTCGCTGGCGCGCCACGAAGAGACGCTGCAGCGTTGGATCGAATCGATCTAGGACGATTTGACCGAGCGCCCTCAGGACTCGAGCGTCAGCACGATCTTGCCGCTGACGCCGCCGGCAGCAAGCACGCCGTAGGCCTCGATGATCCGTTCGAACGGCATGATCCGATCGACCACCGGACGCAAACGACCATCGGCCAACCGAGGCAGCCCAAAGGCGGCGAAGCCGCGCACCAGCGCCGCCTTCTCGGTCCGTGAACGCGGTCTGAGGACCGAACCGATCAGACGCGCGCGGCGACTCATCAGGTCGTAGAGCTCCAGCTGCGCGGAACGGCCGGCGAGAAGTCCGACCTGCGTCAGCCGGCCACCCACCGCGAGCGAGCGAATGAGATCGGGGAGGAATCGTCCGCCGACCAAGTCGAAAATCAAGTCGACGCCGCGGCCGCCGGTGAGAGCAAGAGCCTCCGCCGTCAGTGTCTCATCGAGCAGCACGTAGCCGTCCGCGCCCAAACCGCGCAGGTTCTCCAGTCGCCCACGATCGCGACCCGCCGCCAATACGCGTGCGCCGAGTTGATTCGCGATTTCTACCGCCATGGTGCCCATGCCGCCGGTGGCGCCGGTGACGAGAACGGTCTCGCCCGGCCGCAGGCCGCCTTCATGAACCAGGTTGGTCCAAGCCGTAAGGCAAGCCTCGGGCAGTGCGGCGCCTTCTGCGAACGACAGTCGGTCGGGCAGCGCCATCAGCTGGCCGACGGGAATCGCGACGCGGCTGGCGTGACCGCCTCCGCCGAGAAGCGCCATCACCCGATCGCCCGGGAGGAAGCCGCTCACGCCCGCGCCGAGCTCGGCGATCAGACCGGAACACTCGAGCCCGGGCACCGTGCTTTCCCCCGCCGGGGGCGGATACTGTCCACGAATCTGCAACAGGTCGGCGTGGTTGAGCGCTGTCGCCTGCACGTCCACCAGGACTTCGCCCCGCGCCGGACGCGGATCCGCGACCTCCACGAGCTGTGGCTTGGGTTTGCCCGATTCCTCGACGACTTCTACTGCCTTCATCGTTGACTCCTGCCTGTCCGAGGCCTGCGATATCCCATCGTCTCCAAGGCGGCGACGACCGGAGCCGCCTCGTCATCACGCCCCAGACGCAGCATAGCGTCCGACCACGGAGCCATCACACGCCAGAAGGTCAGCGGTCGCCGGCATGACGCGAGAATCTCGATGGCATGCAAGAACGCGCGTCGAGCTTCGGCGGGGTCCGCCGCGGCGAGGGCGATTCGCCCACGCAGGATCTCGCTCTCGGACACCAGGGCGCGATTCTGTTCGCTCAACCCCTCCAGGGCGAGCTGCTTGAGGAGAACGCGACCGGCCTCGAGCTCGGTCCGAGCCTTGCCCAGCGGCTCACCGCTGTCGAGCATGTCCCGGGCGTTCCGCACCCGGCAAACGCCGGCAAGCAGGCGCAGGTCCGGATCGCTCGGATCGCTCACGCTCAGCTTCGCGCTCGCGGGGCAGGCCTCGCGCAGCAGCACCAGAGACTCGGCGCTGCGGCCGCCCGCGGCTTCGAGATCCGCCAGCGCGCCGCGAAAGGCTACCTGCCAGCGAGCGAGCACCGCGTTCTCGGCGTCTTTCCGGGCCAGGTCAGCGATCGTCGCCAGACCGCTCACGTAGAGTTCGCGCGCTTCCTCTGCGAAGCCGAAGCTGCCCAGGAGGTTGGCGAGAAACCCGCGCGCCACAGCGACGTCCTGCCGCAGGACCGCATTTTCTAGATCCTTCGCCAGCAGAGCTTCCTGGATGCTCAAGCTCTCACGCCGCTCGGTGCGCGCCACATCGAGATCCCCTCGGCGCTCCGCGAGAATGCTCACGAAAGCCAGGGTATTCGCAAGCTCACCCTGGATCTCCGACTCCCCAGGTTTACGGCGCGCATATTCGCGCTGGTCCGTAAGACTCTCGTCGTAGAGGCTCGCCGCACCGTCGAGATCGCCCTGGAGCTCGAGCAAAGTTCCTTTGTCGTGACGCGCCGAGCCTCGAGCCAGGAGCGCTTCCAGGTTGTCGGGATGCTGTGCGGCCACACCCTCGGCCAAGCGCAGGGCGCGTTCCCACGCCGCCGCCGCCGGTCCTTTTTCCCCGCGATCGTAGTGCAGCTGCCCCTGCCAGGTCGCAGCTTCAGCCAGTCGCAGCTGCAACTCGGCGTCCGACGGGTAGCGCGCTGTGGCCGCCTTCGCCAAACGCTCACCGCGCTCGAACGCCGCCAGGGCCCCGGCCAAATCACCATGGCTGCGACGAGCATCGCCGATCTGTAGGACCGTCTGCACGCGGCGACCCAGGTCTGCCGGGCTCAGGTCGCGCTCGGGCAGGCTTTCGAAGTACTCGAGGGCGTGTTCTCCCACGACGTCGAGCAGCTCGAGACGACCTAGACCGGTGAGCTTGGTACGCAGGTCTCCGAGCATGAATCCGATCAATCCCTCGGCCTGGCGCCTCCGGCTCTCGGCATCGGCGCGCGCCGACGACGCAACGTAGGCGAGCCGGCTCACGACAGCCAGGACCGCCAGCAGAACCACAAAGGTACCGACAATCACCCTCACGCGGAATTTCCGTCGGCGTTCGCGTTGCGGCCGGTCGCGAATCCACCGCAGTTGAGCCGCGACCGCCTCGGCTGTCGGCCGGCGGCGCGGATCCAGCGTCTCCATGTCGTGAATCAAGTGCACGAGCTCGGGATCGATCCCCTCCATGGCATCGGTCTCGGCGCGCTCGATTCTCCGCGCCAGCTCTTGTTCATCGCACTCTCCGTATGCCGGCTTACGAGTGAACAGTCCTTGGAGGAGAACGCCTAGCGAGTACACGTCGCTAGCCTCGTCCACGGTTCGGCCGCTCACCTGCTCCGGGCTCATGGCGGGCAGAGTGCCCACGACCAATCCGTGACGGGTGAGGTCGGGCCGCCGCTTTCCCTCCTCGCCGGGTGGCTTGTCCGCGCGCGGTAGTGACGCCCAGACTTCGGTCGGCGGCATACCCACCGGACCCGCCAACGGTACCGTGCCGAGGCCTGAGGCGCGAGGCTCGACGGCGTCTTCGAGCGCCGCATCGGCTTCGTCTCCCAGCGAACGCGCGATTCCGAAGTCGAGGATCTTGATCGCGCCTTCGGGCGTCACCATGATGTTGTCGGCCTTCAGGTCCCGGTGCACGATCCGCTCACGGTGCGCCGCCGCCAGCGCCCGAGAGATCTGCTCGGCCATCCGAAGCGTTTCGTCGAACGAGGGGTTCTCGTCGGCGAACTCTCCCAGCGTTCGCCCCGCAACGTACTCGAGCACCAGGAAGTCCGCCTCCGGAGTCTCCAGCAGCTCGTAAACCTGGCAGATACCGGGATGACCGAGGCGAGACAAGAGCCGTGCCTCGCGCAGGAATCGTTCCTTCCTGCGCTCGCCGAGGCGCTGCCATGGCCGCAGCGTTTTCACCGCCACTCGACGTTCGAGTTTGGTGTCGAACCCGAGGTACACCTCGCCCATACCTCCCTCGCCGAGGCGGGAGTCGATGCGAATGCTGCCGACGGTGGAACCGACGAGACTCACCGAGCGAGCCTACCGCGAGGCGCGAGACTGGAACCGCGTCGGGGAGGATTCTCGTGCGATCAGCCGACCGCGACGGCCTGGCGCTCGGGCGAGGCCGGCGCCTTGGCGACCGCGGGCGTCATCGTCTTCAGATGGTCGGGAATGCCCATGGTGCCCTGCTCGAGCCCTATGTGCTTGCCGTCGAGCACCGCCACGCCGGCCTTGTACTTGGCGACGTCATCGTTGTCCCACAGTTGCTGGAAGAGATGCTCGATCTTGCGGCGCGCGGTGCGGCAGAAAAGATCGGTCACGCTACGGGCGCTCTTCGCCTCCGGATCATTGGCCTTGGCGAGCGCCTGTGCACGCGAGACCGAAGAGGACATGGCGAGCAGCTCATTGGCAACGTCCACGAGACGGAAGAGGAAGCCCTGCTTGTTCTGCAGCTTCGCCTGGTGGACGATCATGCCGTGAAACACCGAGCGCGCCAGTTTGCGGCTGTTGCGCTCGACAAACCGCATGTGGGTCGCGAGTGGGCCGAATTCGGAGTAGCGCGGCCAGTGGCCCCAACCGAACCAGCGGGTTGGGTACCACCAGGCATAGAACCCAGCGCTCTTACCGAACGCCGCGAGCTTCTCGGCGAAACCCTTCTCGGGATCGATCAGGGCACCGGCGACCTCGAGATGCTTGTCGACCGCCTCGCGAGCCATGAAAAGGTGCATGATCTCGCTCGAGCCCTCGAAGATCTTGTTGATCCGATAGTCGCGCATGATCTGCTCGACCGGGATCGGCCGCTCGCCGCGATGCCCCAGCGACAGTGCGGTCTCATACCCGCGACCGCCGCGGATCTGCATGGTGTCGTCGATCACTTCCCAGGCGCGCGCCGAGTTCCATTCTTTCGCCGCTGCCGCTTCCAGACGGATGTCGTAGCCACCGCGATCGGACATCTGCGTGGCAAGGTCGGCGACAGACTCCATGGCGAATACCTTGCCCGCCATGTCCGCGATCATGTGGCTGATGGCCTCGTGCCGGCCCACCGGGCGACCCCACTGCACGCGGGTCGAGGCCCACTCGCGGCAGATCTGGAGACAGACCTTCACGGTGCCGACCGAGCCATTGGGTATCGAGAGCCGGCCGTCGTTGAGCGTGGTGAGCGCGATCTTCAGACCCTTGCCCTCGAGACCGATCAGATTCTCGCGCGGGATCTTCACGTTCTTGAAGCTGATTACCGCGTTGGCCAGCGCCCTGAGACCCATGAAATGGCAGCGGGCCTCGATCTTGACGCCCTCCCAGGCTGTTTCCACGACGAAGGCGCTGATCTTCCGGGTCTTCGGATCGCTCGCCATGACGACCAGGAGGTCGGCCAGCGTGCCGTTCGTGCACCAGAGCTTGATGCCGTTGAGGGTGTAGAACTGGCCATCTGCCGACAGCTCGGCGGTGGTCTCGACACGCGCCGGATCCGACCCCACTTCGGGCTCGGTCAGCGCAAACGCCGAGATCTCGCCCTTGGCGCAGCGCGGCAGGTACCTCTCCTTGAGCGCGTCCGAACCAAACAGCTTCAGCGGCTGCGGCACGCCGATCGATTGGTGCGCCGAGAGCAACGCCGAGATGTTGCCGTCGATGCTGCCCAGCAGCTGCATGACTTTCTGGTACTCGACGTTGGTGAATCCCAGGCCGCCGTATTTGGTCGGGATCTTCATCCCGAAGGCGCCCAGCTTACGCAGGCCGTCGATCACCTCCGGCGGATATTCCCCGGTGCGGTCGATCTCGACCGGGTCGACATGGTCACGGAGGAACTCTTTGAAGGTGTTGTAGAAGGCCGTGAACTCGGGGCGCTCGCCGGTCGGCATCGGGAAGGGGTGAATCAGGTCGAGGCGGAAGTTGCCGAGAAACATCTCCCGCATGAAGCTCGGGTGCTCCCACTTCTCCTGCCGTGATGCCTCGGCGACCTTGCGCGACTCCTGCTCGGACGAGTTGTGCGGCACGGTGGTCATGGACGCGACCCTCATCGAGGAAGCCCGCGGAGGGATGCCCGCTGTGCTCCTCTATTTCGCTCGATTGTAACAGCGCTTCAGGAGCAAGCCAAGGACTTTTTGCCGCATCGCGTCATTTTCTAGGCCGCGCCGCGGCAGAGCCCTACGCCCAGCTCGGGCCGTCGTTTAGGGGCCGTCCGCCGGGCCCGTCCCTCGCTCATGCCGCACTGCGACAGTGAGCAGGACGCCCGCTAGGACGAGCCCCGCTCCGAGCAGGGACTGGGGGCCGAGGCGCTCGTCGAAGAACAGCACGCCGATCGCAACCGCCACCACTGGCGCGGCGTAGGTGATCATCGAAAGCTCCAGCACGCTGCCCCGCCGAAGCAGCGCGTAGTACACGGTGAAAGCGATCGCCGAACCCACCACCGCAAGGTAGGCGAGGGCGAGGAGGGAAGCGGTGTCGAAGCGCGCTTGCAGGGGGTGCTCCACCAAGACCGCGAGCGGCGCCACGATCGCGGCTCCGATCAGCATCGGGATCGAAGTGATCGAGAGCGGATGGACCCCGGCTCCGAAACGCTTGGTAAGCAGGTTGGCGGTCGCCGACAAGAGCGGCGCGATGAGAAACACCAAACCCGCGACCCCGAGGCGCGTGAGCCCTCCATCCGAGGCCGGTGCGAGATCGCGCCAGAAGATCAAGGCCACACCCACGAAGCCCAGGACCACCCCGCTCCCTGAGCGCCAGGTGAGCCGTTCTCCTGGAAGAACCAGCGGCGACAAGACGACCGTCCACAACGGAAAGGTCGCGAACAACACCGAGGCCAGTCCGGAAGGCACCCACTGCTCGGCCCAGAACACGATGCCGTACGAGCCCGCGAAGGTGAGCAGGCCGTTGGCCAGCCAGAGCGGGCGCTCGTTCGCCGCCCGCCCCAGGGACACTCCATAGATCTTCGCGAGAGCGAGCAGAAGGAGCCCCGCGAAGCCGAAGCGCAGGGCAACGCCGGTCAGTGGCGGCACTCCCCGCACGGCCACGCGAATCGCCGCCCAGGTCGTGCCCCAGATGAGAGAGAGGAGCACCAGACCCGCGAGATCGAGGCCTCGTCGCGACAACGCCACGTCGAGTCCCCGAAACTAAGGGTAGATCTTGTACAGCATGCGCGGGTACGGAATGGTCTCGCGCACGTGTGACAAGCCACACATCCAAGCCACGAAGCGTTCGAGCCCCATGCCGAAGCCGGAGTGCGGGAACGTGCCGTACTTGCGCACGTCCAGATACCACTGGAAGGCTTCGATCGGCAGGTTGTGGGATTTGATGCGCGACAGCAGCAGATCGTGATCGTGAATGCGCTGGCTGCCGCCGATGATCTCGCCGTAGCCCTCGGGCGCCAGCATGTCGAGGCCCAAGACAACGTCCGGGTTCTCGGGATCGGGCTGCATGTAGAACGCCTTCATCGCCGTCGGATAGCGGCTCACCATGACCGGCCGGTCGAACTGCGCCGCGAGCGCGGTCTCTTCGTCGGCTCCGAAATCGTCGCCCCACTGGATCGGCGACCCAGTGTCCTGCAGGCGCTTGACCGCCTCGCTGTAGGTGATCCGCGGGAAGGGCTTGGCCACGTTCGCGAGCTTGCTCAGGTCGCGCTCGAGCACCTTCAGGTCTTCCGGACAGCGCTCCAGAGTCCGTCCGACCAGGTAGCAGATGAAGTCCTCGGCCAGCTCGCAGAGGCCCTCGAACTCGAGGAACGCGACCTCGGGCTCGACCATCCAGAACTCCATCAGATGGCGCCGAGTCTTCGACTTCTCGGCTCGGAAGGTCGGCCCGAAGCAATACACCTTGCCGAGCGCCGCCGCCGCGGGCTCGAGGTAGAGCTGCCCCGATTGCGAAAGGTACGCCTTGTCGCCGAAATAGTCGGTCTCGAACAACGTCGAGGTGCCCTCGCAGGCCGCCGGCGTGAGGATCGGCGAATCGATCAACGAGAAGTCGCGGTCGTAGAAGAAGTCGCGAATCGACTGGGCAATCTCGCTGCGCACACGCAACGCGGCGACTTGCCGCGATGAACGCAACCACAGGTGCCGGTTCTCCATCAGGAACGCGGTGCCATGCTCCTTTGGCGTGATCGGGAAATCGACCGTCAGGTCGTCGATGCCGAAGTCGTCGAGCTGAAGCTCAACGCCGCTCGGCGCGCGCGCATCGGCCCTGACGATGCCCGTGGCGTGAAAGGTGGACTCCTGAGTCGCGCGCTGGGCGTCTTCCCAGGCTTTTTCGGAGACCTCGGCCTTGCTCACCACACCCTGCACGATGCCACTGCCATCGCGGAGCTGCAGGAAGGCGAGCTTGCCGCTCGAACGCTTATTGGACAGCCAGCCGCGAATCAGCACGCGCTGGCCGGTATGCCCGGAAAGACGGCGAATGGTGGGGGTCGGGAGAATGGGAGTCATCGCGAGGCGGATTCTATCCGCTCGCACGGATCGGCTATCACCGCGGTCTCTCAGCCCTTCTTCTTCCGCTTGGCCGCCAGATCGCGTAGCGCGTCGAGCGGCCGCCGATCGGGCGCCAGGATCTTGTTCGCCCGGCGCAGCCAGTCCTCCGCCTGGTCGAAGCGTTCGAGATCACCGAGGATCTGCCCGCCGTAGAAATAGGCGATGCCGCACTGCGGATCGATGCGCACCGCCTCCTCGAGCTCGGGCACCGCCTTGCGTCCGCCGGTCGACGGAGATTCCATGAAGCGGCACCAGGCGAGCTCGGCGCGATAGATGCTGTTTTGCGGGTCGCAGTCGACGGCGAACTCGATCTCCTGCAGGGCTGCCTTGTACTTGCCCTGCTCCATGTACGACTTGCCCTTCTGGAATTGCACCCGCGGGTCCAGGAGGTCGGTCTTGATCGCGATCGAGGAGGGGTTCGGTCCCCCCGCCTTTCTCTGTTGCAGGGTCCGCCGGCGTTCGCGCAGGATGTTGCGCTGCTCGGGGTCGGACAGCAGCCCGAATCCCGCGGCGCCGGTGAGGAAGAGCTCGCGCGCCTTCTCGCGTACCGACTCCAACTGGGAGTCGGCGAAGCGCCAAGGGGCGTACCGTTCGGCAAACTCCAGGAATCGATCCTGGACCACCGGGAACGCCGCGTCGGGCTCGACCGCCAGGAGATCGAAGACGTCCTGCTCGCGATGTTTCAGGTAGGTCTCCATCACCTGGTTGCGCAGACGGGCGACTTCGCCCGGAGCCTGCGCTCCCGGCGCTCGGATACCCGCTGGGATGACCAGCGTCGAGGTGGTGATACCTACTGCTGGAGCGAGTGTCGGCGCCGGGGCCGGCGCACTCGTGGAAGCCGAGAGGGCTGGAAGCTCATCGACCGGCGCGAGGGCTCCGAGAAGAGACAGCGCGTAGACCAGCCGGCAAACCTCCGGAAAAGGCAGCCCCGCGGCTTGCGCGAGGTCGCCGAGACTGCGCGGCACCGCCAGCAGCTGAAACGCCTTGGTGTGCGATTCGCTCAGCCGGAGCTCCGACAACGGCACGTGCGGTTGCGGATGAATCGCGAGCGGCCGTCCGAGCAGCGGCGCCACGGCGAAATCGACCTCACGCTGCGGCGCGAAGCGCAAGAGTCCCGTGAGCAGGAGCTGCGGCACCTTCACCTTGAGCGGCGAAGTCACCGCGGGTGGGTCGAAACGCAGGCGAAACTCGCCGTCCTGCCAGGCAAACAGGTCGAGCAGCTTGCGCGCCAGGTTCTGCTGCAGAAAGCGGAAGAGCTCGTAGTGCCCGATCAGATTCTTCTCGACCAGCACCTCGCCAAGCGGCACGGACCGTGCGAGCGACTCCGAGAGCGTCGTGTTGAAGACCTCCTCCGGCAACGCCCCTGCTCCGACCAGGAAGCGGCCCAGAGTTTCATGAGCCAGGTTCGATCGACACTCGACGGGCACGCCGTGCTCCATCGTGAGGTTCTTTTGCACCTGGCGGCGCTTGAGCTCGAGCACCGCGGTGCGCTGGTGGACGGACAGCGCCAAGAGCAGGAGCGGAAACGAGACCTGCGCGAGCTGGCCTTCGCGCAAGCCCGAGATCTCAGCCAGATGATCGACCGACGGCCTCATGCCACGCCCTCGGACGCGAGCCGCGCGAGGGCCAACGCCGCCGCGCGCTGCTCGGCCAGCTTCTTGCTCTCGCCCTGCGCGGATCCCAGGCTCTCTCCCTGCAGCCAGCACTCGACGGTGAAGACCTTCTGATGGTCAGGGCCCTCCTGCGACACCACCCGATATTCGGGAAGCGGCCAGCCTCGGCCTTGGGCCGCCTCCTGCAATGCGGTCTTGCTGTCGGCGCGGGCCCCGGGAGGGCGTCCCGACATCGCTCGTTCGATGATCGGCACGATCACTCCCCGCGAGGCCTTGAGGCCGCCGTCGAGGAACAGCGCTCCGAAGACGGCCTCCATGGAGTCGGCGAGCAACGAGCTCTTCTCACGACCGCCCGAACGCTCCTCGCCCACACCCAGCCTCAAGATTCCGCCCAGTCCGAGTTCCCGAGCTACGGCACCGAGCGCCGTGGCGCTCACCAGGGAGCTCTTCAGGCGCGACAGTTCGCCTTCTTGAACATCCGGAAAGTTCTCGTAGAGCCACTCCCCGGCGATCAATCCCACCACCGCGTCGCCGAGGAACTCGAGCCGCTCGTAGTGCGCGTTGGTGCCGCGTTCATTGGCATGCGAGCGATGCGTGAGCGCCAATTCCAACAGCTCCGCCGAGCGAAACCGGTAGCCGAGAGCGCGTTCGAAGGGAGTGGAGATGCGAAGGCCTAGAACCACTGTCTTAAAATCGTAACACCGACTCACTGGGCGAGACCCTGCCTGCCTGCGATCCGAGCGGCAGCACAGGCGGCTCGATCGCGCTCGCTCGGGGGGCATTGCGCACCGGGCGGTACCCGCTGGTATGACTCGCTGGACTACCACGGTATCTCCGAGTGTAGTACGCTGGTGCCCGGTGAAGATCGGCATCTCCATCCCCGACCCTCTGATCGAGTTCGCCGACGCCGAGGCCGGTCGACGCGGCCTGTCACGCTCGGCGCTCATCGCGGACCTCATTGAGATGGAACGAGTGCGCCGTCAGATGAGTGCCTATCTCGATCGGCACGGGTGGGATGTGGCCGAGGACGAAGTCGCATGGCGGGAGTATCAACGCACGCGGGCGGCCCAGGAATACGCGGACGATGACTGGTAGCGAGCCACCCCGGCGGGGAGAAATATGGTGGGTGCGGCTGGACAAACGGCGGCCGGCTCTGGTCATCCAGACGGATAAGGTGCGGGATCCTCGCATGCGAACTTTCCTGGTTGTTCCGCTGACCAGCCGCCTGCACCTCGAGGGCATGCCGGGGAATGTTCGCCTCGAGGCCCGCGCCACGCGATTGGGCAAGCCTTCGATCGCCAACGTCTACGACATTCAGAAGGTCTTCCAAGTGGATCTGCTCGAACGCTCGGCCATGCTCTCCCCCGCCGATACGGCGGCGGTGGACGTCGGCCTGAGGCTCGTGCTCGATCTCTAGCGCCGGCCGAAGCGCCGTTCGAGGTCGCCGTCGGTCATCTGCAGCACGATCGGCCGGCCATGTGGGCAGGCGAAGGGCTGGTCGGAGGCGAAGAGTTCGCTCACCAGCGCCTCCATGGCGGGCGCCGAGAGCGGATGGTGCATCTTGATCGCCGCCTTGCAGGCCTGACTGGCGGCGAGGGCCTCGAGGATTCCGCGCGCCACGTCTTGCGGTTCTGTCGCCCGATCGCTCCCGGCGGTCGCGGCCAGGGTCATGACCAGCTTCTCCGCTTCCCCGACGCCCAGAACCGCCGGCATCGAGGTCAGAGCCAAGGTCCCGCCGGAGAGCTCGCCGATCTCGAAGCCCACCGGACCGAGATGTGCTGCAAGCGTTGCGAGGCGCAACCGTTCCGCGGGCGCCAGCTCGAGAAGGATCGGCGACAGGAGGTGCTGCACCGACGGCGCGCTGGCGGAGATCGTCGTGCGCAGACGCTCGTAGAGAATGCGTTCGTGGGCGACGTGCTGGTCAAGCAGGTAGAGGCCGTCCGGGCCTTCGAGCAGAATCAAGGTGCCCTTGTACTGGCCGAGCAAGCGAAAACGCGACGGTCCCTTGCCGCGCCCGGAGAGCGGTAGCGACGGCCGGTCGAGCGGCGCGTAGGCGATCTCGGCGACTCGCAAGGCCTGCACCGGCGGAGCTTCCCAAATCTCCGAGGGCGCGCCCGACGACGCACCGCTCCAGCCCACTTCGGAGCTCGACGCGCGGCCGCCGAGTCCCTCCCATGCGAACGGTCCGCTCGCGCTCGCCGGTACACGGAGCGGCGCAGCCTCTTCGCCGCGAGCTTCTACCAGTCCCTGGCGAAGCGCGAAATACACCCGGTCGGTGACTGCGGGGTCGCGAAAGCGGACCTCGGCCTTCTGCGGATGCACATTCACGTCGACGTCCTCGGGCGGCAGATCCAAGAAGAGGAACAGCGCCGGAAAGTCGTCACTTCGCCACTCGTCGCGAACCGCGCGGTAAAACGCCGCCAGGACCGCGCGATCCCGCACCAGGCGTTGGTTCACGAACACGAACTGCCGCCGGCCCCGGGAGGTAGACGGCTTGCCGACGAAGCCCGAGATCCCTCGCCCGGCACCGCTCGGGATTTCGACCAGATCGCCGGCCAAGGTCGCGCCGAAGACTTGGGCGATTCGCGCGCGCGCTCCCGCGAGCCCAGACGACGATGCCGGCGCCTCGAGCAGCGTGCGCCCCTCGTGAATCACGGTGAAGGCGACATCCGGCCGCGCCAGCGCATAGCCCTGCACCACCTCGAGAGCGCGCCGCAGCTCGGTCTCGGGCGTGCGCAGGAACTTCCTCCGCGCCGGCACGTTGAAGAACAGCGAGGCGATTTCGATGCTCGTGCCGCGGGCGCGGGCCGCGGGCTCGGCGACTACGACACGGCCGCCTTCGATTCGCACCCGCTGTCCGTCTCCCGAGGCGAGAGCAGTGACCAGCTCGACTCGAGCGACCGCGGCAATCGAGGCCAGTGCCTCACCGCGAAAACCCAGGGTCTCGACTCGCTCGAGCTCCGCGAAGCTCCCGATCTTGCTCGTCGCATGACGATCGAACGCGAGCAGGGCGTCATCGCGATCCATGCCGACGCCGTCGTCGCTGACCACGATGCGCCGCTTGCCGCCCGCTTCGAGTTCGACACGCACGGCGGTCGAACCCGCATCGAGGGCGTTCTCGACCAGCTCCTTCACCACCGAAGACGGCCGTTCGACCACCTCGCCGGCGGCGATCTGCGAGATCAGCTGATCGTTGAGCTGTCGAATGAGCGGCACAGCGGCGATTCTATGGTGGCGATGGGTCTAGAATCGGCGCGAGATGAACTCCCCCGCGCAGCCATCGCCAACTTCCGGCGTTCGTGTATTCCCGCCGATCTTCTACATTGCCGGGATCGCCGCCGGCTTCCTGCTGCAGTGGGTCGTGCCGGTCGCGCTGCTGCCCGAGAGTTGGGCGCTGCCGTCGCACTGGATCGGCACGACGCTGGTCGGGCTCTGGCTGACGCTCAGCCTCTGGGCCGTGACCACGTTTCGCCGGGTCGGGACGACGCCCAACCCGACCCAGCCGACGACGGCGTTGGCGCTGTCGGGGCCGTATCGCTTCACGCGCAATCCGATGTACCTGGGCCTGGCGTGCCTGCAGGCCGGAACCGCATTTCTCGGCCGCACGGTTTGGCCTCTTCTGACCCTTCCCCTCGTGCTCTGGATGGTGCGACGGCAGGTGATCGATCGCGAAGAGCGCTACCTGGCGAAGAAGTTCGGCGACGACTACCGGCGCTACAAGGCGGCGGTCCGGCGCTGGTTCTGAGCCTAGAGCTCAGCCCAGCTTGCGGATCAGCGGCCACAGCGCCTCGATCGGCTTCGACAAGCCCCGGCAGATGTAGATCGGCAGGTCGTTTTCGTCGAGTCGCGCCCAGTCGTTGTGAACCACGCCGGCACGCTCGAGCACGCGACAGTTGCGACGGTTGTCGTCCTCCCCGCCGCCGATTACGACCAGCACCTCGCCGGTGCAGCCTTGCGGCCCCCAGAGCCAGTAGCTGTTGTGGTTGCTGATCGCCTTCGGCAGCCCCAGGTGCGGGCCAAAGTAGTTGATGGCGCCCGCCTCGCCGTAGTTCTGCCCGAAGATGCAGGCCTTCGCCTGATCCTGGGGCGAGAGGGTGCGAAAGACCTCCGCCACCTGGGCAGCCATGGTGTCCCAGCCGTGCATGTCGGCAAAGATTTGCGGCAGGCGTCCAGCATCGCGACCACGCTCCATGTGCGGCTGTTCGATGCCGAGTGCCTGTGTGTAGGCCGCATAGCGTTCCTTCGGGAGGACGGGGAAGGTCACCGGCGCAATCACACCGCCAAGCAGAACCAAGGCACACGGCAGAACCCAGCGGAGGGCACGGAGCCGGGACTCGGTCCAGCGCTCCCACGCCACCCCTCCGGCGGCGAACAGCATCCCGTAGACCGGGTAGAGGTAGTAGACCTTGGCGCCCAGCGCAATGAAGAAGATGAGAAGAACCAGATAGGCCCATCCGAGAGCGCGGTAGCGGCGCAGGCCCCGCCCCGCCAACATCGCCGCGAGGCCGCCGATCCAGACCAGCGCACCCAGCGGATTCATCGCCAGGATCTGATCCTTCAGAAAGCCGAACGGCGACGGATGAATGTCCCGCCCCGCCCGAGTCTGCTGGAGCATGTCGAGCTGCGGAAAATGGTGCTGCACCTGCCAGACCAGGTGCGGCAGGAAGATCAGCAACGCCAGGCCTCCGCCGAGCCAAATCCACTTGCTCCTGAGCACTCGCCATTCACCGGCGAGCAGGAGCCCGGCGATTAGGGAGAAGCCCATGAAGAGCATCGAATGCTTGTTGAGCAGGCCGACTCCAGCCAGGACACCGAATCCAATCCAAAGCCTCTGGCTGCGCGTGTTGAGAAAGCGAGCCACGAGGAAGGCGGCACCGACCCAGAAGAGCGCCTCGAAGGCGTTCATCGTGAGGATGTGAAAGAACAGCAGATAGGCGGGAGCGGTGAGCACCGCGAGAGCCGCCAGGAATTGGGCGAAGCGGCCACCGCCGAGCTCGCGGGCGAGCATCCCGGTCAGCACCACCAGAGCCGCGCCGGCCAGCACCGCAGGCAGTCGGATGATCCAAAGCGCGTCCCCGAACGACAGCGCCAACCTAGCCACGAACGCGATCAACGGCGGCTGATCGACGTAGCCCCACGCCAGATGCCGGGCGCAATCGAGGTAGTAGAGCTCGTCGCGAAAGACTCCGTACCGCGAGATGAACAACAAGTGGAGAACCAGCTTGGCCGCCGCCACCGCCAAGACACCCGCGGCCAATCGAGGGCCGCGCCGATCGGCCGTTCGGAACCGCTCGCCGGCTCTACTCACCGTCATCTCACCGTCATTGAATCGCCGTACCGCTGGCGATCCAGTCCCGCACCCTCTGCTCGACGTACGGGAAGAACGGGTTGCAGTACAGCCGGGTGATCGCGTCGGACCCGATGAGCAGCACCGAGCGTTCGCCGCGGGGCAGCATCAGGCCGATGCGAACGCCGTAGTTCTCACTGCGGTCGGGAGTGAGCCCGTACAGCGGGTCGGACATCGGGAAGGGCAGCGCCAGATGCGAAAGTGAGAACACCTGCTCTGGCCAGGCCAAGTCGAGACTCTTCACGGAGCTCTGCGTCGAGCCCGCGGGCAAGGTTTCCTCCCGCACCGTCCGCGAGCCCGAGCCTTCATTGGTGATCAGGGTCGCGCGAAAGCGATGCGTGCGGGCAGAGAACAGCTCCGCGATCGCTTCCTCGGGCTTGACGCCGAGGAACGGCTCGATGCCGATAGCGCGGTTGAGATCGAACAGCACGACCTCGCTGCCGTTGCTCTCGAGGTGATCGAACAGCCCGTGCACGGTGGCCCGAGTGCTCACCGTGGCATCGACGAGAGACTGAAACGCCAGCACGGGCGGCAGGTCGCGGATGCTCCCCGAGTCAACCGCATGAGCGATCTCCTGGCTCAAGGCCGAGGTCAGGCGGTAGGTCTGAAATGCGGCGTTGGTCGGGAAGGAGTTGTACTTGAAGGGGATGTACTCCGGCAGGTCGTCCAGCCACCGGGACTTCTCGAAATACGGAATCCCACCGAGGCGACTCATGAGGCGCGCCGCGGCCGCGAAAGGACTCACTCCGATCATCGGCGAAAGGAGCACCAGGCGTTCGGCGCGCGGCAGGCTGTTGTCCTCCAGCGCGTCCAATGAGTACTTCATCACCAGCGCCGCGCCATTCGAGTAGCCCACCAAGTAGAGCGGCTTCCCGGGCCCGATCTTCGCGCGCACGGCGCGCACCCCAACACGCACCGCCGCCATCCAGTCTTCCCACTCGGCCTGGACCAGTCCTGACGGCACGGTGCCGTGGCCGGGCATGCGCAGGGCGAGGGCGTAGAACCCGGCGCCGGCGAACGTCCGCGCCAGCGGCCGCATGCTGTACGGGGCATCGGTCAGCCCGTGGATCAACAGCGCGCCGCCGCGCACGCCTCCTGCTGGCCCGGCAGGCTCGAGCTCGAACGTTCGATTCCAATCGCGCTGGAACGTCGCCGGATCGAGCGGCCCCCCCTTGGTATACCGGCTGGTTGCTACACGGTCCGGCGCGGGTACGACATCGAAGACTCGCTGGCGGAGCTCCTGGAATACGGCATCCTCGCGCCGCAGGTAGTCTGCCAAGGTGATTTGTGGGCCGAGATCCCGCGCTTGAACCTCCGACCTCAGCATCACGGTGTGCCAGAGCCGCAGATCCGGCATGCCTCGCGACCCAACCGCGCGGCCGACCACGAGGGTCACCAGGACGATCGCCGCCAGCACCGCCACGCGGCGAAGCCAGCGCAGCATGAAGATCACCCCCGCCAAGGCGGTCTCAGTCTCCCCCGCCCGGCCCCGCGCCGAGGGTCGCACGAGCCGCCGAGAGCCGAGCGATCGGCACGCGATACGGCGAGCAGGACACGTAGTCGAGCCCGACGCCATCGAAGAAGACGATCGACTTCGGATCGCCGCCGTGCTCACCGCAGACGCCTACCTTGAGCTTCGTCTTGGTGGTGCGGCCGCGCTGGGTGGCCCATTCGACCAGCTGTCCGACACCCGTCACGTCGACGCTGGCAAACGGATCCACCGGCAGGAGGCCCTGCTCAAGATACTCGGGCAGGAACTTGCCCACATCGTCGCGGGAATAGCCGAAGGTCATCTGCGTCAGGTCGTTCGTCCCGAAGGAGAAGAAGTCGGCATGCCGCGCGATCTGTTCGGCGACCAGCGCGGCGCGCGGCACCTCGATCATGGTGCCAATGGGGATATCGACCGTGGTGCCGACGTCTTCGAAGACCCGCGCCAGCACGCGCATGGTGAGTTGGCGCAGGACCTCCATCTCGCGCTCGGTACCGACCAGCGGCATCATGATCTCGGGCCGCGCATCGATCCCCGCCAGCTTCAAGCCGCAAGCCGCACGGGCGATCGCTTCGACCTGCATCTCGTAGATGTCGGGCGCGGTGAGCCCGAGCCGGCAACCGCGGTGACCGAGCATCGGATTCGACTCGGCCAGCGATTCGGCCTTCTGGCGCAGAGTCGCCGGCGAGACCTTCATCTGTTCGGCAAGCTGCTCGAGTTGCTTGTCCTCGTGGGGAAGGAATTCATGCAACGGCGGATCCAAGAGCCGGATGGTCACCGGCAGACCCTCCATCGCGGTCAGAATTCCCTTGAAGTCGCTCTGCTGCTCGGGCAGCAACTTCGCGAGTGCCGCCTTCCGGCCCTCGAGTCCATCGGCGAGGATCATGCGCCGCACCCAGGCGATGCGATCGGCGTCGAAGAACATGTGCTCCGTACGGCAGAGGCCGATGCCCTGAGCGCCGAACGTGCGCGCGACGCGCGCGTCCGTCGGCGTGTCCGCATTCGCCCACACCTGCATACGGCGCTCGTCGTCGGCCCAGGAGAGAATCGTCTCGAAGCAGTCGACGCTCCGCGAGCGGACCTCCCGTCGCCCCTCGATCATCACTTGGATGACTTCCGAATCGCGCGGCGCCAGGGCGCCGGAGAGCACTTCACCGCTGGTGCCATCCATCGAGAGCTGGTCGCCCTCGCGCAGGATCTGCCCCGCCACGCGAAGCTCGCCGGCGGGCTCGTCGACCACCAGCGAACCGGCGCCGACGATGCACGGCTTGCCCATGCCGCGGGCGACCACCGCTGCGTGCGAGGTCATGCCTCCGCGCGAGGTGAGAATGCCGACCGATGCATACATGCCGACGATGTCCTCGGGCGAGGTCTCGTCACGCACCAGAATCACCGGGCCGGTCTTCGCCATCTCGGCGGCGCGTTCGGCGGTGAGCGCAATCCTTCCCGATGCCGCCCCGGGACCCGCCGGCAGGCCAGTGGCCAGCAGGCGGCCGGCCTTCACCGCCGCAGCCTTCTCCGCCACGTCGAACACCGGCGCGAGCATCTGCACGAGGTGGTTGGGCTCGGCACGCCGCAGCGCTTCGCGGCGATCGATCAGGCCCTCTTCCACCATGTCAACCGCGATGCGCACCGAGGCTGGGCCCGAGCGCTTGCCGCTGCGGGTCTGCAGCATGTAGAGCTGGCCCGCCTCGATGGTGAACTCGAGGTCTTGCATGTCGTGGCGATGCGTCTCCAAACGCGCGGCGACGTCGAGCAGTCCCTGGTACGCGTCCGGGAAATCCTTGCCCAGCCCGGGTCCGCCGGGGCCCGGTGCAATGACCTGGGGCGTACGAATACCCGCGACCACATCTTCACCCTGGGCGTTGACCAGGAACTCGCCGAACAGCTTCTTCTCGCCCGTCGAAGGATTGCGCGTGAACGCGACGCCGGTCGCGCAATCGAAGCCGCGGTTGCCGAAGACCATGGCTTGCACGTTCACCGCCGTGCCGCCGGCGCCCGAGAGGTGGTGGATGCGGCGGTACTCGATGGCGCGCTTGTTGTTCCAGCTCTCGAAGACCGCCCCGACGGCGCCCCAGATCTGCGCCATCGGATCCTGTGGGAACGGCTTCCCGTGCTGCTCCAGGATCTCGTGCCCTTCGCGGATCACCTGCGCCAGTCCGGCCGCCGAAATCTCCGGATCGGTCGCCACACCCTCGCGCTCGCGGGCGCGCTTGATGACAGCTTCGAACTCGTGCTTCGACACGCCCAGCACCACGTCGCCGTACATCGACAACAACCGGCGGTAGCAGTCGCGGAGGAAGCGCGCGTCGATACCACGCGCGATCTCGGCCTCGACGATGGCGTCGTTCAAGCCCAGGTTGAGGATGGTGTCCATCATCCCCGGCATCGAGGTCGCAGCACCCGAGCGCACCGACACCAGGAGCGGTTTTCCGGGATCGCCAAAGCCGCGTCCGAGCTGCGTCTCGATCGCGCGCAGATGATCCTCGAACTCTTTCTTCAACTCCGGGGGGTAGGACTCGGCATGCGCGTGGTAGTGCTTGCACACGTCGGTGGTGACGGTGAAACCGGGTGGCACCGGAATCCCCAAGCCGGCCATCTCGGCCAGGCCGGCGCCCTTGCCACCGAGCAGCTCCTTCTGATCGCCGCGCCCTTCGGCAGACCCGCCGCCGAAGGCATACACGAACTTCTCCGCCATCCCGACCCCCTTGTTCCGCGTCTGTGGTGTGGTTGTTCTGTGGTGTCTCGTGCTGGGGAGTGTTTGCGACGGCGGGGGGGCCGGTCAAGGGGCGACGCGCAGGACCGGCCGCCAGGCCCATTGAATAGCACGATCGTTCGTTCTAGACTCTCTGCATGGGAACCCTGCGCAAGGGCGAAGTCACCCGCGGATCCATCCTCGACACGTCGCTGGCCCTTGCCAGCCAGGTGGGCATGGCGGGGCTCTCGATCGGCGAGCTCGCGAGCCGCACGGGAATGTCGAAGAGCGGCCTGTTCGCGCACTTCGGCTCCAAGGAGTCGCTCCAGCTGCAGGTGCTCGAGGAGGCCCGCCAGCGCTTCATCGCCCTGGTCGCCGTGCCGGCCCTGAAGAAGCCGCGCGGTGCCCCGCGCCTGCAAGCCTTGTTCGATCTCTGGCTCGATTGGTCGCAGGCCGATTTCTCACCCGGTGGCTGCATCTTCATGGCCGCGGCGAGCGAGCTCGACGATCGGCCGGGTCCGCTGCGCGATGCGCTGGTCGAGTCGCAGCGCGAATGGCTTGCTACCCTCGCAACGGCGGTCCGCCAGGGCAGCGCGGCCGGGAAGCTCCGCCGCAACCTCGATCCCGATCAGTTCGCCTACGAGTTCTACTCCATCACCCTCGCGTACCACCACTTCAGCCGCTTGCTGCGCGACCCCGCCGCCGAGACCCGCGCCCGTCGAGCCTGGCGCGACCTCCTGACGCAAGCGCGCCGGCCCGAGCCGGCTTAGGTCGCCGCCATTGTACGTCCACAACGTGCACTCCCGCGATCTCGCCGGCAGCGCCGCGCAAGTCGGTGCGCTACTCGACAGCCTGAGCTCGCCCGACGACCGCCTGTGGCCGAACGAGTCGTGGCCTCGTATGCGTTTCGATCGACCCCTTGGCGTGGGCGCGGTGGGTGGTCACGGCCCTATCCGCTACGTCGTCGAGAGCTACGAACCCGGACTCCAGGTACGGTTCCGATTCACCGGCCCGCGCGGCTTCGTGGGCACTCACGGACTCGACGTCGAGGCCATGCATCCTGGCAGGACGACGCTGGTCCACTCGCTGGAGATGGAAGCGCGCGGCGCCGCCCGCATCGGCTGGCCCCTGCTGTTCCGCCCCTTGCACGATGCCTTGGTCGAGGACGCGCTCGACCAGGCCGAACGTTCCCTCGGCCTATCGCCGCACGGGGCCGTTTGGTCGAGGCGGGTGCGAGCGCTCCGGCTCTTGATGCGTACCGCAGGACGCGCACGTCCGAAGCGCTGATTCGGCCCGTGTCCAGCCGTGGGGCGCCCTCGTTCCACGAGCAAGGAATCGGGGGCCCGGCTCGGAGCGCTGGGTCGGTCGGCGCGGTCTCGGCGACGTAAGATCGTTGAATGAACGAAGCGGACGGCCAGGCGCTGCTCGGTGGCGCGCGCGGCGGAGACCCCGAGGCCGTCGAGGCGCTCCTGCGCTGGATTCAGCCTCGCGTCTATCGCTTCGGGCTGCGCATGTGCGGCGACGAGGAGGACGCCAAGGACGTGCTGCAGGACACCCTCCTCGCCGCGGCGCGCAATCTGCAGGGGCTGCGGACCGACGGCTCTCTTTCTACTTGGCTGTACACCCTGACGCGCAACTTCTGCATCAAGAAGCGCCGTCGCGGCAAGTTCGAGCCCTCGTCGCCGCTCGCTCTCGAGGCCGCCGCCGAGGTGCGCGATCCCGCGCCGCTGCCGGACGCATCCGCCGCTCGAAATGAGGTCACCGCCGAGCTCGAGCGCGCTCTGCGCGGTCTGACGCCGTCCCAACGCGAGGTCCTGCTGCTTCGCGACGTCGAAGGCCTCACCGCGCCGGAAGTCGCGCGGGTCCTCGGGATCGGCGAGCGCGCGGTCAAGAGTCGCCTGCACCGAGCCCGCGCAGCCCTGCGCAGCGCACTCGAACGTCCCATACCCGCCAGGGCTAACGGTTGCCCGGATGTCGAGGGGCTGTTCTCGAAGGACCTGGAGGGTGACCTCTCGCCCTCGATCTGCGCCAGCATGGAACGGCACTTGGCGAACTGCTCGCGCTGCCGATCGGCCTGCGATGGGCTGAAACGGACGCTCCGCCGATGCGCCGAGGCGCCGCAGCCGGTGGTCCCGGACGACCTCGCCCAACGTGTGCGCCAGCAAGTCCACGCCCTCGCCCGCCGCTCGCCGGGAGCCCTACCCACGCGTTAGCCAGCTTCAAGGCGGGACTTCCCCGACCTGCGCGAATCCTTTTTCCGTCCTCCTGGCTCTATCCATATGAGGCGCGCCTGATTCGCCCTGGGCAGCGCGAGCTGGAGACTGCGAGATGCTGAGTTCCAATCTGAGTTCGACCGTCGTCTTGGGCCTGCTGGGCTTGGCCCTGGCCAAGCCCAGCGCTGCCGATTCCCCACCCCCGCCGCCCAACGTGGTGGTCGACCTTGGTCTGGCCGAGGCGCAGGCTTCCGCCCGGCAGAACAATCCCGAGCTTCAGGCGGCGCGTGAAGCGGTGATCGCAGCCGAGTCTCGCACCGCCGAGGTCCGGGGAGCGCGCTGGCCCACCCTCGGCTTCAACCTGGGCAGCCTGAGAACCGACAACCCGTCCCAGGCGTTCGCGGCCAAGCTCAACGCCGGACAGCTCGGCGCCTCCGACTTCGCGTTGGGGGCGCTCAATCGCCCCGACGCCGTCACTCAGTGGTCCGTCGAGGCGACCGTCATGGCGCCGATCGACGCGTTTGGCAAACTCCGCTCAGCCCAGGCGGCGCGGAGCGCCGCTCGCGACGCGGCGGCCGCCGATCTCACGGAGGCCGAGGCGGATCTGCGTCTCGGTGTCGAGCAGGCCTACCGCCGAGCTGCCCTCGCGAGCGTCACCATCGCCACCACCGAGCAGGCGATCACGGCCGCTCGCGAGCGCGAGAGCGAGGTTTCGGCCGCGGTCGCGCACGGTGCGGCGCTCGAGGCCGACCTGCTCCGCGCCCGAGCGCGCCGGCGCCAGCGCGAGGCCGACCTCGCCGAGCACCGCGCCGAGCGAGGTGCCGCGCTCGCCGAGCTTCAGCGTCTCCTCGGCGGCCCGATCGCCGAGCTCGACGGCGTGACCTTGGAGCGTCCGGCCGAGCCCCCGCCGCTCGCGGGCAGCCAGGAGCTATGGGTCGAACGCGCCTTCGCCAGCCGAGGCCTCCTGCGCTCGGGCCTGGCGACGCTCGCCGCCGCGAGCGCAGCGGCCCAGGCGGCGATTCGCGAGCAGCGGCCCGATCTCAGCGTCTTCGCCACCCTCGCCAACGATCGCATTGCGCTCTCAAGAGGCGCGAGCAGCGCCCTGCTCGGAGCGAGTCTGCACTGGGGCGCCTTCGACCGCGCGCGCTCCGCCCGCATCGAAGGGGCCGAATCCGCCCGGCGCGCGGCCGAGCAACAGGCCGCCGCCGCGCGCGACCGCGTCCGCATGGAAGCCGTAGTCGCCTATCGCCAAGCGGTGGCGGGGCGCGAGCGTTGGCAGGCCGCAAGGGGCGGCGCCGAGGAGAGCGCCGAGGCGCTCCGCGTGATGCGCGAACGGCGCGCCGCGGGCGTCGCCACGCTGAGCGACGAGCTCGCTACCGAGAGCGAGGCCCTGGCGGCGAAGCTCGAGGAGGAACGCTCGCTCACCGAGCTGACCCTCGCCGACGCCGCCCTCGAACGAGCCGCCGGATCCCCTGAAGGAGCGTACCCGTGATACTCAAGCTACCGACCAACCTTGCCCCTTCGCGAGCGCCGCAGCGCCGCCCCCTGGCCACCGCGGCCGGCCTCGCGTTCGCCGCTTGCTGCCTCATCTCCGCCTCCGCCTGCGCACGGCATGCCGACACGCCGCGCGCTGCCGAGCCCCGACGCGCCGCGCGGACGGTGCGAGTGGCGGTCACCGAGCTCGCTCCGACCGGTCTCGCCGGCTTCCCTGGCGCGGTGCATGCGCGCCAGAGCGCAACTCTCGGTGCGCGCGCCGCCGCCGCGGTCATCGCCCTGCCCTTCCGCGAGGGCGAGAGCGTCGCCCGCGGTACCGTGGTCGTAAGACTCGACGACGCCGCACTGCGCGCCGGCCTCGTCGCCGCGGATGCCTTCCGCCAAGCCGCCGAGGCTGATGCCGAACGCGCCCGCGCCCTGGCCGCAGCGCGCGCCGCCACACCGCGCGAGGTCGAGGCGGCGGTCGCTCGTGCGGCCGGCGCGCGCGCGCAAGCGCAGGCGGTGCGCGAAGCTCTCGCCTATGCCGAGCTGCGGGCACCCTTCGCCGGCACCCTGGCAGCACGCTTTGTCGAAGTCGGTGACGTCGTGCAGCCTGGTCAGAGGTTGCTCGAGATCGAGGGTGCCGGGGGCTACGAGTTGCGGGTCGCGGTGCCCAACCGACTCGCCGCCCACCTCATCGTCGGACAGCGCCTGAACGCGCGAGTCGATGGCATCGACAACCCCCTGGTTGCAACCCTGCGCTCCTGGTCGAGCTCCGCCGACCCGGCGACCCAGCGGGTCGACCTGCGCGCTGACCTCGACGCCGCTCCCGGCATGCGTTCGGGCCTGTTCGCCCGCCTCGAGATTCCCGACCCCACGGCCGAGCCCGCATTGCGCGTGCCCGATGCCGCGCTCTTCGCGCGCGGCGGTCTCACCGGGCTGTTTGTGATGGTCAACGACAAGGCGGAGCTGCGCTGGGTCGCACCCGGCGCCGCGGCCGGAGGATGGACCGAGATCCGCTCCGGCATCGCGGTCGGCGAGCCTGTCATCCTCGACCCCGGCGACCTTGAAGACCAACAACCGGTCGAGGTTCGACCGTGAAGCGCCTGGGCCCCGCGGGGCGCCTTGCCGGGCAGTTTCTGCACAGCCGCCTGACACCGCTGCTGATCGCAGCCGCCCTCGGCCTGGGCGCGCTGGCCTTGCTCGCGACACCGCGCGAGGAAGAACCGCAGATTCGCGTGCCGATGATCGACGTCACGGTCGCCTTGCCCGGAGCCGAGCCCGAGGAGATCGAGCGCCTGGTGGTCGATCCGCTGGAGCGTGCGCTCTGGGGACTGCCGCACGTCGACCACCTCTACTCGACGGCGCGCCCGGGCGTGGGGCTCGTAACCGCGCGCTTCGCAGTCAACGCCTCCAACGAAGATAGCCTGGCGCGAGTGAGCGAACGATTGTCCGCGCTCGGCGGCCAGTTGCCCGCTGGAGCGTCTGCGCCGACGATCGAGCTGCATGCCATCGACGATGTTCCGTTCCTCGCGCTCACCCTGTGGGGCAACAACCTGTCGAGCGATGCGCTGCGCCCGATCGCCGCCGAGCTGGCGCAGGAGCTGGCGCAGGTACCGCAGACCAGCCACGTGCGCGTGCTCGGCGGCCAGCCACGGGAGGTGCGAGTCGAGCCCGATCCCGAGCGCCTGGCCGCCTCCGGCGCTACCTGGATCGACCTCGAAAGTGCGCTGCGTTCCGCCGCCGCGCGGCGCGATGCCGGAGTCGCGGTGCGGGAAAACCGCGCGCTCCGGTTGGAGACCGGCCCGCGCCTCGCCACCGCCGAGGACGTCGGCGCCGTCGTGCTCGGCGTGCGCGGCGGGCGGCCGCTCTACGTGCACGACGTAGCACGCATCGTGGACGGTCCCGGCGAGGCGGTGGACGCCGTGCTCTTCACTCGCGGCGCCGCCGGCGCGGGCGGGGGCCCGGCGCACGACGTGCAGGCGGTCACCCTGTCGCTCGCCAAGCGACCAGGCGCCAACGCCAGCGAGCTCGCCCGGTCGGTCCTTGGGAAGCTGGACGACCTGCGACCGCACCTGCTGCCCGCCGGCCTGCACGTCGAAGTGACCCGCAACTACGGTGAGACTGCGGCCGAGAAATCCAATGAGCTCGTCCAGCACCTGTTGATCGCCACGCTTTCGGTGGCGATTCTGCTCTCGCTCGCGCTCGGCTGGCGCAACGGGATGGTGGTCGGCATCGCCGTGCCGGTGACTCTGGCGCTGACCCTCTTCGTCTACTACATCGCCGGCTATACCCTGAACCGCGTGACCCTATTCGCGCTCATCTTTTCGATCGGCATTCTGGTCGACGACGCCATCGTGGTGGTGGAGAATATCGAGCGTCACCGCCGCGAGAAACCCGGCCGGCCGCTCGAGCGCGTGGCCACCGAGGCAGTCGACGAGGTCGGCAATCCGACCATCCTCGCCACGTTCACCGTCATCGCCGCCATTTTGCCCATGGCGTTCGTGCGCGGGCTGATGGGACCCTACATGCGACCCATCCCCACCGGTGCTTCGGCGGCGATGCTGATCTCGCTGGCGGTGGCGTTCGTGGTGACTCCCTGGGCGGCCTATCGCATCTTCCGCCGGCAGCGCCCGCGCCGCGAGGCGGTGGAATCGGAGCCGATCGAACGACGGCCCGAGGGTCGCGCCACTGCCCAGTATCGCCGGGTGATGACCGCGCTCATCGCGCGCCCGGTGGCACGCTGGGGCTTCTTCGCCGGCGTGCTCGTCGTCCTCCTCGGCGCCTGCGCGCTGGTCGGCCTCGGCGCGGTGCGGGTCAAGATGCTGCCGTTCGACAACAAAAGCGAGTTTCAGGTGCTGATCGACCACGATCCCGGAACGCCGCTCGAGGTCACACTCGCGACCGCCCGCGAGATGAGTCGTGCCCTGGCCGGCGAGCGCGAGGTGACGGATGTCACCGTGTACGCCGGACTGGCCGCCCCGCACAACTTCAACGGCTTGGTGCGGCACTACTTCCTGCGCCGATCTCCGGCCAGCGCCGATCTGCAGGTGAACCTGGTCCGCAAGGGAGCTCGCAGCGCGCAGTCGCACGAGATCGCCAAGCGGGTGCGGCCGATGCTGGTCGCCATCGCCGAGCGCCGCGGCGCGCGGGTCAAGGTGATCGAGATCCCGCCCGGTCCGCCGGTGCTCGATACGCTGGTGGCCGAAATCTACGGACCCTCGCCCGCCGCCCGCGAGAGGGCCGCGGTGCAGGTACGCGAAACCCTGCTCCACAGTCCCGGGGTGGTCGACGTCGATACTTCGCTCGAGGCTCCGCACCTCCGGCGCGTGCTCGACGTCGACCGCGAGCGCAGCGCGCTGCTCGGCATCTCTCCCGCCTCCGCCTTCGCCACCCTAGCCAACCCCGGCACCGGCGTCGTCGTGGCGCAGCTCGACGAGCCCGCGGCGCGCGAGGCCGTGCCGGTGCGTCTGCGCCTCGGCGCCAGCGATCGCGGGAGCAGCGCCCGACGTCTGGCGCTCCGAGTGCTGGGGGCGGGCGGCGCGGCTATCGCGCTCGACCGACTGGTTACCGTTGGCGACCGTGCGGAGCCCCAACCCATCGTGCACAAGGACCTGCGGCCGCTGGTATACGTGTTCGGCGATCTCGCCGGTGCCCGCGAGAGCCCGGTGTACGCGATCGCGGATCTCGACCGCGCGCTCGACCGTCTGACTCTCGACGGCGGAGCGCGTCTGCAACGGAGCTCCACTTCACCGCCCTCGACCTCCGACCGCACGGCTCTCAAGTGGGATGGCGAATGGCAAATCACCTACGAGGTCTTTCGCGATCTCGGCATCGCCTTCGCGATCGTCCTGGCGCTCATCGCCATCCTGGTCGTCGGCTGGTTCGAGTCCTTCACGGTGCCGCTCGCCATCCTGTTGCCGATTCCGTTGTCACTGATCGGCATTCTGCCCGGACACCTGCTGTTCGGCGCTTTCTTCACCGCTACCTCGATGATCGGCTTCATCGCCGGCGCCGGAATCATCGTCCGCAATTCGATCATCCTGGTGGATTTCATCGAGCTCAAGGTGCGCCAGGGCATGCCGCTCGAGCGCGCCGTGGTGGAGGCTGGAGTGGTGCGCTTTCGGCCCATGCTGCTCACCGCCGCCGCCGTCGTGGTGGGCTCCCTGGTAATTCTCTTCGACCCGATTTTTCAGGGTCTGGCGATCAGCCTGATGATGGGCGAGGTCGCCGCCACCCTGCTGTCGCGCATTGCGGTCCCCGTCGTCTACTACCTGGTGGCGCGCGGGCACCGCGCCGAATTCCTCCGCCGGGAAGGCCCGGCCCTCGAACCCTCAACAGCCTGACAAGGAGAACAGACTCATGACCATCGAACGAGCTCTGCGTGGTATCGGCGGCGGCTTCGTACTGCTGTCACTCGCTCTCGGGTACTTCGTGCATCCGGGTTTCTATTTGTTCACCGCCTTCGTCGGCGCCAACCTCTTGCAGTCGGCGTTCACCGACACCTGCCCGATGAAGGCCATCCTGAGAAAACTCGGCGTGCGCGCGTCGAGCGCGTGCTAAGGCGCGTCGTATCGCGTCCCGCCGGCATCGCGCCTACGATAGCCGCGGCGGCTTCCGACCATCCCGCTACGCGCCGACGCTTCGCGGCGTCGATCGGCTGAGGGAAGAAATCGCCCAGACCACCAGGACGACCGGCGCGGCAACCACGGCCAGGACCGCGAGTAGGGCGAGGAGCGGCCCGCCGATCGCGAGTAGCGGCAAACCCACGACCAGGAACGCTACGAACACGAGGAGCTTCAGGCCCACGGCCGCCAGACGGAACGGCAGCAGGACGAGCCCGAAGACGAGCTTGAGAAGAAGAATCACTAAACCGGCCAGGACGGTGAGTCCGACCAGCACTCCAACAATCGCAACCACGAATAGGGCCAGCATTGGCGTTTTTCCTCCCGTCGTTCCCTACGCCAACCCAAGATCCTTTGTTTCAGTTAGATTGCAGACATGAAGACCCGCGCTTTAGGAAACACCGGCTGTTCAATTGCCTCCATCGGCCTTGGCTGCATGGGTATGTCCGAGTTCTACGGTACGACCGACGAGGCGGAATCGCTCGCCACCCTCGAACGCGCGCTCGATCTCGGCGTGTCTTTCTGGGATACGGCCGACATGTATGGCAGCGGGGAGAACGAACGCCTGCTGGCCAAGGTCCTCGCCCGGCGGCGAGCCGAAGTCGTTGTAGCCACCAAGTTCGGCAACGTGCGCGGTCCGCAGGGCTCGTTCCTCGGCATCAGCGGCCGGCCCGAGTACGTTCGCACGGCCTGTGACGCGAGCCTCGATCGGCTCGGCATCGAATGCATCGACTTGTACTACCAGCACCGGGTGGATCCCGAGGTTCCGATCGAGGACACGGTGGGCGCCATGGCGGATCTGGTGAGCGCCGGCAAGGTCCGGTTCCTCGGGCTCTCCGAAGCGTCCGCGTCCACTCTGAAGCGGGCAGCCGCCGTGCATCCCATCGCCGCGCTGCAGACCGAATACTCGCTGTGGACGCGGGACATCGAGGCCGAGATCCTTCCCACCTGCCGGACCTTGGGAGTGACTCTCGTCGCCTACAGTCCGCTCGGCCGGGGATTTCTGACCGGGCGCTTCCGCTCGCTGGACGATCTCGAGGCCAACGATTGGCGGCGCGCCAACCCGCGATTTCAGGGGGAGAACCTGGCGGAGAACCAGATCCTGGCCGAGCGGATTCGCGAGCAAGCGAGCGCCAAGGGCTGCACGCCTGCACAGCTCGCGCTCGCCTGGCTGCTCGCCCAAGGGACGAACATCGTTCCGATCCCTGGCACCCGCAAGCGCTCCCGATTGGAGGAGAACGCCGCGGCAGCCGACCTCGAGCTGACCGGGCCGGAAGCGGATGCGCTCGCCGCTGCACTCCCTGATGCGGCCGGAACGCGCTACCCCGCAGCGGGCATGCTGCGGGTGAACGCCTAGCGCGAACCCAACCTAGCCGTAGGTCGCGAACGCAGAGACGATTTGGTGTGCGGTCTGCCTGGGAGGGCTGAATCGACGCGGCGGTCGCTGGTCCTATCGATGTGGCCGCCGGCCATCTGCCCCTCGCGGGAGTTCATTGCTGCGGAGCCGGTGCCGTTGCAGCAGACGCCGGCCAGCCGCCGCCCAGCGATTTGAACAGGGTGACGGCCGCCTGGAGCTCATCGCGACGCGCGCCCGAGAGTTGAAGCTCCGCCTGGAACAAGCTGCGCTCGGCATCGAGCACCTCGAGGTACGAGGAGTCCCCAGCCTCGTACCGTAGAGACGCCAATCGGCGTGCACGGTCGAGAGCTTCGACCTGGCGCGCCAGGGCCTCACGGCGGACCGTGCCGAGCGCACGAGCCGCCAGCGAGTCCTCGACCTCTGCAAACGCGGTCTGCACGGTTTTCGCGTACCCGGCCAACGCTTGCTTCTCACGCGCCCGCGCCGCTTCCACCTGACGAGTCACCTTGCCGGCCTGGAAGATCGGCTGCAACAGGCTCGCGGCCGCCTGCCAGATGTTGGTCGGGGTGCTGAACAACCCCGCCAGATCCTTGCTCTCGGAGCCGCCGAACGCAGTCAACGAGATACTCGGGAAGTACCCCGCACGCGCCACCGCGATCAGCGCGTGCTGGGCCACGAGGTGCTGCTCGGCGGCTGCGACGTCGGCCCTTCGCGTCAGCAGGTCAGAGGGCAATCCCGCGGGAACCTCGGGCAGTGTCAGCTGGGTCTCTGGCGCTCGGGCGATCTCGCCTCCGATCCTCCCGAGCAGGACGGCCAGGCGATCCTCGGTCTGCCGGATGAGAATCTGCAGCGCCGGCGCCGCCGCTTCGGTCGTCGCCAGCTCGGCCTGCGCCTGCGCGAGGTCGAGCTCGGAGATCGAACCGGCGTCGTAGCGCACCTGCTGCAGTTTCACTGAGTCGACCCGCGAATCGCTGGTGCGCCGGGTGACCGCCAGCTGGTGATCGAACGCCAGCAGGTCGATGTACGCATCGACCACATCGGACTGCAAGGCCACCAGAACCGAACGCCGCCCCGCTTCACTGGCGACCAACTCGGCCCGCGCCGCCTTCGACGCATTCGCGTAGCGCCCCCAGAAATCGAACTCGTAGGCCAAGTTCGCTGTCGCTCGCACGCGTGTGGTCGTGAGGTCCGCAGTCGGAGGGAGCTGCGAAGTCTGCTGCGACAGCTTGGACCGAGTGCCGGAGAAACCCAGGTAGACCTCAGGGTAGCGCTCGGCCTGCGTCTCGCCGTAAAGAGCGCGTGACTCTTCGACCCGAGCCGCGGCGGCCGCGAGGTCCTGGTTGGCCGCCACGGCCTCGTCCATCAAACGGTCGAGGGCCGGGTCTCCGAACGCCTTCCACCAGGTATCAGAGATCGGCGCGGGAGTCCCTGTCGTGGTGCCGTCATATTTCCCTGGCAGCTTCATCTCGGGGCGCGAGTAGTTCGAACCCAGCGTCAGGCAAGCGGAGAGTGAGAGGCCGGCGAGCGCGAGCGCACTGCCTCGAAACGATTGCTGCAGGGTGTTCATCGCGCGCTCCCTTCTACTGCGTGTTCTTTGGTTTTCTCGAGCTCCTCACTGTCCGGGCGCTTCTCCCTGGATACCCAAAGGAAGAAGAGCGGAATGAACACCACCGCAACCAGAGTAGCGACCAGCATGCCGCCGAGCACGCCGGTACCCATTGAACGCCGGGCGGCCGCGCCGGCGCCGGTCGACAGGGCCAGCGGCAAGACGCCGAGCACGAAGGCGAGCGAGGTCATGATGATCGGGCGGAAGCGCAACCGCGCCGCCTCGGCGGCCGCTTCGAAGACCGACTTGCCGAGCGCGCGCTGCTGCGAGGCAAACTCGACGATTAGAATGGCGTTCTTGGCCGACAGGCCGACCAGAGTCACCAAGCCGATCTGGAAGTAGACGTCGTTGGGCATGCCGCGGAGCGTCACGGCGAGCAGCGCGCCGACGAAGGCGAACGGGACCGAGAGCAGTACCGCCAGCGGCAGCGACCACTTTTCGTACTGTGCCGCCAGAATCAGGAACACGAACACCATGCCGAAAAGCAGAACCTGTGCCGAGGTGCCACCCGACTTCTTTTCTTCGTAGGCGCTGCCCGTCCAGGCGATGCCGAAGTCCGGCGGCAGGTCGGCCTTGGCGATCTCCTCGACCGCCGCGATGGCCACCGCCGAGCTCACCCCGGGTGCGGGGTTGCCGAGCAGCTTGACCGACGGATAGAGGTTGTAGCGCTCCAGGGTTTCGGCGCCGCCGCCGTACTGCAAGTCGAGCAGCGAGTCGAGCTGCACCATGTCGCCGCGCGAGGACCGCACGTAGAGTTTCTTCAGGTCCTCGGGCTTCGAGCGGAAGTTCGCATCCGCCTCCATCTGCACGCGGAAGACGCGGCCGGCCTTGTCGAAGTCGTTCACATAAAGCGATCCGAACGCGGTCTGCAGAGTGGCGAAGACGTCATCGACCGCGACCCCGAGCGCCTTGGCCTTCTCGCGATCGAGCTTGACGTTGATCTGCGGCGAGTTGGCGCGGAAGAGCGTGTACACGCCGCCGAAGCGCTTCTTCGGGTCCTGGTTGAGCTTCGCGATCAGTCCTTCCGTTACCTCGGCGAGCCGCGCGGTGTTGCCTTCACCGCGGTTCTGTACGTAGACCTCGAAACCGCCGGTCGACCCCAGCCCCTCGATAGGCGGCGGGTTGAAGCCCACCACGAAGGCCTCGCGAATGGCGGCGCCGCGGCCGAAGAACCCGCCGAGCACCGCGTCGACCGAGGACCCGGGACCCTGGCGCTGGTTCCACGGCTTCAACATGACGAAACTCGTCGACCGCGCGCCGTTGCTGCCGCCGCCGATGAAGTCGAAACCGTTGATGGAGGCCATGTGATCGACCCACGGATCGGCCATGGTCTCCTGCTCGAGCCGTTCGGCGACGGCACGCGTGCGGCTGAGGGTTGCACCATCGGGCAACAGCGCGGCGCCGATGAAGTAGCCCTGGTCTTCGCTCGGCACCAGCGCCCCCGGCACTCCGCGAAACAAGAGGACGGCGCTCACCAGCACCAACAGGTAGAGCACCGCGCCGAGACCCGGGCGACCGAGCAGCCAGCGCACGACACGCACGAAGTGGCCGGTGCCGTTTTCGAAGCGCTGGTTGAACATCTTGAAGAAGCCGCGCGGTTCGCGATGCTCGCGCAAGAGCAGCGCGCACATGGCGGGCGACAAAGTGAGAGCGACCAGTCCCGAAATCGAAACCGACATCGCGACGGTGATTGCGAATTGACGGTAGAGCTGCCCGGCGAGTCCGCCGAGGAAAGCGACCGGCAGGAACACCGAGCACAGGACGAGCACAATGGCGATCACCGGCCCGGTAACCTCGGTCATCGAGGCGAAGGCCGCCTCGCGTGCGGTCTTGCCCTCGGTGCGCATGATGCGCTCGGTATTTTCTAGCACCACGATGGCGTCGTCGACCACGATGCCGATCGAGAGCACGAGGCCGAAGAGTGTGAGCGTGTTGATCGAGAAGCCCAGCGCGTACATGCCGGCGAAGGTGCCGATCAGAGACACCGGCACCGCGACCATGGGGATGAGCGTGGCGCGGAAGCTCTGCAGGAACAGATACACCACTAGCAAGACCAGCAGAAGAGCCTGGGCCAGGGTCTTGAGCACTTCTTCGATCGAGACCTGGACGAAGCGGGTGGTATCGAAGGGAATCTTGTACTCGATACCGGCGGGAAAATGCTGCTTCAGCTCGTCGAGCTGCTTGATGACGCCGTCAGCGGTCGCCAGTGCGTTGGCGCCGGACTGCAAGAACACGGCGAGAAAGACCGCCTCGTGGCCGTCGAGACGCGCCTCGCTGGCGTAGTCGCGCGCGCCGAGCTCGATGCGGGCGATGTCACGCAGATGCAGAGCTTGCCCTCCGGCATCGGCTCGCAACACGATGTCGCCGAACTGCTCGGCGGTCTTCAGCCGGTCTTCGGCGGTGACGGTGTAGGTGAGCTGGAGGTCCGAGCTCGCCGGCTGTTCGCCGATCTTCCCCACCGCGAATTGAGCGTTCTGCTCGCGCACTGCCGTAGCGACATCGGTCGTGGTGAGACCGTACTGCGCCATCAAGTCGGGGCGCAGCCAGATACGCATCGAGTAGTCACGGGCGCCGAAGATCTGCACTCCGCCGACACCCTTCACCCGCTTGAGCGGCTCCAAGATGTTGATCGAGGCGTAGTTGGAGAGGAATACCCCGTCGTAGCGCCCACCGGGCGAGCTCAAGGTGACGATTTGAATGAAGTTGGAGGCCTGCTTCTGCACCGTCACGCCGTTGCGGCGCACTTCCTCGGGCAGGCCGGGCTCGGCGAGCCGCACGCGGTTGGCGACGTTGTTGGCCGCGAGGTCGACATCGGTGCCGATGTTGAACGTCACCGTGGTGGTGACCAGGCCGCTACTGGTCGAGATCGAGTTGATGTACTGCATGCCCTCGACGCCGTTGATCTGCTCTTCGATCGGCGCCGCGACGGTCTTTTGCAACGCTTCGGCGGTGGCTCCCGGGTAGATCGCGGTGACCGTCACCTTGGGCGGCGAAATGTCCGGGTACTGCGCGATCGGCAGGTTCTTGATCGCCACCAACCCGCCGAGCAGGATGACGATCGAGACGACGCTGGCAAAGATGGGACGGCGGATAAAGAAATGGGAAAACATGCGTCCTCAGTTCCCGCCCGTTGATGGAGCGCCTGGGGTACCGGGGGCGCCAGCGGGGGGTGCGTTGGGATCAACGATCACAACCGGAGCTCCCGGCTGCACCTTGACCACGCCGTCCACGATCACCCGATCGCCGGCGGCGAGGCCCGACTCGACGATCCAGTCCTGGCCCTGCCAGTCGCCCACCGTCACCGGCCGCGCTTCGGCCTTGTTGTCGGCGCCGACCACGAAGACGAACTTGCCCTGCGGGCCCTGCTGAACGGCGCGTTGCGGCACCAGAATGGCATTCGGGCGCTCGATGCCGAGCAAACGGACGCGCACGAACTGGCCCGGGATGAGAGTCCCGGCGGCGTTGGCGACCTCGGCGCGCAGGCCGACCGAGCCGGTCGAGCTGTCGATCTGAGAATCGGAGAAATTCACCTTGCCGCGTTCGGGATGCACCGAGCCGTCGGGCAGCACGAGCTCGACCTCGAGCGCGTCCGTGCCCGGAGAGGTGATCGTCTTCGCGGCGATACCCTTGCGCAAGGTCAGCAAGCCTTGATCCGAATTGCTGAAGCGCACCCAGATCGGCCGCACCTGCGAGATATGCGTCAGCACGCCAGCGTCACCACTCGGCCCGACCAGGCTACCCTCGGAGTGCTCCGCGCGACTCGAAAGGCCCGAGATCGGCGCCTCGACCCGCGTGTACGTGAGATCGAGCCGCGCTTGCTCGACGCGCGCCTGCGCCGACAGCGCACCTGCCTTCGCCTCCTCGAGATCCGAGACCGCGTTGTCGTAGTCCTTTTTGCTCGTCGCGTGCGCGGCGAGCAGCGGCTCCAAACGCGACACATCGCGCGCCGAACGGCCCTCGGCCGCCTTCGCCTGCGCCAGCGCGGCCTCGGCGGCCTGAAGCTCGGCCCGATAGTTCGCCGGATCGATCTGGAACAGCGACTGCCCCTTCGTCACCGGCCGGCCCTCGTCGTACGTTCGGCGCAGAAGGATGCCCGCCACCCGGGCACGCACTTCCACTTCGCGCGAGCCCTCGATCCGGCCGGTGAACTCGTAAGGCACCGCCACGGTGCGCGGAGCCACGGTCGCAACGGTCACTTGCGGCGCTGGGAAGCCGCCCGGAGGAGGACCGCCGACCTTCTTGCCACAGGCCGCCATGCCGGTCAACGAGAGGACTACGATCGCGGCCGCGGCCGCCCGGAAACGCCCTGAGTTCATTTTGAGCTCCTGCCGCGGCGCGAGGAAGGCCGCGAAGACTTCAGTAGTTGTTTTACGCGTTTCGGCTCCGCGCTGTATCCGCGCAAGAACACTTCGACCGCGCGCCGGACCTGCAGTCGGGTGCGCGCCTTGTCCGCCCGGATCGGCTCGCCGCAAACCGCCGCCAGATGACTCTCGCTCTTGACCAGGGCGAAGAAATGCATCGCGGCAATTTCCGGGTCGACCGTTCGCAGGCGCCCGGCCTCGACCTGCGCCGCGAGATAGCTCGCCATCCGGCCGCTCACGTAGCCTGGACCGGTGCGGATGAGCGCCGCCCGCAGCTCGGGGAAATTGTGCGCCTCGGCAATACACATCCGCTGCCAGCGCAGTGCATTGGGCGACAGCGCCGCACCGAGGAAGCTCTCGCCGAAACCGCGCAAGGCCTCGTCCAAGGGGCGTGCGTTCACTTCAGACGCGTCGAGACCGCTCAGCATCTCGGCCGACATCTCGCCGACGATGGCCTCGAACAGGCCTTCCTTCGAGCCGAACATGGCGTACAGCGTGGCCAGCGATCCGCCCGAGCGCTTGACCACGTCGCCGACGCTGGTCTCGGCGAAACCGCGTTCGAGGAACAAATCGCCGGCGGCCTCCAGCATGGCGCGCCGGCGATTCTCACCGCGCCCGGGCGGCGCTGCACTAGGCGGACTGCGTTTGGCCTTCATCCGAGCGTAATGTAGATTACACTACAGACTCTGTCAACCCCAACGATCGGGAGATCTCATGCTCAAGCTCCACGTGATCATCGTCAGCACCCGGCCGGGACGGGCCGGCGTGCCGGTCGCGAACTGGTTTTTTGAGCGCGCGAAACGGCGCGGTAACTTCGACGTCACTTTGCTAGACCTCCAGCAGGTGGCGTTGCCGATGTTCGACGAGCCGAGGCATCCGCGATTCGGCCAATACGAGCACGATCACACCAAGGCCTGGAGCGCGCTCATCGCGCCCGCCGATGCCTTCGTGTTCGTGACCCCGGAGTACAACTACAGCGCGCCGCCGTCGTTGACCAACGCACTGGACTTCCTTTCCGCGGAGTGGGCGCACAAGCCGGTGGGCTTCGTGAGCTACGGCGGAGTGTCTGGTGGAACGCGCGCGGTGCAGATGGCCAAGCAGACCGTCACGGCGCTCAAGATGATGCCGCTCAGCGAGGCGGTCGCGGTCCCCTTCTTTCAGCAGTCGATCGAAAACGGCGTGTTCACGAACGAGCTCCAGGACAAGCCGGCCGACGCGCTGCTGGACGAGCTGCACCGCTGGGCCGAGGCGCTGAAGACGCTGCGCTCGCGGGCCTAGAGGGCCTCAGGCCACCAGCCACGTACCGTTCCGGCGATCGAGCGCCTCCGGCAAGTGCTCGATGTCGGTGATCACCGCCGGTTTCTGGGTGGCCTCGACGAAGTCCGCGGCAGCTTCGATCTTCGGGCCCATGCTGCCCGGCGGGAACTGGCCCTCGGCGAGGAGACGGCGAGCCTCCCGCACCGAGAGTCGAGGGAGCGGGCGGGCGCTCTTCTTGCCGAAGTTTTTCACCACCTGCGGCACGCCGGTGAGAATGATCAGCAGGTCCGCCCTCAACTCGCGTGCCAGCAAGGCGGCGGTGCGGTCCTTGTCGATGACCGCTTCGACGCCGCAGACGACGCCGCTGTCCCGCAGGACCGGAATGCCTCCCCCGCCGCCCGCGATCACCACGTGGCCGTGCGCCAGCAGGTCGCGAAGTGCCGGCACACCCAGAACCTCGAGCGGGCGTGGGCTCGCCACCACTCGGCGCCACCCTCGGCCCGAGTCCTCGATCATCGGCCAGCCATGCTCGCGCTCCAGCATCTCGGCCCGGGATCGCGGGAAGAAGGGGCCCACCGGCTTGGACGGATTAGCGAAGCCGGCGTCCTCGCGATCGACCACCACCAGCGAGAGCAGGGTGACCACCTCGCGCGCGATCCCGGCCAGGGCAAATCGATTGCGGAGAGCGGTCTCGAGCAGGAATCCGACGCTGCCCTCGGTGGCCGCGACCGCGACGTCGAGCGTGCTCGGCGGGATCTTGGTCGCCGCCTCCTCCATCTGAATCAAAACCTGGCCGACTTGCGGGCCGTTGCCGTGCACGATGACCATGTCGTGATCGCGGCGCGCGAATTCGGCCAGCCAGTACGCGGCCGCTTCGGCCCGTAGACGCTGCTCCGCCACCGTGCCGTCGTCGTCCGGCCCGAGCAGGGCATTGCCCCCGAAGGCAACGACGGCAAGGGGGCGCACCAGCGAGGTTTGTCCAGGCACGGGAAGAGTGACGAGCTTGCCGCCGATGCTACACCGCGGCTATGCTCGCGACGACAACCGACTCAAAAGGGGAAAGTCATGCGCAGCCTGGGACTCATCGCCGGCGGCGTCCTCTGTGCGCTCGCCGTCGCCGCGGGGGCCTTCGGAGCGCATGCCCTGCACGATCGATTGGATGCTGCCTCCCTGCAGATCTGGGAAACCGCGGCGCGCTACCTGATGTACACCGGACTCGGCCTCCTCGGCATCGGTGCGAGCCAACTGCAGCTGCCTCGGGCGGGGTTTCTGCTCGCCGAGCTCGCTCTCCTCGCCGGCGGGGTCGTGTTCACCAGCAGCCTGTTCGCGCTCGCGATCGGCGGACCGCGGTGGCTGGGCGCAGTCACACCGATCGGCGGCGTCGGAATGATCGCCGGCTTCCTGCTCTTTGCCTGGTCCGCCCTGCGCGGCTGAGCTCGACCGACGGCGAATCGATTCGAATCAGTCTTCGACTTCGCAGTGCGCCGCGCGGTCGTGGTCGATCAGCGCGTAGGGCCGAAACTCCTCGACATCGTCGGCGATCCGATCCTGTAGACGGCGCAGCTTGTTCACATCCCTGCAGAGGTCGCGCGCATCCCGCTTGAGGGTCGCGGCTTTCGCCTCGATTCGCGAGGAGGCGTCGTGGTCGCCGGTCACCATCGCCGCCAGCGCCTCGCCCACCGCGCGAATGCCGATTCCCGCACCCTGGATGCCGATCTCTACGGCACGCTGCACGATGCCGTGAACCTTGGCGTTGTATTGCGCCAGGAGCAGGCGATCCCGCGCCTCGACCGCAATCAGGCGGCCGCCGATTCGAAGCTCCCCGAGCGAGGAAATCTCCGCCACCGGGCCTTCGGATGGGGTGAGCACGACCCGGTCGCCCTCGATCTCCATGTCACTGCCGGTCGAAAACGAGAAGTGCGAGGCCGAGGCGACGCCAGCGACCAGGGTGAGCGACAGAGCGAGAGACGCAACGGTCAGATGGCGGCGCATGGGAACCTCCGGATCAGGTCGGTCATTCGATCGAAGCGAGCGACAGAAGCGAGCGATTGAGCCACGGGTTGCTCTACGGCGGGCCTCGTCGCCGAGTTTCAACTCGGTTGCCATTCGTTACATGGCCGCAAACATGGCGCAACCCGGAACCGGCATCCTCCGCCAAGTGCACTCACTTCCCAGAGGAGGGATCGAAGATGTCGATGCTCACCCGAAGCGCCCCCGCGGTCGGGGCACTCGCCCTGTCCTTACTGGGGTTACTGGGGTCTCTGGCCTCCCAGGCCAACGCCCAAACCGCAGATGAATTGATCGCCAAAAATCTTGCAGCGCGCGGCGGCAAAGACAAGATCATGGCCATCCAGTCGGCTCGGATCTCGGGCCAGATCAACCTGGGCCGCGGCGCGGAAGGGCCCTTCATCAAGGAGTGGCGGCGCCCGAATCTGACGCGCTTGGAATTCACTCTGATGGGCATGACCGCGGTGCAGGCTTACGACGGCACGGGCGGCTGGGCCATCATGCCGTTTCACGGCGGCGGACCCGAGCCCCAAGCGATGCCCCAGGCGCAGCTCGACCAGTTCTTGGAGTCCGCGGACCTCGACGGTCCGCTGGTCAAGCCCGAGCAGAAGGGTCTGAAGATCGAAGCCGCCGGGCAGGAAACGATCGATGGGACGCCCGCCTTCAGGCTCAAGCTGACGCACAAGAACGGCGACGTCTCTTTCCTCTACCTCGACGCCAAGACCTACCTCGCGTTCAAGGAAGTTGGCACAAGCTCGGCTGGGGGCGAGGCGCACGAGTTCGAACGCTCGATGAGCGACTACAAGGCCGTACGCGGGGTGCTGTTCTCCTTCGCCGGCGAACGCAAGCCCAAGGGCGCAATCTCGGGCCAGACCACGATCGTCGACAAGATCGAGCTCGATACCGACGAGCCCGCGAACCGGTTCACGATGCCGAAGCCCTGAGCCCCTTCGCAGACCGAGCAGGCCAATCCTCCAGCCGGGGCCGGGGTGCTGCAACTTGGCACCCCGAGCCCCCGTATGACCTAAGGAACGAAGTACAGTTCCGACCGTCAACCACGATTTCCTGGAGGAAGTGATGCGAAAGATCGCGATAACTCTGGCCGCGCTCGCCCTTTTGGGTTGCACCGGCGCCTTCGCCGCCGACGACGCCGCGGACGCCAAGGGCGACGCCCAAAAGAACGAGAAGGCCGACAAGGGGAAGGCCGAAAAACCCGCCGAGACGCCCGCAGCGCCGCAGAAGTTCGTCAGCGAGCACCGGCTGCAGAGCGGCGCGACCGACATCGCGTATACCGCCACGGCGGAAGACGTGCAGATCCACGACAACGACGGCAAGGCCACCGCGAGCTTCTTCACCATCTCGTACATGAAGAAGGGCGTGGCGCGTCAGGAAGACCGGCCGGTCACCTTCGTGTTCAACGGCGGCCCGGGGTCGGCCTCGGTATGGCTGCACTTTGGCCTCGTCGGCCCCAAGCTGATCGATATCCCGAGCGACGCCAGCGGTCCCGGCGCGCCGCCCTACAAGCTCAAGGACAATCCATGGACCATCTTGCGCGCCACCGACGTGGTGTTCGTCGATCCCGTGGGCACCGGCTACAGCCACGCGATGGGCGAGAAGAAGGACAAGGATTTCTGGGGCTACGACGAGGATGCCGACTCGGTGGCGGAATTCATCCGCACCTTCATCACCAGCCACAATCGCTGGAATTCACCCAAGTACCTGCTCGGGGAGAGCTACGGCGGCGTGCGGAGCTCGATGCTCGTCGAACGCCTGCAGCAGAGGCTCGACATTGGACTGAACGGCGTCATGCTGATCTCGCCGGCACTCAACCTGGGCACGCTGCCTTTCGTGGTTGCCGGCAACGACCTCGGCTACGCGACCCATCTGCCGGCCCTCGCGGCTTCGGCCTTCTACCACAAGAAACTTCCCGACCCGTGGCCGAGCCAGAAGGCCCTGCTCGATGAAGTCGAGGCCTACGCGGGCGGTGAATACCTGCAGGCTCTCTGGAAGGGCGACCGGATCTCGAAAGAGGAGAAGGACAAGGTCGCGGAGCGTTTGCACCGCTATACCGGACTCTCCAAGGAATACATCCTGCGCAGTGACCTGCGCATCTACGCCATCCGCTTCATCAAGGAGCTCTTGCGCGAGGAGGGCAAGTCGGTCGGCCTGCTCGACGGGCGCTACACGCAGGACGAGCTCGATCGCGTGGCCGAGTTCCCGGACGGCGATCCGTTCAACGCCAAGACCTCGCCGATCTACATCGCGCTCTTCCAGAGCTACCTCAAGAACGAGCTCAAGGTCGACATCGAGAAGCGATATATCGGATCGAACGGCGAGGCGAACCAGGCGTGGAAGCGCCCGGCCAACGGCACCGGAGCCTTTGCCGGCTATGTCGACGTGACCGGCCAACTCGCCCAGGGCACCAAGGACAACGAGGCGTTGCGGATTTTCTGCGCCGCGGGGTACCACGACTTGACGACTTCGTACTTCGCCACCGAATACATGCTGCGCCACAGCGGCATCGATCCGGCCCGGATGACGATCAAGGTGTATCAGGGGGGGCACATGATGTATCTCCACCAGCCGTCGCTCGAGGCGCTCTCGAACGACCTCGTGGACTTCCTGACCAAGAAGTGATTCAACGGGAGCCGCGGCTTGCGCCGCGGCTCCCGCCTTCGATTTCAGCCTTGACCGAAGAACATCAGCACGGTCGCGGTGACCGCGACCGGACCGCGAAGGTCGGCCTCCAGGTTCTGAGCCATAACTACCCGGCCCTTGCCGATGAGATCGACGCCCCCCAGCACCCGGTCACCCTGCCGCAACTCGTAGCCCAGCACGAAGGGAATGCGATGGTCCTTGCCGTCCTTACCCGGGACCTCGTGCAGAGAGCGGATCTCGATCGTCTGGCCGCCGAACCTCGCCTGGCCGCGAATGTCGAACGCCGAGCCGCCGACAGCGAGAGAACGCACCTCGTCCCCGGCACCGCGTATGGCGCAACCCAGTCTCGTCTCGCCGATCGGAATCGACCACGAGCCGCTGTCGTTAGAGCTCGCGAGGATGGGCGTCTTCGAACGGCACTCGACGCTCCACTCCTCGCCATGCTCACCCACGAAGACGAAACGAAAGGGCTTGCCTCTCACCCCGGCTCCGAGGTCGAACGCGCCGGCGGTCCAGGTCCAGGTCTCGCCGACGCGCGTCTCGCGGGTCGCGAACGGGCCGAAGCTCAACGGCTTGCCCCAATGCCGATTGGTGAGGCCCTTGACGACATAGGCCTCGCCCGTCGCGAGGGATGGATCGAGCGCCACTTGCACGGGAGTGGAACTGCACGAGGTGAGGCCCAACGCTGCTGCGAGACCCACGATGACCATCGATCGCATGAGAAATCCTCCTGGCGGCCTCAGTGCAGTCCGCGTGCCACGGTCCACAGTCTTTTCCTCGATGGCAATGAGCAAGAAGTCCAGAGCTTGAGTCCTGCCGGGAGGACGGGACCGCCACGTCGGTGAGCCGATACTCGTGTCGCTCCTCGTTCATCCCACTCACGTCCCTACCCGCTTCCTCGCGACCGTTGCCTGAGGTACTGTGACGATATGCGGCAATGCCATACGCTTCGGCCCGTTCTTCTGTTCATTGGTTTGGGATTGCTCATGGTCTTGGCCAGGCCCGCGGTGCCGGCGACTGCGCCGCCGGCCACGCAGCCGAACCTCCTGTTCATTCTCACCGACGATCAGGATCTCCTGCTCGGATCGCTCGACGTCATGCCCCGAGTGAGGGCGCTGATCGCGGCTCAGGGCGCGACGTTCTCCAATCATTTCGTGCCGCTCTCACTCTGCTGTCCTTCGCGCACCACTCTCTTGACCGGCCTGCACGCGCACAACCATCGCGTATACACCAACCATTCGCCCGACGGCGGCTTCGCACGGTTTCACTCTCTGGGACTCGAGGAGGAGTCCATCGGGCCCGCCCTCCAGCGCGCCGGATACCGCACCGGCTTGATGGGCAAGTACGTGAACCTGTACCCGGAGGGCCAGGACAAGACGTACGTCCCAGCGGGATGGGACGAATGGGACGCGCCCCTCGGCGCTGGCGGCTACAAAGCGTTCAACTACACGATGAATCAGAACGGCACCTTGCGGGTGCACGGCGCGACGCCGGCCGACTACCTTACGGACGTGCTCCGAGACCGCGCCCTGCAGTTCATCGCCGCCGATCCGTCGAAACCGTTCTTCCTCTATCTCGCGTCGTTCGCGCCGCACACGCCCTCGACGCCGGCTCCCCGGCACGCGGACCTCTTCCGCAACGTCCATGCACCGCGCACGCCCTCGTTCAACGAGGCCGACATGCGCGACAAGCCCGCGGCCATGCGGGCTCGCCCGCGCCTGACCCCGGCCGACATCGCGACCCTCGACCGGCAATACCGACTTCGCCTGCAATCGCTGCAGGCCGTGGACGAGATGGTAGGCGCTCTCATTCAGGCGCTCGGCGACAGCGGACAGCTGGCGAACACCTTCATCGTGTTCACCTCGGACAACGGCTTCCACATGGGCCAGCACCGCATGAAGGCGGGAAAGTACACGCCGTACGAGGAAGACGTGCACGTGCCGCTCTTGGTACGCGGCCCGGGTGTCGCGGCCGGAACGAGCCTCGATGCGCTCACCGAGAGTGTCGACATACCGGCGACGCTCGTGGACCTGGCGGAGGCGCGGTTCACTCATCCGCTCGATGGCCGTTCCCTGGTCGGCATTCTGCGCGGCGCGCCGCCGGTGCAATGGCGGCAGCAGGTTCTGCTCGAACAGTTCGACTTCATCGATTCGGAGACGTTTGCCGGCGAGGTCGGTGAGCCGCTGGACGAAAGCAACCTGACGGTCGAGTACCCGACGCACATCGGCGTCCGTACCAAGACCTTTAAGTACGTCGAATACTCGACCGGCGAACGCGAGCTCTACGATCTGAAGCACGATCCTTACGAGCTGCAGAACCTCGCGGCTCGCGCTCAGCCCGCCGCGCTCACCGAGCTCTCGCTCGCCGCCCGGCGCCTGGCGGGCTGCGCGGCGGCGAGCTGCCGGCAACGGGAGCGAGCGCAGCTCCGCTTCCCGGCCCTTCTTCCGTAAATCTTCGAACCCCTGCTTCGTTCTACCAGTGAAAGCGGACGCCCGCCACGAGCTCGTCCGCACGGACTCGCGCCCGCATCGACGCGACTTCGATCTGAACTGTCCGTGTCGTCCGCATGATCGTCGCCAGACCGTCGTCGGTCTCCGCACCGCCCAGGTCGAGCCGGCGGTAGGCCACATCGAGTGCGACGCGGTCAGCGAGCGAGACCGCCACGCCGGCGGTCAGGAGCCAGGCACCGTCGGTCTCTCGGCCACCCCGAGTCAGGGTGACGGCGGTCGGCGAGATTCCGGGGAAGCGGAAGGTCACCGCGCCCAAGTGGTGCCGGGCGGCGCCCACTCCCGCGCCGACGAACGGAGCGAATCGCCCCAGCTTCCAGCCGAACGTGGTGGCGGGGTCCCAATAGGCGACCGCCAGCAGAGCACTCGAATCGAGCTTTGCCCCGACCGGCTGGTCGGTCGACACGCGAGGAAAGTTCGCGTTGGCGTCGAGCGCAAAGCCGCGCATGAAGATCGCCGCGATCTCGATTCGCAGGTCCGGCCGTAGGCGATTGCCCACCGCCAGCTCCCCCGCCGTCGCCCGGCCCCAGGCCCCCTTGGCCCGGTAACCGCAACCGAAGAGCGCCGGGGGATGCACCGCTTCACAGCTGCTGTCGCGCAGCACGGTATCCGAGGCCTCGGCAACTCCCGCACCGAGGCGGAGAGCCCACTCGGCGTGTGCGGGCGACGCCACGGCAACACAGGCAAGGAAGGCGAAGGCGGAGAAGGCTGCCGGTTTTCGGAACATGGTGCGGCGCATGGTATGCCGAAAAGGACGGGCTGAGCTCAACCGAGCAACGCGAGCACGGCCTCTTCGATGCGTGGCCACGCCTTCGAAGCTGGATCGATCAGGTCGAAGTGGTCGCAAGCGGAAGGCTCGATCAAGCGCACGTCTTCGTGAGCCGCCACCTTGTGGGCAACATACTCGCGCGACATCTCGATCGGCACCACCTCGTCGGCGGCGCCGTGAATCAGACGCTGCGGCAGATCGATGTGCAGATCCATCGGTGACGCGTCGCGATAGTGCTCCGCGACCTCGCGCGGCGTTCCGCCGAGGAGCTCGACCACAGCGTCGTTGCTCAAGTGGAGCTCCCAGGCCTTCTGCAGATCGCTGACCGGCGCCAGCGCGGCGACGCCACGGAGCTTGACCCCTGCGCTCCCTGCTTCCCTGCCACCAAGCCAGAGCGCGAGATGCCCACCTGCGGAGTGGCCGGCGACCACCAGCCGCTTCAGGTCCAATGCGTGTTCGGTTGCGATCGAAGCCACGAAGCGCAGGCCTGAGCGCACGTCATCGAACGTCCCGGGCCAGCCGCCGCCGGCATTGCCCACTCGCCGGTATTCCAGATTGCAGGTGGCGATGCCCTTCTTGGTCAAGGCGGCGCAGAGATGCCCCGCGTGGCCGAGGTCATAGCGCGACCGCCAGAATCCGCCGTGGAGATTGAGCACCACCGGATGCGGTCCCTTGCCCGACGGCAGGCGCAGATCGAGAAACTGATTGTCGTCGCGACCATAGGCCAGCCGCTTGTCGGCCGGCGGCGGCGCGAGGGAAAGGATCGCGTCGGACACTACTTCTTCTTCTCGACCACGATCTCGGTCAGCTTGCCGACTCTGCCGAGCACACCGTGGATTTCCTGCAGCAGGGCGACTCGATTGGCCCGCACCGCGAGGTCTGGATCCATGACCAGGACATCGACGAAGAAGCGGTCGAGCGCGCCCGCGAGCTCGTTCACTCGCCGCAGACTGCGCTCGTACTCGCGCGCCGCCGTCGCGGCCTCGACCTCGCCGCGAAGTGTCTGGAGCTCCTTGTAGAGCGCCACCTCGGCGTCGTGCCGCAAGTGTTTCGCGTCGAGGGTGTGGGCCGGCTGCTCGCGGAGGATGTTCTCGATGCGCTTGGCGGCTTGGACGATCGAGACGAACTGGTCTTCTTCGCGCACCCGGTGGATGGCATCGACCCGCGCCTGCAAGTCGGGCAGGTTCAAGCTGCCCAGAGCGAGCGCGGCTTCGATCTCGTCGTAGGCGAAGCCCTGCAGCCCGAGGATGTAGCGCAGGCGGTCGTAGAGGAAGGCGCGAAGGTCGGCACGGATCTCCTCGCCGCCGCGCTTCAAGCGGTCGCCGAAGAGTGTGGCGGACTGCTCGGCGGCCCGCGCCAGATCGACCACGAGGCCGCCCTCGAGCGCCAGCCTCACGATGCCCTGCGCGGCGCGGCGCAGGCCGAACGGATCCTTCGAACCGGTGGGCACGAAGCCGAGCCCGAACATGCCGACCAGCGTGTCGAGCCGGTCCGCTAATCCGACCATGCGCCCGACCGTGCTCCGCGGCAGCCCGTCCGACGTTCCCGCCGGCAGGTACTGATCGTAGATCGCCTGCCAGACCGACTCGCGCAGACCGTCCTCGCGGGCGTAGATCCCGCCCATGATGCCCTGCAGCGAGGTGAACTCCTTCACCATTTCGGTGGTGAGGTCGACCTTCAGTAGTGCGGCCGCCTCGCGAGCATGAGCGATCGTCTGCGTATCCGCTGCCGATTCCTTGCCGATCCACTCCGCCAAGGCCACCACGCGCACGGTCTTCGCGGCGTAGCTGCCGAGCTTCTCGTGAAACAGCAGGTGCTCGAGCTTCGGCGCCCGCGCGGCGAGCGCCGTCTTCCTGTCCTCGGTGTAGAAGAATTGCGCATCCGCGAGACGCGCGCGCACCACCCATTCGTTGCCACCGCGCACGTGACCGGCGGGATCGTCGCGGCGGTCCATGACGGTGAAGAACACCGGTAGCAGCGCTCCGTCCTTCTCGACCGTGAAGGCGGATTGGTGATCCTTCAAGCTGGTGGTCAAAACCTCGCGCGGCAGGGCCATCACCTCGGGCGAGAGCTTGCCCTCCATCACCCCGGGGATCTCGCAGATCGCGGCGAGCTTGCCGAGCAGATCGTCGTCCTCGACCAGCGTGCCCCCAAGCGCCTTGGCGCGCTCGTGCATGAGCGCCGTAAGGGTTTCGCGCCGCGCCTCGGCGTTCGGTTCGATGCCGCGCTCCGCAAGCCGGGCCCGATAGTCGGCCGCGTTGGCGACTGCAAACGGCTCGGGCGAGAGGATGGCGTGTCCCACGGTGCTCGCTCCGGCAGCGATGCCGAACACTTCGAAGGGCACCACTTCGCCGTCGAACAGCGAAACGATTCCATGGATCGGGCGCACCCACGGACCAATACCACTGCCCCAGCGCATGGTCTTCTGCCAGGAGAGCGCGGTCAGCAGCCGCGGCACGATCTCGCGCAGCACCTCGGAAGTCGAGCGGCCGGTCACCCGCCGGATGTCGGCGAGATAGAGACCCTTCGCCTCGGGCTTGGTCGCCAGAGCGGACCACTCCCCCAGGCGCATGCGCGTCGAGAAGATCTTCTTGTCCTTGGTCTCGACGACGCGCAGCTCAGCGAGCTCACGATCGCAGCGCTTGGCGAACCCCTCCGCGGCCGCGGTGAACCCGCCGTCCTTGCCGAGCGCCGCCTGCAGCGGCGGCCCGAGGATCTCTTCGTCCCGATCCGGCTCGGATTTCGGCAAGCCCTTCAACACGACCAGCAGCCGCCGCGGCGTGTAGCCGGTCTCGACTTCCGCTGGCCCCAACCCCCGCGCCATCAGCTCCTCGAAAATCCGCGTCGCCAACTCGCGCGCCGCGCCGGGCAACATGCGGGCCGGAATCTCCTCCGCGCGCACTTCCAACAGGTATTCGCTCACGCGCTTCACCGAAGTCGACTCAGCCACGAGCGGCCTCGTTTTCTACCTGAGCTTTTTCCTGAGCCTTTTCCAGTAGCGGATAGCCCAGACGCTCCCGACTGGCCACGTACTCGGCCGCACAGGCGCAGGCCAGATCGCGCACTCGCTTCATCATCCCGACACGATCGGTGACCGAGACCGCGCCGCGCGCATCCAGAACGTTGAAGCAATGCGAAGCCTTCAAGCCGCACTCGTACGCCGGCAGTACCAGCCCGTTCTCCAAGCAGCGCTTCGCCTCGCGTTCGAAGCCATCGAACTGGGCGCGCAGGAACTCGACGTCGGCGATCTCGAAGTAGTACTTCGAGAACTCGACCTCTTCCTGATGCCGCACGTCGCGGTACTTGAACCCGCCCGGGACCCAATCGATGTCGTAGATGCTGTCCTTCAAACCCAGGAACATCGTGATGCGCTCGAGCCCGTACGTGATCTCGGCGCTGATCGGATTCAGATCGAGCCCACCGGCCTGCTGGAAATAGGTGAACTGCGTGATCTCCATGCCGTCGAGCATCACCTGCCAGCCGACTCCCCAGGCGCCGAGAGTCGGAGCCTCCCAGTTGTCCTCCTCGAAGCGCAGGTCATGCACCTTGAGGTCGATGCCGATGGCCTCGAGGCTCTGGATGTACAGGCGCTGCGTGTCGGCGGGATTGGGCTTCAGGATCACCTGGAACTGGTTGTGCTTGCCCAGCCGAAACGGGTTGTCGCCATAGCGGCCGTCGGCCGGCCGGCGTGAGGGCTGCACGTAGGCGACGCGCCAGGGCTCGGGGCCAAGCACGCGCAGAAACGTATCGGGATGCATGGTGCCCGCCCCGACCTCGAGGTCGTACGGCTGCTGCAACACGCAACCCTGACCCGCCCAGAACTCGGACAGGCGAAGGATCAGTTCTTGGAAGCTCTGCATAGGGTCCTCACGATGACACTTGGACCCTGGATCATATCAACCGACATAGCGCCTCCCAGATCCGTATCATCGGGTTATGACGGAAATGCGCCGCGACGCCGACCTCGATCGCCTGGTGGCCCAACTGAATCTGGACAAGCGGAACGCCGCGGCGCCCGACGCGGACGCCCAGGCGGATGAAGGCACCGGCCCGACTCCCCTCACTCCCCTCACGCCCCTCGCTTCCCTCGAACAGCTCGACGTTTCGCCCGACGAGCCGCTCGACGCCTTGCTTGCCGAGCTTGTCCGCCGTCGCGCCAGCGACCTGCTACTCCTCTCCGGTCTGCCCCCGACGCTCCGTATCGACGGCCGGCTGGTCCAGCTGGAGCGCGCGCCGCTCGGCCGCGATGAGGTCGGGGGGATCTTGGCGAACCACTTGAGCAGTCGCGTTCGCCAACAGATCGCCGAACGCGGATCGGCTGACTTTTCGCTACGGCGCCCATCCGGCGACGAGTCTCGGTCGCTTCGCCTGCGGGTGAACATCCACCGCCAGCGCGGCGACCTCGCGGCGGCGATCCGTGCCCTGCCCACCGAGGCACCGTCTTTTGCCAGCCTTGGTTTGCCGCCCAGCCTCGGCGAGCTCGCCAAGGTCACCCGCGGGCTGGTGCTGATCACCGGTCCGACGGGGTCGGGCAAGACCTCGACCCTGGCCGCGATCGTGGCCGAGATCAACCGTACCCGCGCCTGCCACGTGGTGACGATCGAGGATCCGGTCGAAATCGAGCACCGCCACGGCCGCTCCGCCGTCGAGCATGTCGAGGTGGGGCGCGACACGCCCTCCTTCGCCGATGGGCTTCGCGCCGCGCTCCGCCAAGACCCCGACGTCATTTTGGTGGGCGAGATGCGCGACCTCGAGACCGTATCGACTGCCCTCACCGCCGCCGAAACGGGACACCTGATTCTCTCCAGCCTGCACACCAACGACGCGGCGCAGTCGGTGCATCGCATCGTCGACGTCTTCCCCGCCAGCCAGCAGGAGCAGATCCGCCAGCAGCTCGCGCTGAGCGTGCACGCGATCGCGTCACAGCATCTGTTGCCGCGCGCCGACGGCCGCGGGCGGGTGCCGGCGGTGGAGCTGTTGCTCGCCACACCGGCCGTCCGGCACCACATCCGGAGCGGTCAGCTACAGAAGCTCTACACCGAGATCACGCTCGGCAAACGCATCGGCATGATCGGTCTCGAGGAGTCCTTAGCCGCGCTCGTCCGCGAGGGCCTGGTCAGCCGAGACGAAGCGGAAGCTCGTTCCGGTCGCCCCGAGGAGCTCCGCTCGCTGCTCGCAGGCGTGGCTTGAGAGTCCGCGGCGACGCCTAGCCGCGCTAAGCGGGGCCAGCGGTCCGCTGGGCCTGGCGAATGACGTCGTAGCTGCGCAGCTCATGCCCAAGAAAGCGCCGCCTGAGTTTGGCGGTCAGCCCTTCGACCTCGCGCAGCGTGCCCTCGCGCGTCGCCGTCTCGGCGAGTTGCGCGATCCCTTCGCGCCCGGTGCGGCGCAGGAACTCCAGCACCTCGGTGCCCACCGTGGAGCCGCGCGCGCCCTCGCCGCCCGCGCAGTCGAGACAGATCAGCGCATCGCCGTCGTTCGGCAACAGGGCGCCCGGTCTTCCCCTGTCCCCCAGGCCGCTGAACGCGCGGCCGCAGATCGGGCAGTCGCGCGGCGCGGGAAAGATGCCCTGCAGGCGCAGCACCCAGACCTCGAAATAGCGCGCCACGAGATCGCGGTCGGCGCCTGAAAGCAGCGACTCGATCGAGGTGTCGAGCAACCGGTACAGGTTCTCACTCGACTCGCCCTCCTGCGCGAACTCGAGCATGTGGTCCGCCAGGTAACTACCGAGCAAATTGCCCTCGAGATCGGCTTGCAGTTTGTGCGCCGGACGGATGAGCGAGACGTCCCGGAGCCGCGCCAGGTCTCGATTGTCCTTCTCGAACCACTCGAGCTGAACCTTCGCCAGAGGCTGGAGCTGCCCGGCAAAGCGGCTGTACTTGCGCCTGGCGCCCTGAGCGACACCGCGCTTCTTGCCGTACTCACGGGTGAGGAAGGTGGCGATGCGATCGCGCTCCTGCAGATCGACCACATCGAGGACTAACGCTTCGGCGGAGAGCAGGCGCACGCTCGAAGAGTACCAGCCGGGGTGGAGTCACTTCGACTCCAACCGGAAGACTCCCTGCGACTCGGTGCCGGCATAGAGAACGGCGGGATGACGCGCATCCAACGCGAGGGTGCCGGTGAAATTGTCGATCGGGAGCCCGCCGTTGAGCGGCATCCACCGCTGCAAGCGTGCATTCCACTGGTACACGCCCTTGCGGACAATTCCGACATAGAGCTTTGCCGCATTCGTCGGGTCGATCAGCAGGCTGTTGATGGTCTCCGACTCGAGGCCGGCGTTGAACGGAATGAACGTGCGCCCACCGTTCGAGCTCACGAACAGGCCGTTCTTCACCGCGACGTAAAGAAACCCAGGCCGCTGGGGGTCTTGGCGCATCAGAGGTTCAGAGCCGGTACAAAGGTTCAGCGGCAAACCGGCCCCGACCCTGCGCCAAGTCGAAGACGCATCGAGGCTTTGATATACGCCGGAGCAGGACAATCCATAGAAGACGTGCGGGATAAGCGGGTTGATCTCCAACCCGAACAAAGGTGCTGGGTGCGGCAGCGGCTGCGAGTCGTGGAAGTCGTTGCTGCTGCGTAGGAAGAAGTCGCCGGGGCCCACAAAGTGCATGAAGTCGGTCCCGGCCACGAAGAGAGTGTCCGGGTGGGCGGGGTCGATCGCAAAGGCATTCAGGAACGTCTCACAAAGCGAGTCCTCGCCGAGACAATCGAAGGGCACCAACAGCTTTCGCCAGCTGCGGCCGGCAAGCGTCGACTTGAACAGGAGAATTGCCTTGCCGTTGGTTCCGAATGCGTAGAGCGTGCGCGGAAACCGGGGGTCGAAACCCCGAAAGTCATAGGGCCCCCGCGGATCGGAAAAGACCTTGGTCCAGGTCTCTCCCCGGTCGGCGCTGCGAAATACAGCGGTGCGGGTCGTCGGAAACACCGGATCCACGACAAACGCGATTAAGAGCGATGGCCCAGCGGGGGTCACGGCGAGAGCCGTAACGACCCCGGTCGTGAAGGGGCTCGTGGGGACCCAATGCGGCGCCGCCGTCGCGGCTCCGGAGAGAGCGAAGGCGTGGAGAACGGCCAGGAGGACGAACGCTGCGACGGAAGGCAGGCGCACGAAGGAAGAGTAACAGCCTGGGTCTCGACCGAGGCAGCTTTACCGCCGCCTCGATCGAGAGCTACTCACTCAGCTGCTTGAGACTACGGACAGGTCGCGAAAGCCAGGGTGTCCTGAATCGGCAGGAACGCCGTGCCCTGCGGGTTGACGTAGTTGGTGTGCGTGACGTGGGCGACGGTGTCTTCCACGGTCAGCACGACCCGCACATTGGTCAAACCACCGGCGAATACCCAGTAGCGATTGTTGACTCCGCAACCGTTGAGGACCTTGACCACGACCTCGACGTTGGTCGAAGCGAAGAACCAGAGGTAGCCGGTATCAGAAGTCAGACCGACGGCATGGGAGGTACCTACTGGATCGCCCGGCGCTTGGTACGTCGCGGTGACCTTGAAGCGGTTGTTGTTGAGGCAAAGGGTAGTGGAGTTCGCCGTGCATCCGCCGCCGGAGCCCGGGTGAACGACGCAGGACACGTCCGCGGCGAACCCGAAATCGCTCACCGAGCCCGAGGACGGACCGCTGTTGTTGAGGTACAACTGCCAGGTGGCATCGATGCGCTTGTTGTTGAAGTACGAGAGCGTCCCGTCGCTCGAGCGCATGACATACCCGCCGGTGGCCGGGCAGTGATTCGCCGAGTGACTCGAGGC